>NZ_JAGYPE020000002.1:127359-206567 GCF_018343545.2 Neobacillus citreus | reverse complement strand
GGCATTCATGTTCCTGTGTGGGCACAGGGGGCTCCAGGAACAGGCGCCGGCCATAAAGTTGACCTGATTGCTATGATTATCAGTTTAGCCATCGCCGGACTGCTTACCATTGGGATGAAATGGGGAGCACGATTTAATAACTTGATGGTCATCATCAAATTAAGCATCGTGGTTGTGGTCATTGCCGTCGGCAGTTTTTACGTTGATACTGCCAACTGGCATCCGTTTATGCCATTTGGTTTTCACGGTGTGATGGGTGGTGCCGCTCTGGTATTCTTCGCCGTATTCGGATATGACACGTTAACGACTGCTGCAGAAGAAGCGAAAAATCCGCAGCGCGATTTGCCACGGGCGGTGGTCCTGTCCTTAACGATTGCTCTCTCCCTTTATATCGGAATGTCCCTCGTAATTACCGGAATGGCTCCATATGAAACGTTAGGGAATGCAGCCCCGATTGCTAAGGCCTTTAGTCAAGTGGGGTTGAATTGGATTACCTTGATTATTTCTGCGGCCGCCATTACTGGGATTTTATCGGTACTGTTTTCCTTTATGCTTGCCGGTTCACGTATATGGTTCGCGATGAGCCGGGATGGATTGCTCCCGAACTGGTTTGCAAAAGTACATTCCAAATATAAGACCCCCTATCGCCCTACACTGATCATTGGTGCGGTAACAGCAGTTGTTTCCGGCTTAACTCCAATCAATGAAGTCGCAGAACTCGTCAACATCGGAACCCTGTCCGCCTTTATCCTAATTTGCGCTTCCATCATGGTGCTGCGCGTAAAACAGCCTAATCTGGAAAGGCGATTTAAAACGCCGTTTGTTCCATTTGTCCCTATTATCGGAATTGGTTTTTCCATTTATCTGATTATCAGTCTGCCTTCGATTACCTGGATTCGCTTTGTGATTTGGATGATTGTGGGGTTTGTTATTTATCTATTTTACGGTAAACGTAAAAGCAATCTTTCAAAAAAATTAACGTGAAGAGGAGCTGCTAAGGCGGCTTCTTTTTTTGTATTGAAGGCTTTTCGTAAGAAAAAAAGTAAAAGAGTTGGCAATCCCCAACTCTTTGTTTTAAACCGTTTTTTATACTATCATTTCATAGGCAACAATTACATTTTAATTAGTTGTCATTTCTTTATTGAAGTCTTGAACACTATGACTTTTTTGCATTCGTCTGAAAACCATTTTGGATAATAAAACGCTTATCTCATATATTAGAATCAGTGGAATTGCTACGGAAATATGAGAAATAAATTCTGGCGGAGAGATCATGGAGGCTATGATAACCAGAATGAAATACGCATATTTTCTGAGTTTCACTAATTTATGTGGATTCACAATGCCTAAAGTTGTTAAAAACATCGAGACAAGAGGCAATTCAAACGCTACACCAAAAGGTAAAGTCATATTTATTAAAAAACTAAAATATTTATCTGCCGTAAAAGAGGTTGTAAACATATCATTTCCTAATTTGATTAGAAAGCTCATAACATTTGGGAAAATAAAAAAATAACCAAATGCCAGCCCTCCAATAAAAAGAAAGAACAAGGCAGGAATATACGCTAATGTAACCTTCCTTTCCCCTGGCTTTAAAGCAGGTTTTACAAATAACCAGATTTGCCATGCAGCTATTGGGATTGTTCCAGTTACAGCAACAACAGTTGCGATATGAAAATAGATCCAGATAATATCGCTTGGCCCGAGAACCATTAATTTATAATCAAGATTGCCCATAAAAAAAATATATAAATCTTTGACATAAACCATTCCTAAAATAAAAAATAATATGAAAGCAAGTGCCGAAATAATTAATCTTTTTCGCAACTCATCAAGATGCTCCGTTAAATTAAGTTCTTTATCATCCATAGTGTTACTCCTGCCTAATAAATTGAGACATTCCATAAAAAATGCAAGAGGCCCACTTTCCATCATGCATTTTTCATGAGCAATTTTATCAAATTTACGTCTTCATTTTCTTAATAACCCAAAAAGATTATAATGATAAAAAATCATTTAGAGCAGACCTATTTTGTTCCAGGTTGATACTTAACACTGCACCAACGTTTTTGAATTGCTCATTTGTATAAGACCCATCCACGGGAATACGCATAGTTTTTATGTCATTAGATTGATTAGTAAGCAAATCTTTTCCCAAAGATAATAAAGTAGGTGTATCCAAATTAGTATCAACATATGGGTTTATAACCCCTAACATTTTAGGAAGTTTTAAAATACTTCCTACGCTCATAGCTTGATCCTTCAACTTGCCAATGACTTCCTGTTGTCTTTGAACCCGACCAAAGTCACTTAATTTATCATGTCTAAAACGTACATATCCTAATAACTTGTCCCCATGTAAGGTTTGTATTCCCGGTTCTATTGTCGTTCCAATTCCATACGACATTTTAGAAGGAACATCCACTTCGATTCCATCCGGTGCAATGATATCGGCAATTTTTGAGAACCCTTCAAAATCAACTATAGCGTAGTAATTTAAATCAATATCAAAGTTTTCTTTAATGGTTTGTCGAAGGAGCTCTGGCCCGCCATATGCATATGCTGCGTTTATTTTTTGCTTTCCATGACCAGGAATATTAACATATGTGTCTCTCATAATAGAAATCAACTTAGATTGATGAGTATCCTGATCATAGTGGGCAATCATAATGGAATCCGTTCTGGCGTGCTCTTCACCACGAGAATCGCTTCCCAAAAGAAGCACATTAATTCTTCCAAATTTCACATCTTCTCCCTGAAAAGCTTTCGCGTTTTTCGTTTCATCTTTAAATTTCCCGCCATCAGCAAGTGAAACTCCTTGTTTATATTGATAAGTTGCATAAGCACCCACACTGCCAATCATTAAGAGAAGAATTAAAAGAAGAATCCTTGTCCACTTAACACGTTTTTTCCTTCGTTGCATTCTTTCCATAGTACACCTTCTCGATTATTTTAATTTTGAAAAATTATTTTACATTAATGATCATTGCTTAATTGTTAGTAAATTTGCAACAAGTTGAATGGCCATAGCATCATCAATATAACCGACTGGAAAAATGTAATCCGGAATAACATCCACTGATACTATAAAATAGATTAGTGCACTTCCAGCAATTGCAAGCTCTCTTGGCGTTCCCTTATTTAAACGAAACCTCTCAAACATATCTTTTAACTGGCTTATAAAAGGCCCTAAACTGCCAATCTTTTTAAGCTTTTCACCAAAGCTTTTAAGAATACTTTCTTTTCCCTCTTCCGTTTGTGCATATTGTTCATAATTTGCTAACTGCCGTTCAACACCTGCTATGCTAAATTCAGAATCTATTAAATTAGAGGCTTCAAGTAACTTTTGAATACTTTCAACAGACATAGTGATATCAGATTGCTGAATTTCTTTTTTCTCTTCAACTGCAAAGCCTGCAGCGATAAATAATTCAGAGATGGGAACCCCTAAATAGTCAGCAAATTTTTGTAAATGCTCCGGCTGCGCTTTTCGTTTACCATTTATGATTCGTGAAATTGTGGCTGTGTCAATATCAGTAAGTTCACTCAGCTTCCTCATGGATAAAGAACGTTCTTTTAGCAATTTCTTCAATAACAAACCAAGCTGATTATCCATTTTCGCTTCCCTTCCTTTTTTACAATTCGTCGTAAATATACATTTACGTTGACAATTTGTCAACATAGGTTTTTCTTTTGTCAAAATTTAATGATGCCTTTTCAATGTTTCAGCTTTTTTGTAAAGGCTATTAAACCAATATGTGTCCAGAACATTGTTAAAAATATAAAAAGCCTTAGACAAATATATCAAGTCTAAGGCTTAAGGATAAGAAAGACTCTTCTAATAAGTTATATTATAAGTAATAAACTATCATTAGGTTTACCAGCCGCGGCCAGCACCGCCGCCACCCGAAGAGCCTCCTCCTCCGCCTCGGCCCCCACCTCCACCCCCTTTGCCATCGTCTCTAGACAGAATGGAAAGAACAAGATAGGTTAGTGTCCCTCCAAAAAACTTAAAATCAAGAAACACAAGGATAATAACCAAAAGAAAAATTAACCAACCTGGAATGCCGATTCCTTCATCCTCTTTTGGCTGGTCTCCAGCTTTACCATATTCGGCAAGAACCTCTTTTGCCAGTGCCTTATATGTTTCGACAACAGCTATATTTGGCTGTTCACTTTTTAAGTTAGGAATGGCGTATTCATCAAGAATTCTCCCTGCTTTTCCATCGGGAATCCTCCCCTCTAAACCATAGCCTACTTCAATCCTCGCTTTTCGCTCATTCATGGATAAAACGAGGAGCAAACCATTGTTGTCCTTGCCGTTTCCAATTCCATATTGCCGAAATGCTTCATTGGCATATTCATCAATGGTTCGGTCGCCAATTGTTTGGACGGTTAAAACGACAACCTGCGCAGTTGTTTGGTCTTCAACCTTTCTTCCTAAGTTTTGTAATTCTTCTTTTTCCTTATCATTTAATATATGGGCAAAATCCTGGACGTAAATGTCGCCAACTGGTTCAGGGATTTGAACATCCTCCGAAAATGCCTTTCCTGTATAAAGGAAAATAGTCAAAAATACCAAAAGAAAGCTGATGGCCTTCTTTGCCTTCATTATCCATTGCCTCCTCCAAAATCAACCTTTGGAGCTTCAGAGGCCTTAGGATCTGCTTCAAAATATTCCTTTTCATCAAAACCTGTCATTGCTGCAATCATTACTCCCGGGAAGCTTTTTACTTTTTTGTTATAAACCGCAACCTGGTCATTATAATCCTTGCGAGCAATGGCAATTCGATTTTCTGTTCCAGCCAATTCATCCATTAATTGTGTGAATTGACGATCTGCTTTTAGATTGGGATAGTTTTCAACCACAACAAGCAAACGGCTCAATGCGCCAGATAATTCGGCGTTAGCTGTCGCCTCTTCCTCCGGCGTTTTAGCACCGGCAAGTCTTGCACGTGCATCTGAAATAGAAGCGATGACTTCTTCTTCGTGGGCTGCATATCCTTTTACGGTATTTACTAAGTTGGGTACTAGGTCCAGTCTTCTCTGTAGTTGATTTTCAATTTGAGCATAAGATTGATTGACGTTTTCTTCTAAATTAACAAAATTATTATAACTAGACATTAACATAAAGCCGAAAACAACAATGAACACTCCAATTATACCTAATCCAACAGAAACTTTTTTCATTTTCACAGCGCTCCCTTCCATACAGTATATAGCGCTTGAAAATAAATGCCTCTTTATAGGAATAATTTCACAAAACTGGACTGCAGAATTGGTCAAGTGAATCGTAAAGCCCAAATAAGAGAAATACCTAGCCCTAAAGCATTTCACTGAAATATCCAAAGTATAATAATGATTAAGATCATGAAATGGATGTGATTTTGTTATGGAATGGAAACCTGATAGGTTATTAGTCTTAATTCTTCTTTATGTGATTCTAAGCGGATTCATGTTCTGGCTGCCAATAATAAGAGGCTTATTCGATGGACCATCATACTCGTGGTCAGGATGGATGGGATTAGGCGGATCTGGAATAGGAGGACAGTATTGGCTGTTATTGATTCTTGTTTCCTTAATGACTTCGGTAGTTATTTTGGGGTGGAGAGGAGCTCAAAAACCATTTCATTGGTTATTGCTAACATGGTTTATTCTCTTAGTCATTGAGTCAGGTTCTTGGTTCTTTTCTTCAGAAAAGGTCCATTTTAAGGGGGATACCCTAGGACTCGATTTTTCTTTGGAAAAAATAATTTTTCCTTTCGATATATTATTTTTGGTTCTTACTTGCTTATGGATCATTCGTGATAAGAGGTCAACTTCTCCCTTCCAATCACCTTCTTGGAAAAGATTAAATCGTAATCTATTAATTGTATTTTTTTGTTTTTTTCCATTTCAATTAGTACTTCTAAGATTTTTTGATAATAACAAGATATTTGACCAAATTGGGGTAATTCTGACTATATTCCAATGGATATTTTTAAATTTATCGTTCTATCCATGGCAAAGTCGACTGCCACATATAAGGATTCGCAAATAATAGGTTTGAATTCGCAAATAAAAGTACTGTATTTACAAATCAAACCTGCCCCCCAAAAAAGTCTAATATTACTCTTATGCTACGTCAAAATCAAAGAAGCTGATCTAAAAGCACGCAATATGCTTTTAAATCAGCTTCTTTCCACTATCTTACGTGGCCATTTCCGATCATAATATATTTCGTCGTAGTCAATTCAGCCAGCCCCATCGGGCCTCGTGCATGGAGCTTTTGGGTAGAGATAC
This sequence comes from Neobacillus citreus, assembly GCF_018343545.2. Lineage (GTDB taxonomy): Bacteria > Bacillota > Bacilli > Bacillales > Cytobacillaceae > Neobacillus > Neobacillus citreus. The sequence goes on along the minus strand of NZ_JAGYPE020000002.1, from coordinate 200,285 downwards.
CAATTTCCGCCCCAAGCCCAAGTGCCCCGCCGTCCGTAAATCTGGTAGAAGCATTATGATATATCGCAGCGGCATCCACTAAGTCCATAAACTTCTTAGAAGTTTTACGGTTTTCAGTAATAATAGCTTCCGAGTGTTTAGTTCCATACTTATCGATATGTTCAATCGCTTCTTCCACACTAGTGACCGTCTTAATGGCGAGATCTAAACTCAAGTATTCTGTCGCCCAATCCTCTTCGTTTGCCAGCCCAGCACCAGGAATAACCGCCGCTGCTTTTTTATCAGCATGTACGGAAATATTGTGGTCTTTCAACGTTTTAATCAACGCCTGTTTATTGTGCTCCAGCCAGTCAAGATGGATAATTGCCGTTTCCACAGCGTTACATACAGCAGGTCGATCCGTTTTGGCATTCACCAATATGTTCAATGTTTTTTCCACATCCGCTTCCCTGTCAATATAAAGGTGGCAATTACCCACTCCTGTTTCTAAGATAGGTACTGTCGCTTCATTGACAACTGAATAAATGAGCGAAGCCCCGCCTCTTGGAATTAGCACATCTATATGCTCTTTCATCGTAAACAGCTGCTGAGTGGCGGTGCGGTCTGTACTCTCAATCAGTTGAACCACCTCTTTTGGGATCGCCGTCTTTACCAGCGTTTCCTGAATCACTTTAAAAATAGCTTTATTTGAAAAAATCGCTGAGGAACCTCCCTTCAGGAGAATGGCATTTCCTGATTTCAAAGCAAGTCCCGTTGCATCAACAGTCACATTCGGACGTGCCTCGTAAATCATACCAATCACACCTAAAGGAACACTTACTTTTTTAACAAGAAGTCCATTATCAAGTGTCCACTTGGAAAGGGTATCGCCGACAGGAACTGGCAGCTTGGCGACTTCACGTAGTCCGCTAGTAAAATCAAAAACTCGTTCTCTTGTTAAGGTAAGACGATCCAAATAGGCCTCGCTATACCCTTCGATTCTCCCGTATTTTATATCGATTTCATTAGCCTTCAATATGTCCTCCACTTTCGCTTCAAGCTGATCTGCTAACAGAGTGAGGGCTTGATTTTTTTCTTCTGTCGATAAGATACTTAGTCTTTTGGCCGCTTTTTTTGCCTTGATTGCCTGAATTTCAATTTTTGTTGAATCCTCTCTTAAAAGAACCATCGAATCCCTCCTATTGAATTAAATGAAACTTATCCGCCTGTTTTCGAAACCATTTCACGTTTGATAAAATAGGTCCCCGTAGCTTTTTGATGGACGGCATCTTTTAAAATATTGGGAGTCCCTGCTTTCCCTAAAAAGGAAAGGATTCCGGATGCCATGGCAATTTTAAAGGCATCGATTTTCGATTTCATTCCGCCTGGTTCCAACCGAGCTTCCAGTGCCGCCGGCTGCTTCTTCGATTTTCATGGTAATTTCATGAACGTGTTCCAGCCGAACAGCGTGGCTCATCTGGCGAGGATCGCCATTATACATCCCATCAATATCCGAAAGAATAATTAACATATCGGCATCAATGAGTCCTGCTATTTTGGCGGAAAGAACATCATTATTTCCAAACTTTAAGCGATTGACGGTCACCGTATCGTTTTCATTTATAATTGGAACAATTCCACGATTAAGTAAGACATTGATTGTATTTTTGGCATTATTATGACGGTTTTCGTCCGATAAATCCTCTCTAGTGATGAGAATTTGTGAAGCAACATAGCCGTGGGATAGAAAAAGCTCAGAATAGATTTCCATCAATAGGCTCTGGCCAATCGACGCGGATGCTTGCTTTTCCGGCAGCGCGCTCGGTGGTTCTGTAAAACCAAGTTTTCGATAGCCCGCTGCTACAGCACCAGATGAAACTAGCAGCACCTCGTGGCCTTCATCCTTTAATTGCACAACTTCTTCTACCAATTTTTCCAATTTCCTGCGGCTAATTTCACCACGAAGGCTTGTGAGTGAGCTGCTGCCAATTTTGACAACAACTCTCTTTTTAAAGCCTGAGGTCATCCAATCACTCCTATTTGGCGTCTTTGATAGTGGCTGTTCATTTCTTGGGAACGTTTTGCTGCTTCTTTAACGGCTTGCATAATAGCCCTTCCTCCGCCATGCTTCTCCAATGCCTCCAATCCGGCAGCCGTGGTACCATTCGGAGATGTCACTTTTTCTCTTAGCTCTGCCGGCGTACCCGTTTCCTGTATCATCATTTTGGCAGCACCCAAAATGGTTTGTGCACTTATTTGCCTAACTGTAGCGGCATCAAGGCCGCACTCTTTTCCTGCCTTTTCCATATGTTCGATTAAGTAATAAAAATATGCAGGGCCACTCCCAGCGATCCCTGTAAAGATATCCATTTTATCTTCGTCAATTTGATAAACAGTACCCAAACATGATAATAAATCCCTCACGATTGTCATCACTTTTTTTGTGGCATGTTTACCGGGACAGATCGCCGTGGCCGATTCACCAATCATACTGGATGTATTGGGCATAACCCGAACAACAGGCTGCCCTTGTGGAAGATATCTCTCGATCGAGTTCGTGGGAATCCCTGCGGCAACTGATAGAATGATCTGATTAGGTTTAAGCTTATTTGAAAGGTATTGTAATGAGGATCCTATGTCTTTGGGCTTCATGGCTAATATGAAGATGTCAATATGTTCAAAGGTTAACTCTTCTCGACTTATTCCCTTAATATCGTAAGTATTCTGGAGTTCCCGCAAACGTTTTTGATTCCTTCGGTTGGAAACCAGTATTTGTTTGGAAGGTATTTTGCCGGTATTAACAATACCTGAAATCATCGCCTCAGCCATAGAACCGGCTCCTAAAAAAACAACTGTTTGTTTGTTTAACATTCCATTCCTCCTTATTAAGGGTGAAGATATTTTTCTTTTTTACTGGATTCCAAATTAAAAATATATTTGTACTCTTCCTCTAAATCACTCAAAGTCCATTCATATAGATGCTTATTATTCTTTTTATAAACACCTGATTGAACAAGCTGATCCATCAGAAATTGTCTTCTTTGCTTAACCACAGTTCTAAGTAAATTTTTCAAAACAGAAACCTCCCGTTTTTCAAAAATAATAGTAATTAGATGTCTAATACATTTACTGCAATAGATGGAAGGCAGGGTGTAGTGTTAAGGATCCATCTCCCCCTTTCCCATAAATGCCATTATAAGGATGCGTTTTTTAAGAATTTGTCGATTGGGCTCACATTGATTAAGACTTAAAGGAATCTTTATCTTTCTTTAATAAAAGAAAAATAGATGTATTATTTGAAAAAAGGATTCCGTATTTTCAAAGCGGCTTTAAAGATATTCAAGATGAAAAAACCCGCCATTCTCCTAAATGGCGGGTAAAAAATTTATTTTCAATATAATTCTGATTAGTTGGTAGTCCTCAACATTCATCACTAAACTGGATAAACCGTTTTATGATCAGCAAGTATCACCAATTTATTTTCCTTAGGCAGGAACTTTATTTGGGCATTTGAGGAGTAAAACCAAGTCTTTTCCTTTTCTTTTGTTACGAATAAATTTAACTCATCTTGAAATTCCAACACCTTCGAAGCGGTTTCCTCATCGATGGGGAGCGATATCAGCCAATGATCCCCTTTTTCTTCAATCGTGTAGGTTTCCGATTGACATAGCAATCGGCTGCCGATGGAATGGCGAATCATTAACATTAGAATTCACCTCCAGGTAAATCAATTAATAAAAAGAAACTATCTTTACTTGCTTGAATCGTAATTTCCGGAAGATCTGTGATTCGGGCAGCATCCCTAGTCTTTAAAATGTTATCGTTATTAATTGATAATTCTCCATCAATCGTAAAGACGTATATTCTCCTGCCTTCTTCCTGCCGAAAGGTCAGTGTCTCCTTCCCATCCAGCCTGGATAAATAAAGGGTTACATCCTGATGAATTTTAGCAACCCGCTCCGAACCGATATGAGAGATAACTGGTAAGAGCTGATTGTGCATTTGCTCTAAGTCATATGTAATATCCTCATAGGAAGGGGTTAACTTCTTTTCATCCGGGGAAAACCATAGCTGCAGGAATTGGACTTCTTCCTGGTTTGACGCGTTAAATTCAGAATGAAGCACTCCGGTTCCGGCACTAATGCGCTGAATACTTCCTGTGCCGATGATTCCGGCGTTCCCTAAATTGTCCTCATGCTTAAGCTGTCCCTTTAATACAATTGAGACAATTTCCGCTTCACGATGCGGATGAATGCCAAAACCCCGTCCCGGCTGAACGGTATCGTCGTTAAAGACACGAAGTGGACCGAATCGGATATTCGATGGGTCATAATATTCTCCAAAAGAAAAACTTAAATTACTCTCCAGCCAGTCATTTTTTACTGTATAGCGCGTACTTGCAGGATAAAGCTGAATCAATTTCTGTCACTCCTTCAATTATCTTCTTCATATAGTAAAATCATGAAATATAAAAAAGTTGGAAAATATAGCAGGTTTTCTTCCGCTATATTCTCCAACCCCTTCCTTATCCATATATCAGGGACCATTTTATATTAGTGGATAAAAACCTACGCTTGATGTCTCTTAATTAAATCAACAAATGCATCTGCGAAAGTTTGTAAGAATTGGACCGTATTCTCGTCTTTCAATTTGCCGTTTTCATCCAACAAAGCAGCAACATTGCCGATATAAGCTTCTGGTTGTTGAACGGTTGGCATATTTAAGAATACAAGAGACTGACGTAAATGATGGTTGGCACCAAAGCCGCTCAAATTACCAGGTGATTGGCTGATAATGGCAGCCGGTTTGCCGCTCCATACACTTGCCCCATATGGACGTGATCCCACATCTAATGCATTCTTTAATACAGCAGGTACAGAGCGGTTATATTCAGGTGTGACAAATAAAACAGCGTCAATTTCCTTCATTTTGTTACGGAACGTTGTATACTCTGCCGGAGCATTGTTTTCATCATCAAAGTCCTGATTATATAAAGGCAGGTTGCCGATCTCAACAAATTCCGCTTCCATTCCTTCAGGGAATAAAGCTGCAACATTTGCGGCAATTTTTTTAGAAAAAGATTCTTTCCGTAGAGAACCAAGTAAAATTCCAATTTTGGTCATTTGAAACCATCCTTTGCTGCTACTTTATTTTTAATTCGAGATAATTGTAATCGAAATAATTTTTATTGTCAAAAAAAGCAGTTTGACTTTTTTAAAAATTATTTATAAGTAATATCGGCGAATTCTATTCTTTTTCAAACACTTTTGTACTTCTTACTGTATCAATCGGCCGGACCAGTTTTTCAATTTGCTCGCGTTTTGATTCGAAAAATGGCGGTAATGATAGTTTTTCACCAAGTGTTTCATACGGTTCATCACCCATGAAGCCCGGTCCATCTGTTGCAATTTCAAACAGAATTTGCGGGGCAACATTTGTATATAAGGAACCAAAATAATAGCGTTCCACATAACCGGAATTCGGCAAGCGGAAGGATTGCATTCGTTTCGTCCATTCATCTATTTCAGCACGGTCTTCAACTCGGAAGGCAGCATGGTGTACAGTTCCAAACCCTTGGCGTGCCCGGGGAAGAATGGCATTATACTCAACAATCACCTGTGCGCCATTCCCGCCGTCTCCTGTTTCAAACAAATGGTAAGAGCCATCTTTATCAATTTCTTTAAAAAGTAATACCTCTTCCATAATTGCTTTAAAATAATCGAAGTTGGAGACACGGACAAAGACCGGTCCTAATCCTGTAATGGCATGTTCCAATGGGATTGGTCCATTTTGCCATGGTATTCCTGAGGCAACACCTTGATTGTTCTCGTCGGAAATCAATTGGTACTGCTGATCATCAAAATCGACAAATGACAGTGTTTTCTTGCCAAATTGCTCTTTGATTCCTGTATGTTCAATATTTAACCGGTTAAACCGCTTTAGCCAATAATCTAATGCTGCATTATTCGGTACACGAAAGGATGTTTTTGAAATCTCGTCTGTTCCATGAACCCCTTTTGGAATTCCTGGGAAGTCAAAGAATGTCATATCCGTCCCTGGACCGCCTACATCATCCGCAAAAAATAAATGATACGTTTGAATATCGTCTTGGTTCACAGTTTTCTTTACTAAACGCACCCCTAAAACATATGTGAAGAATTCATAAATTTTTTCAGCGCTGCTTGTAATGGCTGTAACGTGATGTACACCCTTTAATTTGTTCATGATTATTTCCTCCCATTTATTAATGTTTTCCTCTATCTAGTAAAACCGGCTTATGGCCCGTATCTATTGTAATCACCCTATCTGCCATGCCAACAAACAAGCCATTATCGACCACACCGGGAATGTTATTTAAGATGCATTCCAACTCTTGGGGCTTTGTGATGCTGGGAAATGAACAGTCAATGATAAAGTTGCCATTATCCGTTTGAAATGGCTTTCCGTTCGTTAGACGCAATTTAGTTTCCCCTTGTAATTCCCTAATATAATTCTCAGTCTGCATCGCCCCAAAAGGAACGACTTCCACAGGAAGCGGAAAAGCTCCCAATGTTTTCACCATTTTCGAAGGGTCAGCCACTACAATAAATTTTTCCGCAGCCTTGGCTACGATTTTTTCCCGAACTAGCGCTCCGCCGCCACCCTTAATGAGGTTCAGGTGAGAATCGACTTCATCGGCCCCATCTATTGCAATATCAATTTTCTTAACCTCGTCCATATTGGCTAATGGGATGTGTAATTTTTTTGCTAATTCTGCTGTTTGAACCGAGGTTGGGATTCCTTGAATGGAAAGCCCCGCTTCCACTAGCGCTCCAAGTTTCATAATCGTAAAATAAACGGTTGAACCAGTTCCAAGCCCTACAACCATCCCGTCCTCAATGAAATCGGCTGCTAGTTCACCCACTATTTTCTTTTCATTCAAGGTTTCCGCCTCCTTCTTTCGGATGTTGTCACCCTAATTATTTGCTTATTACCTTTCGATACCAATTTGCAGCGGCTTTCACTTCATCCACCGTTAATTGATGTCCGCGATTTTCCCAGTGAAGCTCTACTTTTGCTCTAGCGTTCTGTAATAACGATTGAAGTTCAGTAGATTCCATAGGTGAACAGATTGGATCATTCGTCCCAGCAGCTATAAACACGGACGTTCCGGTCAAATCAGGAAGCTCAATTCCTTTTCGCGGTACCATTGGATGATGAAGAATGGCAGCTTTTAAGGCATTTTGGTAATGGAATAATAAACTTGCCGCGATATTTGCTCCATTTGAGTAACCAATCGCAACGATATTGTTTCGGTCGAAACTATACTTTTCAGCTGCTTCATCTAGAAACTCATTTAGCTCTTTTGTTCGAAAAATAAGATCTTCTTCGTCAAAGACTCCTTCCGCTAGCCTTCTGAAGAAGCGCGGCATCCCATTTTCCAATACATTCCCGCGAACGCTTAAAACATTGGCCTCATCGTCAATCATGCCGGCAAGTGGCAGAAGGTCTAATTCATTGCCACCCGTTCCATGAAGCAATAAAAAGGTGGGTTTTGTTTGGTCTTGCCCTTTATTGAATATATGTTTCATCCTTATTTTCCCTCCAGAACGTGGAACTATTTAGGTCTTTCGATTTCAAAGATATCACCGATTTTCGCATAATTATTTCCAGCCAATCGACTTACAGCAGATAGTCCCCTTGGGTCTATTCTTCCCTTTTCATAAATGCTGCTTTCAATATGATATTGAACAATTTTTCCAATAATCAAATCACATTCAGGAGAATCTTTTCCTCCCAATTCTATTGAATGCTCTACTAAACATTCCATCCTGACTTTCGCTTCCTTTACTCCCGGGACTGAAATTTTCACGCTTTCCACTGGAGTTAAATTCGTTAAGTCTATTTCACTTTGGTCAGGGGGAAGTGTCGACGCTGTTTTGTTGACTTCAGCAACATTTTGTTCGTCAACGATATGGACCACAAATTCCTTGGACTCCAGGATATTTCGCGCTGTGTCCTTTTGCCTCCCTGCTGAACGTTGAATGGATAAAGAAATCATTGGGGGGTTGGCTGACACAATATTAAAGTAGCTAAATGGTGCACCGTTCAACACCCCATCCTTCGAAATCGATGTGACAAACGCAATAGGCCTTGGGATAATGCTTCCTATCAAGAATTTATAATTTTCTCTTTCGCTAATTGTTGCAGGGTCAATCGAACGCAAAGAATCAGTCCCCTCGATAAATTAGTCTAATGGCCTTACTTCAATTGGAAGCAGCACTCGTTCTAGTTGTGCTCTATGTGGTTCATACTGGGAAGGCAGCATCAATTTTTCTCCCATCGTCGCTTGTGATTCATCATGCGCAAATCCTGGAGGATCTGTTGCGATTTCAAACAGAATTTTTCCATGCTCTCTAAAGTAAATTGCATTAAAGTAGTTTCTATCTTGTACTGGTGTTACCCCGTACCCATGACGCTTTACATACTGCTTCCAATCTAATTGATCCTCATCATCCTTAGCCCGCCATGCAATGTGGTGTACGGTACCGACACCCATTTGTCCGAGTCCAATTGGAGTTAATTTTAGGTCAATAATATTGCCGATTTCGGCTGTTGAACGATAACGGGCTAAATCGCCATCTTTACCGACAAATTCGAGCCCCATTACCATTTCTAACAATTCCGCTGTTTTATCAGGCTGTTCCGATAAAAGGGTTGCTCCGCCAAATCCTTTTATCGCCACTTCAGGTGTTACTCCCCCAAAGCTCCAGGAATTGGCTTCCCCTTCTTCTCTTTCGACAATTTCCAAATGAAGTCCATGTGGATCATCGAATTCCAAATATTGCTCTCCAAAGCGCTCTATTTTTGTGAAAGGAACCTCGAACTTTTCTAATCGCAGCTCCCAAAATCCCATCGCTCCTTTAGGAACAACATATGATGTTACCCCAACCTGGCCGTCTCCAATGATTCCTTGACGAGCACCTGGCCAAGGAAAGAAGGTAATGATGGTCCCTGGTTTTCCACCTTCATTTCCGAAATAGAGATGATAAGTTCCCGGATCATCAAAATTCACGGTTTGCTTTACCAAGCGCAGCCCTAAAACGCCGGCATAGAAATCTACATTTTCCTGTGGATGCCCGACAATAGCTGTGATATGGTGTATTCCCATTGTTTTCTTACTCATTTTTTAACACTCCCTTTTCGCGAGATAATTAAATGAATTCGATACTTTAGTTTTTCCTAGTCCATTAATTAAAATCTTATCATTTTAATTATAAATTAAGATTCTTTAATTCAGGATATTTTAGAACAAAAATGCATCTAATGCATATTGACCAGGGCCGATTAAAGCTACACCAATTGCAACAGCCAGCAAAGTAAGGTTAAATTCATATCCATTGGCTGTTGCCCATAATCCATTAGGAGCATGAACCTTGATAATCGCCATTGCCATCGTTCCTGCAATCAAAATTCCTGCAAGCGGGGTTAAAAATCCTAAAGCAAACAATAATCCGCCAATTAGCTCTGCCAAGCCTGCAATTATTGCCATGGTTACGCCAGGCTTAATGCCAACAGATTCAAACCATCCACCTGTGCCTTTCGGGCCATAACCGCCAAACCAACCAAACAATTTTTGCGCACCATGCCCTACAAATAATAAACCAATTACCAAACGAATAATTAATAAACCAATATTTAACATTTTAAAAGCCTCCTAATTGTTTTTTATCTCGGATTCGAGATATTTTATAAAAAATTTTTAAAATCTACACTTTATCTCTTACTTTTTTTAAAAGCCGGACCAATGTCTCTTCCTCATCCAAACTTAACGAATCAAACATGGAATTCACGAACTCATGATATTTTGGCATGATTTCGTCCATTAATCCATTTCCAGCATCCGTTAAGGTCACATGAATCACCCTGCGGTCATCCGGACAGGCATTTCTGCATAACAGACCTCTTTTTTCAAGCTTATCTATTACATAGGTCATCGAACCACTCGAGATTAATATGCAATTGCCAATTTGTTGAATGGTTTGTTTCCCTTTTTGATAAAGTACCTCCAGAACAGAAAACTCCGTAATACCAAGATTGTTTTTTGCGATTTCATCTTTAATGCGATCATGAATAGCTTTCGATGTTTGCATCAATATTAGAAAGGGCAAATTCGAGCATTTCCTGTTCATTTCCTTCACCTCCTTTTGAAATCTTGAATTAAATTATCTTGAATATGAGATAATAATAAATCCTAAATTTCTTTTTGTCAATAACCTTTTTTCGATTCTTATTAATCAACTGGTTCACGTTCTAACATAAAAAGTGAGGCAAGAGAACCGTCCCCATGCATCACCCGGATCAAGCTAAATACCTTTTTTATCTAAAAACTACTTTAACTACTAAATAACTCTACTATTAAATGAATATCGCTAGAATCTTGTTCATATAATAGTTTTAAAAAGGGAAAGAAGTGGTTCTTATGTCATTTTTTGCAGGAAAAATCTACTGTAATTTTTGTATGAAACCATTTAGAAGAAAGCCCGGAAATCCAGGTAAGTGGGTATGTCAGGGAAATACGCATCATCATACGTGTAATCCAAATATCGTGGAAGAGAACTGGCTAAAATCCGTGATTGGAATGAGATTGTATTGGGACGAGAAGGCTTATTTAGATAGATTGCTAGAAGAACAATTAAATCATATTGTTTTTGAGAGCACACATAGATTGGTTATTAAGTTTAACAACCCTATGATTGACGAGATTAGACTATTTGACGGAAATAATTATTATGGGTCAAACTTTAGGGTGTATGATTTGGGTTGGCAGTATGAAGATGTTTCATAATTTCGATAACTGGCACCATTAAAACCTTGCGTTCTGGTACTTTTTGGGGAGCCATCCATCCATTACAATTAGTTCATCTTAACAAATTGGAGGATGGAAAAATGAATGATTCTTTACAATTAACGTACAAAATCAATGTTTCAATCAGTGCAGAAGAGCTTTCTACAGTTTTTAAAGCATCCGGCATTAAGCGGCCTGTTGACGATTTACCTCGGCTGCAGCGGATGCTTGATCATGCTGATATTACAATTACGGCTTGGGTTGGTGAAAAACTTGCTGGAGTAGCCAGAGCTATTACTGATTATAGCTATTGCTGCTATTTATCGGATTTAGCTGTAGACAAGACCTATCAAAAAATGGGGATCGGCAAGGAGCTGGTGAGATTGCTGCAAGAGCAAATTGGAGATGAAGTGACGCTTATATTGCTCGCCTCTCCGATTGCGATGGAATATTATCCCCGCATTGGGTTTAAGAAAATAGATAACGGATATATAATTGCACGACAACGTTAAGCAGATTGGGTTTTCATAACGACCGGGACTCGGACTTTTCTTCTCGCTTGGGCGTTATGAGCCCTTTATAACAACCGAAACACGGTTTCTTCCTCTTGTTCGGTCGTTATGATCCTTTTCATAACGACCGAGTCTCGGTTTCCTCTGCTTGCTGGGTCGTTATAACCCTTTCATAACGACCGAGACACCGTTTCTTCCAATCACCTGGGCGTTATAAAACTTTCATAACGACCGAGTCTCGATTTCCTCCGCTCCCTCGGGCGTTATAGACCCTTTATAACGACCGGAATACCGTTTATTCCACTCGCCCGGGCGTTATGAACCACTTGCATAGCAGCGCCCCACCCATCCAATAAAAGGAAAATCCATCTTTTACTTAAAAAACAGTACCACCAACACTAATAGAATCGAAACTCCCTGCCCTACAGCCAGCCCAATCAGCCATTTTTTAAATAGCTGTTCCTTCTTCGCAGTGGCATCTGCATTCAGTTTCCATTTTTCTTCCCATAGCTCCTGGAAATCCCTTTGGTCCTGCAGCTGCTTTAGGTTCAATTGCTCCACCTCAGCCATCAGGCTGGCCTCAACATGGTGAAGATTCTTAGAAAGATCCGATAATCTTTCACTCATTGCTTCATATTTTATATTCGTGATGGAGGCCTGGTCAGTAATTCCCTGGGTGAATAGAACACCAATTTGCTCCTGAGATGACCGAATGGCCTCTAGGACCTTTTCGGTTTGCATCTCCATGAACTTATAATCATTGCGCTGCCGTTCTTTTAAATCCTCTAGCAGCTGTTCCGTCTTCGATAAATATTCTTGATATTGCTGATGCCACATGGCAATCTTTTTTTCCAATAGGGTTAACGTTTCATTAAAATGGTGAATCTTGCTGTCAAACAATTCCGACTGGGGTGCGATGATGTCTTCCTTGAGCTGCTCGCTGATATTCAGAGGAAACTGACTAAGTGACTGTCGCAAATTTTCAACAGACTCAAAAACTTCCCCATTCAATTCGGCAATCGTTTGTTCCCGGTCTTTTAATAGTGTCTTTAATTCATCATAAAAAAGAAGGCTATTGATTTTTTTTAACGATTGAATCGCTTCATTATATTTTTCATCCACGGTTCTGTTAGAAGTGCTCATTTCCAATAATCCTTTCTGCTTGCTTTAAAATCAACTGGCTGTATTGATGGTACAACCAGCGTTCCACCTCCGGCGTCTGCTCCCCAAACAATTTAACCTGCCATTTAGAAACGGCTTCTACAAATTCTTCTTTTAAAAATTCATCCAGCTTTTGCAACCGTTCTAATTCTTGGTTTTGTTCCCAGATTGCCCTCGTAAGTTGTTCTTCTAACGCTGCCAAGCTCAATTCCTTTTGCCGTTTTTGCTCTTGTAGTTCGGCTGCTTTTTCTGAGGCCAATTGATGTTGCTCCTTTTTGGCCGCAGACTGCTGCAAAAGATCTCTTTTTCCAATTTGCTTAACATGATTCAATTGGTTTATATAATACTCGTAAACTAACATGTTGTTTTCATCTAATGTATTTGCAACAATCCGATAATCCTCTTCAAAGTTTTTCAGGACTATATACTGGTCAAGTCCCCGGCCATGCTTCAAGGAAAGGCTGGACGCCTGCGGATTGGATTGGAATACATAGCTTGTTTCAGGAGCGGCATCGCGAAAAATTCGCGCTAATTTTCTTTCATTATCATCCAGCTGCTTTCGATAGAACTCCGCCATCTCCGATTCTACCTCATTAAAGCCCTCTATCAGTCTGGTCGTTTTCCTATCCTTGAACACGACTTGATCTTTTTTCAAATCAAATTCAAATTTCGTATGTAAGAGGCAGTTGAATTTTTCCAATTGAATAGTAGCCAACTCCGATAGCAGCCCTTCATAATGGATTATATCCTCTTGTAAATACTGGACGGCCTTGGTCAAATGCTGATAAACCTGCTCTTCTTCTTCGATGTTATCCTTTATCAGCTTTATTTCCTTTTCCATCCGGTCCAGATCAAGATTGTTCTGTCTATGAATGCTTTTCATCTTCATTATTTGATTTTCCGGTGTGAGTACTGTTTTGTCATCAAAGCACGTAAACTCTTCCTTAAAGCGATCCATCGCTTTATGTAACCATTGACCCTTCTCTTCCTCGAGTCTAGCAAGCAGATCGTTGCACATGCTACATAACCTCTATTTATTCATTTTTAAAAATCAAAACTCTCTATTACCATATTTAAGATGATATATACCATCTTACTATAATTTCTAGATTTTTCTAACCTTCCTGTCCATTTTTTTATAAAAATAAAATGCCAGGCATACTCAGGATGCCTGGCATAGTAAGGTTTTAACCTTTGAAATAAAATAAAGCAATTAAAAAAATGATTAAGCCTATTAAGAAAATGGGTCCAACACCGGAACTGTATACGACATAAATTTTAACGTGAAGTATCACATTGATTATAAGAACAATCAATAAGATTAATAATAAAAACATGACAATCAGCACATTATTATTTTTGTTCAAGATATCAGCCCTTTTTAGAAGCTTTTGACGGAGACATTGCTTGTACCTCTTACATAAATATTTTCAATTTGCGGATTTTATGCTACTAGTCCATCAAAGAATAATACTGTGTAAGTAATGGCGCTAATACGATGGAACCGACATTCGTCCACAATTGTTTCATTGATTCACTTTTAATCGAATCTGAAATTGGTAACAATGGAATTAAACTACCATGGATTTTAATTAGTATTCCTGTTATATTAGTTATTGTCGCTTCTAAGCGAAGGACACATGGAATGGTGAGTAGTCGCGGTTCCTTTATAGGAGCTGAGGAAAGTCCAGGCTCGCACAGTGCTGAGATGCCTGTAGTGTTCGTGCCATCTGCAAAGGTGGGCAGTCAATCTTGATATTGGCTGACGGCGGTGAAATCATGCTAAGTCTCTAGAGATATGCTGAGAATAACCTGAAAGTGCCACAGTGACGATGCTTTTCTGGAAACGGAAAAGGTGGAACGGGTAAACCCCACGAGCGAGCAACCCAAATTTTGGTCGGGGCATCATCCTGCGGGAAATGAACCTAACGGATGGATCAACCAATGGTTGATAGATAGATGACTACTGCTTCCTGTACGAGGCTTGACGCTGTTTGCAGTACGGAAGAACAAAACCTGGCTTACAGCCATTTCATGTGCAAATTTTAATAAAAGTTCTCTTAACAGGTAAAACTTTTTGTTTTACCTGTTTTTATTTTTGGTTTATAACACAGTCACTGACCCGCGGCTTCTTATTTCAAGTGGATCTTGTGCATCAATCGGTTGATTAACTTCGACCATTGGTGCCTTTGAATCAGCATCCGTTATGTCTTTGACAGGGCTCATTTCAGCGGGTGTCCCCATATCATTCATCACTTCAGGAAATTTGTTTTCTTTTTCCAATACAATCACCTCCACACTTATTATTCCGTTTATTCGTCAAAAAAATGAACATGGAAGAAATTTGATTGAAGGATATTTTTGAAATTGAAATCAAAAAATAAAAAAGAGGAGTAAAAAATTACTCCCCATCTGCCACAACGATTTTATACCCTTGTTGTTTCGGACCATTTTCGTATTCTTCAGCCGAAATTATGTAATAAGTTTCGCCATCGTTATTCGTAATCACGACTTCACTAGGACTTTTATCTACCTTGGCATCCATAAGTTGATCGTATGGAGGACCTAGTAGTTCGGTTAAGCTGTTACTCATGTAAGACACCTCCTATCTGAGTGATTCTAACAGAATTTTATGAAAAGTAAAAGAGAAAATAGGTTAAATCCCCTCTTGGTTTCCCCGCTGTCTCAAATATATCAGCTACCAAAACATTTTTCCTTATAATCACAAACTTTTTCTAACAAAACAACATTAATTGTTTTATAATACAAAATAACAATTTTAAGAAGGTGATTAAAATGAGAGAGGTAACATTAATTCAAATTTTCAATCATCATATTGCAAAAAAATATTTGAGCCGGTCTGGAATTGTACATGCTATTGCTTGTGCCTACCATGCCTTTAAGTTGGCAAAAGAACGGGGCGTTTCCGTTGATCTGGCAACAAAAGCAGCATTGCTGCACGATATGGGTCATTACACTTGGTATCGCAACGGCAAATGGGATTATGATTTATATAAACAAAATGATATACATGCAATTAAGGGTGCGGAAAGGGCCCATAAATTATTGATCCGGTTGGGAGAAAATCCGATTATTGCCAAAGAAATCGCACTGGCCGTCTTATTCCATACGGATTCTTACATGCCGGAAGGTTTTATCAACCGGACCCCGTTGCAAGAAATCGTCAAATTAGCCGATGAGATGGACGAGGAGCAAAGCGGAATGCACCACTATCGAAAAATGGATCGAGATAGAGCCATAAAAATGATAGAGCGGTTAGACGAAATGGTTAAGGAAGAACTGAAAAGCAGTGAGTTATAAAATAGGGAAAGGGCGATGCTTCTTGTGAACATCGCCCTTCTTGATAAATTTTTTCTTTAAATAGGTTCACTTAGTGACAATTAATTTCCCGATCGTTTCACTACCCTTTACCCCAAATATTTATGGTACAGCACTCTCGCTTCCGAAACATCCTTCGTGCCGTGTACCAAAACTCTTCCGTCTTTAAAAATGACTAAGCGGTTAGCATTCACGGTATAGGAGAGAAGGTACGGGTTTCTCTGTACAGCTCCAGTTTGTTTCTCCAATATTTTTTCTAACGCTTCAAGGTCGCGCACCATTGGAACGGCGGGACGTATTTGAACCGAATCCCTTCCACAAAGGACCGCCGTTTTTGTTTGATTTTCAAAGGATAAATAAGGGTACGAGCGCTGCGGCCCGCAAGAAGGACAATCCATCTTTTTCAACTTATCTACTTGAATGGCGCTATATTGATTTTTCCATAAATCAAAGGAAACGAGCTTGTTTCTTAATGAGTCCACATCTCCGACCAAGATTTTCAATGCTTCACTTATTTGGAACGAGACAACCATGTTTACGGCTGGACTAATTATTCCGGCCGTGTCACAGGTTAACCCTCCCAAAGGAACTGTTTCAAGCAAACAAGAAAGGCAAGGCGTTTTTCCAGGAATGATTGTGTAGGAAATGCCGTAGCTGCCCACACAAGCACCGTAAATCCAGGGAACTCCGGCTTTTTGCGAGACATCATTTATCATCATTCTTGTTTCAAAATTATCCGTTGCATCCATCATCAGATCTGCTTCTTTTGCCCAGTCTTCAAGCTCTAGGGCTGAAGCATCTGCAATGATGGCCTCAATGTTCACAGATGAGTTTATCGCTGTTAACCGATTTTTGGCCGCGATCACTTTTGGAATTCGATTTTTCGCATCTTCCTCTGTAAATAACTGCTGCCGCTGTAAATTGGACCACTCGACATAATCACGATCCACGATGGTGATTTTGCCGATGCCAGCCCGGACGAGTGCTTCGGCACTTGCAGATCCAAGTGCTCCAACTCCAATGATGAGTACGTGTTTATTGGAAATTTGCTGCTGGCCGTCTTTTCCTATCGGCGGAAACAACTCTTGCCTAGAGTATCGATTATTCACCCGATACTCATTCCTTCCTTAGGGCTGCTGGCTGTCGCATATCGCTTTTTCTCGATTCTGCCCGCTTCATAACCAAGCCTTCCCGCTTCAATCGCCAATTTCATCGCTTTTGCCATTTTAACCGGATCCTTTGCTGCTGAAACTGCGGTATTTAATAACACACCGTCTGCTCCTAGCTCCATCGCATAAGCGGCATCGCCTGGTGAGCCGATTCCCGCATCGACAATCACTGGTACAACGGCTTGTTCGATAATAAACTGGAGGTTTACCGGATTGATAATACCCTGCCCAGATCCTATTGGCGACGCCCCTGGCATGACAGCATGGCAGCCTGCTTCTTGAAGTTTCCGGGCTAGCACCACATCGTCAGAGGTATAAGGGAGTACAATAAAGCCTTCCTTCACCAATTCTTCGGTGGCCTTTAGCGTTTCAATCGGGTCAGGAAGTAACGTTTTATCACAGCCGATCACTTCCACTTTAATCATGTCGCATAAGCCTGATGCTTTCGCTAACTTAGCGATTCGGACAGCCTCTGCAGCTGTTTTCGCTCCTGCAGTGTTTGGCAGCAGCGTATATTTATTGGTATCTAGCTGCTCTAAAAAATTCGGCTGGCTGACTTCAAAAATATTCATCCGTCTTACTGCAAATGTAAGGATTTCTGCTTCGGACACTTCGACCGCCTGCTTTTGGATGTCAAAGCTTGGATACTTCCCTGTCCCAAGCAATAAACGAGATTGGAAGGATAATGGACCAATTTTTAACATATCAACCGCCTCCTACAAAATGGACTATTTCAATTCGGTCTTTATCTGCTAGTCTAGTACTTTGGTGTTCCAGCTTGGTTAAAATTTCACCGTTTACTTCGACCACAACGACTTTATCATGGATTTCAAAATGCTGAAGAACATCTGAAACAAATACCATACTGTCTGATAATTGGGTCCATTCGCCATTTAAGAATACCTTCATGGTTTACCTCCTACCAACATATTTCTGTCGAGCCTGAAAGCTGATAGCAGATTCTCATCTTTCAGGCTGCCTTCGATTAATTCAGCCACTAGTTTCCCTGTAATCGGGCTAAGTAGAATCCCATTGCGGAAATGCCCTGCTGCCACAAACAAATTCTTCCACCTCGGATGCGCGCCAATGTAAGGCAGTCCATCACCTGTCTGTGGCCGAATTCCAGCCCACACCCGCTCCCACGCTGCCTCTTTAATTTGCGGTATGATTTGGGTTGCTCTTTCCAGTAAAGTGGCAATTCCTTTTGCTGTTACCTTTTTATCGAATGTATGTTCAATCATTGTCGCACCAATATAAATTTCTCCATTCTTTTTTGGTACAAGATAGCAGCGTTTGTCTGAAAAAATGGTTCTATTGATAATTGGCCTTTCTGTTTTAACGGAAAAGCATTCACCTTTAACAGGATACATGTTCATCTCTAAACCAGATTCACGCATTAATTGGGCCGCCCAAGCACCGGCCGCAACAACAAAGTTATCACTAAGGATGGTTCCGTTCGTGGTTTGCACCCCTATCACCTGACCGTTTTGATAAAGAAAAGATAGCACTTCGGTGTTTTCAAGTATTTTAGCACCAAAATGGACCGCCGCTTTTGCGAACGCCTGCGTTAACTTTGCAGGCTGTACATGCCCGTCGTTCGGGAGATACATCGCTCCAGGTACGCTTGGTGAAAGTGACGGTTCCATTTCTCGTAATTCCTTCGCATCCAGCCATTTTATGGTAGGATCCCATTTCTTTTGAAAGGTGACCTGTCTTATTACTTCTTCTGCCATGTCTTCGGTTTCTGCAATTTTTAACATCCCTTTATTGACAAACTCGATGTCCACACCAGTAGTTTCCAATAATTCATTAGCGAGAGCCGAAAACATTGCTTGACTTTTTATCGCCAACTGAAATAATGGACCGTCATATTCAAGTTCAGCTTGCGCAGCCAGCATTCCGGCGGCAGCACTTGATGCTTGGCAGCCGATTTGTTCTTTCTCAATAATGATGACTTTTCTTCCTAGCTTTGATAACTGATAGGCAATCGAGGCTCCATTAACACCACCTCCAATTATGGCAACATCAAATGTATGATCCATATTTCCCACCTCCATCTCTAAATGCATGTATGTAAGACTTTACGGCTAATAAGGGGTCCCGGGCATCTAAAACACCTGACATGACAGCGATACCCGATGCCCCTGCCTGTAGGACCTCTTCCGTATTCTCCGGCGTTATCCCGCCAATGGCAATCACCGGAATGTTCAGCTGTGACAGCCGTGTTAATTCCTCTAGCCCTTTTGGGGTCTTTCCTGGTTTTGATTGCGAAGGGAAGACATGACCGTATAGAACGAAATCAGCTCCTTTCTCCTTTGCATTTTGTCCTTCTTCATAGGAGTGAATGGAAGTCCCGACCCTAAGTTGAGGAAAATGCACCTTTACACAGGCTGTATCTAAACTATGATAGGCTAATTGAACACCAAGGGCCTTTGCCACGATTGCAACATCTACCCGATCGTTAATCACGATTTTTGATGGAGGGACGTTTTCATTTGTTAAAAGTTCGACTGCTTGAAAAAGTTCCTTTGCTGATTTTTGTTTTTCCCGCAAGTGTAGCGCAGTTACAAATGGATGAATATCCTTCGCTATTTCAGCCAATCGGTGGATCGACATTTTACCATTGGATATAAGATGCAACTCTTTTTCTTTTAGACTAGTAAAAATACAACTCCCCCCCTTTGAATGGATTTCGCTGGTCTAAGGAAGCGCAAAACAAGCAATACAAAAAGCCACTTCCTTTTGTAAGAAAGTGGCCGAAATTTAGAAATAAAAATTTTGCTCTCCAAAAATCCCGTTGTCCACTTCCCTACGCTGGCATTAACCAGATCAGGTTCATAGAGTCCCGAAGTCACACTTCAATCTCAGCCTTTTCAAAAAGGCACCTCTAGCGGATTTGATTCATATTCATTTAAAAAGATTACCTTATATGGATATATGGTAACATTTTATTCTAAAAAGTCAAACATTTCAAACTTAATATTTGCTCGTACATTTCATCAAATTGCTTTGAAATATTTCTTATTTACACCTATTTTGAGGCACGAGAACCGTCCCTATGCCTCAAACTTTATGCTATAATCTCATTATAATAGTGGAAAGCAGGCTGTGTATGGATAAAAAAGTTGGCCAATTTCTAATTGAGAATGAACAAAAGTTTATACATTTTTGGGAAGAGCAAATTATTATCCATCATTACCGGGATAAACCAGAGCTAATATTAAAGAACGGTCATTTAATGTACCATCTCATAACAAATTCTATGTTAAATGGATTCTCGGAAGAAGATGTTAAATTATTGGCGCACAAAGTAGCCCTGGAACGGGTCGAGGCCAATATCAATATTGGGGAGTTTGTTTATAATGTTAATCTGGGTAGGAGTATTATTATTAAATACCTAAACCTTTCCGGACTCATGCCTGAAGATTTCCAGACAATTATTGACTTGGTCAATAAACAGTTCGATTTATTCTGTTTCTATGCTGTTTCTAAGTACACCGAAATCAAAGATAAGAAACTACAAGAACAAAATTTATTTATTTCCCAAACACATAAGGACCGGTTGGCGATTCTTGGACAAATGTCTTCTAGCTTTGTTCATGAATTTCGCAACCCGCTCACTTCCGTTATGGGCTTTATAAAACTATTAAAGCACGAGCATCCTAATCTACCATATTTAGATGTCGTCAGCCAAGAATTAGATCAACTTAAGTTCAGAATTACTCAGTTCCTTCATACATCAAAACTGAACACGCTGGCAGAAAGCCAGAATGAAGACATTACCATCCATTTATTAATAGAAGAAGTGCTTGATTTCCTATATCCAAGCATCGTCGATGGCAATGTCCAAATTCATACAAATATCGATGCTGATATTTGTATTACTGGCGATCGGAATGAGTTAAAACAAGTTTTTCTAAACCTATTAATAAATGCAGTTGACGCTGTGTGTGAAGAAGAAAATCTGCGAAAAATTGATATTCAAACAAATATAGAAGATTACCAAATCAAAATTCGTATTTCTAATAATGGCCCCACTATCGATCTTGAAGCAGTACAATTAATTTTCGAACCCTTCTTCACTACTAAGAAACTAGGCACAGGTATCGGCTTATTCGTTTGTAAGAATATTGTTGAGAAACATCACGGTGAAATAGAATGTATATCAGATAATCACTTAACTACCTTTCAACTTACATTTCCTATTAAACAGAATTAGAATTAAAAAGTACCGCAAAAACGGTGCATTTTTTAATTAATAGTTTTCAAATTGTAATAACTACCTTACCTTGAGCATGCCCTTGTTCAAAATACTTGAATGCTTCCTGAATTTCACTTAATTTAAACCTTTTATCAATGACTGGTGTAATTTTTCCAGCTTCGATAAGCTCTTTTATGAAATTTAAATCACTTTGGTTCTGCCTCTGTAAAAAGCTGCCCATTTTTTTATTTCCAAAGAGGGAGAACCAAGGCCCCAGCGTCATTGCTTGAAACATTTGAGCCCCTGAACCTCCTACATGAACGAAAATTCCATTATTCGTTAAGGCCTGTTTATAATCAGTAATCGGATGATGTCCGTTCACCCCAAGAATCAGATCATATTTTGTCATTTTTTTAGTAAAATCCTCTTTTGTATAATCAATCACATGATCAGCACCGAGTGACTGCAAAATATCTATATTTCTTGTGCTGCAAACCCCCGTTACCTCTGCACCAAAGGACTTGGCAATCTGAACGGCGAAAGTCCCTACACCGCCAGACGCCCCATTGACTAAAACCTTTTGTCCTGCTTGAATCTTACCCTTATCGCGCATGCTTTGTAAGGCTGTGACCGCTGCCATTGGTACCGCCGCGGCTTCCTCAAATGACAGTTTTTCCGGCTTTAACGCTAATGCTTTTTCTGGAACAGATACATATTCAGCAAAACCGCCCCAACCACAGGCGGATAGGTCTCCAAACACCTCTTGTCCTGGTTGAAACTGGGTAACATCTTTGCCTACTGCCTCAACCTGGCCTGCTATGTCGCCTCCGGGTATGGAGTATTTTGGTTTTAGCAGACCAAAAGCAAAGCGTGCTAAGAACGGTTCACCTTTTAAAAGAACTAGATTGCCAAAATTCAAAGATGCTGCGTGGACCTTTACTAGTACCTGATCATCTTTAGGCATAGGTTTTTCTACCTCTCCTAAAATAAGAACATCGGGAGTACCGTACTTTGTGGACACAACTGCTTTCATTCCCACACCTCAATTCCGTTATCTTCATGCATATGACTTGTGCAGTTTAGATTAGACCAAAAGTCATAACAAGTGACGAATCCTTTGTCTTAAAAGGTTTGCTTCTGTATACTCAAAACCATAGCAGTATTTGTTCAAGGAACGCCTTGTTGTTAAGCTTTCGCTTAGATACTAAGAGCCAAGGAGTGATAATGTGATAAATCTTGTTTACGAGAAATTGGAAGCCGCCCTTCTGGATTGGGAAATGATGAAGAACGCTCTAGAGGATGAAAGTGAAGAATGTGCCGAACGGTTTGAAAGGCATTTTTATGAGTTTATTGACGAATTAAAGATTTGGTTTCAGCAATTGGACCAACCGCCAGCCACTATCAATGATGCAGAAAATCTTCCTGAAATCAGTGATATAATCGAGCGTTTACCGGCACCGCTTCAACTCAACTTTTTAACAGAATTGGAGTTAATTGTGGAAGGAGAAGACCAAGTCCGCTACGATTAATCCCCACCAAAATTCACAAGTGGTGACGCACGGGGACGGTTCTCATGGTTTGGAAGCATGAGAACCGTCCCCATGGTTTATTTTAGCTGAACTCGCTTTCGTTCCGGATTTCCTTTTAATATCATACATGTACTAGTAGAATGCCCTACTAGACTTCCTTTTTCGTCATATACATGACATTCCAGCAATCCCACTGTAGAGCCTTTCTTAATGAGTTTCCCCTCTGCTCTAAGCTTCGCTTTAAAAATCGGTTTAAGGAAATTAAATTTAATTTCAACTGTCGTAAACAGTTCGTCGTCTGAGAGCGTTGTGACAAAAGCATATCCCATCGCAGCATCCGCAATGTCACACAGAATCCCGCCGTGCAGCGTCCCCATTGGGTTATGTAACCGATCAGAAACTTCCATTTCAATCACAACTCTGCCTTCCTCCACCTCTACCACTTGAAACCCAAGTACTTCCGCTACTGGTGCAATAGGTACTTCACCTGTCATCATTTTCTTCATACCTTCTAAGCGACTCATACTATTCACCTTCCAAATATAATTTTAAAAATTTAATTCTATTAAACTTGAATATTGATTTCTCCTTTATGGGCTCGCTTTCCATACCAAAATAGGATTGAGATCGATCCCAGAAGAACGACTATTAACAGCAAATAAATGTGCTGAAATGAGGAAATGAAAGGTATTTTCGCTTGCCAGCTGATTAATACGCCACAAATTGCGACTGCTAATGACCCTCCAAAGAATTGGCTGAGTTGACTTAACCCCATACCAGAACCAATCTGATCCTTGGCTAAAATGCGAGATACCTCATTGGATAAAGCAGATATTATCGTCGAAAGAGCCGGAGCGAATATGATATAACCAAACATTATGATGTATGGCGATACTTGTACCAGCAATGTCATCATAATGATACTTGCAGCCATAAGAAAATGCCCGATTATGAGGAAGCGGTAGTTACCATACTGGTCAATCCATCTTCCGACCCGCCTTATCATAAGGGCGGATAATAACGATCCTGGACACATCATCAACCCTACAGCTCCTGCAGGCATATGAAACCCATCCGCTAACAATAAAGGCAGCATAAAGAGCATCGACATATTCAGAATAAAAGCACAAAAACTAACAACCAAAAGTTTGCGGTAACCATGATGATGAAACAAGTTGGGGAGTACAAATGGATTTTTTGCTTTGCGTAAGTGCCAAATGTTCGCTACAAGTGCACCGAAGCTAAGGAGCAGGAACCATATGGATAATTGCATGACGCTTATCAATATTGATACCACGGCAATGGCGGTAAGGGCGGCACCAGGGATATCAAAGCTGAATTCTGTATGGATTTCTTGTGGCAGCAGCCTCCACAGGACCGGAACCAATGGTATGACCAGACTGGTGATTAGAAACAGTCCATTCCAGCCCATAAACTGTGTAATCACGCCACCAATTACGGGTCCTAACGCAAACGCCAAGGACGACCCTGAGGCGATAATGGTAATGGCCCGTCCACGGCGCTCGAATGGCACGTAACGGCTTGCAAGAACAATACCTAATCCCGGCACGGCACCGGCACCACTTGCCTGAACCAACCGGGCAGCCAATAGAATCGCGAAGCTATGTGTGAAAAACCCCATTAGGGATGCTGCCCCAAGCAGGGTCAAACCAACAAACAACAGCTTCCGGATAGACACATAATCGGATAATCGACTGAAGATGACAGTTGACAACGCAAACACAATGGAATACCCCGAAACAATCCAGGAACCCTCACCAGCTGTTATGTGTAGCTGGTGTATGATGGTTGGGAGGGCAACGTTAAACATGGTTGTGTTCATAAGCACCAAAAACGAGCCAATTGCCCATATTGGTATAATAATTCTATCGTTCAAGTTGTCACCATCCTTTGCTCATAGTCTTTTTTCTACATTACTTATTCTTGATGCCTATGTCATAAAGTATTTTTTTAAATTGTTGAATCTCCATATCATTTAGATCAGACATCACTTCCTCATTCATCTCTTCCATCTTCTGACATAATGGAACCTCCATCGACCTCCCTTTCTCTGTCAGAAAA
Organism: Neobacillus citreus; assembly: GCF_018343545.2. Taxonomy (GTDB): domain Bacteria; phylum Bacillota; class Bacilli; order Bacillales; family Cytobacillaceae; genus Neobacillus; species Neobacillus citreus. The sequence continues at coordinate 175,485 of NZ_JAGYPE020000002.1, read as the reverse complement.
ACTAGCTTGTTTCGCCGATCATTCGGATCAACACGTCGGTCAATAAACCCGTTTTGTTCCAAGCGGTCGATAATCCCTGTTATGGTCGCACTGTCTAGCAGAAGTCGTTCAGCTAATTCAAAACTAAATTGTCCATCCTTTCTCCACAGCTGACGAAGCAGTGCATATTGAACTGGTGTCACACCGTACGGGGATAATTTGGATTTACTTACTTGATTCACCTTTTGCAATGCTTTTCCAAGTAGAAAATGAACACAGATATCAGCTTTTTCCATAATTCACCACCACTATTATTCAAATTTTCTGATTAGTAAGAATATAACATATCCAAATTCATTTGTATACAAGTGATTTGTATGCAAATGATTTGGGTAACGAAAAAACCAACTCTTACCGATGGAGTTGGTCGATATTTCCGGCTATATTTGATCAATTCTTACACAAGAAATACCTCGGCTTGAGACCTCTTTAAAAACAGCTTTTAATGCATGAATGGTATTCACGGGAGCCTCTTCATCCGCACCAATGGTTTTTCCACAATCATGCAAAAGGATGACGTCACCATTTTTCATTCCATGTAAAAGCCTTTTTTCCACTTTCTCACTGCCGCCCTTACTGCGCCAATCCTCTGCCATCAACGACCATAGAATGATTTTATATCGTTTCAAAAGAAAAAAATCAAATACATTTAACAATCCCCACGGCGGACGATAATAGATCGGCCGTTCTCCCGTAATTCTTTCAATGACGGAAGCACTCTTGTCTAACTGACGCCGAACCATCCATGGATCCATGATCCAGTTAGACTTATGAATGTAATTATGAATGCCAATTAAATGTCCCTCTGCTTGCATTCTTTCGATTAACTCCGGGTATTGTTCCGCTTTCGATGCCACGACAAAAAAAGTTGCTTTTATATTATTTATTTTTAACAAGTCCAAGAGCTGTGGGGTATAAATCGGATTCGGACCGTCGTCAAAGGTAAAGGCAATTTTTTCTGAGGCATATTTCCGTTTTAACACACCAATCCCAAATCCCGCCGTTAGAACATAAGGAATTAACCAATATATAAAAAGAAAACTACAAATGAGAAGAACGATGTTAAACATCCTTCAATCGCCCCTTCTAATCCAACTTTCTTTTAAAAACCAAACTTAACACAGATGATAAAATAAACAGTGTGCCACCAAGGATAAACGGCATCAATTTTCCAAATCGCAGCCCTGCAAATAGGCTGCTTACCGAAATGGTATAGGGCAATATCCCCAAGGCTGTTGTCCAGATAAAAGCCCGTTTGTCTACTCCTAATATACCTGCCGCATAGTTAATAAAATGATACGGCACCAATGGGACAAAACGGATGAACAAAAGTCCAGCATCCCCTCGTCTTTGCAGCCAGTGATCTATTTTCTCCAGGTAAGGCTTGGCCAAAGGTTCAATGATTGGCCGGGCAATCCAATTAGATAAATAATAGGCAAGGACTGCCCCAGCGATTCCGCCAATCCAGGAATACAAACCTCCCGCAACGGGTCCGTATATTTCAATCAGAAAAAGCGAAACGAATTCACCGGGTGCCGGTATGACATTGACAACTGTTTGAATCATAATCCCCAGGATGATTCCGAAAAACCCTAGATGGCGGATAGATTCCAGCCATTCTTTTGCCGTTCCTGTATGAAGGAAATATAAATAAAGTCCGGTTAGTAGTAAAAAGATCAACAAGCTTCCAAATGATAGTAAACGAGCCATTGGATTTTTTATGTTGGATGATTCTTTCATTACATTCTCCATGTTTCACCTTCTTAGCAGCTAATCAACCCAATAGATAGATTAGATTCTGCAGGCTGCTATTGTTTTCTTTTGTTTTCTTAATCACTTCGGCTGATGCAAACGCAGATTCTTTCGGATGAAATCGTTTTGAATTCTCGCTCATCTGTTGAAGCAGGTCGTGATTGCTTAGTAATTTTGACAAATGCTTGCTTAAATCACGGTCCGTTTTAGCTTGAACTGCCACCCCTGCTTGAACTAAAAATCTGGCGTTATCCTGTTCTTGACCGGGGATTGGTTTATACAGAAGCATCGGTAATTCCATTGCAATGGCTTCAAACGTTGTGACTCCACCCGGCTTTGTAATCATTAAATCGGAAATAGCCATTAACTCATGAACGTAGTTAATATAACCAGTGAGATGGATACGATGCTTGGAATTCTTCAGTTTTTCCTTTAATTGCAAACGAAGCTTGTCGTTATGCCCACAAACAATGATTAATTGTACCGGATTCGGTAATGCATCAATCTCCTGTATGGTGGAATTTCCATCACCAATCATCCCGCAGCCGCCGCCCATGACTAATACTGTAGGAAGGTGCTGATCTAAATCATATTTTCGAAAAATTCCCTCCTGTTCGATGAACTGAGAAAATTGCTGCCGAATCGGAATTCCCGTATCGGCGATGCGATTTTCTTCAACTCCTAAACCAACCAGAGAATCACGGACCAGCTTAGAGCCAACAATATATTGATCCGTATAAGGATAAATCCAGCAGCTATGATTGGTATGGTCTGTAATAGCTGTGACGTTTGGAATATCAATTAAACCGAAGGATTTCAACTTGGACATCACTGCCGCTGCCAAAGGAAACGTACTGACTACAACAGTCGGTTTCACTTCCTCCATCAATGCTAACATCCGCCCAAGTCCGGTAGAGAAAATCGACTTCATCATTTTAGAAAAAGTGTTTGCCTTGCGTGTTTTTTGATAAATAAAACCATACAGCTGCGGGAATTTTTTCACACCTTGGAGGTAGAGAAACCTGCTCACTTGATTAGAATAAGGATGAACCCATTCCATAAAGTCAACAATCACCGGTTCTAAATCCGGATATCGAATCGCTATCGCTTCATGAAGCGCTTGAGCTACTTTAATATGTCCATCACCATAATTACCAGTTAATATTAAAATTTTATCTTTCATTCATCTCCACTCCTTTATATTGTTGAAGTGTTTTTGTTCTATAGGTCCAGGTGCCCAAATAAATCAGCTGGCCATCACACCAATAATGTTACAAAAAACTTCTTAAGGAAAAATGCGATTCCTTCTGAAGATTTTCTTAAGATATAAAGTACAACTTCAGAAATTCTTCAGAATTTCCATTGTTTTTTCTTAAGGGGAATGGAGTAAACTTTAGGAAGTTAGAAAGGAGAGGTTTACATGGCCCAAGAAACCATTCTCGTTATTGATGATGAAAAGGAAATTCGTGATTTAATCGGGATTTATCTTACGAATGAAGGTTATACCGTTTTAAAAGCAGCGGATGGGATCGAGGGATTACAGTACCTCGAGGAGAACAATGTTCATTTGGTTGTATTGGATATCATGATGCCGCGGCTGGATGGAATTCATGCCTGCATGAAAATAAGAGAAAGCAGAAATGTTCCGATCATAATGTTATCTGCGAAATCGCAGGATATGGATAAGATCATGGGGTTAACTACCGGAGCGGATGACTATGTCACAAAACCGTTTCAGCCTTTGGAATTAGTCGCAAGAATCAAGTCGCAGCTTCGTCGTTATCTTCGGTTAAATCAAACGGACGGAAGCCCACAAGCAACTACAGTCCAACAGCAGGATGTCATTTCGATTGATGAGCTAGTCATTAATATTCCAACACACGAGGTTAAAGTGGATGGGAAAGACATAAAGCTAACACCAAGGGAATTTGCCATTCTAGAGCTGTTGGCCCGCAATCCTGGAGTCGTGTTTAGTACCGAAAAAATCTATGAACAGGTATGGAATGAGCCGTTTTATGAATCGGAAAACACCGTCATGGTTCATATTCGAAATTTGCGCGAGAAACTGGAAAATAACCCGCGGAAACCACGGTATATTAAAACGGTTTGGGGGGTGGGCTATAAAATTGAACAATAAGAACCAGTCCCCTTCCTCGTATCGAAAAGGCAGTCATTCTGGAAAACTTGTCCATTTAGTAAAGACAAGCATTCGCATTCAGTTGATCATGGCATTTGCCTTTTGTTCGCTTGTTTCCTTATTTGTCGGTTTTGCCACAAGCCCCTTCTTTGTTAGCGAGGACCGTAGGCTCGATTTTACCGAAGGGGTTGTCACTATTGAGGAAAGTGCACGTGATTTGGTGAAACAATTCAACCAAATGAACCAGGATATCAACGAACTCGTAAGGGAATTAGGGGATCAAGATCCTGATTTTAAAAGTCAATTTCTTCAGCCTGCACCGCCTTCTGTGAAAGAAGAAAACGACTGGTTAATCGTCCCTTACAATGGGAAAGCTTTCTATCAAATAACCAAGAATGAATTAATCCAATATTTAATTAACACACTAAAGCAACAAAACAATCTCAAAGTATTGATTACGGATTCGGATGGTAAGGTTGTGTATAAATCAGCAGGAGCACATGATACTCAAGTAAATCTGTCCGAAGAAATGAAAAGTGCCAAAAAGACTCTTGGTGAAAAGATGCATGATGAGCAGCCCATTATTACAAGAATGTATCCAATTACCAATGCTGGCGGGAAAGGCTATTTAATTGTAAGCGGCGTCCCTAAAGCCACATCTGTTTATGAAAAAGAAACGGGAGTTACTCCATATTTGCTTGGACTTATCGCGTTTATTCTCTGTTATTATTTCATAACCAAACGAAAGATGAGGGAAATAGAGGAGATTGCGCTAGGTTTAACGGAAATCGCCAAGGGAAATTTACATTATCGGATACGGGAGAAAAGTCAAGATGAAGTAGGTTCGCTTGCAACCAACATTAATTACATGGCTTTTGAATTAACCGAAATGATGGAAAGGCAAAGACATACTGAAAAATTAAAGGATGAGCTGATCACCAATGTTTCCCATGATTTACGTACACCCCTAACTTCGATCATGGGCTATATGAGACTAGTAAAAGATCATCATTATATAAACCAGGCACAATTGGATGAATACGTTGATATCGCATATGGAAAATCAGAGCAATTAAAGAATTTAATCGAGAATTTATTCGATTTTACCCGTCTAACGTATGAAGGTATCCAGCTCAAAAGAGAAAAGGTTAGCCTAAACCAGATGCTCAGACAGCTAATGGATGAACTTGACCCGATCACTAAAGATCACGATGTCATGTTTAGCAGCACTCTCCCAAAAGAACCGATCCTGATGGAGGTCGATCCGAATCAAATGGTACGCGCGTTGGAAAATGTGTTAACGAATGCCATCAAATATAGCACCCCTCCTGGAAAAATTCATGTTCATTTGGTCAAAAATGAACGTTCTGTTCAGATTTCTGTTTCAAATCCATGTGATTCCCTTTCTGAGGAGGAGGTTGCTAGATTATTTGATCGTTTCTACCGGGTGGATCCCTCACGTTCCTCCAACAAGTCTGGGGCTGGATTAGGCTTAGCGATCACAAAAAGTATCATTGAATTGCATCAAGGAACCATTCGTGTTGAATATAAAAATCAAGTCATTCAAATTATCATCGAATTGCCTCTTGATGAGGAACATGAATAATGAAAGGATCGTTAATTGGGAACGGTCCTTTTTTATTGGCTTTTGAATTTACGTATTAAACAAAAAAGACTGCCGACTTAGTCGACAGCCCCGAAAATCCTTATAGTACAATCTTAATCTTCTTTATTTTTCCCTTTGCCATGCCCTTTTCCGTTCCCATTTCCTTTTTCCTTTTTCCATTCGTCCTTTTTATGCTTCTCTTTTCCATTTTTCCAGCCGTTTTCGAGTTCTGGCTTTTCTTTTTCAATCGGTTTCGGAGGTACTTCGGCGGAAGCGATACCTTTAATATACAGTTCGTTATTGACCTCATATACGCTGTTAGGCTGCTGGAAATTCGATGAATCCGTTCCAAATGATTGGATCATCGCTTTAAACATATATTGGGCAATTTTCGTCGTATTTCCAGCCTGATAGTTGCCAGGACCGTTTTGGGCATATCCGGTCCAGACTGCCATGGTGTATTGTGGTGTATATCCCGCGAACCAGCTGTCATTTGTCGCATTGTTTGGATATCCGTATTTCGCACGCGTCTGGGCATCAAAATTGGTTGTTCCTGTTTTTCCCGCAACATCCAAACCAGAGATATTGGCTGCTGTACCTGTTCCGGCATCGACGACAGTCCGTAACATATCCGTCACCATATAGGCCGTGTAATCCTGCATCACTCGCTTTGGTTTCTCGGCGAAATTTACCGTTGTGCCATCTGCCAAGACAACCTTTTGGACAAAATGCGGTTTATTGTAGATTCCGCCGTTTCCAAAGGCGCTGTAGGCACCTGCCATTGCTAGAGGGCTGACGGTATTGCTTCCGATTGCATAAGACTCATAGACTTGATTATTTTTAAATGTAATGCCAAGTTGTTCCGCAAAGTTCTTTGCTTTATCAAGTCCAACCTCTCGAAGTGTGAGAAGGGCTGGGATATTATAAGAGTTTTGCAGCGCGGAGCGGATAGTCAGCATTCCATGATATTGATGGTCCCAGTTAGAAATCTGCTGGCCGGTTGAATAGGTTGTCGGCTGGTCATTGATTAAATGGGCCGTAGACCACTTTAAATTTTCAATTGCAGGACCGTAATCCATAATCGGCTTAAAGGTGGAACCCGGCTGTCGATTAATGTCAACAGCCAAATTGTGGCCAAGAAAGTCGGCTTGGTAGTCGTTTCGGCCGCTGCCAATCGCCATGACTTCCCCCGTTTTTGTATTCATAAAAACGAACGCCCCCTGATACTTCTCATCCGGGTAAGCAATGATTTCATTCGTGTTCATCATTTTGTCGGCATAATCCTGTGCTTTCGGGTCTAGTGTCGTATAAATCGTTAACCCATCGGCACTGACGTCTACATCCTTAAGCTTTCCTTTGATCTCTTTTACCACTGCATCCAAAAATGCTTCATACGGCATTCCTTGCTGCTCACTTTTTGGTATAAGCCCTTCTGTAACTGGAACTTTTGAAGCTTCATCCATCTGTTTTTCCGTAATATAGCCATGCCGAAGCATCAAGCTTAAGACTAGATTTCGGCGGTCGGTAGCAGCTTCTTTGTTTTCCTGCTTGGTTGGGTCGTAATTATTGGGACTCTGCGGCAGTCCGGCTAGCATGGCCGCCTGGGCGAGAGTTAACTTTTTCAATTCGTTTGGCTCTAACCCGTAGTAGTTCTTTGCTGCGGCAGCCACTCCGTATGAGCGGTTGCCCAGGTAGATTTTGTTCAAATACATCATTAAGATTTCGTGCTTGGAATACTTATTCTCCAGCTGATACGCCAAATCCCATTCCTGCACCTTCCGTTTCAATGTTTTTTCGGGTGTCAAAAATGAGTTTTTAATGACCTGCTGCGTAATCGTACTCCCGCCCTGAGATCCGAAATCACCGGTTACATTGACAAAAATGGCTTTGGCCGTCCTTTTGATGTCAATGCCATGATGGTCATAAAAGCGGGAATCCTCCGTGGCAATGAACGCATTTTCCAGCACCTCCGGAATTTGCTCATACGAGATTTTTGTCCGCTTTTCTTTCCCGTATTCATAAATGAAGTTTCCATCTTTATCATAAAATTTCGTTGATAGAGGGTCGATTAATTTGGAGGCATCCAGTTCAGGTGTACCCTTCACCATCGATGCGAACGTGATTGCCCCTGCCCCGGTTGAAACAAGCCCTATTACCAAACAGACAATAAGCACTTTTCTTAACAACGACCCTTTTACGGGCAATTTTTTGCTTATTTGGCGGCTTTCCCTTGTGTTCTCCGCTTTCCTTCGTTCCTCACGAGATTGATAGTTTTCTTCTGTCATAATTCTTCTCTCCGATGATGCATGGGGACGGTTCTTCTGCTTCAGCAGCAGAAGAACCGTCCCCATGTTTTTTTTTTACATATAAACATATTCGTAAGGAATGCTCTCTTTATGGGGGATTTCCACTAAATCATCGCAGGTATCAGCAGTGCCCCCAACAGCAGGGTAATAAAGGCGGCGAAAATCATCGCCAGGGATGAAAAGGTAGCTTCCTGCTCCCCATATTCCAGCGCCTTACTCGTTCCGGCACCATGTGCACTCATTCCAAGCGCTAGACCTTTGGCAATCGGCGTCTGAATTGATAACCATTTGATAACAGAAGGGCCGACAACACCGCCAATCACGCCGGTCAAGATGACGAACACGGTTGTTAACGTTGGCAGTCCGCCAATCTCTTTGGAAACTTCAATGGCAAAGGGCGTTGTAATGGACCTTGGAAGAATTGACGTCATAAAATCATATTTCAAATGAATGATTTTTGATAAAGCAAATGTTGAAAAAATCGCCACCAGCGAACCCGTAATGGTACTGATAATGATGGTTCCCAAATATTTTTTGACTATCGGAAGATGCTTATAAATCGGTACCGCGAACGCAACTGTAGCTGGCCCGAGCATATGTGTCAGCCACTTCGTTGCTTCCAAATATTGATTTGCGGACACATGCATGATTGAAATTAACACGATTAACAGAATTGGTGCAAGCAGTAAATGATGGAATAAAGGAAACGCCCATTTAGCATAGATTTTCTTGGATAACCGATAAATAAGGTAAGTTCCTACAATACAAATTACCATCATCATAGCTGCTCACTTCCTTTCCTTTTTGTTACTTTTTCTGCAATTAAGGCTGTCATTCCCATCACAATGATGGTGCTGACCCCAATCAATACGACGATTTCGGCCCCTTGAAAGCTGATAATTTCATCATAATTCACAATCCCTACTGCAGACGGTACGAAGAATAATAGCAGCTCTGCCAGCAGCCAATTTGCTCCTTTTTCAATCCATTCCAGCTTGATGATGTGAAGGCAAAGTGCCAAAAACAAAAGGAACAAGCCAAACATCGAAGCAGGTATCGGCAGTGGAACGATTTCTTTTAGTGCGGCTCCGAGAAATAAAAAGACATGTATGAATAATATCTGTAAAATAATAACCCCAATTTTCATCGTAAAAATCCTCTCCAAAAGAAGAAAAAGGAAATTCCTTCATGCTCCTTTAACTTCTCGATTTAAACTATAGAGTAATGTTACGACGAATTTTACCATTCGTAAAATACATATTTAGAATGGTTTTCATAACTCAAAGTTATAATGATTCATTCAAAATAAAGTCAATAAAGGTTCTTCCTGCACTGGAAATATAGCGGTCTTTTTTGGTAATGACGGCAAGCTTCCATAGGATGACTGGCCTGAGGGTAATGATTTTTAAATCCCTATTCATTAACCGATTGCAAATGGATTGTGGAAGAACGGTGATCCCCAGGTTGGCTGCCACCATTTCCGACATCAGGTCCCATTGCGTACTTTTAAATAAGATCTTCGGCTCAAAACCACCAGCTATAAAGAATTGATTCCTTAAGATCTGATTTAATGAAAATTCTTCATGGTAAAAGATAAATTCCTCATCTGCTAATTCCTTGATCTCTACTTGTTTACGGGCAGCAAGGTGATGGTCTTTGTGAACCACCAGCATCATTTCTTCCTCTACAATCGGGTAAACTTGAAAATCCTGCTCATCAATCGGCAGAACGGTAACACCAAGCTCAAATTCCCCTTCATCAACGCTCTTGACAACCCTCGCTCCACCGTACTCGGTAATATTTAATTTGATATTTGGAAATTCCTGATGAAACTTAGCCATCACTTTTGGAAAAAATAAACTTCCGATAAACGGCGGCAAGCCAATGTTAATTTCGCCTCTCTTCAAATCTGTCATATCATTTAATGTCGTGGTCATTTCATCAAGCAGGCCAGAAATTTTCTGGGCATATTCTAGCACCACATTCCCAGCGTCTGTGAGATTCGTTGTCTTATTGCTGCGGATAATCAAGGTCATGCCAAGCTCTTCTTCTAAAGCCATAATCGATTTACTCAAGGCAGGCTGTGAAATATGCACACTCTCCGCTGCCTTAGTAATACTTTTGTGCTTAGCTGCCTCCATAAAAAGATTTAATTGGCGTAACTCCATCAAAACACCCCATCTTAAGGATTCTTTAGAAGGATTTTAACATATCTGCAGTATTACCAATACGATTGAATAACAAAAATACCGCTTAGCAACGACTAGCGGTATCCCCTTATTTCGCTAATTCAGGTGTAATGATCCGTTCAGAGTTTGTATAAATATTTAAGGCATTATTCCGGATAAATCCAACCGTTGTAATCCCCAGTTCTTTAGCCAATCTTAATGCAAGTTCTGTTGGGGCCGATTTTGATAGAACCATGCCGCATCTAATTTTTGCTACTTTTAATAATACCTCCGAGGAAATGCGCCCACTAAAGGCAATCACTTTGTCTTCGATGGAAATATGATGCTTCAGACAGTAGCCGTAAATTTTATCCAAAGCATTATGTCTGCCAATGTCCGTCCGCGCTACAATAATGCCATTTCCATCACATAATGCGGCGTTATGGACACCGCCCGTATCTTGAAAAATGGTAGAGGATTCCTGCAGCATCTCCATCAGACGGAAGCAGTTGTCGACGGTCAGCACTTTGCTTTTCACTTCAATCGGCTTAACTGTTCTGGCATCATTATAAAAATAAAAACTCTGCCGGCTTTTCCCGCAGCACGATGTTACAATGCGCTTGGAGTGGAACATTTCATTCAACTTATTCACTCGATGTGTTGTTACGATTGCTTTCCCTAGTTTTTCAATCACTTGCAGTTCCTTTATATCCTCATAGCGGCCGATTATCCCCTCTGACGCCAAAAATCCGATGACAAGTTCCTCAATATCCTCCGGACTGCATACGAGGGTGGCAAATTCTTGGTCATTTAACATAATCGTGATCGGATATTCCGTCACAACCACATCCTCGACAAGCTGCACAACACCATTTTCATATCGCAGCACTTGGTTTGTTACCTGCATTTGCTGGTCCATTCTCCCTGTCTCCCTTGTTCCCTCATTTACCTTTTTGATCAATTGATTTATCAAAAACAAAAACAGTCATGGCGATATCTTCGTCAATATTAATATCGGAAAATAGCCGCAGCACTTTTGCTCCCATTAAGGTTTCAAACTTATCCACAACCTCTTGTCTCTTATAGATTTCCTTTACCAACTTGGTCCGAGCCTCATGAACGGTTTGTTTTCCTTGTTCAGAGTTAATCATAAACTTCTCTACATTCGTAAGGTTGCCTTTCATTTCACTAATCGCCCAGTTTTCCACGAATCGGGTGCTAATTTCTTTTGGGCCGTTTCCAACGTACTCTTTTCTGATTTCCCGAACCAGCATACTAAATTGGTGTTCTAAATTTTTACCCATTATCGACTTCCCCTTCATTTGTCGTTTCAGAATAGTTTTCGATTAAAACAGGGAAACCCCTTCTTTTTAAATCATCAAATGGGTTTCCCCCTCCTTTTAATCCTTTAAGCCTTCCCCGACACCCTTCAAGAGATTCAAACCAAAACCAATTGCTCGATTGATATCCGGATCGTTCAATACCTTCAATAAATCTAGTATACCTACTTTTGAATTAGACTGAAGCCCTTGATCTGCTTTTTCCAACCCTTTTGCAACGCCATTCATCAGTTTTTGTGTCATTTTGGGATCAAGCGTCGTCAAAGCGCCACCTGCTGCCATCGCATTATTGATGAGATTCGTGACAGGCTCTCGTGTCATTTGGCCAACCGCAATTTTTGCCACTGTCTCTTTGGCTTTGACGAGACTGTTCATGGCCTCTAAAATGCCGCTGTTGTGAAGCTCCTGCAACAGTTGAAGCGTATCCAGCAGGGAATCTTTATTTTGCGCAACCTCGGAGATAAGACTCTCCAAGGATTGCGCTTTTTGTTGCTCTTCTGTCAATTCTACCTTTTTAATGATTTTAATTGGCTGAGCCATTATGCGTTCCTCCTGTCATACAGGCCAGGCTGTACATATTCATTGACACTTGAAATTGGCACATAATCGCCGCGTTCCCATTTCCGGTAAATCTCAAGACCCAGCTGCGGCGTCCGTGTGGCGTTGCGCGGGTTGAATCTTGGAAGCGGATTTTCTCCCTTGATTTCCAGCACTTCCATTCGCACTTTCGTTTGTTTATATGCAGGTGTATGGGTCACGACATCGACTGCCCCGCCCGTCAGTAAATTAACCGCACTCTCATGACTGGAGGAGTGCATTGGAACATATACAGTTTTTCCTTCCACACGGTCTGTGACGAGAACTGGCAGACGAATCGCACCATACGGTGAAACAAGGCGGACAAGCGTGCCATCCTTCACCCCGCGCTCTTTGGCAAGCTCAGGTGAAACCTCGACAAAGACTTTCGGGAACTTGTACTGAAGCCCCTCAGATTTATGCGTTAGGTTCCCTTCATGGAAATGTTCCAGCAAACGCCCGTTATCAAGCGACAAGTCGAACTCAGCCGGGAATTCCACCGGAGGTACATAGTCAAACAAACCAAACCGAGCCTTCTTGTCAGGGAAGTTAAAGCCGTTCAGATAAAGAACAGGTGTGTCAGTCCCGTCCGGCGATCCCCATGTAAAGCTGTTCCAGCCTTCAAGAACGTCGTAATTACAATGTGTAAAAAATGGATTTAAGCCAGCCATTTCAGAAAAAATCTCACTTGGATGCGTGTAGTTCCAGTTAAAGCCCATGCGGTTCGCAACCTGCATGAGGATCCACCAGTCAGGCTTGCTGTCGCCTGTTGTTTCTAGCGCCTTATACAAACGCTGGACTCGGCGCTCTGTATTGGTGAACGTCCCGTCTTTTTCAAGGGAAGGCACCCCTGGTAAAATCACATCAGCAAATTGAGCCGTTGTCGTTAAGAAGATTTCTTGAACCACAAGGAAATCAAGCTTCGCAAGCATCGCTTGTGTATGGTTGGAATCAGCATCCACCCAGGCCATATCCTCACCGACAATATACATGCCTTTTAATTCGCCTTTATCAATTGCTTCAAGCATTTCGATATTATCGAGCCCCGGCTGTGCTGGCAGTGTTACTCCATAAGCCTTTTCAAATTTGGTACGAACCTCGTCATTAGCTACTTGCTGATACCCTGGGTAAATATTTGGCATGGTTCCCATGTCACTTGCACCTTGGACGTTGTTATGACCACGGAGTGGGAATGCCCCTGCATTACGGCGCATCATGTTTCCTGTTGCAAGAAGAAGGTTGGCAATGGCAACAGATGTATGCGAACCAGCGATATTTTGCGTGACGCCCATTCCCCAGCAAATGGCGGTCCCGTCGGCTTCATGAATCATTTCAGCGATTTGGATTAATGCCTCTTGCGAGATGTCAGTCATTCTTTCTGCTTCTTCGAGCGTATAAGGAGTAATCATATTTAAGAATTCATCATAATGGTTGACATGCTTTTGAATGAACGCTTCATCATGCCAGCCTTGGTCAATGATGTATTTTGTTACAGCAGACAGCCATACATAATCCGTCCCTTGTCTTGGACGCACAAACAAATCAGCGCGATCGGCCATTTCATGTTTGCGGACATCGATGGTGATTAGCTTTTGTCCGTGAAGCTTATGCGCACGCTTAATCCGTGTGGCAAGAACAGGGTGTCCCTCTGCCGGAGCACAGCCTACTAAAATGACTAGTCCCGCGCCCGCGATGTCTTGAATCGTTGCGGAATCACCACCAATGCCGCCGGTTTGCTGCAAGCCCCAAGAAGCAGGAGATTGGCAGTAACGGGAGCAGTTGTCCACGTTGTTAGTGCCGAATACCTGCCGGCTTAATTTTTGAATCAAGTAATTCTCTTCATTCGTGATTTTTGAAGAAGCAATAAATCCAAGTGCATCGCTGCCGTACGTATCTTTAATGCCGCCCAATTTTTCTGCCACAAGATCTAAGGCTTCATCCCAAGAGGCTTCAACAAACACATCGCCCTTGCGGATTAAAGGAGTGGTAATCCGTTCTTTTGAATTAACAAAATCCCAGCCGAATTTCCCTTTTACACATGTAGATACACTGTTGACTGGTGCATTTTCGGATGGTTCAATTTTTAAAATCTCATGATCTTTTGTCCACACTTCAAATGAGCAGCCTACGCCGCAGAAGGTACAAACCGTTTTTGTTTTCTCAATGCGTGTTTCTCGCATGGCAGCTTCGACTTCGGAAACAGCAAAGATGGTTTGGTAATCCGGCTCTACCGCTTTGACAAGGTCAATCATTGGTGTCAGTAAATCATCTTCAATTCCTGTCATGAATCCAGCATTACCTAACATGGATTTTTCCATTAAGGCATTACATGGACAAACCGTGACACACTGACCGCAGGAAACGCAGGAGGATTCATTGATGCTTTTACCGCCATCCCATAATACACGTGGCTGCTGGGTCTCCCAGTCAATCGTCAATGTTTCATTGACCTGCAGGTCTTGGCAGGTTTCCACACAGCGTCCGCACAAAATACATTGGTCCGGGTCGTAGCGATAAAATGGATGAGACATATCCACTTCATACCCCTTAGAGCGGTGCGGACGTGTTTGATGCTCGACTCCCATCATTTCCGCTGTATTATGGACACGGCAATTGCCATTGTTGTTGTCGCAGACCGTACAGTATAATAAGTGGTTTTCCAGAATCCGATCCATCGCTTCTTCCTGGGCCTTTTTCGCCACTTCAGACGCGGTCAGGATATTCATTCCTTCCTCCACGATAGTCGAACAGGCCCTCATAATGCTGCCGTTCACCTCACACATACAGGTATCACAGCTTTGGACTGGCCCAAGAATTTCTGAATAACAAACATGTGGATGCTGGATATCTTGTGAAATAAGGTAATCCAAGATTCGCGTTCCCGCCTCAATCTCACGGGCGGTTCCATTAATAAACACATTCACTTTTTCCGACAAAATACGTCCCTCCTAAACACAAAAAACCCCCATAAAACAGTTGCTATACCTAATTGGTATAAACCGTTTCATGGGGGGAGAATTTCTGAGCATATTTTATATACTAGCGATCATTCCCGCCATATTATTTGTGAGCACGCAGGAAATCAAAGCAACAACTGTTACCTGATTTCAATGCATTCTTCACTAATTTTAAACATTAACACTATGAATATATCATAAATTTGTATTTTTTGCGAACTAAAGCAAGTTAGATTGCTAGACGGCTTTCTTTATGTTGTTTAATGCTTGCGAAGCATTAGTCCGTAATGCCTCTTTATATACCATCCAGTAGATCAAAGCCACGAAAATTCCTCCGCCAATGGCATTGCCAATAAATACCGGAACTAAGTTAGCAAAATAATCGGTCCAGCTAAGGCTGCCAGCAAAAATGGCCGCTGGAATCACGAACATATTGGCCACGACGTGCTGGAAACCGATTGCAACGAATCCCATGATAGGGAACCAAATCGCAAACATTTTTCCACCAATGTCTTCAGCACCAAATGCCATCCACACTGCTAAACAGACTAGCCAGTTACAGCCGACTGCAGAAATTAATGCTTGAACAAAGGTTTCCGCTGTTTTTGCTTGGGCGATTGCCACTGTTTTTTCCAAAAATGGTCCTGTTTCTGTCAAGCCGACTACATGGCCAAAGAAATAAGCCACAAAGATAGCACCGACAAAGTTACTGACAACAATCAGCAGCCAATTTCTCATCAGCTGTAAGGTCGTTGCCCGCTTAGCCAATACCGCCATCGGCAATGCCATCATATTTCCCGTCAGCAGTTCACCGCCGGCAATAATGATCAGCATGAGGCCGACCGGGAACACCGAAGCGCCGAGAAATGACCCGAATGACCCCCATTCTTTTGGCAAATTGCCAATCACACGTATGTCTAATAGAAAGCCCAATGCGATAAACGCTCCACCTAAGAAACCTAACAGCAGGGCATGACGAATCGGCATTACTGCTTTCTTCGCGCCCGCTGCAACTACTTTTCGGGCAATTTGATCAGGACTATGAAATGCCATATGTTTTCCTCCATTATGTACTCTTTTAAAAATAAAAATAGCCCACCATAAAGCGGTTTCATGCAAATAAATTCACATAAACCGTTTATGATGGGCTAATATTCTAAGCATTAAAAAATACTAGAAATCCTTCCCGCCAATATAAAACAGAATAACAGAATGAAAGTGCAACACCATGTTACATTTCATCAATGAACATTCTATTTCTTCATAACATTTTATAAGATAACATATTTCTTATTTTTTGTGAACATTTTGTGACTTTTTTATCTTAAAATACTACTCTTCCACATATGGAATTGTCAGCGGCCCAAGCGGTAAAACAGCAACGGTCATATTCTCGCCATAAACCTGTTTAAGTTCTTCGAGGGTTTTCTCAATATTGAGTGTCGGCTTAAGCATGGCGCCCTTCACCTGTTCGTCTGTTAGCTTAGAATAAACGTAGACATCTGACCAAACCTGGATGACCGCCTGCTTTTGCACCTGCCATTGGTCAAACATTTTAAATTCTGGACTATTGATGAGATCAAGCAACCCTTGCGGTGTGTCGGCGAGTTCGAAAATTTTCGCATAATTCCCATGGCTTGGCAGTCCATCTGAGCATTCCGAAGCGACGATAATGGCCCCGCCTTTTTTGACAATCTTCTGTGCGGCACTCATTCCTTTAACGGCCTGGTACAGATTCTGGTCAAGCGGGTAGCCGGAATTTGAGGTGATGACGACATCAAACCGCTCATCACACCGGACCATGGCGTGTTCTTTGACGAAGGCACAGCCCTGATCGTGAGCCTCGTAAAGCTCTCCGGCAAATACGTTTGTGATTTCTTTTTGTTTATTCAGTGTAACATTTAACATAAAATGCGGTTTGCAAAGGCCATTAATTTCCCTTGTCATGTCCTGGACTGGGTTATTGACCATATTTCCCCATGTAGCAAGAGGGTCGCCAATCATTCTGGCGTTGTGGAACGTCATGATCGTATCAATCCCGGCAATACCCGGCATGATTCCTTTTGGTCCACCGGAGAAACCGGCGAAAAAGTGCGGTTCAATAAATCCTGTGACAATCCGGAAATCGACTTCTACGTAGTCTTTATTGAGATACACATCACAACCAAATTTGCTTTTGCCAAGGTTGACCTGTGTGCTTTTGTCATGACAGTTATTATTGATAATCCTGATATTGTCGACAACCCAGTCACCGAGCATCTGCACAAACTCTTCCCTGGTTTGATCGCGGTGAGTCCCTGTTCCATTGATCACCACGAAATTCTCCAATGGCACATGGTTCAATTCTTCTATTAACATTGGGACAAGGATATGGTTTGGGGTCGGTCTCGTAATATCGCTTATGATAATGGCAACAGTATCTGTCGCTTTGACCATTTTTTTTAAAGGAGGTGTTCCAATCGGATTCCTTAATGCCTGTTTAATCGCTTCCACTTCATTTTCCATTGCAGGAAGGTCTTTAGGTTCTACGATAAATGAATGATCCGGTACTTCTATGTCCATTCCGGTTTGGCCATATAGCAGGTTTGTTTTCATGTATATCCACTCCTTGGAAAACGATTCGTCCATATATGGCCTAATTATACTTTTTCTAATTCTGAAATTCATCTAATATGTTATAAAATTTAAAATATTCTATTTTTCGGGCATAAAAGCTAAAAAAAAGGATGAAGACCATTTGTCCTCATCCTGCAACTTTAACAATCACCATGTTTATTTGGATGTAATGGCGGCGGGATCAGCCAGCCTTTTTCTTTGTTTAACCGAAGAACTTTTCCGCCAAGCGCTGCCTTTTGGTTATGGATTTGCACATACATCATGGCTATATCTTCCCTAATGGATTTACCGATAATTTGGCTGCAAGTCACTAATCCTGCAGCTATATCGGCCGAAAGTACGGCTGCAATAGCGGGATCCGGAACGCGCGCTCCAACCGGAATATCCTCTAAGCAAGCTTCAGGTGGTTCGGGTGACGCTGGAGGTAAACCAATTCCGTTTTCCTTTAAAAGTTCTTCCACTTGTTTCTTTTCCTGCTGACAAAGTTCAATGGCTTCTTTTAATAATTTTTTTAAATCGTCGTCACCCGCATGGTTTATCATCGTTTGATAACCTGCAATCATACCATTACCAGCTAGAACAGATGCCCAAAGGTCAAATGCCTCTCCATAATGCATTGGCTCTTCCTTAGGATTTCCACTCAAAATACCCATTGCAAACCTCCTCAAATTATAAGAAAAATAATTCATTCTCGTGCCACCTTTCCTAAAGCACATTCAATAGCTTTTCCCATAATCCCAAAAAAATGAGGCATGGGGACGGTTCTTTTGCCTCATTTTCTCGGCCGTCTAACATTTTAGACGAACCCATCTCATATCGTTTAAATCATTTTGTAATATATTATCGTCGCATCCAGATTCCCATTTTCAGACAATGCATATTTAGGAATCCGTCCTGCTTGAATATACCCAAAAGAAGTATAAAGTCTATTAGAAGGATCTCCTTCCCTCGTATCAAGAACGATTAATGTTCTCCCCATTTGTTTAGCCGTTTCGTGAGCCTTCTCCATTAATAACCGGCCAATTCCATTCCTGCGATAATTCGGATGTGTCATCAGTTTGGCAATTTCCGCCCGATGTTTGCCGTTCTGCTTTGAACACAGATGTAATTGCACACTTCCGGCAATGACATTATTAATCTTAGCAACAAATAAGATCACCTCAGGATTTAAGACAGATTCCCAATACTTCCTTGCCACGTTTTCCTCTAATGGCGGTAAAAACCCAATCGAAGCACCATCCTCAACAACTTGAATAAGAAGTGCTGAGAGTTCGTTCAAATGTTCCTCAATAGAGATGCATCTCTCTATTTTTATGTTCTTGCTAACTTCTAAACCATTTTCCATAAAAAATCCCCCAATCCCTATTTATAAAATATGGATCAAATGTATCAAATATAAAGGTTGTTACATATTCCTTTGTCAGAAAATCTTACATATTTTTTCTATTACGACTAGTGAGACTCCTTACCTAAACAGAAAAAGAGCTGCCTCAGCAGCTCTATATGACTTTATAGACTGTTGAATTTGAGATCCTGCATCCGGTGCTAAGCAACACTATGTAATATGAAAAACAGCAAGATTCCAGCTATAAAAAACAGGGGGGTGCTTTTAAATGTCCCTCGATTAATTAAAGGTAATAACATAGCCCCGCTGAGATACAGAAAAATCCCTGCTGTTACGGATAAGCCCATCGCGACAATCGTTTCTTGAAAGTCCTTCATTTCCGATAGCAAAACCGCAATTCCTGCTCCGAGCCAAGTAAAAAGCCCCTGAATGACAAGATAGATGGCTGTTTTTTTGCGGCCATTTAAAAAGGCGAGCATAACCGAAGTATAGGAAAGCCCTTCCGGTATTTTATGGATCACCAGTGCAATCGTAACAAAAATACCTAATTCAAAAGAAGAGGCATAGCTAATACCAATCGATAATCCCTCAAAAAAATTATGGAGCAGCATTCCTATTGTTAGTCCCGTTGCCCCAGACTTCCCACTGTTTTCTACCCCATTTTTCCCATGAAAAGTTCCTGGCAGAAAAATAAAATACATAATAAGAAAAC
This sequence comes from Neobacillus citreus, assembly GCF_018343545.2. Taxonomy (GTDB): domain Bacteria; phylum Bacillota; class Bacilli; order Bacillales; family Cytobacillaceae; genus Neobacillus; species Neobacillus citreus. The sequence continues at coordinate 155,931 of NZ_JAGYPE020000002.1, read as the reverse complement.
CAAGCATCACGAACAAACTGCTGTCATGAAAGTCTTCTAAGGCATGAGGAATTAAATGTAAAAGAGCGATCGATAATAACAGGCCAGCGCTAAGAGCAACCAATGACAATAATGTTCTTTCCGGCCAATTTTTTCGAATTAAAACGAGAAATCCGCCAAGAATATAGGCTAGAGATGAGATTAAAACAACGAGGAACACAGTAGTGGTCAAGATAATCCTCCCCTTTTTTGTTTATTCCCCATTATGTATTCACCGTCTTGAAAAAAGATTACCAATAAAAAATGAGGTGCCCTCAAAGAACACCTCATTTTTTACTTGTTATTAATAAAAGCTAGCCCCGACGATAATTAAAAGAATAAACAATACTACAATTAATACAAATGGGCTAAAGCCGCCATACCCGAAACCGTAGCCATAACCACCGCAACCGCACCAGCCGCACATAATTAAGTCACCTCTCAAATTGGTTTAATTATTCTTATGCAGCCGTGACGATAAACGTAAATGCGAATATAATAGCCTTTTAAAAATGGATGTTTGTCCTGCTTGGTTTACAATTGCTTATTTTTTCAAAAATGGCGGACTGGTCATAGTTTCCCTTTCCCGCACACGTTTCACGGACAGGAAGACCATCAGGAAAATCGCGATTAACATATAGGCGCTGCCGCCAATTAACCCCAAGGTTCGTGGTGTCAGGTATTCTAAAGCGGCCCCTGATAAAAGCATCGAAACACCCAATAATGGATTGCCAATGGATGCCAATAACCCAAACATAGTTCCCTGGTGTTCCTCAGGAATTTCCTTCATCAGAACCGTATCAAAACAGGCATTCCCAATCCCCGACATAAACGCGGCCCCGCAAAACACGAGAAATGCTGCAGCTATGTAATGGGTTTGGCTTAATACTACTAGGAAAGCCCCCTCGAGCATGAGACTGGCCAACCCAATCCCAAGGATATTTTTTCGCAGACGGTTGGCGACAGAAAAGCTTAACGTTAAACCAATCCCCAACGCCCCATAAAACAGCCCTACACCTACATCACCCAAATGGTACTCCTGTATGGCATACACGGTAATAAGGACATTATCAATGCCGTTCATGGACGCAATGACCACTTCACAGAAAAGAAGAATTTGGACCGGGACGGACAATATGATTACCTTTTTTAAGGTTGGAATCAGCTTTTCCCTTTGCTGCAGCTTTTCATCCTGAAGGGAGTTTTTTTCAGGAAATGTGATCGAAGATAAAATAATTGCTGCACCTAAAAAGGAGGCAGCATTAATCAAAAATGTTAACCCCGCTCCAAATAAGTAGGAAACAATCCCCCCTGAAAAAGCACCAACAATTAGGACAATCCCAACCAATACTTGTTCAAGACTATTTATTTTTAACAGATGCTCTTTGTTGACAAGAAGCGGTATCGCAGATTTTCTCGCTGGCGCATAAACAGCCTCGCCCACCGCTAACATGAAGGTACTGACATAAACAATCCAAAGATCCTCTTTCCCATGAACCAATAGAAACGACAAGGCAAACACGATGCGGATGAGGTCAGTTGCCACTAAAATAGTTTTTCTTGAAAAACGGTCTGCCAGCCTTCCCCCGATTGGGGCGAAAATAACAAAGGGCAATAGCCGAATCGCTAGCGTCATGCCGACTGCAAAGCCTGACCCTGTTAACTGGATTGCAAGCGCTAATACAGCAACGGAACTGAAGCGGTCGCCGATTCCATTTACGACACCGGCGAGAAATAATCTCCGGTATTGTTTTTCCTTTTTTATAAAGGAAAGAGCCATCTTCCTCATCTCCTTTCACCCTTATCTAATTTCGCACCTATCTAATTAGTTTTACAAAAAAATTTATTTCAACCACCAAACCTCAACCGGATTTAACTCATATTGATTATTTTCACGGTACATAAATTGGCACATAATAAGTTCGCGACGTAACGTAGCGTAATCCTCATGATACTGCTTTAAATATTCGTTAATTTCCTTTTCTTGATAAACTTTACCCAGTTCCAGCCCTTTGATCATATGCTCAAGCACAACAAGCTTTTTCTTTCGCTGCGCAGGGTAGGTTTTCAGTTTTCCTTCTTTGGTGAAGAAGTTTTTAATGATTGCTTCCCTATCCTCCGCTGTCACCGACATTTCCAATTCTGCTCCGCCTCCCGTTCCAACATTCAAAATAGCCTTAGCACTCATCTCTAATATTTTTGTGTTAAGAGAAAAATAAATGGTATTTTTATCACGCCGCTCTTTTATCAGCCCCACCTCTCTAAGTTTTGCCATATGGTGGGTTATCGTTGGCGGTTTAAGCCCCAGCTTACCGGCAATCGCCTGCCCGTGCAACGGCCCCTGTTGAAGCAAAGCGACAATCTTGATCCTGGTAAGGTCACCAAGGGCTTTATGAAATTCCACGATTTTGTTTAATTGCATGTTTAAATCCACCTACTTTAATATTTATCTAATTAGATATTATTCGAATTTGGTTTCATTTGCAATAGGCGAATGGAATTTTTTTCAAGAATAAAACCAATAAAAAAACCCACCACTCGGGCAGGTTTTTTAAACATTACAATTAATGTCTGCATTTCGGACAAGGCTGCAAGTGTTCCTTCACAGCTCCGCATGAAGCGCATTGATCGGTGTCCTGTTGACTCTTTTTCATTTTCCATTGGTCGTATGTTAAATGTCCTGCGCTGTCGTCGTTTAAATACTTAATATAATCATTACCATAGATATACATCAAAGGTATCACCTCCATTGCTCATTACAATGTATGCGCTTACATATATGAAAAACACTAAAATTGCAGAATTAAATGAAAACTCGCCGATTGGCGAGTAGGACGGTTCATGAGGCGTAGTTGAATTTATAACTTCCTATTAGCTAAAAAAAACTATCTTTCTATGTATTTTTACAAAAAAGATAGTTTTTCTGGATAGTCTTTTTTATTATTTTTTAACAGGTGTACACACAGCAAATAAATTTTCAGACGGGTCAGTCACATTGATTTCAACAATCTTAAATCCGCCATTTCCTAGATCTTTGCCCTCGTTCTTAATTGGTGTTAATACTTGGTTGTTATTCATCGTCCATACTTCCTTCCTACGTAATTTCTCACACAGAAGCTAATATATGACGATTGTTAAAAAATGTGCATACTTTTTTGTAAAATTTGTCTATGCCGAACAGGAGTTTTCACTTGAAATTATGGTATTATTTTCTAAAGAATAGAGGGTCATAAAGGAGGTAGCTTGAATGGTTGAATCTTGGAAAATAGCTGTAATTAGGGAAACCCTAAATAAACGTGTAATATCCCTCCCTGATGGTTCGTCTGTACCGATTTTAGGGCAGGGAACCTGGAATATGGGCGAAAATAGCCGTACAAAAGAGCAGGAAGTAAAAGCCCTTCAGCTTGGCATTGAACTCGGAATGACGTTAATTGATACAGCGGAAATGTACGGAAATGGCGGTGCAGAGCAAGTTGTTGGTGAAGCGATAAAAGGACTCAGAGATAGAGTGTTTCTGGTCTCCAAGGTCTATCCTCATAACGCTGGAAAAAATAAAATCACCGAAGCCTGTGAAAACAGTTTAAGACGGCTGCAAACAGATCATTTGGATTTGTACCTTTTACATTGGCGGGGCCAGATTCCACTTGAGGAAACCTTCGAAGGGATGGAGAAACTTAAAATAGAAGGAAAAATTCTGCGCTGGGGTGTTTCCAACTTTGACACAGAAGATATGGATGAATTAGTTGCCTCCGCAAACGGGACAAATTGTATCACCAATCAGGTATTATACCATCTAGGCTCACGAGGGATTGAATTTGATTTGCTGCCGTGGCAAAAGCAGCATCAAATGCCCATAATGGCCTATAGCCCGATCGCCCAGGGAGGTTCCTTAAGACGACAGCTACTGCGTGATTCTACCATTCTGGATATCGCCCACAGTCACAATGTGCAGCCCTTGCAGATTGTGCTAGCCTGGTGTATCCGTTCCAATCAGGTGATTGCCATTCCAAAAGCTGGCCAACCGGAACACGTCATGCAAAATGCGGCGGCTGCTTGCATTGAATTAACAACAGAGGAATTAGCTAGACTTGACGAGGTTTTCCCAGCTCCCACCAGAAAAGTTCCTCTTGATATTATTTAAAAACGTAAAATGCCAGGCAGCTTTCCTTTTTCGGATGCCGACTGGCATTTTTTCTATTATTTATGATGTCTGAACCGTGCCTCTGCCAAAACCATCTTTCTACTAAATGGTTTTATATTTAATTTCTCCCTTAGTGTTGACACCATCACGGAACTGATCAGCCAAAAAAGCAGACCGAGCAGCATGCTTAGCGGCCAATTATGGGTCAGTTTTAAGAACAGCCAGACGGTCGCTGCACAAATAATGCCGCCAATCATGCCATAAACAGAACCGCCTGCAATTTTCGCTGCATTCTTCGTGCCGGAAGTAACCCCTGCCATTAAGACGGCCGTAATCATCACAGCCGGAAACGCGGCGAATATTCCCCCTAGGATTTCCCATGGTGAAACCACAATTATTAAATAGCTGGCCATAACGGCGGCCCCGCCAAGTAGAAAACGTAAAAGTAAATCTTTTGTCATTGTTAACACCCTTTCCTAATTGACCGTGATGGCAACCACTATGATAGAAACTGCCAGCCAGCAGCCTAACGCCTCGATGAGTCCTTTTTTCCAGCCATGTTTTTTTAATAGCAATCCGGCCGTGGCAGCCACAAATATATTAATTCCCATCCCCACTATAGCTCCTTTTGAGAGCATAATAGATTGGGAAATGAGAGCGTCACCTTTCAGGTCTAGTCCCGCCGTCAGTAATGCCGCTAAAAATACAGCAGGAAAGGCTGCGAATATTCCCCCTGCCTTTTCGCCCAATCTTCTTGCCACAATTGTTGAAGCGACAACCGCCAAGCCCCCTAAAATAAATCTTATGAGTAAAGCACTAACGGAAAGTCCACCCATCCTTATCACCTGTCCATATTACATATATTTGTGAATAATTTCACATATTTACTCGATATGTTTATTTTACTCCTTTTTATCCGCAGCTCATGTGAACATTTCATTAACATTTTTGAAGCGCTATCAAGTTCTAAATAGGTACCAAAAGCAAAACGACCAAATTCTTGAAAAATTCGGTCGTACAAAATACGGGTTTAAGTTTCATAATATAGTTATATAGGTTATAGCCATTCATCCGGAACCGAACTATTATCAGCGATTGCAAAGGCTGCCTCTGCTATGGCCGCCGCTAACGTATTGCCCGTTTCGCATACATCATTAAAACATGCCTGGAGTGCTCCGTCTGTTTTATATGTAAACCCTAACTCTTTCAATCTTTCAACGATTAGCATCGCGTGCTCCAGGTTTTGCTCGGGTTGAAACTCGTCTACAGGTATGAAAATTCCCTTTTCAAAATCATACCAGCGATCCCATCTATTTAACTTCCAGCCTAGTATTCTGCGCGCAATTATTTCAGTTTTGTTCATAGCCACATTACTCCCCTATCCTCAATAGATTTTCCTATTTTACCATTTTCATATTCAGAAGCCTGTATCAATTTTCACACATACTAAATTGATTTTGACAATTTATTAACTGTCCTAAAGGCCTTAATATACTGCAAGCGAATATACGTATTTATCACTACCCGAGTTACACTCACATACTTTATTTATGATAAATTTTTTAAAACAACAATATGAACTCAAAAATAAATCAGAATGGAGAAAGGGATGGAGGTATGGAGATGAAAGGTCAGCACCTCATCGTGGATGCCTACGATTGTCGGGCGGAGCTCTTAAATAACGCTGATGAATTAAAAACCCTGATGCTTGATACCCTCAGGGAGCTGGAATTGGAAATTCTGCTTGCTTGCTTCCATTCCTTTTCACCTCAAGGAGTAACGGGAATCATCGCGATTTCGACCTCCCATTTTTCCATTCATACCTGGCCCGAATACGGGTATGCAGCCTTCGATTTATATACCTGCTCCCCTCAGGATACCTGGCCAGTCTTAAGAAAATTCCTTAGAAAAATCGGTGCCGGGCGGGCCACCGCTATTGAAATTGAAAGAGGTATGGAAAGGCAGATTTCTCCTATATATTCAAGTGAGCCACATCCGAGGCTGACAGCCAGCAGGCGCCCGGGAAATGCATGGGACATGAAAATTCTTAAGGAAATCAAGAATGGCGGGCACCATATCCTTTACCAGGGTTCGAGTGAGCACAATGACATTTTGCTTGTCGAGGCAAAGGACCTGCGATTGTACCTAAATGAAGAATTCCAGTTTTCTTCGCTGGATGAAAGACATTACCACGAGGCATTGGTCCTGCCAGCAATGGAACTCGCAAAATCAAGGAAACGGGTGCTGATTTTAGGCGGCGGGGATGGCCTTGCTGTTAGGGAGGTCATCAAATATCATGATGTCGTTCATATCGACCTTGTTGAAATTGACCCGATGATTATTAAGCTGGCGGCAAATGAACCGGCATTTGTTGATGTGAATGAGGGTTCGTTAAAGGATAACCGCCTGCAGATGCATATTATGGATGCGAAGCAGTACTTACTGGGGGAAATGAAGGGATATGACGTCATCATTATTGATTTTCCAGATCCCGTCGACCCTGAAACCAGCTTATTATACACGAAAGAGTTATATGAGCATGTTGGATGGCACTTAAACCCCGAAGGAGTCATCGCTTGTCAGGCCACTTCCCCGGGAGACAATCCACGAGTTTATTGGAGTATCGCTAAAACATTGCAGGCTGCAGGCTTCAAAACGGAGGCCTTTTATTTAGTGGTGCCTTCTTTCGGAATGTGGGGATTCCACATAGCGCAACGCGACAATTTTGTGAAAAAATGGCCGCAAATCTCGGTTCCACATGAAGCCATTGAAACAAACACGGCCCCTTTGTTTCATCTTCCCCCAAAGTTCCACCCGCCCAATACCGGCTTGATTATAAACAGCAGAAATAACCTTAAGTTGCATGAACTTTATCAGCAAGAAATGGGGAATATTTAATGCTGGGAATAAAAAAATGCGATTGACATCATCTGCAATCGCATTTCTTATTTTTGGCTGCAATCGAACTATCATTCTTTGAACGGAATAGGTAATTACCGATTGGCACTCGTCAGTATTCCTCAAACATCTTTATGGCTGTGTCGGCTGAGTTGGTTCATACGCAATCCGCCATTTTTTATTGGCGATTTCTTTAAGGCCTCTGCGAATCATTAAGAAAACGACAACCCATGAAGAAACCATAAGAAAGATATGTCCGAATGGGGACATGCCTTTAATCGGTGTATCCCATAAAGCGTGCATCGCTACGACCAGAAGGAAAACAAATAAAAAGTACGGCTTAACCAATAGTGAAAAATCGAATTTTTGATCGCCTTGTGCTTTGCAGAAAGCCCCACCTGTCAATGCCGCCCAGGCCACATGCCCGCCGGGAGCTAAAACACTGCGCCAGAGGATCGTCGTATAAAGGTGTTCGAAACTCCCTCCTGTTAACAGGCTTCTTAACGCATAGCCTGCTGTTTCAAACGCGGCAAAGCCTGCTCCCACTGCTGCCCCCACCAAAAGCCCATTTAGCATGTACCTGTATTTGTGGTTTCGAACAAACCAGATAACAGTCATCACTTTGGCCACTTCCTCCACAATACCAATTGTGATGGGGTTGATGTTGTTTTTTACAAGATTAAAAAACACTAGTGCAACCAGCATCGAGAGGATGCCGCCAATCAAGACCACATAAATGACCCTATAAAAAGCAATATTTTGCGGTGCATTCATTTCCCAGAAGAACATCAGCGTTGTAATAGGGACCGCAAAAGCACCAATAATGATGAGACCCGGTAAAAAGTTAAAATTATGGAACACGGTGACACCTATGTGCATGCCTAAAAATGCAAGCAGGGCAATCAAAAATACTCTTGCAAAAAGCCAAGGCTTTGGCCATGTTTCCTTTACTTCTTCAATCTTCGGTGTTGTGATTGCTGTACCGACAATGAATAGCCTATCCGCCTCCAGCGTGCTATGCTTTCGAAACACCCTTGAAAAAATGTTTTGAAATTTAGGTTCTACCGAACGCAGCTGCTTCGGCATCGCATCCACGTAAGAGGCAAACTCGTAAAATAAACTGTCTGGATCCGGGTCTGTATTTCCACCCAGTTTAAAGTTTTTTCCGCAGTTGAGGCAGTACCTGACCCCCTCCGGATTCGAATATACGCAGTCCGGGCAATTCAATTAGCATCCCCCTCTTGATAAAATGACTGAAATTGGATGTTTAACTTGTTTTTACTATGCCCGTTAACTGCATACAAAATTATTTTTTTATAATGAAGATTATTTATCTAAGCTCTTTTCCAAACCCGTAACACGTAACCGCCGCAGCCGCACTGGTCGATAAACTTCACATCAATTTCCGCACCGAACCTAGAAAACAATTCCTCTGTTAAATACTCTTCAGGATTCCCAAAGCCGGCAGGCGTGACGACATTAACATAAAATCCTTTCACTGTCTGTTTTACAGCATCAATCGCATCTGCAATAACCAATTCCTTATCGTTTTCATATTCCTCATGCTCTAATGAGATTGACCAGTTCTTTTCCATTACATTCACCTCTTCCTTCTATTTTAAAATGAACCACGCCGGCAAGAGGTGATTTTCATCACGCATCATTTTCAACTAAAAAAGGGCACTTTTTGCAGCGCCCCTTTTCAAGTTATTTTTTTGTTTTTTCTAAAGCTTGTAATGCTACCTTTTCAAGTCCAGTTTGGGCAAATTCCACATCCGTTTTCGGCATTGCAGGATTAAACTGTTTTTGTTTGTTCTTCTTTTTAGACATTTTTTCATCATCCTTTTCGATTCATATAGTCATACTAAAAAGAATGCCTGTCCGGCACTTCCTTCTTATTTTGCGTTCTTTCATGAAGGCTATGCTAATTAGGTAATGCCTCAGCACTTCCCTACAAGCGGCATTTTTGCATCCCAATTTGGGAACTGATATAGTTTTATTACATTATGTTAAATTTGGAGGTATATCGCATGTTAATAGAAATGTGGACTGACTTCGCTTGACCATTTTGCTATATTGGCAAAAAGCGTCTGGAGGACGCTATTCAGAAGGTAAATTTCCCTGTCGAGGTTGTATACCGCTGCTTTGAACTCGATCCAACATCGAAGCGGGATGTAGACTATAATATTTATGAAGCTTTATCAAAAAAATATGGCATGAGCGTGGAGCAAGCCAAAGCCAATAGCCGTAACTTAGAAAAAATGGCTGCTGAGGTTGGATTAGAGTTTAACTTTGACACACAAATTCTAACCAACACTTTTGATGCTCACAGATTAGTGATGTTCGCCAACAAACAAGGCCTCATGCATGAAATGACCGACCGCATCCTGCGTGCTTATTTTACAGAGGGAAAACATATCGGGGATCATACTACACTCGTGCAGCTGGCGGAGGAAGTTGGTTTAAACGGCGAATCTGTTAAAGAAATGCTATCCAGCACTGACATGAGCGGGGAAGTCCGCGAAGACGAAGGTCTCGCTGCGCAATACGGCATCCGCAGCATCCCATTTTTCATATTAAACAAAAAATACTCGCTTACTGGGGCCCAGCCGACCGAAACATTTATCCAAGCTTTGAATCAGATTAAAGCAGAAGAATCAGCCATTACGGATTTGGGTGACCAGGACGGCGGTCTAAGCTGTGACGAGAACGGGTGCGAAATTCCTAAAAAATAGATCCATGAAAAATTAAGGTCCGAAGCCATTTTGGTTTCGGACCTTAGTTTTTTCTAATATTCCGGAAATGTAATGGATGATTCCATCATTCATTTAATCGTTAAAATCCGAAGCATCATTGTAATCATAACGGAATCCATCTTTTTGAGCGGACCTGTTTTCGGTTAAATTACTGACGGCGTTACTTGCGGCGTCTACTGTTTTCATAGCTGCATTCTCGGTTGCTTCTAAAGCATTGTGCACTGTTTCAAATGCGGACCCTGCCGTATTTTTAATACTTTGGGAAATGCTATTATCATTATGTTGATTATTTCTTTGATTTGCCAATCTAATCACCTCCTAAACAAACTTAGGATATGTTAGAAAGGTTTTATTATTCAGTCTTTAAAAGTTCAAGTCTTATCAGAATTTGCCCTCATTCTTGCATCCAATAATTTAAAAGCATCCGTTAATTTTTCATGAGGAAGTTTCTCGTACAAATCCCCAATACTAACTTCAAAATAACTGATCGTCTCCGTCACTTCTCTTACATAGCTTGATAACCCCACATCGGCATCCTTACAGATTTCCGTTAATATCAGCTCCATCACTTCTTTTGGGGCATCGAAATGGACGTGAAACATATTTGAAACCGGCACTTCCGGCTTAGTGGAGACGCCATAACACTGATTATAAAATCCAGCGAGCTCTTTTGCTTCCTCATAATACTGCTTCATTTTCCCAATCCGTTTTTCAAAATAATAATCGGCACTCAGATAATACGGATAAAGACTGATTAGATCCCCGCCATGGCGTCTTTTCCACACCTTGGATTTCTCAATAAAGTCATTATCACCTGCCAGAACCGCACCAGCAATCCCGCCAATTCCTTTGTAAAAAGAAATATACACACTGTCGAAAAAGCTGCAAATTTCCGCAGCGTTTTTTTCATAATAAGGAAGAATTTCAAACAGTCGTGCCCCGTCCAAATGCAGCATGATTCCTTTTTCTTTGCAATAAGCAGAAATCGCCTCGAGTGTTTGATAGTCAGGCAGCAGCCCGCCTATTTCCCTTTGTGGCAATTCCAAAAGTACACAAGCAACCTCTTCCTTCATGCCTGTTACATCTTCAAATTCGATGACTCTAGTTTTATCTGCTAACAAAACGGATTCAATCTGATGGAGCTCCTTTAATCCGTCCTCTTCATGCACCTCTAAATGGCACAACGGATGGTAGGCGACCTTTTTTAAGCCTTTTTCATCACACCAAATTCGCATCGTGATTTGCTGCGCCATTGTCCCGCTTGGAAAAAATACCGCAGCCTCTTTTCCCAAAACAGACGCCATTTTTTCCTGGAAGTCCTCTATCAACTTCCCCTTCCCATACATTTCACTTTCAAGCTGTCCATCAAGGTTTTCAAAGGCTTCCTTCAAAACTTGGATTTTTCTAGGACCATGGCCGTTCACTTGAAATGGAGTTTCTTTATATGCATCCTGCAATCTATTCATATTTCCTGCTCCCTTTGTGATGAACTAAAGATTCAACTTCATTATACATTTATCTACGAACCTAAACTCTTTTTTTCTTTGACAAAAACAAACTGCTCCGGAGCCTGGTTACCTGTCTTACGAACCGATGTTTGAACTAGTGTCTTCTTTTGTTTCATATACGATATACCTGCTATATTTTCTTCCAGTTCTTTTTTGATCATATTGACAATCTGGATAATCACGAAGAATCCTAAAATAGTGAACGAAATGGTCCAGGGATACTGGATGAAATCATATAAACTTTGTCCAATTAAACCTGCCCACTCATTTGACACGGATGCAGGTTTCGGCGGCGGATCATCATACCCTACAATTCCACCAACCGTTTGGCCCCCTAGATAAAGGCCGAAGATACCTAGATGCATGGTTACCTGTAAAGTAGTTAATAATTGTTGAACCGTAAATAGAATGCCATAGGAGCGAAAATAAGGGAAGAAATGTCTTTTTAAAATATGATACCTGCCCGCTCCCATCAACAAAGAAGTTGTAATGAACGATTTGGTTTTTAACTCCTCAATCAAGTCAGTCGTAAATACTAAAACTGATGGAATGCCTAGCAATATCAGCATCAGAATTTGATAGGTAACGACAGTGGATAGCGGCCTTTCAATATGGGCCATGACTGGCATCATCAATACTATCCCTAGAAAAGTAGCCGGAACAAATCGAAAGACAGTAAAAATATCAATGACATATTTTTTTAACCATGGTGCCCAAAGTGAGATAAAAACGCCTAAAAGTCCACCGATGATTACTCTAAGGAAAGCCACACCAATGGCTGTGATTAAAGTGAATTTTGCCGCATATAGCAAAAGCAATAACAGATCTTGGCCATTCCGGTCTGTTCCGAAAATATGCTCTGCAGAAGGCGGAAACGGGGCACGACCTATGACCTTTCCCGCTTCGTTGACAATCAGGCCATTTTTATCAAAATCGGCCGGTCCATACAACGGGTATAGGAAACTTGCGATGAGCAGAAGAAGCAGAATTGCTGAGCCGATGGTGGTTTTTCGGAAACCTCTCATATGCTTGCACTCTCCTTTCTGTTTACAGCTTTGATAGCAAATAGACTAAGCACCTCAATCACTAAAAGCGGCAAAATAAATAACAGCAGACAGATGACTAGTCCAAGGAAACTGCCGCCTCTCATGACGATCAATTGAAGGATTCCTGTTAACCCTGGAAGGGTAAACAGGAATTCAATTAAAAATATATTAGAGAGAATGACCCAAATACTCGTTCTTAATTGCAAAATAAATAACGGAAAAGTGTTGCGAAGCATATGTACAATCAGAATTCTTAATGAACTAAGCCCTTTTGCCCTGCTATATTGAACATAATCCTTTACCTTCTCTTCCTCCAGTACCTTTATGATAAACTGAGCAAACAGCATCGCTGGAAGAAAGGAAACCGTGACAACAGGGACCACATAAGGTCTTGCACCAAATACTCCGTAAAGCTGCAAAAACTTCAAACCCGTTTCTCTATATAGCGTAATAACAAAGAACTGAATGATAAAAATAACCATTAAATCAGGAACGCCTTCAAAAAAGTTAATTCCGCGCTTTATAAATCCACCGATTTTTTTCGGCATTATATGGACAAACATGGCAGCCAACAGTCCAAATACAATAACAGCTACCAGCGATGAAGCGAATATTGAAATGGTATAAGCATAACCTTCCGGCAGACTTTGCTCATTAAACAGGTCTATGTAACTTGTGTCTCCAAACTGAATTAATTGTTGAATATTCTCTTGCACATACTTCCAAAAAGTATCCGGGTGTAACGTTAAGGTGTTACCAATTCCAATTAACGATGGCAGATTAAAGACAAAAAGAAACCCGAAAACCATCAAAACCAGCCGAACCGGCCACTCTATTAACCTTTTCAATCCATCACCTCTAGCTTGGGCTATACACTGCCCGCTTTTTCTGCATAAATATGCTCCAAAGTAATTAGACGTAAATAGATGCAGTTTCGTTTACAAAATTTTGAAATTTTTTAAAAAAACATAAAAAAACTGGGAATTTCTATTCCCAGCACGTTGTTCCTATTCTCTTGGTATTTCTATACAGGCTGCCTTTTATTAATCAAGGCTTTCGAAATTCCGACAATGCATTGTTCGCCGGTTTGTTTGACGACCGACTGTTTGACTGTGACGACACCGGTGCCATTCCCTTTATCCTGGAGATCGATGACTTCTAGTTCGACATGGATGGTATCGTGAATAAAGACAGGCTGGATAAAGCGCAGTTTATCAATGCCGTAATTTGCCACCACGATTTTCGGATCCATCTTTGTTAAACCCACCGCAAACGACAGCACCAGCATTCCATGGGCAATTCTTTGCTTAAAAATTGTATTTTTTGCATATTCAATATCCGTATGAAGCGGATAATAGTCTCCTGTCAGGGCGGAAAACATGACAAGATCTGTTTCCGTAATCGTCCTACCACGTGACTCCCACTTTTCACCTAGTTCAAAATGATCAAAGTATTTATCGTACACCTATATCACCCTTTCGAATTGTTTTGCCTTAAGACGGTTTTTAATATTTTTCCGGTCGCATTACGAGGCAGTGCCTCGACAATTTCCAGCTGCTTCGGCATTTTAAAGCGAGCAATTTTTCCATCAAGGAATTGTATCAAGTCTGTGACTGTTAACGTTTGGCTGTGATCCTTTAAGGCGACCACCGCTTTTATCGATTCGCCCCATTTTTCGTCCGGATATCCAATAATTGCGGCCTCGCGGATATTCGGATGCCGGTACAGAACCTGCTCAATTTCAATTGGATATACGTTCTCCCCGCCGGTAATGATCATGTCCTTCTTGCGGTCGACAATATAAATAAACCCATCCTCATCAAATTTGGCTAAGTCGCCTGTGTAGAACCAGCCGTTTCGAATCGCCTCTTTCGTTTCGTCCGGTTTATTCCAATAGCCAACCATCACATTCGGACCATTCACAATCAGCTCTCCCACCTCGCCTGGCCGCACATCCCGGTCAAGCGGGTCGACTATGCGAACTGTGGTGTGCATTGGTTCTTTCCCGACCGAGCCATTCTTGCGGATGGTATTCTCTTTATCTAGAATACTGACAAACGGAGCCGTTTCCGTCAGCCCAAATCCCTCATAAAACGGAATTCCCCGTTTTTGGAAAAATTCAATCACGGTAATCGGACAAGGCGCCCCGCCGGAAACGGCGAATTGAAGCGACGAAATATCGTAGGCATCAAAATTAGGAACACTCATTAACGCCTGCCACATCGCCGGGACTAGGAATAAGGTGGTTACCTGTTCATCATTGATTTTTTGTAAAATTCTCACCGGGTCAAAACCATCAATTAAAATATTTGCGCCACCCTTATAGATTAGCGGCAACGTAAACACGCTCATACCGCCAATATGGAACAGCGGCGCCGCGGCAAGCGTCGTATCAGAATAATCAACAGGGGTATTGTGGATGAAGTTAATAGCATTCCATTGGGTATTACCGTGGCTTAACATTGCCCCTTTCGGCCTGCCGGTTGTGCCAGACGTGTACATCATTAAATGGATGTCATCGATCCCAATCTCAAAGCCAGGCTCAACCGGTGACGCTTCCTCCAGCAACTTTTCATAAAGCAAATCATCATAATGCGGTTGGTTCCCGACGTGGATGTATTCAAGCAAACTGGATTTCATCGTTCGCAGCTGATCTACCAGCGGCCTCATCCGGCTGTCATAAATAAAATGATAGGCCCTTGAATCATTGACAATATAATGGACTTCTTCGGCACTTAAACGGAAGTTGATGGGCACAAAGATAGCGCCAATTTTCGCGCAGGCAAACACCGCTTCGAGCATTTCATTCGTGTTAAGAAGCAGGGCATCGACCCGATCGCCCTTCCTTACCCCTAAGGAAAGAAGGGCATTAGCCAGCCGATTGACCCGTTCATTAAATTCTAAGTACGTAAACCGTTTTTCGTTATAGACAAGCGCCAGTCTATCCGGACGGACCTTACAATGTTTCACAAGCCAATTTCCGATTCCCTGAACCATACCCAACACCCCTAATCTTTTTCCTAACTTAAAATGGTTGAATGCTTTTTCGCCGGAAGCGGGAAATCTTTGTTTTCGAATGTTTCATAGCGGCGGATCAGCTCCTGGCGCAATTCACTTGGGACAACCAAATCGTCTACGACCAGCTCGCCTGATAGCTTGATAATGTCGTAGCTTGCCCGGTATTCCTCTCGCAGCTTTTGCACTAGGGCTGCCCTCTCTTCCGGGTCGGCCACGGCTTTTATTTTGTTATAGTAAACGGCGTTGACCGCTGCTTCAGGACCCATGATGGCAATTTCCGCGGACGGCAGGGCAATCGTCGTATCCGGTTCATAGGCCGGACCTGCCATCGCATAAATCCCCGCGCCATAAGCCTTCCGGACAATCACGCACATTTTCGGAACATTGGCCGCAGAGCTTGCGAAAATAAAGTTCCGGCCTTTGCGAAGAATTCCTTCCTGCTCTACCTTTGTGCCGACCATGAACCCAGGGGTATCACATAAATACAGAAGCGGAATGTTGTAGGCATCACAAGTCCAGACAAATTTAGCACCTTTATCCGATGACTCTGGAAAAATGGCTCCCCCCTTATGAAGTGGCTGATTAGCAACAATTCCAACCGTTTTCCCGTTCAAGCGGGCAAAACCGGTCACCAGCTCCTTTGCATAATTGGCTTTGACTTCAAGGAAGCTGTCACCGTCAACAATCGATTCGATTAATTTCCGGACATCGTAGGCGCGGTTTGGTTCGACAGGAATAATATTGTCTATTTCGGCTGGATTTCGTGTTGGTTCCTTAGCCGGAAATTCCTGCAGCTTTCCGTCAAAATGATCAGGCAGGTAGCTTAGTAGTTTCTTAACAAGCTCGGCTGCTTTTTCTTCAGATTTCGCGATAAAGTCAGCCGACCCGCTTTTGGTTGTGTGCATTGTGGCTCCGCCCAGTTCCTCGACATCCACCTGCTGTCCTGTCGCCATTTGTACCATTCTTGGCGAAGCAATCGCCATTCCAGAAATTTTGTCGACCATGATGACAAAGTCGGAAAAAACCGGCATATAGGCGGTCCCTGCAAAGCATGGACCGTAAAGCACAGCAATCTGCGGGACACGTCCGGACAGCATGCTGTGGTTATACCAAATCTTCCCGCCTGAATACTTCTCTACATGGTAGCCGCCGGCTTCGTCAATTCTTCCTCCTGAGGAATCAATCATATAGACAATCGGCCGTCTGCCGCGAATCGCTGCCTCTTGAATCCGCAGGATTTTCTCGCCATGGAATTTGCCGATGGAGCCAGCCTTAACGGTATAGTCGCTGGCCATGAAAAATACAAGCCGGTCATTGATTTTGCCTGTGCCCGTTACTACCCCGTCCGCAGGTAACTTTTCCTTTGTGGCGTTGGCAAACAGACCGGTTTCATAATAGGGCTGTTCATCGTCAAAATAGAGCCTAAGCCGATCCCGGACAAACAGTTTTCCTATCTTCTTTATTTTGTCGTGGTCAGGTCCTCCCTGATAAATGCGTTCACGTTCCGCGAGGATTTTTCGTTCACGTTCCAAGGTCAGCACTCCTTTGGTAGTTTTTGAGATTGCAAGCTTAGATTTGGATTGGTTTTTAAGACTTCGGGCCCTTATTCGCTGGGACTTCCACAGGTGTGAGGATCCCCAGCTGTTTGGTAAGTATTTCATTCATGATTTGTGTCGTGCCGCCGCCTATAGTTTGAATTCTGGCATCACGCCACAACCGCTGAATCGGGTATTCCATCATATACCCATTGCCACCATGAATTTGCACCGCTTGGTCGCAAACACGATTCACCATTTCGCTGGCAACTGCCTTTGCCATTGTCGCTTCCGTGACACAGTTTTTCCCTTGACTGTACAAGTAAAGAGCCCGGTAAGTAAGGTTCCTAGCTTTTTCAATATCGACAGCCATGTCGACCATCTTGTGGCGCAGCACCTGAAACTCTGAGAGTGGCTTGTTGAATTGGATTCTTTCCTTACTGTAATGGACCGTTAGCTCGAGCGCCTTCTCGGCTGCGCCGATGCAGCCCAACGCAAGAATCAGCCGCTCATACTGAAAATTTTTCATTATATAAACGAAGCCTTCATTCTCCTCACCAATCAGGTTTTCTTTCGGCACAATGACATTGTCGAAAAAAAGTTCCCCGGTATCTGAAGAGCGCCATCCTAATTTTTTCAGGCTTTTTCCAACCGAATAACCATCTGAATTAGTCTCAACAATAAATAAACTTATATTGCGATGCTGCGGCCCTTCCTTTGTCTTCGCGGCAACAATCACATAATCTGCGTTTACGCCATTCGTAATGAAGGTCTTCGAACCATTCAGGACATAATAGTCGCCATCTTTTTTAGCAGTCGTTTTAATGGCGGCCACATCGGACCCGCCACCTGGCTCGGTTACCGCCAGTGCTGAGATGGCCTCCCCTTTAATCCCTGGTACGAGGTACTTCAGCTTTTGCTCGTGATTCCCGTAACGCCAAATATTGGTCATGGCAATGGTTGTATGTGAACCAATCGCCGCACCGACCCCGCCTGCCCCGCATCCTGCGAGTTCTTCTGTAAAAACAGCTTCCATGACAACATCAAGACCACTGCCGCCATACTCCTCCGGAAACTTAATCCCAAGAAAGCCCAGCTCCCCCATTCGTTTATATAAGCTTCTCGGAGTCTGCCCGTCTTTTTCCCATTGCTCAATATTGGGAGTTATTTCTTTTTCCACAAAGGAGCGAACCGTTTTCCGAAACATGTCATGTTCGTCCGTAAATATCCAGTGACCCATCGTACCCCTCCTTTTCCTTCTTTTAGGCTGGTTCTTTCATTGGTATCCGCCGAATTGGGAGACTAATCCGCCAAAATTGTAAATGTATCCGCCAATTCCAGAGACTTATCCGCCAAACCCTATTTCATGACCGATTTTCCTTCTAAAAATCAGGTAATATTTCTTTAATCAGCCCACCCAAACCCTCTAAGTTACCTTTTTTATAACCCCATCTGCTTCGCAATAATCTCCTTCATAATTTCATCCGTGCCGCCGCCAATTCTCGGCAGCCTGCTGTCCCTCCAAGCACGTTCGATCGGATATTCCGACATATAGCCATTTCCGCCAAAGATTTGCAGTGCGCGGTCCGCGACCCAATGCGACATCTGTGCGGCTGCCAATTTTGTCATCGAGATTTCTTTGGACGGCACCTCACCTTTTGAGAACCGATAGGCAGTCGCATAGGTCAATTCCTTACATGCCTCAATTTGCGTTTTCATTTCGGCAAGCAGGTGGGCTATGACCTGGAAATTGCCGATTGGCTGGTTGAAGGCAATTCTTGTTTTGGCATAGTTAAGCGCCATTTCATAGGAATGTTCAGCACCACCGATAGCGCCAGCCGCGCCAACCATGCGCTCACCCTGCAACTGCCACATGATTTGATAAAAGCCCTTACCCTCTTCCCCCAGCAGGTTTTCATGAGGAACACGGACATTATCGAAAATCAGCTCTGCTGTATCAGAAGAACGCATTCCGACCTTGTCGAGCTTTTTCCCGACAGAGAAACCAGGACGATTCGTCTCCACTAAGAACAACGTTATTCCCTTCGGACCCGGATCATCAGATGTTCTCGTAACGAGAGTGATGAAATCCGCCCGCGTCCCATTGGTAATGAAGGTTTTCGCCCCATTAATGACCCATTCGTCGCCTTCTCTTCTGGCCCGCGTTTGAATCCCCATGACATCCGAGCCGTTGTTCGGTTCGGTAATCCCGATGGCCGCAATCTTTTCCCCTCTCAGAGCCGGTTTGAGGAAGCGTTCATGCTGGTCCTTAGTTCCAAACTTATAAATCGGCGGCGTGGCCATATCAGTTTGGACAGCTATTGCCATCGGAACACCGCCGCAGCCACATTTATTCAATTCCTCCGCCAGGACAATTCCGGAAAAATAATCACCGCCTTGGCCGCCAACCTCTTCAGGATAATGCAAACCAAGAAGCCCCAGTTCCCCCATTCTCGTAAAGACGGATCGTGGAAATTCCCCCTGTTCCTCCCATTCATCCACATACGGCGCAATTTCATTTTCTACAAATTTACGAATCATTTTTCGAAGCTGGTCATGTTCTTCCGTAAAATATGGTTCATATGGCATCACTTGTTCACCTCATTTTCTTAGTTCTGCTAATAAAGAATCATCCACTTCTAATTTGAGCCGCATCATATTCGCACCAAAGCACTTGCCGAGATTATCCAGCCTTAATGAGGCTGAACCGCCGCCCTCTAATGCCTCCTTGCAAACAAAGTTAAGCGCAAGAATGTTTGGCAGTTCGTAGCGGGCCACTTCTCCCTCCACAAGTCCTATAAAATGCTCTTTCACCCGCTCAGTAGTTAGTTTTTCTAAAAAAATTTGATAGATGGCCGGGTTCGGGGCAAACACACCGATATTCACCATGTTTCCTTTATCCCCGGAACGAGTTTGTGCGATGTCTCTCAGCTTGACGATGGCCATTATTCACACCTCCTGCAGTTCAACTTTCACAAGATTTTCAACCTCACTCCGTGGAATCAGTGTCGACCACATCCCGAGTAACGCCCGTGGAGAAGAGTTGCCCGTAAAACCGCTCATCGATGGAGGACCATTCAATGCCAGCGGCGGGAAGAGTCTGCTAAAACGTGCCGCTTCCTGTTTCGTCTTTGCTTTGACCGCCATCCGTAAATACACCTCATTTAATTCCTGCTCAGGTTCAAAAGCGAGAGGACCACTTAATGAGTTGTATCCAAGGAAATCTGTGCGAACTTCCTCATAATTCCACCGGTACCTCTCCAGCTGCGTGCGAATGATTTCATCCACCTTTTTTGCTTTTCGTAAGGCATCTGGCCAGGCAAACCCGACAACTACTTGCGCGGCAAAGCCGTTTTCATAACCCATGACAACCTTTAATGTATCTGTCCGCGGTTTACCTCTCACCCCTGTCACCGTCACCTGATTCAGCCCGCTCTTTTCCAAATGAACGCTGGTTAGATTGACGATGACGTCTGGGGTAATATAGGCAGACGGATCGTGAATTTCGTAAAGCATCTGTTCTTTTACCGTATCAACCGTAACTAGGCCTCCTTGTTCCTCAACCTTACTTATGGTAAAGTCACCATTTTCCGATACCTCGGCAATCGGGTAGCCCATTCGGTGAAAACCTTCGATATCCTGCCAATTGCCGCTGAAATTCCCGCCTGTTGATTGCGCCGAACACTCGAGCAAATGCCCCATAAAAATCCCGCTTGCAAGCTTATCCCACTCGTCTTCTTTCCAGCCATATTCATAGATTAATGGCGCCAAAAACTGGGCCGTATCCGTAGTCCGTCCGGTGACAACGATATCTGCACCGGCACGTAACGCTTCCACAATCGGCTTGGCCCCGATATAGGCGTTGGCAAACTCCAGTCTGTCTTTAACCTTTTCGATTGCCTCACCAGTTTCGAGATGATTGAGAGAATACCCCTTTTCAAGAAACTCAGGGATTCGGTCCAATACATTGTCTCCAGTCACGACCGCGACTTTTAAGCCGCTCATCCCCATTTCCCTTGCTACCTTTAGGATTTCCTGTTGAGCCCCAAGCGGATTAATGCCTCCTCCATTCGTTAACAGCTTAATACCCTTTTCCTTTACAAATGGCAGCAGCTCCTTCATTTGCAGCGGCAAATCCTTGGTGAAGCCGGCCTGCTCATTTTTTCGTTTATCCTTAACCAGGATGGCCATCGTCAGCTCGGCCAGGGCGTCGAAACAAAGATATTGCACATTCCCTTTTGCCGCGGTTGCGACAGCCGCTTCGATACTGTCGCCATAAAAGCCCTGGGCAGCCCCAATTCGTACCTTTTTCATGACAAATTCCTCCTTTCAGTAGTCGGTGATCAGCTTTTTTTGATATAAATTACATTACATCAGCAAATTTCGGGGTTCTATCGGCGAATTTTATCGTTCAATCGGCGAATTTCATCGTGCTATCGGCGAATTTCACCAGTCTATCGGCGATTCCTACCCTTCAATCGGCGAATCTAAAAAACTATTAGCGTTTTTTTGATTTTTATTAGCGACTTTGTGAGTTTTATTAGCGAATTCTCAGCTTTTATTAGCGAATTTCACCGTTTTATTAGCGAATCCGTAAAAGACACTAATTTTTGAATAAATAAGACCTCATTTCCCCGCCCAATTCGGCCGTCTTTTTTCCAGAAAAGCGGATGCCCCTTCTTTTAAATCCTCACTCATAAAGGATACAAGCCTAAGCGTCGTCAAATAATCAAACGATTTCAGCAAATCCATCTGCTCGGTTGTAAAAAAAGCATCCAAACTCAATTTGACCGCGAGTGGACTGAAACTCGCCACTTGCCTCGCCAGCTTCATCGTTTCCGCCTCAAGCTCATCCGGTTTTACAACTCGATGAACAAGGTTGAATTCCTTCGCCTGCTCCGCCGTAAAAATCTCCGCAGTCAGCATCAGCTCCATCATCTTCCGGTCGCCGACCGACCGCCGAACCCAGGGCATAATCACAAACGGCACGAGCCCCAATCTCAGTTCGGTTAAACCAAGCTTGGCTTCGGTTGAAGCGATGGCAAGGTGACACATTGCGACTAACCCAGTGCCGCCCCCCAAGGCGGGCCCATTTACGCTAGCAATCAACGGTGTGGTGACTTCAGCACCCAGCTTGAATAATTCCGTACTTTCGCGCCCTTCAAAATAAAGCTCCGGTGCTGTTTTTTGGAAATTTTTTTTAAAATCATTCAGGTTACCGCCAGCCGAAAACGCTGTACCGGCACCGGTAAGGATAATCGCGCGGATCTCCGGATTCTGGTCCGCCTCCCTAATCGCCAAAGTAAGCTCTCTAGTCGAGTCCTGTGTCAGCGGGTTTCTCATTTCCGGTAAATTCAACGTTATTTTGGCAACGTTTTCAATTTCTTCATAAAGGATCGATTCATAGGCCATGTCATTCACCTCTTAAATAGGAGTATCAATATACATGTTGCAAAAAACGTGCCAACCTCTTTTAAGGCAAACATCCTCTATTTCTCATGAAAAAATAAACACCTTGTGCACAAAAGTGAACAGTTGTTCAAAGATGTGTACACTGTAGCGATTGTTTTATTTAAATGTAAGCGCTATAATTATAAATGTGTGAAAAATATTAATTTTCAGATTAACATGGAGGTGTCTCTTTCGATTGAAAGTTAGTAGCTTTACAACCGTTAATTTTGTGCAATTATCCCTTGAAAGCACGATTCGCAACGCCATTTCTGCGTTTTTATCCCATCGGGTGGACATCGGCTGTGTAACCACCGAAGACAGGAAATTGCTTGGAATTCTACATAAAAATGCGATTTATCGGGCGTTGCTTGAAAACACACCTCTAGATGCTTCCATTCGGCCACTCATAAAACAAAACGTTGTCACGATTCAAAAAGACCAGACTTTGCTTGACGCAAGAGAAATTATGATCAAAGGCAATGTCAGTCAGGCCGTCGTCCTCGACCAGCATCAAAATGTATTTGGAATCATGTCAAAGCTGGATTTAGTGTACTCAAACATGACCGCCTTGGAAGATACACTGAACCGCATGAAATCACTGGTTGAAAACCTGCAGGATGCGGTTATTTCCGTAGACTCCAACCTAAAAATCACAACCTTTAACCACACCGTTATAGACCTGCTGCAATTGAACGGCAAAACGCTGCTGAATGCTCCCATTGACCTGTTTCTTCCCGATTTCCGCAAAGGGTTAATTGAGACCATGAAAACGGGTCAAATTCAACAGGCAAAACGTTTCAGTTTTAAAGACCTCACAGTAATCGCTTCCTTTATTCCTATCAGAGAACTTAACCGTATTACCGGCGCCATGGTGGTTTTGCGAGACGTCACCTCCTATGAAATCATTGCTGCTGAATTGGAAACGACCAATCAGCTTAAGAAGATTCTCGACAGCGCCCTTGAGCTTGCCTACGATGGGGTGGCTGTCACAGACAAGCACGGGCTGATCACGATGGCCAATCAAGGGTTTCTGGATTTGTTTTCCTTTGACCAGCAAGACCAGCTTCTTGGTACCCCTATTTCAAAAATTGCACCCCAGCTTCCTTCTGAACTCAGCTTGAAAATGGATAAAAAAATTGAGGGAAAACTTATTGAAATCAACAAACGGAAATGCATTGTCGCGCAAATGCCCATCTACCAGGATGGCCAAAAGTTGGGCGCCATTTTTAAAATCATTTTTCGGCAGCTCGAAGCTTGGCGAGACCTTCTTTTTCACATGGAAAAATTAGAAAGTGAGATTTCTTTTTACCGTGGAGAATTATCCCGTATTTCCAAAGATACGGACCCATTTGCTCACGTCATCTCACAGAATTCACAAATGGAAAAATTCAAGCAGGACGCGGTGATTGCGGCAAAATCTTTATCGAATGTGTTAATTACCGGAGAAAGCGGGACCGGCAAAGAGCTGATCGCCGAAGGGATTCACCGGGTATCAGGTTGCAAAGGCGCCTTTATTAAGGTGAATTGCGGGGCCATCCCTGAGGAATTGCTGGAATCGGAATTCTTTGGCTATGCGGATGGCGCGTTTACCGGAGCGAAAAAAGGAGGAAAGCCCGGCAAGTTTGAACTGGCTAATAATGGAACACTGTTTCTCGATGAAATCGGCGAAATGCCTGTCTCCCTGCAAGTAAAACTGTTGAGGGTCCTGCAGGAACAAGAATTTGAAAGAATCGGCGCCACTAAAACCACAAAGGTAAATGTCCGGATTATTTCTGCCACTAACAAGGACTTGGCGGAGCTTGTAGAGCAGGGAAAATTCAGAGAAGATCTCTATTACCGGATTCATGTTATTCATTTACACATCCCGCCATTAAGAGAGCGACTCGATGACATCCCGTTATTGTGCCGCTATTTTATCAATAAAATTAATTTCAAAACGAAAAGGAACATCATCAGCGTCTCGCCGGAAGTAGCAAGCAGCTTGCAGCACTACCACTGGCCAGGGAATATCAGGCAATTGGAAAATGTCTTGGAAAGAGCCTTCCATTACAGTAGTTCAGAATGGATTGAAATCGAACATCTTCCACAAGAATTGAAATTACTGCCTCAAGAGCCGGTACTTTCTCCAAAATCTAAAACAACCGAGTCCCAGTTTCCTATTGACCGGAAGCAATCCATTAGCCGAACGGAAAAGGAAGTAATCCTGCAAGCCTTAAAAAAATGCCGAGGAAACCGCACAAAAGCCGCCGGATTGCTAGGAATCAGCCGAACGACACTATATCAGAAAATGAAAAGGTATCAGATTATTGAAGAATTGGAGTTTCGCTTTACCTAGGGGCTGTTTTCGTCTTCAACCAATCCTTTTTGGAGTGTATCTTTACACTCTATCGGCGAATTTTGAGGTTCTATCGGCGAATTCTATTTGTTTATCGGCGAATCTTCGACTTCTGTCGGCGAATGTGCAGGTTCTATCAGCGAATCGCTGCCCATCCCCACAAAATACAAAAACAACCACACTGGCACAGACCCATGTGGTTGTTTTTCCTCACTGCAGCTGTTTCAAATATTGCTCCTTCAGCGCAGATTTTTGGATTTTGCCCGCTGGTGTCTGCGGGAGCTGGCTGACAAATACAACCTGCCTCGGCACCTTGTAATCTGCTAAATGCTGCTGACAAAATGATTTGACCTCTTCTTCGGTCATGGTCGCCCCCTCTTTTGGGATAATGTAATAACGACCCACTTCGCCAAGGAATGAATCGGGCACGCCAATTCCGGCGGCAAAACCTATTTTCGGATGCGACATCAGGATATTTTCCACTTCGACTGGGTAGACATTATAACCGCCTTGAATATACATTTCCTTTTTCCGCCCTTTTAAAATCACATACCCTTCATGATCCAGATACCCCATGTCACCGGTATAAAGCCAGCCATCCTCAGAAAATGCCAGCCTTGTTTCTTCTTCCAGTTCAAAATACCCCTTCGCCCGGCAGTCTCCCTTTACCGCTACTTCTCCGACTTCGCCGCTTGCAAGCTCCTTTTGTTCCGCATCGACAATCATCAAGCTAAAATCGCCGATAGGAACGCCGATACTTTGCTGCACTTTTTCAAGAGAGTCAGTTAGCCGGGTCATGATGCAGGCACCGGATGTTTCACTAAGACCATATAAATTGATGATTTTGGCGTTAGGAAATTTTGTTTCGATCATTTCACATTGGGTAGGGTCGACATTCGATCCACCAGCGATGCAGACCTTAATGGAACTAAGGTCATATTGATTAATATGTTTATGGTTTAATAGCATGTGATACATAGTGGGCACACCGCCAAAGACGGTTGGCTTGACATGATGTATGACTTGCAGGACCTTTTCCGGAATAAACTCAGGTACCAGAACAATACTGCCATAGCTTACTAATAAGGCATGGACCGCACAGGTAATGCCTCCGACATGGTTTAACGGTAAACTCCCTACTGTGCAATCCCCCGCTCCAAGCGACAAATGGTCTGCCTGGGCTTTGGCCGACGCCAGGATACTGCGATTGGTAATCATTGTCCCCTTTGGCTTTCCGGTGGTGCCGGATGTATAGATGACAACGGCCGTATCCTCTTCCAACACCGCTTGCTTTGCGGCCTCAAGCCTTCCCCGGTCAAGCGGCCTAGCCAACCACTCTTCAAAGGATAGACTTCCTTCAAACCCATAGCCTATGAAAATATATTTTTCCACAGACGGAACCTTATCTTGAAACTTCTCGAAAAATTGGGCAAAATTAAAGCCTTGATGGCCGGAAATGGATACAATCCCCTTTGCTTTTGAATTGTTCAGCATATACTCCAGCTCTGAATCTCGGTAGCGGACATTCAGGGCCACCACACCGACACCGATTTTGGCTGCCGCGAAATACGTATACAGCCATTCCAGTTGGTTTAACGCCAAAATGGCCATTTTGTCGCCTCTCTCAAATCCCTCCTGGAGAAGGGCCGACGCCAATACATCGGTGACGTCATCCAGTTCCTTATAAGTAATCCGTTGGTCTTCATAAATTAAAAATGGCTTATTCGGGAACCTATCAACGGCATTCGCCAATACTTTATGAACAATCCAGTCCTGCAAAAACATCCCCCCTTTTAAACTACTGGATTATTAGAATATAGATTTTTAAATTGCTCCCGCAACACATTCTTTTGGATTTTTCCGGTCGTTGTCTGCGGAAGCTCGGTTACTATTAACACCTCTTTTGGGACTTGGAAGGTCCCTAGATGTTCTTTGCAATGTTTAAGGATTTCCTCTTTCGTCGCTACCTCCCCAGGTTTTAACACAACAAACGCCGTGACAGCCTCAATCCAGCGTTCATGCGGCAAACCGACTGCTACCGCATTTAATACTTTTGGATAAGACAAGAGCGCTTGTTCTACCTGAATAGATGCTACATTTTCCCCGCCAGTCTTAATCATGTCCTTCTTCCTGTCCACAAAAACCAGCAGCCCTTCCTCGTCAAAGTACCCTAAGTCCCCGGTATGATGCCAGCCGAACTGCCGTGACCGCTTCGTTTCTTCCGGATTATTGAGATAGCCGGCCATAACATTCGGACCGCGGTGAACTATTTCACCCACTTCATTTTTTCCTATCAGGTTTCCATCGTCATCCATTATAGCGATGTCCGTTATTAAGGATGCTGTTCCCCAATATGGACCTGATTTTCGCAGCTGGTCCTCTGGTTTAAACACACAGGTAGCCGGATACATTTCGGTCTGTCCCGACCCTAATGCAAACTCACAGCCTAGTTCACTGATTCCTTTTTCCAGCGTATTGCGGTCCATAGGGGCCATGGCGTAGAGGCAATAGCGCAGGCTTGATAGGTTATATTTTTTAAAAGAAGGATGGTAGAGAAATGCCCGGTACATCATCGGCAGGCCAAACATCCAGGTAATCTTTTCCTTCTCGACTGTTTTCATAAAAGACTCCGGTTCGAAGCCTTGGATTACCACAACTGTTGCGCCTAAGTGGAAAAAGGACGAGACAAGCGTGTGCTGAGCACAATGGAACACCGGCATCATCATCGTCGCAATATCGTCTTTCGCCATCCCCGCTTCAATAATATTGGCCAGACTGGCAATAAACACAGCTTGATGGTTAATGAGGACTCCTTTCGGTGATCCAGTCGTTCCACTAGTAAACATGATTTGTGCCAGGTCACGGTCCCCAATCTCCACTTCCGGTTCTTCCGTATGGTTGGAATTTAAGGCATGCTCAAATTTTTCAGCATCAGTGGCACCCTTTCCAATAATGAGCAATTCCGGACACATGCTTGAAAATTCTTCTTTTTTGTCTTGTAAAAATACCTCGTCACAGATGAGGACTTTTGCACGTACCTCCGCAAGAATATAAGACTTTTCGTTAAAGGATACCCCCGGATTAATCGGAACCCAAACCAAACCGGCCTTTGCGATTCCAAAAATGGCAACCAGAAACTGCCAACTGTTTCCGCAGATAGTGGCAACCGAATCTCCTTTTTCTAACCCAAGGTCCAACAGGTAGTGAGCAAAGCGGTTGCAATCTTCATTAAACTCTTGATAGGAAATCCTTTTATCCCCTGAAATGATGGCCGTTTTGGCTGGATTTTTGGCTGCCGTCCTGCGCACAATATCGCCGATGGCCACTCGATTTAAGATGGTGATTTCACTCATGAGCTTCCCCCCGTTTTTTCAAATTACTCCTTAATACATGAAATCGTTTCCATTTTTACTTACGTTAAAAAGTCTTCATTCCGATTAAAAAAGGTTTATTTTTTTATCCGATTGCCTTCCAATCTTACATGTTCAGAATCCTCCTTAACTATGGTTTCAATACCTACTTTAAGAAATGCAAGAATTGTACCAGTTATTACAAATGGGGCACATACTTTCTGACCCCATATATATACAGTTTCTCCTTGAACAAATGTTATAAAAAAAACACAGTTGTATAGTTTTATAAACAGTTTGATTGTGATGGTAAAAAACAAATAAAAAGCGATGCCGCCATGGACATCGCCTGTTTTTTCACCTAAACTCCTCTTTTATTTCCCCACAAAAAAGTATGCAATTGCGGAAGAACCTTCACATTATTCATTTCGGAGTCCTGCATGACCTTGTCTATCAGTCTTTCATATTTATTAATAAGATGCAGAAGCAGCTCCTGATTATCCATTGTTGACAGAT
>NZ_JAGYPE020000002.1:30446-127259 GCF_018343545.2 Neobacillus citreus | reverse complement strand
AAAATGAACGGCTCTAGCATATTCATAATCAAGATCATCAAATACCACAATCTTCAAGCTATATTGTTGTGCTACATCATTTTGTTTAAGTTTCCCAATAATTTCATCTAAAATATCAAAATCCGTCTCCATTTTCGAGCTTGGCGGCTTGGGGGAAATGGTTAATTCATCAATCTCATAAAACCACTCCTGCCACCTGCTCCCTTGGGTTTCGAGACCAATTTTTATTTGATTATCTTTTAGGATCTTAATGAATTCATCGAGATTTTTCAATAACGCAGGATTCCCGCCTGAGATCGTGACAAAGGAGAAATTCATGCCGCCGATTCGCTTCATCTCTTTCCAAATTTCCTCTGCTTCCATCATGCGAATATCATTTTTACCGGTGCCATCCCAGGTAAAGGCGGAGTCGCACCAGCTGCAGGAATAATCACAGCCAGCAGTTCTTACAAACATCGTTTTCTGGCCGATAACCATCCCTTCCCCTTGGATGGTAGGTCCGAAAATTTCCATAACAGGTATTTTACACAACTTCCATCCACTCCCGTCTAGCTTCCGCATAGCTTGTCGGTGTCTCAAACAACCGGACAAATTCTACTCGTGCGCCACTATACTGTTCTTGTCTTTCCTCTTTCTTTAATGCCTCAGCCATCTTTTCATAAATCCAGACCACCATGTTTTCGGCTGTGGTATTCATTGGCGGTAAGGTTTCATTTAAATAGCGATGATCCAGATGAATTTCAATTTCATTTTTCCAAATGTCTTTAATGTCCCCGAAATCCATCATCAAGCCACGGTCATCAACGTAGCCGCTGATTCCAAAAATGACTTTATACGTATGGCCATGAAGGTTTTTGCATTTGCCTTCATAGCAATGCAAATGATGGGCAGCATCAAATGTGAATTCTTTGCTCACAAGAACACGTTTGTGATGGTATTTCAATTGACTGCGGTTGATATCTTCATCTATTTTTTGGAGTTTATCGACAATTCGAAAGCCATACATTGCGTTACAACTCCTCTCGTGTGCTTAAATATTGATCAAGGCCGCGTTTTCTTAGTTTACAAGCCGGGCATTCACCGCAGCCATCGGCAATGATCCCGTTATAGCAGGTTAATGTTTTTTCCCTAACAAAATCCAAGGCATTCAGATTATCTGCCATTTGCCAGGTTTCAGCTTTGTCCAGCCACATTAATGGGGTATGAATAACAAATTCTTTGTCCATCGACAGGTTCAATGTAACATTTAAGGATTTTATAAAAACATCACGGCAATCAGGATAACCGCTAAAATCCGTTTCACAAACACCGGTAACAATGTGCTTTGCCCCAACCTGGCTTGCCAGCACCCCTGCAAAAGAGATGAATAACAGGTTCCGCCCCGGTACAAAAGTGGAAGGCAATTCACCATTTTCTCCATCCTTCACTTCTATGTCCTTACGTGTTAAGGCGTTTGGTGCCAGTTGGTTTAATAATGACATATCTAAAATATGATGCTCTATTCCAAGTTCATTCGCGATATTTTGGGCACACTCAATTTCAAGTTTGTGCCTTTGATTATAGTTAAACGTTACCGCCACTACTTCTTCAAATCGTTCCAATGCCCAAAACAAACAGGTCGTGCTGTCCTGTCCGCCGCTAAAAACTACAACTGCTTTATCTTTCTTCATCATAAATTCTCCTTTAAATAGAAAAACAGGACTACTAAAGAAAGCAGTCCTGTTTTCCTTAGTTTTTTAAAGAGGGTAGCTAGAACCTCTACCGCAGGGTGCGGGTTTTTTATATGACTATTCGATTATAAACCATTTCTATCAATTTTCAATCTATCTTTCGAGATTTTTTCGGTTTTGTACCCTTTTCAAAAAAAATTCACTCTGACCTTACAATTTTGTTTGTACTGACTGCAACTTCCGCTCCATTGAATGTTCCTTGTCACGGCGATCATCAATTCGTAGATTGGTGCAGACTCTTTGCAAGCCTTTCTGGAATGGGACCTCGTGAATTTCTTGAACAATTTCTAAGAGTAATTTTAAATCCCCTTCAATCAATGTGCTCATCGGGGTTAGTTGATACTTTACTCTGTCCTCATATCGCTGAAGAACTTTATGTATTTCCGCCACATACTCGCTGACACTTGTTGTGCCTGTCCCTACAGGGATAACCGTTATATCAATGATAGCCATAGCTTCATCCTCCTAATTCTTTATATAAAAAGAATATCATATGAAATGGTAAGGAAAAAAATTCGCAGACTTAGTTAGCAAATTATCTTTTCATTTGAATCTGCTTTTGAAATAAATATTACGCTTATCAATTGAAGTGTTTTGTATTATTCTTAAGTTAAAACATCTAGGAGAGATTTGTATGAATACCTATTTTATTGCCGGTCACGCCAAGCTGCCAACCGGGATGGCAGCTAGAAGCATTTATGAGACGCTGACGATTACGGCTGAGATTGATAAGCATTATGGCGTGATTGTTGACGCCTCATGTACGCTGGCTACGGAGCATGGAAGGGATTATATTTCAAGGCTATTGAAAGGGTATAGTTTACGTCACGGGATTGACAAGCCGCTCGAAGACTTAAAAAATGGCTATTTAGGAAAAGCCAATCACGCCCTGATTGCGGCATTAAAGGATTTATACAAGCAATATGAAACTATGAATTCCGTCCAATAAAAAGAGAAAGAGCGGATCGACAAATCCAATCCGCTCCCCCAATAAAAAACCTAAACCGTAACTTTCTCACTCTCAAACGGCCAGGTCGGCAGCATGTTGCTCAGCGCCTTATCCTCACGATACCCCAGCACATATTCCGCCTGCATAACCGTATGAATTTCCCGCGTTCCTTCGTAAATGACCGGCGCCTTGGAGTTCCGCAAAAAGCGCTCAACCGGATATTCGCTTGAATAACCGTACGCCCCGTGGATTTGCACCGCATCATCTGCCGCTTTATTGGCAAAATCACAGGCCTGCCATTTCGCCAGCGATGTTTCACGAGTATTGCGCACACCTTTATTTTTCAGCTCACCGGCACGATACACAAGCAGACGGCTCATTTGCAGGCCGGCTTCCATATTAGCAATCATTTGCTGAACTAGTTGGTGCTTGCCGATTTCCTTGCCAAACGTTTTTCGCAATTGACAATACTTCACGCTTTCTTCCAAGCTCGCCATGATCAAACCCACAGCCCCGGCGGCCACTGTAAAGCGTCCATTATCAAGTGCTGACATCGCAATTTTGAAACCTTCCCCTTCCTGGCCAAGCAAGTTTTCTTTTGGAACGCGCACCTGATCAAAGAACAATTCCCCGGTATTGCCTGAGCGGATTCCAAGTTTCCCTTTTATCGCCTTAGAAGAAAAACCGGGCATCGTCCGCTCCACGATAAAGGCGGAAATTCCGTGGTGCTTCTTCTCTTTATCCGTATAGGCAAACACGATAAAATGGTCGGCGACATCACACAACGAAATCCATGTTTTCTGACCGTTTAAAATATAGTAGTCGCCATCCTTCACAGCCGTTGTTCCAAGCGATGCCACATCCGATCCCGCGCCAGGCTCCGTTAATCCAAACGCTCCGATCTTTTCGCCTTTGGCCTGCGGGACGAGATATTTCCGCTTTTGTTCTTCTGTTCCCCACTGCAGCAACGTCATGCTATTTAACCCGATGTGAACCGATACGGCAGTACGGAAGGCGGTGTCTCCTCTTTCCAGTTCTTCACAAACAATGGCCAGTGAGTTATAATCCATGCCGCTGCCGCCGTATTCTTCTGGAATGCAAACCCCCATCAAATCCAATTCTTTTAAACGCTGCCAAATGACCGGATCGAAATAGCCGCGTTCGTCCCACTCTCGCATATTCGGATTGATTTCCTTATCTACAAAGCTTCTTACCATTTTTCTTAACATTTCTTGCTCTTCTGTGAATTCAAAATTCATCACACATTCTCCCCCTGTTTTTTTAAAAAATTCAACCTCGACACTAGGCCTATTTTTTAAATAATGTTATCCGCTTTTAAACGGCTAATCTCCTCAACTGTAAATCCCACTTCCTGCAAGATTTCGTTGGTATGCTCACCAGCCATCGGCGGATGACGCTCGACCCTTGTCTCGGTTCTAGAAAGTTTAATAGGCGAGCCAACGAGCTTTACCAGACCTGCCTCTGGATGGTCTACTTGAACGACCATATTCCGGGCCGAGACCTGCGGGTCGTCAAATACTTGGTCAATTGTGTTGATCGGACCGCATGGAATATTGTTGGCAGAAAATACCTCCATCCAGTCGCTGACCTGCTTTAACTGAAGCTGGCTATTTAAGATTCTCGTAAGCTCTTGACGATTTTCCACTCTTGCCTCATTGGTACGGTACTTCTCATCAACCGCCATTTCGCTTAGCCCAATTACTTCACAAAGCAACGCAAACTGCCGGTTATTCCCGACGGCTATGATCAATTCACCGTCTGCAGCGGAAAATGTGGAGTAAGGCACGACATTCGGATGGTCATTTCCAAGCCTCCGTGGCACCTTACCTGAAATCAAATAATTACTGGCGACATTGGCTAGCGAGCTTACCGCCGTATCCATCAAGGACATATCGATTTTTTGACCACTGCCCGATTTTTCCCGTTCAAACAAAGCGGCTTCAATAGAAATCGCCGAATATAAACCGGTTAAAATATCGACCATGGCCACGCCAATTTTAAGCGGGCCGCTTTCTTCGGTGCCGGTAATGCTCATTAGGCCGCTCATACCTTGGATGATGTAGTCGTATCCTGGCAAATGGCTGTAAGGTCCTGTTTCCCCGAATCCGGTAATGGAGCAAAAAACGAGCCGGGGGTTTATTTTTTCCAGAGAATCGTAACCGAGTCCCCATTTTTCCATCGAGCCTGTTTTAAAATTGTGAATGAGGACATCCGCTTCCTTAGCTAACTTACGGATAATTTCTCGGCCCTCGTCTGACTTCAGGTTGACAGTGATGCTGCGCTTGTTCCGATTGGCACATAAATAATAAGCGCTCACCCCGTTTTGAAACGGCGGGCCCCAGAACCTGGTTTCATCACTGCCGCCCGGGGCTTCTACCTTGATAACATCGGCACCAAGGTCTGCCAAAATCATCGTACAATTTGGTCCAGCCAGAACCCTTGTTAAATCTAATACTTTTACACCTGCTAGTGCTCCACTCAAATAACCCACCACCTTTTAAAAAATCAAAAAAGCCAGCCCAAACACACTTTAAAAGTGGTATGGACTGGCTTACGATCCATGATAGCAGCCGGCTAAGGCTGGTTCTGGAAACTTATCAGTCGAATGTTATGTTTTGAATACATCTCCATTACCTTCCGCTGACAGGCTGGATAGGATGAAGTTGTTTTTATTTTACAAGAATTTTCAGAATCATTCAAGTAAAAATTTACTTAAATATAGTTTTTGTTAATGCTATTTAAGCGAATTTCATGTTTTTGCCGTCTTCTCTTTTTACGATTAGTAAGTTCCTTTTCGTAAAAATAATGAATGATAAAGTAGGAAATCACACCAAGTACAATCCCGAAAATCGACATTCCGATTAATGTATGGATACTGCCATGGAGAAACCCAACCAATACAGTAAAATCACCGTGCATTAGTTTTTGAAAAGAAAAAGGATTGTGGTGTCCGATTCTAACCTTTATTGGAAAAAATAATTTCCCCAGCTTACCGGCAAATGGAAGCAAAATGACTGGAAGTAATGTTAATTTTCCGATGACGTTTCCAATTATCGAAGCTGGAAGCGAGCCTTTTGCTATTCGGACAGCTGGAATAAACAATATATATATTAATGAAGCCGTTGATATGACCAACATTTCTAAACCGAAACCAATTGCGAATCCCAAGGCAACCTTTTTGGCTCCTCCGGGAGAACGAAGCAGTTTCATGAAGTTAAGTTTAAATGCACGTCCAAGACGTTGAAACATATTATACCTTCGTTGTTTTGTATTCATGCCTTTGACCCCCGGTTGAACGAATTCCGTCTAAAATTAGTATTTCCTGTCAATATGAATTCCATAGGTAGTTGAAACATAAAGAGGTCTTATTAACGTTTACAATTATAGTATATTACAACTTCGTGTATAAAACTAGATAAAAATACTATGGTTTGTACGATTCGCATTTTGTCGAAATTACTCAGGAAACTTGTTATTCCGGCATTTTCCAGTAACAATAAAAGCCGGCTCAATACCGCCGGCTTTTCTGCCAATTTCTTGTAATTATTTTTCTAGCATTAATTTTAATATAAGCTCATCTGTCTGTCTTGTTCCTTCATTTCCAAGCTTGCAGAAGCTTTCAATACTTTTTTCGACATCATCGTGAATAAAGCCATCGGTTGACTGAATCTCTTGATCGTTCAAGGCTAAAAGGGCTGATTGGACCGCAACATTGGAACAGGTTGAAACTTTCATCGCACAGCCCGCCTTTGCCCCGTCACAAATCATTCCGGAAACATTGCCAATCGTATTTTGAATCGCCGCTTTCACTTGGTGAAGACCTCCATCCAGCAAATATACAATTGCACCACTAGCTCCCATCCCAGCAGCAGTGACACCGCACAGAGCAGAAAGGCGGCCAAATTTAGATTTGATATGGATGGTAATCAAATGGCTAAGGGCAACGGCCCGAATCATTTTTTCTTCGGAAACCTGAAGCTTATCTGCCGCGGCAACAACCGGAAGGGTAACGGCAATGCCTTGATTGCCGCTTCCGGTGTTGGCCATTACCGGCATTGTGGAACCTGCCATTCTCGCATCCGAACCGGCAGCGGCCAGCGACATCGCAGCCGTGGCTAAATCATCTGATAAAATGCCTTTTTTCACATTCTCTTTTATCGTCTTACCGACATTAAGCCCGTAATTTCCAGAAAGCCCTTCTAATCCAATCGTGCGATTTAATTCAATGCTTTTTCTGATAAGCGAGAGATCCTTAAAATCTGCTGATAATACCCACTCATATATCTCATCAATGGTTAGCGCTTCCAGGTCCTCTTCCTCTGTTTGCAGTCCGATATTTTCACATCCGCCCATGTAAACAGCTTTTCCGTCCACTTCTATTAAAGTGATATTGCTATGATTATCAGAAATAACGACCTTAGAGTTGTGCTGATCTGTTTCTATCATCACTTCAATATAGAGTCTTTTTGGTGAATCTGACTGGCCGGCTGTTACCTTGCCATCTTCTATTAATTTTAAGGCTGCCTGTTCATCTTCTCTCGTGAGTCCGTCCAATACTTCCAAGTTTTTATTCGGGTCGCCTGCAGCGGCGCCAAGTGCGGCAGCGAATTCCAGCCCTTTTGCTGACATGCCTGGAATCCCAACTGATTTTGCGTTTTTAATGATATTTCCGCTCGCTTCAACACGAATGTCACGAATTTGTCCTTGTGCATGGCTCTTTGCTGTCGCAGCAGCCAAGGCAATTGCCACTGGTTCAGTACAACCAAGGGCAACAACTAACTCTTTTTCTAAGACCGATAAAATTTTATGCTTCCCCATGTTGTTCCTCCAGCTCCAAAATAACTTACTAATATTTTATCATATTTGGAAGTTGTTTTTTGGGGAAATGTTTCCAAATAATATACTCGGTCTATGACTGTTCTGCTCATTAACAAGAATAATAAAAGAATTCAGTTGATAATAAAAAAGCAGTCCAATTTTCACGAACTGCTTTTCCAAAGTAGGATCTATAAGTTAGTGGGGTTGCCCTGTTAAATTACCTAGATACTGGTTTATTACTCCTGGCGCCATTTTAATAAATGCTTTTCCATGCGTTCCATGATGGAAGTCAGCAGCATTGCCAACAAAGCCAAAATTAGTAAAACAGTAAATACACCGGTTGTTTCAAAAGCTCCTGCTGCGCGGGCGAGAACAAATCCTAATCCGTGCTGGGCAGCAAGCATTTCCCCTACAACAGCACCAATCAATGACATCGCTAGCCCTATTTTCATTCCTGAAAAGATCCATGGAATACACCAAGGTAGGATTACCTTTCTTACAATCAGGCTATTACTTCCCCCCATTGTCCTTACGTTATTAACTAGATCCTTATCAACACTCTTTACTCCGGAGTAGGTATTATAAAACAAGATGAAAAAGACGATGGAGACTGATAAGATTACTTTGGACAAGATTCCGATACCAAACCACATAATAAATAACGGTGCCAAAGCCACCCTAGGAAGACTATATATTGCCGTCAAGAAGGGTTCAAGTGCAACATAAAGCCAGTTCCATCTGTAAACTACGAAAGCAAATCCGACCCCTAATACTGTACCAATAATAAATCCCAGCAAGGTCTCAATCATGGTAACAGATGTATGCAGCCATAACTCTGAATTCAGTACATACTCGATAAACTTCTTTATAATAGAAACTGGGCTGCTAATCCAAAACTCCGTTGTCAAGTCCAACCAAAGTACACCTTGCCAGCAAATGATAATGAGGAATAAAGCTACTCCCCTTAAACCCCATATTTCTACAAACTCCTTTTTTGGCATGAGTGTCTGATCCCTCCCTTAACTAACTATTTGCAAGCTTTTTCGTACTTCCTCTTTAAGACCGCCCCATATATCCATAAATAATTGATTAAATTTCGCATTATTCATGGCATGTTCCAGCATCCTAGGTCTAGGTAAATCTACTGGAGTTATGGTTTGTACGCGCCCAGGCTTTGCCGATAACAAGACAATCCGATCGGAGAGAGTGATAGCTTCCTGTAAATCATGCGTAACAAAAATAACCGTCTTCCTTTCCTTTTCCCAAATCTTTAGGAATTCCTCCTGTATTACTAACTTGGTTTGGGCATCTAATGCACCGAACGGCTCATCCATCAGCAACACTTCTGGATTTTGAGCAAGGAGCCTTGCTAACTGAACCCTTTTTCGCATTCCGCCAGAAAGTTCCTTTGGAAAATGGTTTTCAAATCCTTTTAGGCCAACCATATCTAGATAATGGAGAGCAATCTCTCGTTTTGCATTTTTTTGAATTTCAAGCGGTAACATTACATTGTCCAGAATTGTTAGCCAGGGAAGCAGGGTATCCTTTTGAAACATGTACCCAAACTTAGGATGTATTCCCTTTACTCTCTCGCCATCAACGTAGATCGTCCCATCACTAGGAGTAATTAGCCCCGCAACGATATTGAGTAGGGTAGACTTTCCGCAGCCACTAGCTCCAATTAGACTGCAGAACTCACCTTCAAATATATCTAAATCGATATTATCGAGGACAGTATGGGATTTACCTACCCCATTTTGTGCCTCGAACTTCTTTTCAATTCCTTGAATCGATATTTTAACTTTCAAAACATTCCCTCCAATTCTAGTATTATTCTGACTCCTTCCATTCTTTTTCAAATTCAACAGCCGTGATATCTTTATGTGATAGATTTTTTGTTACTTCACCTGAAGTTTTCATCGCTTGAATGATAC
Organism: Neobacillus citreus; assembly: GCF_018343545.2. Classification (GTDB taxonomy): domain Bacteria; phylum Bacillota; class Bacilli; order Bacillales; family Cytobacillaceae; genus Neobacillus; species Neobacillus citreus. The sequence goes on along the minus strand of NZ_JAGYPE020000002.1, from coordinate 117,807 downwards.
TTTCACTCATATCCTCAGTAATAGCAGCGTGAAACATTCCCTTTTCTTTTTCCATGATGGATTTTAGCAGTTCATCGTCTAAATCTTTAAAAAGTTTTTTCGCTGAATCGACACCAATTTGAGGATTCTCACGCATAGCCTTTTGTGCCTTCGCAATCGCACGAACGACCTTTCGGGTTAACTCTTCATTATTCTGAATGTATTTATCATTTGCCTGTAAAGTAGGGAAACTCATCGTTTGTACAGATTTTGGTCCTTCGCCATTACGGAAATCTACTATGGATTCAGATATTCCTTTTAAAGCTCCCATTGAAGTGGCGGGCTCAGCACCCATGGATGCGTCCACTGCCTTGGATTCCATTGCGGCCACCCCGTTCGCTACTCCTCCTGTTGCGACAATCGATACATCTTTCTCCGGATCCAAACCAGCGTCTCTAAGCAAAGCTCTTAATGCTTGATCCAATCCGCCTCCCAAGCGTGTTACCCCAATTTTCTTTCCTTTCAAGGCTTTCACATCACCAGGCTTTAGGTCCAGACCAGACCTCGCTACCAAGGTAAAGGCTAATTTATTTTGGAGGGACATGACATTTTTAGCAGCCATCCCTTTTTCAGCCAAAACAGCCGGGCGCTCAGACAATGTAGCACCAAAATCAATGCTCCCGCCTAACATAGCAGATGTTACTTCAGCCCCACCTTGGAATTCTATAAATTCGGCCTTAATCCCTTCCTTTTCAAAGAAACCATTATCCTGCGCCACATAAACAGGAAGAAACAAAAAGGATGGAGTGACACCAAATTTTACAGTTTGTACTTTACTAGCCTTAGGTGATTTACCAGTTCCTCCCTCTTTTGAAGACTGGGTGGAAGCACATCCTGATAATGCCAACATACTTGCCGTTAATAAGAAAGTAATCGCTTTCAATTTTTGTGATAATTTACAAATCATGAATTATCTGCCCCCTAAAAATAGTTTACTAGATAATCTGTTTTTTCCTATATGCTAGAATCTCATCATCGATATACCCTAACTCTTTAAGAATAACTTCAGTATGTTGGCCTAATAGTGGGGAATGTGTCACATCCTGACCGGCTGTATCTGAAAACTTAATAGGGTTGCCCGCCATTTTCACAACTCCTGCTTCAGGATGCTCCACCTCAATGATCATATTTCGGTTGATTACTTGAGGGTGGTTCACAACCTGATTAATCGTCTGGATAGGCCCACTAGGAATGCCTGCTTCTTCCAAAATAATAAGCCAGTCTTCCGTTGTTTTTTGTAAAAATTCTGATTCAAAAATCCTTTGAAGTTCCTTCCAGTTATTAGTTCGATCAGCATTTGTCAAGAACCTGCTATCATAAGAAACCTTTTCAAAATTTAGTAGTTTACAAAACTTTTTCCACATCGAGTCATTTCCAATGGCTACAATAATGAACCCATTTGAAGTAGGAAAGGAACAAAAAGGTGTAATCGAAGGATGCCGGTTGCCAATTGGGCTCGGAACTTCACCACCCACAAAATATCGGGAAATTGCATTTTCGAGGATGGCTACTTGACTATCAAGCATAGAAATATCCACATGCTGTCCGTCGCTTCCCTTCGAAACAGAAGATAGAGCCCCCAAGGTACCAATGGCTGCAAATAAACCAGCCGTAATATCACCAATCGATGCTCCTGCTTTCATCGGAGTCCCGCCTTCTTCACCTGTAATACTCATCATTCCTCCTAAAGCCTGCACAATAATGTCATAGGCAGGTTTTTGACTAAAAGGACCAGTGTGCCCAAAACCAGACACAGTTGTATAAACTAGTTTACGATTTATTTCTTTTAACACTTCAAATGGGTACCCTAATTTTTCCATAGTGCCCGGCCTGAAATTTTCTACTAAAACGTCTGCCTGTTTAACAAGTTTCTCGAAGATTTTCCTTCCCTCTTCAGTCTTCAGGTTTAATGTCATGCTTTGTTTATTGCGGTTTATACTCATAAAGTAAGCACTTTCTCCATTTTGAAACGGTCCATAGCCACGGGAATCATCTCCAGTTCCAGGTACTTCAATCTTAATGACCCTCGCCCCTAGATCCCCTAGAATCATCGTGCAATATGGCCCTGCAAGTACTCTTGTTAGATCCAATACTAGACAACCTTCTAATGGCTTCATCATGTTCCCTCCTTACCAATCCCGTTCTGTAGTCTTTCTCTTTCTGGAAAAAGAAGAGAAAGTCTCACGCTGGTTTGTGTGTGTCTTTAAGTAAATAGTTGCCTCACCTTCAACCTGTTTTCTCTCCTCCTTGGTTAGTCCAACGACATAATTGAGGACTTCTTTAGCTTTTAATACTGGTTGAACAGTGTTTTTTACAATATTTTCAGCATATCGATACGTAAATGCCTCCAATTCAGAATCATCAACTAACTGGTTTAAGAGTCCAATGCGAAATGCCTCTTCTGCATCAACAATACTTGAAGCAAGGAGAAGTTCCTTTGCTTTCGGCAGGGAAACGATTGTCGAAAGTGTTGCGGCACTTAAAACAATACCGTATGAGGCCCCTGGGAAACGGAATTTTGCTTGAGAACTGCCAAATCGGATGTCGCAAACACTAGCAAGTTCTGCCCCTCCTCCAAAAGCAAAGCCATTTATCATGGCGATGACTGGGGCAGGAAATTGTTCAACTGCAGACACCATTCGAGAAAATTGGGACATATAATGCTCATATTCACTGTTTTCCATTTTTCCAACTTCAGTCGTATCGGCACCAACAGTAAAGGACCTCCCATTCCCTGCTAAAATTAATACCCTGCAATCCCCATTTTTTCCAATCGACTCTAAGGCAGCAATTATCTCGCCAGCTAAGGTTAAGCTAATAGCATTTAGAACATTCGGTCTATTTAAAGTAATTTGATAGATTCCATTGGTTTGTTTTACTTCTATTTCCCTATACATTCCTATCACTCCTTATATAATGGACTCTTCTTTTAATTGGCGAATTTCTGCTTCACTATAGTGAAGTTCTTTAAGAATTTCATCGTTATGCTGTCCAAGTAATGGCGCAGGAGATCTTAATTGGGCAGGTGTCTTGGACATCTTTCCTGGGAAACCCAACATTTTCATCATCCCTCCTCGTGGATGCTTTCCTTCAATCACCATCTCCCTGCTAAGTATCTGCTTATTTTGCAAAGCCTCGGCATAGGTATGAATTGGACCACAAGGGATGCCCACCGACTCTAACTTCTGTAACCAGATTTCAGAAGTCTCTTCTGAAAAAACATCTTCAATCAGATGTTCGAGCTCATTTACATTTTGAACCCGATCATTCCCAGTGATAAAGCGAGGATCCGTGATCCATTCTTCTTTTTCCACAACATGCTTGCAAAACAATTCCCACAGCTTTTGATTTGCGGCGCCAACAAGGATGTAGCCATTTTTGGTACGAAAGCCTTGATAGGGAGCGATCATTCGATGACGTGTGCCATTTGGTTCTGCTATCTCCCCCTTACTAAATAAAGAAGCAGCTTCCCACACTGTCCAAGCTAATCCGGATTCCACCAGCGAAATATCAATATATTGTCCTTCTCCTGATTTCAACTTATAGATGTATGCAAGCAGAATATGATAAAGAGCCGTAACCGCTGCCGCGGTATCGTGTAAGGCAATCCCAACTTTGACTGGCCTGCCGTCTGTCTCCCCAGTCATGCTCATTATTCCTGACATCCCCTGGGCCATTATGTCATAGCCGCCTTTCTGGCAATAGGGTCCGGTCTGACCATACCCCGATATCGAACAATAAATTAATTGAGAATTATGTTTCTTTAATGTTTCATAATCAACCCCTAATTTTTTGGCTACACCTGGACGAAAATTCTCAATAAAGACATCTGCTTTCTCCACTAGCCTATAAATGATTTCTCTCCCTTTTTCCATTGTTAGATTCACTTGCAGGCCTTTTTTGTTACGATTCACCATGTTGAAATTGTAGTTATCCTCAAAGCCCCCGATCCTGCGAGTATCGTCCCCACTCGGAAACTTCTCTACTTTAATAACTTCTGCCCCCATATCACCAAGCACCATAGTACAATAAGGACCGGAAAGAACCTGAGTTAAATCAATAACCTTTAATCCGGTTAGTGGCTGCATGGTATCCCTCCTTCGCTTTGGAAATGTTTCCGAAATACAAGTGTTCTCTTTTCAAATGTATATTTCTTGATTGAAAATTCTTTTACTATTCTTGATAGACCTTTTCCTATCCCCTTTCTATTTTTTGTCTTTTCAAGATATCAGTAGATAACACTTTAATTAAATTGTTTTGGTGCTTACTTTAAGTTTTGCAATTTCTGTGCCAATTTTTTGAGCCAATTATTTAAAGCTTTTTTATATTTGTTATTTCTTTAAGTTGTTTCAAATGAAACACAGTTTGTTTAATCTGTTTCAAAATATTCAAAATTATGTTATTATTCAATCAATCATTATAAGAATGGGGATTGTTGGAATAATGCTGCCAAAAATTGTTGTACTTGGATACACAGTCTTTTCTGATTTAGCAAAAAGTGTAATGAGAAGTATGTATATTCCTCCATGGGTAGAGTATGAAATCAGAGAAATCCCCTCCCAGTTACTGGCAGTAGATTCAGTCAAACACTTACAGTCGGACTTTGAGCCTGCCACTATTGTCATTAGCGGTGATCGTAGTGCTCTGGCACTAAAGAAAACCTTAAAAAATTTAGTCATTCCCGTTAAAGTAACGGGTTATGATATCTTGAAATCAATAAGGGAGTTAGGGTCGAACGATGTTGTAGTGGTTAATTATCAGGAAAATATGAAAGAACTATCTCAGGTAACAAATTTATTGAATGTTCGTATCACACAATTTACCTTTAGGAATCAAGAAGAGGGATATAGTATTTTGGAGGAAATCCAGAACAACGGATATAGACATGTAATTGGCGGCAGCTGGATTTGCGCCATGGCACCCAAATATGGATTGAAGGGAGTTTCTTATTATTCTTATCTTTCGATGAGTGCTGCCTTTGAGGATGCTCTCAATATTTTAAATGCTTATCGAAATGAACTGGAACAGGCAGTTCTGTTTAAAACAATCGTTGATATGAATCGTAATGGAATCATTTCCACTGATAAAAACCTTCGAGTCAATGTTATGAGTATGGCGGCGGATAAAATACTTGGTATGAAACGAACTCAAATGATCGGAAAGACGTTGCATGAGGTCATTCCTACACTTGACATTGAAGAGGGTGAAGCCCAGTATAATACTATTTTTGAACACAAGCAAAAAAAACTCGTTGCCGATATTGCTCCAGTTATATTAAATGGAGAAAAGATGGGGTACATTTTTGCAATAGATGATGTAGACCACGTCCAAGAAACAGAAAGAAGGATTCGCAAAAAAATTACCCAAAAACAACTTGCAGCCAATTACTCATTTGAAGATATCATCGGGATTTCCCCACTTATACAGGAAACAATTAAAAAAGCTAAAAAATTTAGTAAAAGCAGCTCTTCTATTCTCATCCATGGGGAATCTGGAACAGGAAAAGAACTTTTTGCGCAAAGTATACATAATGAGAGCAACCGAAGTATGTATCCATTCGTTGCAGTTAACTGCGCTGCACTTCCAGAGAGTCTTTTGGATAGTGAACTGTTTGGTTACGAAGAAGGCGCCTTTACAGGGGCGAAGAAAGGAGGAAAGCCGGGACTTTTTGAGTTGGCACACCAAGGGACTATTTTTTTAGACGAAATAAGCGAACTTCCACTACATCTACAATCAAGACTATTGCGCGTCCTTCAAGAGAAGGAGATCATGAGGATTGGAGGAGATCAAGTCATTCCAATAGATATTAGAATTATTGCTGCCTCCAATAAAAATCTAATGGACGAAGTGAAAAAGGGCAACTTTAGAGAGGATTTATATTTTCGAATTAATGTTTTACAGCTTTTCATTCCACCCTTACGGAGACGGAAGGAAGATATTTCCCTATTATTTAAATATTTTATTAAAAATGAAGTTCTCCTTTCAGAAAATATTACTTTGGATCAACTATATTGTTTACATCATCATTCTTGGCCTGGTAACGTGAGAGAGATAGAAAATGTAGCCGAACGCTTTACGGTGTTAATCAAGGGAGAAAAAGTTTCGCGGAATACTATCCAAAGTCTTCTACAACAAGCCCTTTACCCCGAAAATGAAAATGTTAATGATGAGAATGAAGTTTCAGAATCACAACTCGTTCAACAAACCTTAGACAAATTCAATGGAAACAGAGACCTTGCTGCCAAGTTTCTAGGCATGAGCCGTACAACACTTTGGAGGAAAATGAAGAATTTAGAATTATAAATATGGTTTTATCACAAAAAACTTTTGTCTACAAACCGTTGGTATTTTTGCTACATCAAACTTTCTTTATAAGCAAAAATAGAGTATACTCAATTAACTATCATTTACATAAAGGAGATAGATTCGATGTCTGAGAACCACCAACCGGAAACAGAAAAAAAGAAGGTAAGCCTTCAGGAGCTAGCAAAGCAGCAGCTGCAAAACAAGAAAAACCAAGCAGCAGCTAAAGCAAAAGAGAATGGCAGCCTGCAAACACAAAAAATGAAAAGTCAGCAAACCAAGAAACCAAGCAATACCCGTAGAAAAATGGGTTCTTAATGAACGGGCAGAATCGGAAGGACATTGTGCCAGGGATTACCGTTGATATTGTTTTAAAACAGGACCAGAAAACAGGCAAACTGACAAGAGGAATTGTCCAAGATATTCTTACCAAGTCAGCTAACCATCCCCACGGCATTAAGGTTAGACTGACAGACGGGCAAATTGGACGAGTCCAAGAAATTCACAACTAATTTCTCTCAAAAAAGCACACAAGTTGACCTGTGTGCTCTTTTATATTCTAAGACCACTTTTAATTCCTACAAACTTCCCTATGATGACCATCATTGTTGGGATAATCTTTGTCGTTCAAGATCAAGCAGGTGCGTCTTCATCTCTAATCCGCCACGGTAGCCGGTCAATGAACCATTTTTTCCAACAACACGGTGACATGGCACAGTAATTAACATTGGATTAGCACCAATGGCGGCCCCCACTGCTCGAACAGCCGCTGGTTTATTTATTTGATTTGCTATTTCCGAATAGGATCGGGTCTGTCCAAACGGAATTTCACATAGGGCATTCCAAACAGCGACTTGGAAATCAGTCCCTTGAAAATCATTCTGGACGGTGAAATTCGTTCGCTTCCCTTCAAAATATTCTATTAGTTCGGCTGCATATGGCTTTAGCTTTTCCCCGTCTTCCATCAGCGGGCTGCCAGGAAACCGTTTTTCTGCCCAAACAGCCAATTCCTCAAACGGCTTGTTTTGTGAGCCGACATAACTAAGTCCCTTCACTGTTGCAGCAATATAGAAATTCCAAGGATGATGGTTAAATAATGACCAATAGATTGGTGTCTTATTAGTTTGTGGTGTCATTTTGTTTCCTCCGCTTCATGCAATTGACGGTATAAAACGGGTGTTAATCCCGTCAGGTTTTTTACTGATGTAATAAAATAAGGTGTATTAGAGATATCTCCCATCTTTACTATCGGCAATTGCCCGCTTAGACTGGAGCAATTTGCTTTAAATTCAAATCTCATTAGACTACCTCTGCCACTATTATATCTCTGAAAATAGCAGAATGAACGTTTATGGTGATAAAAAAGCGAGATATTGAAATGATATTTTTGTGATAATAGTTTATAAAAGGAAGCGGAGGGATCAAATTTGACAGATATTCAAAAGCCAATTGACTGCTGGCAAGAAATCAATGGGAACATTATCATAAAGCTGCCGGAAGACTTTAATCTAAAAGCGAATCTAGGCTATTTGGAGCGGAACAAAAATGAATGTATGTTCGAAGTCGAAAACGGTATCATTACGAGGGCGGTTGCCGTTGGAGAAACACGAGCTTTATTACAAATTCATGTAAATGATCGGAATCAGATGATCGTTCAATTTTTGAAAGACACTAGACCTGGTAATCAAGCGGAATGCGCTGCAGTTGTCTCGTATGTCCGGGAATGGTTTGATCTGGATCGTGATTTGAAGTCATTTTATGAAATGGCCAAATCAGACCCACTGCTTAAAAACCCTGTTCAAGAATTCTACGGACTACGCGTAATCGGCGTTCCCGATCTTTTTGAAGCGCTCTGCTGGGGAGTCTTAGGGCAGCAGATTAATCTAGGATTCGCCTATACTTTAAAAAGACAATTTGTTGAAAAATTTGGCGATTCTATCGAGTATAATGGCAAGAATTATTGGTTGTTTCCATCCTATGATCAAATCGCCAAGCTAACACCTGCAGATCTGGCCGATATTAAAATGACCTTAAAAAAGAGTGAATATATTATTGGCATTGCCCAATTAATGGCGAGCGGAGAATTATCAAAGGAAAAATTATTGCAAATGGAAAACCTAAAAGAGGTTGAAAAAAGCCTCATCAAGATTCGCGGGATAGGTCCATGGACAGCAAATTACGTCATGATGCGCTGCTTACGATTTACCTCGGCGTATCCGATTGATGATGTCGGCTTGCATAACGCCATCAAGCATCTAACTGGTTCGGGGAAAAAGCCTACAAAGGAAGAACTATTAAAGCTATCTCAAAGGTGGGCCAATTGGCAAGCCTATGCTACGTTTTATTTATGGCGTGTCCTCTATTAATAAAATCTACTCAAAATATGTATCTACCCCTCGGTAAGAAAACTGAGGGGCAGCAAGTAAACATTATCGCTATAATACTAAAATCATTTATCTACTGGGTATAATGTAAAGTTGCAATCAACAATCTCATAACGCAGTGTGTCACCTGTTTCAAACCGTTCTGCAATGGATGTATAAATTGGACCATTCAAATATTCTTCAACAGCCTCTTGGCTTTCAAATATATAAATCCCCCCGCGTTCTTCCGTTTCCGGGTTACTTACATATAACTTTTGAATGAGTCCCCTTTCCTTTAAGGCACGAAACTTTGGTAGACTCGCTTCAGACATTTTGTAAAGCTCATCGATAGACTTTGCGCTTCTGAATGTCACTTTCAATACTTTTAGACTCATCATTATTCCTCCTCTTATTTGTAATACCTGAATTCTTTTCTATAGTTATTTTCTCTTCCCATACGTCACTTCAAGTCCTGCCTGCACATCCATTTGAATGCCATACTGCGGAATCGGATAACGCATTCCGTTTTTGCTTAATGCTTCTAATCCATCCAAAGCCTTTAACAAGTCTTCCGGAGATAAAGCCATTAACAATTCATCGTCCAACACCCCGCCAAACCTGCGTTCAGCAAAACAAGGGATGGAAAGACTAGGTTTTCTTGTCGCAAGGGCTCGCCCCCATGAATCAGCACAGGAAGATTCCCCCACGACACTCCATTCAAATTTTTCAAAATTCCTCCACTGAAGGCCGTTAATAAAAAGAATCATTTGCCCAGGAGTCCCGTAGATTAAACAAATGTCGGGGTCAGCGATACGATTCGACACAAGTGGCGAGACTGCCATCGCTTCATATTTTCCATGTGGGACGACCGTCATTTCCCGCTGGTGTTTCGCTGAATCCTGCTGGTTTTCAAACCAAACCCCCGCCATTTGCTTTCCAGACAGCCACTCCTCATTTCGCGGATGTAATCCCAAGACCACCTGGCATTGTGCACCGACAAGATCTTCGGCAGTGATACCTACTGTCCAGCCCAACCTTGATGCCTGGGCAACAATTTGGTCGGTTGTGTGGATGCTTTTTGGCCGCCGAATCTTAGGAATGGCTTCCATTTCCTCTTTCTTCTCAAACATTTTCATCCCTATTGGAATGGTTTTAATTTTGAGGTACTGATTTAACCTGTCGACTATTGCTTTCCAATCATATGTCTTCTTTACATTTTCCATTCGATTACCCCATCTCTTCTCAATTTTCATAATGTTATTGTAGGAATTTTCCGAATACACACGACACTTTACTACTATAAATCTGGGAAACTGATATAATAAAAATATCACTATGATGGATGGTGAACTATTTGCGTATAGAACAGCTAATGTACGTTGTTGAAATTGCCAAGACGGGATCGCTTTCTGCAGCAGCGGAACGCCTGCATGTGGCGCAGCCAAGCATTAGTCATTCAATATCTTCTCTTGAACAGGAATTGGGCGTTAAAATTTTTAAACGTTCCAAAAACGGTGCTCTACCGACTGAAAGCGGAAAAGCAGTGATTTTAAAAGCTCAGGAAATCCTCAACAAAGTCGAGGAGTTGCAGGAAACCGTCAATATCGAGCACTCGCTTTTAAAAGGACGGTTATCCATTGCATCCATTGCTGGCGTCAGTACTAGTGTTTTGCCTCGGGCATTGGTTATTTTTAAAAAGAAATATCCCGGAATAGAACTAGAACTGATTGAGGATGATACGCGCACAATCAAACAACTCGTTATCGATGGAAAAACAGATATCGGTTTGTCAATTGCCGATGATGTGGATTCCAAGCTTTTGAGTGGACACCTTTTTACTACTAAATCTATTGCATGTGTAGGTAAACATTCCACTTTTGCAAGACATAATGAAATATCTATAAAAGAGATCTTAAAACATCCCGTTATTTGTTCCTCTGATTCTCTTAGGAATGTCTTAAAAAAACACGGAACGCCAAACTATTTAATCAAGTCGAAAAATTTGGAAGCAGCCAAACATATTATTGCGCAAGGAATGGCGATTGGTTTTTATACTGAAATGTCATTAAAGGTTGACCCATATGTACATACGGGAGAAATCATCCCATTAGACATTTCTGATGAAAAAATTGAAGTCAATTATTGTTACATTCAATTAAAAACCCACCGTTCCATTGCAAGCCAGGAGTTTATAAAAATACTAAAAGAACAAATTAGCTATTTCCAAAGATTATAATGATGCCCCCCATAAATTGAGGGACGTTTTTTTACATGACGACGGAACCTTGATTTTCCTGTACTTTGACGGTTTTCTTGTATAACGATCTTAAAGTCGGCGAGATCATGATTAAGACCACTACAATCACCACAAACAGGCTGCCGGTGGACATCATATTGATTTTCGGAGGAATAAATTTGCTGAAAGAGCCGTATAGGAAGTTCCCAACCGCCATCGCCCCAGAAGCAAGGATAAAATTGACACTCGCGACACGCCCGCGAAATTCATCATTTGCCCTCTGCAAGACAAATGAAAGATTAATTGCCATAAAAACGGCTTGCGATGCACCTACCGTTACGCCGACAATAAAGGCTAGCAGAGGCGTACCTGTGAGCCCAAGAAGAAATAAGGTCAGGCCGCTTGCCAATGCCGTCATAATATAGAGGATGCCCTGCCCCCTTGGGGTGGATATGGAGGCTGTACTTAGATTGCCAAGGATGGCCCCTAATCCGATAAACATCATCAAACTGCCGTAAATTCCGCTGTCTGCCCGTAGATCCTCGTGAATAAACTGAGGAAGTAACGATGTATACGCCATCGTTAATAAACAATGGAGGAAAACCATTAGAATTAAAAGGCCAAGTGCCGGTGTCCTCCGAATGTACATCATCCCTTCCACGACAGGCTCAAAAATATTTTTGAGATGCAGATTTCCTAAAGTTGTGGCAGTTTGATTAGTACGAATCCATAATGATTGGATCCCTGCCCCCGTATAGAGCAGAAAACATAGTGCAAAGACAGTGCCCGGACCAGCCAGAACGAGGATTGGACTGGCCAGAGCCGAACCGATGAATCCTGCGCCATGCGATATTGTGCCTTGCAGCGCCGTGGCATTGTATAGAGTATTCTTAGGAATTAGGTCAGGCATAATCGCATTCGTACAGGTCATTTGCAGATTGAAACAAATGCCCAAGAAAAATGCACACATAATCACTACCCATGGTGACACAATCCCAATCAAACTCAACAATGCCAAAGCCCCTGTGTTGCATGCATTAGAAAATACAGCAATGGTCAATAAACGCCGTCTATCAAAACGATCCACCAATACCCCGATGATCGGTCCGAAAAGAACCCCCGGAATCATCGTGGCAAAAACGGCTGTCCCTACAAGTGCGGTTGAATTGGATAGTGAATAAATAAGCCAGCTGGCGGCTACCGTAAAGGAATATTGTCCTGAATTGGCCAACGCTGAACTAATCCATAAATAACGAAAATAACGGAATCCCAGTGATGCAAATGTTTTTGGAAGCTTCATAACGAATCTCCTTCTTGGTTAGCTTACCCTCCGTACGCATTCAATGCATTTATACTATGAGCAAGCGCGGAACCTGCTTTTAAAGCGGTGGCGACAAAAATCGCTTCCGTTAATTCTTCCATTGTTGCGCCCAGTTTCTTTGCTGCTTTTGTGTGGGCATCGATGCAGTAGGCACATCCGGTCACATGAGCCACGGCTACCGCGATAAATTCTTTTTCTTTTTGGCTTAATAGACCAGGCTTCATCGCCTCATGGCTAAATCCCAAATAGGAACGGAACAACTCGGCGTTTTCTTCACGAAAATCCTTCAATCGTTTCATATTCGATAATGTATAAAGGTCATCTGTACCTGTTCCATCGTATGCCTGGAGTGCATTGCCCCCGTGGCCTGCAGCAGAACCGGCCTTCAGCGCTGTCGCAACCATGATTGCTTCAAACATTTCCTCTTTCGATACTTCAAGCCGTTTGATCTGACCGACATGGGCTTCAATACAGTATGGGCAGCCGGTAACATGTGCAACAGCGACGGCAATCAGTTCCTTCAATTTCATCGACAGCAAGCCTTCCGCCATTGCCTTTTGATTAAAAGCACCAAAAGCACGATAGGTTTCAGGTGCCAGTTTTGCTAATTCGGATAGTCTCCTGCGATCGGATTTTTTGTACAAGCTTTCATTGCTCATCTTTATTCCTCCTCTTTAAAAATAGAAGGCTCAAAGCCTATTTGGGAATTGAGCTTCTATTACGGATATTAATTGATCGAACTCATTTTCATTACAAGGCCTTTGTGTTGATATCAGACTCTATCTCAAGTTCAGCATTAAAACCTAACTCTTCTCCTGACTTCAATTTTTGCGTCTTCGATGCAATCATTACATAAAATGCAGAACAAACGATGTAAATTAACACTCCAACCAGCAATCCGGCAGTTAAGTTCTTCAGCAGAAGATATCCTTGAACCACGGAAAGGACGATTGCAATCCCGACAATCCCGTATAAGGTCTTTGGATTAAATTTGAATTTTGATTTCTCATATAACTCCGGATATTTTTTCGGGAGCTGCGTTGCCGCGATAATCGGAATGAGGTTAGCAAAAAATCCGATGCCGCTTCCTAATGATGCAATTACGGTTAGAGAAAATCCTGAAATTATCGGAATTAATCCAATCAGATAAAAAAGAGTTAGAATCAAAATTGGTGTACCAAACTTACTGCTAACCACTCCTAGTTTCTTTGGCAGCCAGCCATCTTCACAGGCAATTAGGATTCCTTTCGTGGCCCATGACATTTGCGCATTTAAGGTGGTCGCCAGCGCAAACATCGCACCGCCAATAATAAAGAAGAAGAAAACAGGCTCAGGCAGGATCGTTCTGGCTACTTCCGTCAACGGCTTATTGGCCACGTCGGCAACTGGCAGAACACTTGAAGCAACGGCCGCCATTAGCGCATAAAGAATTCCGACTCCAACCGTTGTGGTGATAATCGTTAGAGGTATATCACGGCCTGGATTTTTCATTTCTCCGCCCAGTTCGGCAACATATTGAGCGCCTCCAGTAGCAAAGGAGAGCAAGGCGACTGCCGAAAGGAAACCAGTAATTCCTCCTGGGAACATTTCTCTCGTGTTAAATACGGAATAATTAATTTCCGGAACCCCCCACGCCACGAACAAACCAAGGGAAATGACCAAGACGATGACCATAATTTTTTCAGCAATTGCGGCCACTTTTACGCCGACAAGGTTGGTGATATAGAAAACTGTTAACATGATAAAAGCAACTAGTTTAATAGGGACACTAGGATACAAGCTTTGTAAGTAATCCGCAAATGATAGCGCATACAATGCAATGGTCAATTGTGTAATGATGAACAGCAGAAGCCAGAAGAACCCTAACTTAGGTGACAAGAGACGACTGGAATATCGGTAAAATCCCCCGGTGGTTGGAATTGCTGCTCCCATAATGGCAGTGGGCATTACCTTAAACAAGGTAAAGATTGATGATAGAACAAAAGCTAAAACCACACCAGTTCCGGTCATACCAATCGCGATCCCAGTTAGGGACATGATACCCGCACCAATGATTTGACCTACCGCAATTCCCATCGCATCTCCAAGACCCAGAACCTTCTTCAACTTTGCTTCCTGATTACTCAAATTCCCTTCACCATCCCTTTTTACTAGTTTTTTATATTTAAATTTTTGCTGCAGTACCTTGATGACTTTTTACTGCCTTTTCTAGTCTTTTCAGCCCCTCTTCTAAAATGGATCTCGGGCACCCGATGTTCATTCGAATAAATCCTTCCCCTCCCGGTCCATAGGTGTAGCCTTGATTAAAAGCAACATTGGCGTGCTTTAACATGAGTTGTTGGAGACCTTCTTTATCTAAACCAAGTTCCCGACAGTCCAGCCAGACAAGATAGCTAGCCTCTGGTTTGATCACTTTGATTTCCTTGATATTGTTTTCCATATATTCGCTCAGGTAATTCAAGTTTTTTTCAATATAATAAACAACTTGTTCTAACCATTCACCGCCAAAACGATAAGCGCTTTCAGTTGCGGCAATCCCAAATGTATTCGTATGTCTTAGAGACAATCGATTCATAGTTGCATTAAATTCATCTCTCAGCTTTTGATTGGGAATGATAATATTGGAAGTCTGCAAGCCTGCTAAATTAAAGGTTTTGCTAGGAGCCGTACAGACAATGGTATGCTCAGCAAATTCTTCAGAAATGGAGGCAAAGACTGTATGCGTTTTTCCTTTAAAAACTAAGTCACAATGGATTTCATCGGACACAATGAGAATGTTGTTCTCAATACAAATCTTCCCTAGCTCAGTTAACTCTTCTTTTGTCCAGACACGTCCTGATGGGTTATGAGGATTGCAGAGAATCAGCATTTTGACGTTCTCATTGATTCTATTTCGCAGGTCTTCAAGGTCCATCGAGTAATTACCGTTTTCATGTTTTAACTGGTTATAAACAACTTGACGGTTATTATTAACAATCGCATTAGTAAACGGATAATAAACCGGAGGCTGGATCACAATTTTGTCTCCAGGGTTCGTAAAGGTTTGCACAAGATAATTTAATGCCGGTACCACACCTGGACTATAGCAAATCCATTCTTTCTGTACACTCCAGTTGTACCTTTCCTGCATCCAATCGATAATTGCACGATAATAGGAATCTGGACGTGTGGTGTAGCCAAAGATTCCATGCTCAGCTTTTTTGATAATTGCTTCGATCACTGGCGCCGGTGATTGAAAATCCATGTCCGCCACCCACATGGGAAGTAAATTCTTTTCCCCGAATAAATTCTCTATTTCATCCCATTTTGCCGAAGCTGTATCATGCCTATTAATTTCGATGTCAAAATTGTACTTCACTGTTGATTTCCTCCTTAATCAGTTTTTCAAAAATACTAACTTTTGGTGTAAGAAAACTTATAGCCTTGTTTTGGTTTCTGAATTAATTGAATATTTTGTTTTATTTAACCATATAAATTGTCCCTTCGTAAAATATTGATTTTTAATAGAAGTATTCAATTCGTCTATAGTTACACGTTATAAAAGTGCTGGAGTCTGCCCCCAACACTTTGTTAGCCTGCTTGTATTTTCTTTTTAAAAAGATTGTCTAGATTGCTGCTCTAGAATGAAACTCGGTCCATTGTGTTACATTAATTTAGAAAAAATAAAAATGAAAATGTTTTGACATTTGGATAAAAATGCTGTAAATTATCAAATGTACGAACAATAAAAACATAAACTTTATATAATATTCGTGTTTAGGAGTGTAATTTCATGGATACAGTATTTGATTACGAAGATATTCAACTAATTCCCGCAAAATCAATCGTAAAGAGCCGTTCTGAGTGTGACACAAGCGTCGAATTTGGCGGTCATAAATTTAAATTACCGGTCGTCCCTGCAAACATGCAGACGATCATCGATGAAAAAATTGCTATTTTCTTAGCCGAAAACGGTTACTTCTATATCATGCACCGTTTCCAGCCGGAAACACGCCTTGATTTTGTGAAAGACATGCAGGCACGTGGCCTAATCGCATCCATCAGCGTAGGTGTGAAAGAAGGAGAATATGAATTCGTTCAGCAGCTTGCTGATGAAAACTTGACACCTGAATTTATTACCATCGATATTGCACATGGTCACTCCAATGCCGTTATTGATATGATTAAGCATATTAAAAAACTAATTCCTGGCAGCTTTGTCATCGCTGGTAATGTTGGAACACCTGAAGCCGTAAGAGAGTTAGAGCATGCTGGTGCCGATGCAACTAAGGTCGGTATTGGACCAGGTAAAGTATGTATTACGAAAATTAAGACCGGATTCGGTACTGGAGGCTGGCAGCTTGCAGCCCTAAGATGGTGCGCAAAAGCCGCAAGCAAGCCGATTATCGCGGACGGCGGTATCCGCACCCATGGTGATATTGCGAAGTCTGTCCGTTTCGGGGCATCCATGGTGATGATTGGTTCGTTATTCGCGGGTCACGAAGAATCTCCTGGTGAAACATTCGAAAAGGATGGAAAGTGCTTTAAGGAATATTTTGGTTCTGCTTCAGAATTCCAAAAAGGCGAACGAAAAAATGTCGAAGGCAAAAAAATGTACGTAGAACATAAAGGAAAATTAATCGATACATTAATTGAGATGGAGCAAGACCTGCAGTCTTCGATCTCATATGCGGGCGGAAACAAATTAAAAGACATCCGCACTGTTGATTATGTTGTCGTGAAGAATTCCATTTTTAATGGGGATAAGATTTATTAATAAAAAAATGCCTGCCACTCCGGCAGGCATTTTTTCTTAGTAAAATTACTATTTCTCAGTACCAGGTCTTGCTCTTTTGATAAAGAATGCCAGCACCAAAGCAACTGCCGCGATTCCCGTCGCAACAACGAAAGCGTCATTGATACCACTAATTGTGGCTTCCTTCATGGCTTCACCATAGATAGAATAGGTTGCTAGCATTTTCCCTTGTTGAACAGGGATTCCCGCCATAGCAGCAAGTCCCTGACCTAGACCAGATAATTTAGCGGCTAGGTATGGGTTAGCACTTGTGACCACATTCGCGAAATTCGCAGAATGGAATTCACTTCTTGTTGTCATCACGGTAACGAGAAAGGCCGTACCAAGGCTTCCGGCAACGGTCCTTGCCGTGTTCGAAGCGGATGTTCCATGACCCGCAAGCCTTAATGGGAGCTGATTCATCCCCTCTGTTTGAACCGTCATCGCTAAGAAAGACATCCCAAACATTCGCATAACGTAAAGCAGCATAATATAGCCAAATGATGTAGACATCGTGAGTTTCGTAAATTGCCATGTCGTGACGACCGTAATGATTAAACCAAAAACAGCCAGCCAGCGGGCACCCATTTTATCAAAGAGCTTTCCGGAAATCGGCATCATGACCGCCATGACAATGGCTCCTGGAAGCATCATCAGACCTGAATCTAGAGCAGTAAAGCCGCGAATATTTTGCAGGTAGATTGGCAGCAAAATCATTGCGGCAAACATTGCCATATTAATGATCATTCCGATAATCGTTGTTAAAGCAAAGATGTCGTATTTAAACACTCGCAATTCCAGCATCGGCTGATCTGTGGTCAATTCCCGCCAGATAAAGGCGATTAAACCAATTGCACCAATCGATAATGAAACGACAACCTGCATACTTTCCCAGCCATTATTCCCCGCTTCACTAAAGCCGTATAGTAAAAACCCTAAACCAAGCGTGGATAAAATAAATCCAGGAGTATCAAATTTTGGCTTGGTTACCTCGGTAACATCCACCATCCAAACAGACGCTAAGATTATGGACAAAATGCCAAATGGAATGACAATATCAAATAATACACGCCAGTCATAATGACCAATCAACCATCCCGATAGGGTCGGACCGATTGCCGGGGCAAATAACATAGCGACACCCATAAGCCCCATTGCCGCTCCACGTTGGTTTGGAGGGTATATGGTTAGAAATACAGTCATCAAGAGCGGCATAATGATACCGGCACCCGCTGCCTGGACAATCCTTCCCAACATTAACAATGAAAAGGTTGGCGAAATCGAGCAGATAACGGACCCCAGGGTAAAGGAAATGACTGCAAAAATAAATAATTTCCTCGTCCCAAGCCTTGCCGTTAAAAATGCGGTGATAGGAATAATGATACCGTTCGTTAACATATACCCTGTCGAAAGCCATTGAACTGTGCTTGCTGAGATGCCTAAATCATTCATAATGTGTGGAATGGCCACATTTAATAATGTTTGATTCAAGATTGCCACAAACGCACCAAGCATCATGGCTGCAACTACTTTTCCACGTTTTCCTTCAAATTGCTCTGCCGTTGAGGAATTGGCGGCCGGCTTTCTTGCTGGTTGTTCTTTTTCTTTCGTCTTTTCCACCGCTTCAGTTAGGGGCTTTTGTTCAGGTTGTTCGTCTTCAATTGCTTGCACTTCTTCTTCCTTCACTAAAGCAGTGCTATTTTCCTGTTCAGGCTGGTCTTCCTTTGCCACCTGCAGTTCGTTATTTTTAGATTTATTTTGTTTTTTCAACATTACATTTACAAATAATAATAGAAGGGCCGATATTAGAATATAACCTGTAAGGTATATGGACATGTCATCACCTACTTATGAATTCGCACTGTCACATTCATACCAGGAACTAATCTTTCTCCATAATGATCAAGCGAAATTTTGACAGGAACGACCTGTGTTTCTTTTGTGTAGTTTCCTGAAGCATTGTTTTTTGGTAAAAGTGAGAAAGTGCCGGCTGTTGCCAAGCCAATTTCTTCAACCTTGCCGTTTAGCGTGATGTTTGGAAAAGCATCAACATAAATATCGACATCCTGGCCCACTTTCACATCATTCAAATCGGTTTCTTTGACATTGGCTGTTACCCATAGATGGTCAAGGTCGTAGCTGACAGCTAGCGGTGTGCCGGCTGCTACCATTGTATTTTCCACTGCATTTGTTTGGACAATGGTGCCGTCAGCAGGAGCCTTAATATCCACATCAACTGCTCCTTTGTCACTTACCATTTGAACTGTCCCAATCGTATCATCCTTTGCGAATGTATCGCCTGTCTTTCCAGACCATTTTGTCAATTTTCCAGTTGCAGGTGCAGCAACGATTACCTGTTGTCCGGCAATTTGGGCGTTATCAGTGGATAAATAGTTTACAGATTGATTAAAGTAATAATACCCCGCAAAGCCTCCACCTACTAAAATAATCAGTAGTATGACATTGATTAAAATCATGCGTTTTGCGTTCATAAATATAAAGTCCTCCTTTATTCACTTAAAATATCTTGGATTTGCTTATGGATGCGCAATAAATGCTGAATATCCTCTTCCGGCAATTGCTTAATCTTGTTAAGCTTTTGGACAAGCTCTGATTCATTCAATATCGCTTGTTCCAATTTTTCTTCGCCTTTTTCCGTCAGATGAATCGTGATCGCACGGCGATCATGGGGTGGATTGCGGCGTTCAACAAAACCGCTTTGCACAAGCCGGTCGACTACCCCGCTGACGGTACTGTTCGTTAATTTTAGGATTTCTGCCAGTTCCACTAATCCAAGATTTGGACGCTGGGAAATTTTATACAAAGCCTTCAACTGAACAACGGTTAATCCGTTCTTATCAGCATCTTTTTTGGAAACTTTAAAAAGAAGCTTGCTTATATCTGAAAATGAATTGAGAATCTCACTGTTATAGGCAGTCTTCATGTCCCCTCCTCCTTTTTTAGGTATTATTTACTATACGAATATTTCGTATGCGAAACAATTTGTGTTACCTATAATCGCACATCTTCCTTTTTCCTGTCAATTGGCTTTTTTCCCTTTAATAAAAATTTAATATTTTAACACTCCTTTCTTTTGTGAAAAATATTATTTAAAGGAATCTGCGTTTCTACGTTCAATGTTTACATAAAAACAAACAACCTGCCTAAATAACAAAAAAGAGGATGATCCCCTTATATTTCTTTTAAGGACATCCTCTTTTATCTTTAATCTCCATTATCGAATAAGAATTTTTCACGCTCTTCTCTGCTGATGTTGCTGCGTTGTACATTTATAAAATAAAGTGCAAGTATCGTAAGAAGGAGGATGGATAAAACAACTAACTCAGGAACCGACAAACCTCCCAATGGGTTTAATGGTGTGTATAAGAATAAAAAGAAAACAAGAGAAAGTATGGCTAGCCACCCAACAGCCCCGCCATAGGCGACTCGATAAGGGCGGTTTAAATTCGGCTCTTTTTTCCTGAGCACCATAAATGTAATGACGACCAATAACCAGGAACAAACCATCATAAAACCGGAGACATTTACAATATTCATAAATATAGATTTACTAGTCCCAAGGAACGCCCCTAAACTGCTTAAAATGAATAAGAACATGACGGCTTTGGCCGGTGTCTTATTGATCCTATGCAGCTCTGAGAAGCCCTTTGAAATATATTTGGCCCTGCCAAGCGCAAACAAAACCCTGCTTCCGGCTAGATATGCGGCATTCCATGATGTTAACATCCCAATCAAAGCTGCAATCGCGACAAATATTTTGGCGGTTTGCGAGCCATGCAACAGCTGGACCAATGAATCGAGAACGACAATTTGGGCGGTCTGACGCATTTCCAAATTGGCTGAAAAGCCTGTCCCGATAATGATTAGAATATAGAAGGCAGCACTTGCCCAAACTGTAATGACAACAAGTCTGCCAATCATTTTCGGTTTTACATTGGTTTCTTCCGCTGCCTGCGCGACCACGTTAAACCCTGCTAAGAATCCCGGTACCATTAATAAGGTTAGGGAAATTCCCGATAAAGAAGATACCAATGGCTTGGCATTATCGATATCTCCTAGGCTGACACCGACGATAACATAAAAGACGGCTGCCAGCAGCATAACAGCAACAGTAATCGTTTGAAAAACTTTTGAAAATTCGACGCCTTTCATATTAAGAAAGGCAAAGAAAAAGTTAAACAAAATCGAAACAATTACATAGGATGCATAAATTGTTTCTCCGCCAATACTGTACAAAGCTCCTATCTTGGGTAATGGAAAACCAAGTGCACCCAGAATAATCGGCAGCATGATGGTTTCAACCACAATTAATGTAAGTAAACCATATCCCACGCAAGCTCCCGCGAAAAATGCCCAGCGGTCGCCTAATCCTTTAAATGTATAAACGATGTCCCCTCCTGCCCGCGGCATCGCTGAAGCAAGCTCGGCATAGGCAAGCCCTACAAAAGAGCAAAGAATACCGCCAATCAAGAAGGCGATGATTCCTCCCATACTGCCCGGCACCGATGTCCAAACCCCTGCATACATAACCCATGACCAACCAACCGCGGCCCCTACGCCAATTGTTAACAAATCCCATTTAGATAATGACTTTTTTAATTGGGCATTGTGCTTTGAAACAGTTGTAGTGATTTCCTTTTTTTCTACAACTTGCATGTAGCCATTCCTCCTTTCGTTTTACTGGAATAATTTTCAAATTATGTTATTCTTTTCTCCCGACTATTTAGAATTTTCTATATATAGTTTAAATTTTATTATCTTCCTAGTAAAATATTGATTATTAATAGATGTATAAGTATTGCTTATACCTAAAAAGAAGGATTTTCCGTTTGTACAGCCAATAATAGTAATAGACAAAATTATTCAATTAATAATATCCAAGGTGGTGAAACATAGTTTGCAATTCGAGCAGTTGGAATACATCGTATCTGTCATGGAATTACGGTCTTTTTCAAAGGCTGGCCAAGCACTCCATATTTCCCAGTCTGCAATCAGCCAGTCCATCACAAAACTGGAGAATGAATTAGGCGTTAAACTATTTGAGAGGCAGCATAATGGGGTAAAACCAACAGAAGCAGGAAAACAATTAGTTACCATTGCTATGGACGTCTTACAAAATTTAAATAGGTTGCAAGTGGAAGCCGAGAAATACAAAATTGCATCCAAGAGCCGGTTAACCATTGGAATAGTGTCCGGGCTGCATTTGCCGATTCTGCCAAAGCTGCTTGCTGACATCAAACAGGAATTTCCCCAGCAGGAAATCGCTCTAGTTGAAAAAAGTTCTCTGCACATCACGGAATCTATCATCAAAAAGGAAATAGATTTAGGAATTCTTGTGATCTATGATGAAACATTAAAATATAGAAACAGTATCACGTTCACAAAGTTGTCCCCCATTCATTTTTTTGTGTTAGTAGACCCTGCCTCTCCTTTGGCTTATTCCGCGTTTTTAGAGCCTAAAGATATAACGGACCAAACCTTGGTGATGTTTAATGGCGAGTATATGAACTGGTTTTTTAAAATTTTCAATCAGCAGTACGGTCCGCTTAAATTGTTATTTACCACTAATAATAACGAGAACATTTCCGAGGCAGTCCGCAATGGGCTCGCAATTGCGATTGAAACAGAGTCAGAGGTACAGACCAACCCTTTTGTCAAAAGCGGGGAAATACTAGCGATTCCCTTAATCGAGGATGTAAATAAAAATAGTTTCCTAGGGATGGCCACTTTAAAGAATAAAGCTTTTTCTATAGAAAACCAAAAAACGATGAAATATTTTGAACGGGAGATATCCGATTTATACAACAAAAGAAGGACCATAATCCCTTCTAAACTCTAAGACATAAAAAAACTCAAAACAGAAGAAGAGCTCCTCCATTTTGAGTTTTTCAAATGATGGCTATTTCATTTTTGGGTCTAAGGCATCCCGAAGCCCGTCACCAAACATATTAAAACCAAGGACAATCAGCATGATGGCAAAGCCTGGGAACAATAAAGTCCAAGGAGCACTCGTGATAAATTGTCTAGAATCGGCCAGCATCTTTCCCCATTCTGGTTCGCCTGGCTGCGCACCTAGTCCCAAAAAACCTAATGCGGCTGCTTCTAAAATGGCAGTGGCAATGCCTAATGTGCCCTGCACAATAATTGGCGTAATCGAGTTAGGAAGTACATGCTGAAACAGCAGACGTCTATCGGACATGCCAGTTATTTTTGCGGCAGCGATGTATTCTTCTTCCTTTACACTTAACACTCGCGACCGAATCAAACGGCCGTACGTAGGAATGTTAATAATCGCGATGGCGACCAGTGCATTAAAGAGGCTCGGACCTAAGATCGCGACAATCGCAATGGCAAGTAGAATACTAGGAAACGCAAGCATGATATCAAAGAATCGTGAAATGATGGTATCTAGCCATTTCCCGTAATAACCGGCAATCAAGCCGAGAAAAGACCCCACGATGATCGAACCAATGACAGAAAAGAAGCCAATCCATAATGAAATTCTTGCACCATAAATAATCCGCGTATAAATGTCCCTGCCCTGGTCATCAGTTCCAAACCAATGGTCTGCATTGGGAGATATCAAGGTTTTCTGCGGATTAAATCCATCGTAGGGCTGCGACGTAAGAACAGGGGCCAATATGCCCATCAAGACAAAGACGAGGACAATTCCTAACCCAACCATGGCGGGACGCTGCTTTTTCAGCTTTTTCCAAGCTTCCAGCCACAATGATTTTTTAGTAGATTTATTGAAGGTAGGTTTATCAGCTACCGGTTGTAAGACTGTTTTCAAGTTCCTCCCTCCTTAACGGTAATTAATTCGCGGATCTAAAAGTGAATAGAGGATATCGACGATTAAATTGACAAACACAAATATGGTGGCAATGATTAAAATTCCGGTTTGGATGACAGGGTAATCGCGAGAACCAATCGCATCATAAATGTAGCGGCCCACACCTGGCCAGCCGAAAATGGTTTCCGTCAGAACGGCGCCACCTAACAATAATCCTGTTAGCATGCCAATGATTGTTAAAATTGGTGCAAAAGCATTTTTTAAAGCATGTTTATAAAGCACCCAGAATCCCGACAGTCCTTTGGCACGGGCGGTCCGGACATAATCCAGCTCTAACACTTCAAGCATGCTTGACCTGGTAATCCTTGCAATCACCGCCATGGGAATGGTTCCCAAAGCAATACTTGGTAAAATTAAATGCTTGAATACATCCCAAAACCCTGCCCAATTTCCTTGTATCAATGTATCAAATAAAAGGAGACCTGTGATTGCTTCAACTGGTTCCCTTGCGTTTATTCGTCCGGTTGAGGGCAGCCAGCTTAGTTTCTCAGCAAAAATCCACTGTTCCATAAGGCCAAGCCAAAATACCGGTATCGATACACCCATTAAAGCGATTAACATCGCCGTATAATCAAACCAGGATGCCCTTCTCCAAGCCGCGATAATTCCGGCATTTACCCCTATGATGATCGCAATCAGCATACTCATGATCATTAATTCAATGGTTGCCGTTAAATACGGCATGATTTCTTCCTGGATTGGCTTTTTTGTTTTTAATGAAGTGCCAAAATCACCGGTCACAATATCCGTAACATAGGCGAAATACTGGGTGGTAAGAGGTTTGTTTAAACCCATCTCCTCTCTTAAATCCTTGACGGCGTCCGGTGTGGCCTGATCGCCAAGTATAACGGTCGCTGGGTCCCCCGGGATGGCGTGGATGATAGAAAAAACAATGATCGACATTCCAATCAAAACTGGAAATAATTGCAATATACGGCGGGTAATATAGTTAGACAAGCTTCCCTGCACCTCCTTTGCCGTTATTTATATAGATGGCAGGCAACATAGTGTCCATCACCTGCGTATCGTAATTCTGGCGTAACGGTTTCGCACTCAGCCATTTTAACAAAGCAGCGCGGATGAAACGGACATCCCTTCGGCGGATTAATTGGATTTGGCAAATCCCCTTTGAGTACAATCCGCTCCCGTTTCTTATCATGGTTGATGCATGGTGCGGCTGAAAATAATGCTTGTGTATAGGGATGCAGGGGATTTTCGTATAAGCTTTTCTTGCTCCCCTGTTCCACCATTTTCCCTAAATACATCACGCCAATTCTGTCGCTAATATGCTTCACAACACTTAAATCATGGGAAATAAATAAGTATGTTAAGCCGAAATCGCGTTGCAATTGTCTTAATAAATTCAGTACCTGCGATTGGATTGAAACGTCCAGGGCCGAGACGGCTTCATCAGCAATGATTAGTTTCGGATTCAAAGAAAGCGCCTTGGCAATCCCGATCCGCTGCCGTTGTCCCCCTGAAAATTCGTGCGGGTATCTAGAAGCATGGTAGGCACTTAACCCGACTACCTCCAATAGCTCATGTACCCTTCTTTTTCGCTGCTCTGGACTAAAATCCGTATTGACAATCATTGGTTCTTCAATTAAATCACCAGCGGTTTTTCGAGGATTGAGTGATGCGTATGGGTCCTGAAATATCAACTGAATATCTCGGTAAATCGGTCTCATTTCCTTATGAGGAAGCTTAGAAATCTCTTTTCCTTGAAACAAAATCTCTCCGTCCGTCGAATTAATTAACCGCAAAATCGCTTTACCGGTCGTCGATTTGCCGCAGCCCGATTCCCCCACCAACCCAAATGTTTCATTCTCGAAGATATGAAAATTCACCCCATCGATGGCCTTTACAACATTCGTGTTTCTTCCGAAAAAGCCGCTTTTAATAGGGAAATGTACTTTTAAATCCTTTACTTCAAGTAACGGTGACGGCATGTTTAACCTCCTTTGCCAAAAAACAGCGGGATTTTTGGCCCGGATCAATCTCATAAAGTTCAGGCTCTGCATTTAAGCATTCTTCCATCGCAAATTTACATCGAGAGGCAAATTTACAACCCTCCGGCATTTCCGACGGAATGGGGACATTTCCCGGGATGGTTTCGAGCCACTCGACCTCTTCTTCGAGGGTCGGGATGGATTCGATTAATCCTTTTGTATAAGGATGGGACGGTGAAGAAAATATGGTTTTTACATCCGCTTCTTCGACAACCCTGCCCGCATACATGACAATGACCCGGTCACATACTTCTGAAACGACGCCAAGGTCATGGGTAATCATCATGATGGAAGTATTGCTTTTACGCTTCATTTGTTGAATCAGTTCCAAAATTTGCGCCTGAATCGTCACATCGAGTGCCGTTGTCGGTTCGTCCGCAATTATCAGTCTAGGATTGCAGGCAAGGGCCATCGCAATCATGACGCGTTGCCGCATTCCGCCGGATAACCGATGAGGATAGTCCTTCACAATCTTCTCAGCCCGGGGAATGCCAACTTGAGTTAGCAGCTCAATGCTTCTTTCTTCCGCTTCTTTTCTATTTAACTTCATATGAAGTCTAAGGGCTTCTCCAATTTGATTGCCAATTGTGTAGCTGGGGTTTAGGCTTGTCATCGGTTCTTGGAAGATCATCGCAATTTCATTGCCGCGAATCTTGCGCATCTTCTTATCAGTCAATTTGGTGAGGTCAACACCTTCAAATCGGATGCTGCCTTCGACAATTTTGCCTTTTCTGGGTGGCAGTAATTGCATGATGGAGAGGGCGGTAACACTTTTCCCTGAACCCGACTCTCCCACTATGCCAAGCGTTTCGCCCTCGTTAACGGTGAAACTGACACCGTCAACGGAGCGAACCACGCCATTATCTGTAAAAAAGTGCGTTTTCAAGTTTTGAACAGAAAGCAGCGGCTCCATTCTTTCCCTCCTGTTATCAATAGATTGTAAGTTTATTACTTTTCTATATAAACCTCAGCTAAGCTTTCATAGCCAATCGCATGAGGAACATATCCTTTCACATACGCAGCGCCAGCTAGAGGTGTTTCCACATATGCAAGCGGAATGGTTGGGGCATCTTCATATACAATCTCCTGAACCTCTTTATATAACTTTGTACGCTCTTCCTTATCGATGGTGGTTTGTGCCTTTCTCAGTAATTCATCCACTTTTTCATTCTTATAGGCTGAGCGGTTTTGAACCGATTCAGAACTTAACATGGTAAACAGAAAGTTGTCAGGGTCGCCGTTCTCACTAATCCGGCCGATTCCGGCAAAGGCATATTCACCTTTTACCAATTTGGATAAATAAGTGGCCCATTCATAGTTGACAATTTTTACTGTAATGCCTATTTTCGCCAAATCGGACTTAATCGCTTCCGCTACCTTTGTAGGTTGTGGGAAATAGGAACGGTCGGTTGACATAATCGAAAACTCTGTTTCAAATCCACCTGCAAACCCTGCCTCCGCCAAGAGTGCTTTTGCCTTTTCTGGATTATATTCATATCCCTTAACATCATCGTTATATCCCCAAATAAATGGAGGAAGCATATTTTTTGCAGGCTTGGCTACCGGCCCATAGAAAGTGTCGATAATCCCTTTCTTATTGATCGCATAATTAATCGCTTGGCGGACCTTAACATTATCAAAAGGTGGTTTTGCTAGATTAAAGGTTAAATAGCCAAGGCTTCCTGCCGGGCGTTTAAAGATTTGCAGACTGTCATTCTTTTCTATTGAAGATAAATCACTCTGATTGATTCCGTCCATTAAATCAATTTCGCCATTCTTTAAGGCCGTCAATCTGGAGGAATTGTCAGGAATTACTTTAAACATTAATTTATCAAGCTTAGGGAGACCAGCAACCCGGTACTTATCATTTTTTTCAAGCGTGACGGAGTCATTGGGCTTCCATTCTACAAATTTGAAGGGACCTGTTCCGACAGGATGGTCTTTAATATTATCCCCGTACTCCTTTAATGCAGCAGGACTAATGATGCCAAAAGTGGTGATTCCCAGGTTCGGCAAAAATGTAGCATTCGGCGCAGTCAAGATAAATTCGACGGTATGTTCATCCGGCGCTTTGACTTCTTGTATGACTCCCTTGAAGGTTCTGTTAAAAATAGAGAAATCACCTTTGTGCTGCGGATGAGAATCGTCCATCATTCGTTGAAAGTTATAAACAACCGCCTCTGCGTTAAAATCAGTTCCATCATGAAATTTCACATTTTCCTGTAATTTAAAGGTCCAAACCTTTCCATCATCGCTAACGGTCCATTCCTTGGCTAATTTTGGAACAACTTCTGTTCCATCCTTTTTATAATCTATCAGTGTTTCAAAAATATTTTTAGATATTCTAGAAGACTCAGCATCTATTAAATTATGAGGATCCAACGTAACTGTGTCCGTTGCTCGGCCGTAAATTAATGTGCCCCCAGAAGTGTTTCCTTTTTCTTTGCTCTTATTTGCTGTTGATTTATTTCCACTGCAGCCGGCGATCACCAATACAGCTAAAATCGTGAAGACCATGAATATTTTTTTCACTTTTTTCATTCTCCTTATCCCTCCACCATTTTGTGCTGAAACTGCTTTAGATTGGGCTTTCTATCTTTCCATGGCTGAGCTTCTTCAAGCTGGCCGGCTAATTGGAATAATGTAGCTTCATCTCCAAACCTAGCGGCAAATTGCATTCCAATCGGCAGACCCTTACTGCTCCAGCCTAACGGCAGACTTATCGCCGGCTGACCAGTTGTGTTAAACAGATTGGTAAATGGCGAGTAGGCCATCATTCTTTCAATCCATTGCTCTGCATCAAGACTTGGATCATTTGCATTGAGTTTGCCAATTGGCCATGGCAATTGTGCGATTGCCGGTGTAAGTAATAGGTCATATTCTGTAAAGAATTGACCGACTGTCCTTGATACAGAATTATTAATCTCAAATGCTTCCAATAATTCATAGGCTGTCATGTTTTGTCCGTACTGGTATATAGCCCAGTTAGAGGCTTCAAGGTTTTTTGTCGAAGGAATTCGATTTAAACCTGCTTTTATTTTTTCCATGCTATGGCCGAGATTGGCTGACCAAATTCGTAGCGTAGCTAAAAGCTGCTGTTCCGCATTAATCACTGGCGAAGCTTCCACAAGCTCGTGCCCCAGGTCTTCACATAATTGAACCGTTTTATATAAGGCCTGCTTGCATTCTTCTTCGACTGGCGCATTGTTCCAAGGTTTATCAGTCCATGCAATCCGAAGCTTTTTAGGCCTCTTCTTCATTTCATTTAGGTAGAGAAAAGCCGGTTTCTCCACCCAGTTTCGGGCACCTGGATCTGCTCCCCCTATTGAATCCAACAATGCTGCAGCATCCCTTACCGTGCGGGTCACGGCAAATTCATTGCCCAGTCCATTTAAAATCTCTGGTCGATGTGGTCCATTTGGGATTCGGCCCCTGGTTGGCTTTAAACCGACTAATCCATTCACTGCTGCAGGCTGACGGATGGAACCGGCCCCGTCATTTGCATGAGCGATTGGAACAATTCCTGCCGCGACTGCTGCACAAGCTCCTCCGCTCGACCCTCCAGAACTTAAATTTGGGTTCCATGGATTTCGAGTTGGACCGTATAATACGGATTCTGTTGAAAAATTAAACGCAAATTCTGGAGTAGTTGAAGTTCCTACTGTGACAAGACCCGTCCTGCGAAACCTTGCCATCAAATTGGTGTCTTGTAGAGTGCTCATTCCTTGACCAAACCGGCTGCCAAGCTGGACTGGAATCCCTTTTGCTTGCGCACTAGATTCTTTAATAAGAAATGGCACACCGGTGAACGGACCATCTGGAAGACCTGCTTCGATTTCTTGGTTTGATTCCTTTGGGAGAACGCTGACGACAGCATTAATCACGGGGTTTAGTTTCTCAATCCCCTCAAAAGCTGCTTGCACCAATTCCTTGGGGGACACCTCCCCTGCTTTTACCAAGGACGCCAAATCGGTTGCATCAAATTTCGAGTACTCATTAAAATTCATGGAACTTGTCACCTCATTTTTTTAATGCATGGAGTTTATTATTTTAGAATTAAAGATAACCCCTTTTTCCCTTAACTGTTTGATTTCTGTCTCTTTAAGACCGAGTATGGATTGTAAAATTTGTTCGTTATGTTCCCCTAACTGCGGTTCAATTGGTGTATCGCCATTTCTTAGGCCGATTTCTTTCTCAAAGAATTTTATCGGGAGGTTCGGAAGCTTCACTTTCCCGAGGACCGGATGTTCTACATCAACCACCATGTTTCTGCCGATTAAGTGTGGGTCATAAATCAAATCTTTTCCGTTTTTGACCTCTCCAGCAGGAATGTGTAAATCAGCCAAAAATCTTAATACTTGCTCGGCTGTCCGATTTTTTGCCCATTCTTCAAAAATTTCATTTAAATAATCAAGGTTCGCTGCCCGTTTCTCAAGCGAAGGGATGTCATCTCCTTCAAATTCTTTGACTATGTCATCTCTTCCAATTCCTTGATAGACCTTTGTAAACCGATCATTGCCGGAAGCACAGACAATGACCCATTTATCATCACTTGTCTGAAAAGCTTCCCATGGCGCTCCAAGCGGGTCTTTATTCCCTCGGGCCATTAACGGTTCGCCGGTCATGCTAGTTCTGATGACCGTCTCTTCAAGAACAGAGAAAACACTGTCCATCATACTGACTTCAATGCGCTGGCCCTTTCCCGTCTTATTCCTTTCGATGATGGCACTTAAAATCCCAACAGTTAAATATATCCCCGACAAAGAATCTGCCACAGCCGGTCCAGTTTTTAATGGTTTTCCGCCTTCCAAACCGTTTTGGCTCATCAACCCGCCCATTGCTTGGGCGATCCCATCAATGCACGGAAGATGTGAATACGGCCCATCACTGCCAAATCCATTTAATGAAGCATAGATAATTTTGGGATTCACTTCTTTAACGGCTTCATAGCCAATCCCTAGTTTGTCGACGGTTCCTGCTACGAAATTTTCCACGATGACGTCAAATTCTTTGGCTAACTCCAGAAATATCTTTTTTCCTTCTTCACTCTTCATATTGAGTGAGATTGATTTTTTTCCTCGATTTAACATGTAGAAGTAACCGCTTACACTTTCTTTGAAAGGAGGGATGGACCTAGAGCGGTCACCCGCTCCAGGTCTTTCTACCTTAACTACTTCCGCCCCTAAATCCTGCAGGATCAGCGTTGCATATGGGGCGGAAAATACCCAGCTAAGGTCCAGTACTTTAATCCCGTCTAATGGTTTTGTCATCTCTTCATCGGCTCTCTTTCGTTATTTCTCAATCGTGACTTGATACATATTTTCTGCTCCTGTTGGATGAGGGACGTATCCCTTCACGTAACTAGCCGTAACAACAGGCTCCTTTACTTCTACAAGCGGTACGGACGGAGCATCTTCATGGACAAGTTCCTGAACCTTTTTGTAAATCTTAGCCCGTTCGTTTTGGTCCATCACAGATTTTGCCTGCATCAAGAGATCGCTCACTTCATCATTCTGATAGAAGGTATGGTTTTGGGCTGCGCCCTTAACGGCATTATTTTTGCTCAGCATCGAATATAAGAAATTATCCGGATCACCATTGTCGCCAACCCAGCCAATCATTCCAATCATATGTTCACCCTTTCGAAGCTGGTCAATATAAGCCGCCCATTCAAGGGAAACAACCTTTACTTTAATCCCTGCTTTTTCGAGGCTCGTTTTCATCGCTTCGACCATTTTTACAGGTTGCTGCATGTAAATACGGGAATTGGATGTGACGGAAAACTGCAGCTCGAAGCCGTTTGGATAGCCTGCTTCCGCTAACAGCTGCTTTGCTTTATCCACATCATATTCGTAGTCCTTTACATCATTGTTATAAGCCCAGCTTGAGGATGGCAGCATGTTCTTCACTGGTGCAGCTAAACCATAGTAAAAGGCATCCGCAATCCCTTTCTTGTCGATCGCGTAGTTAATCGCTTGACGAACCTTTGGATTATCAAGCGGTTCTTTCGTATTATTAATCGACAGGTAGCCAACATTTAACGGCGGACGAAGGGTAACTTGGAGGTTTTTATCCTCTTTTACTGAACTTAAATCGGATGGATTCAAACTAACCATGATATCGATTTCGCCATTCTTTAAAGCTGTTAATCTGGCAGAGTTATCAGGAATTACCTTATAAATCAATTTATCCAGCTTCGGCAAACCCTTTTTCCAATAGTTCTCGTTTTTCACGAGGGTAACTGAATCATTTCTTGTCCAAGATTCAAATTTAAACGGTCCTGTGCCGACTGGGTTTTCATTGATTTTAGTGCCATATTTTTTAATCGCTTCCGGGCTGATGATGCCAAACGCATGCATCCCAAGATTCGCTAAGAAGTTTGCCTGCGGTTTTGCCAGCGTAAATTGAACTGTGTTTTGATCAATAGCTTTCACTTCTTCAATCACACTTCCATCACCTTTAAAGCCGTTAAACATGCCGCGGTATACCGAGAATGTTCCATCAAACCGCGAAGGATTCGTTTTATCCATCATTCTTTCAAAGTTAAAGACAACTGCTTCGGCATTAAAATCTGTCCCATCTTGGAACTTAACGCCTTCCTGCAATTTAAACGTCCAAACCTTCCCATCATCAGAAGTAGTCCATTCCTTCGCTAATGCCGGCACCACATCCGTTGTTTTTTGATCGTACTCAACCAATGTTTCATAGACGTTTTTCGTTACCCTCCATGTTTCAATTTCATTCGCATTCTGAGGATCCATGGAATAGCTATCGGCACCTCTGCCAAAAATCAAGACTTGTTCTTCCTGTTTTTTGCTACTTTTCGTTTCTTCATTCTTCTTAGAGGTTGTGCTGCTGCAAGCTGATACCAAAAGAGAAAGCACTAATACAATGGTTAATAATCCAAATTTTCTATTTCTCATTTTCTTCCCCCAAAGATTTAGTAGGTTACAGCAAAACAGCATACAGCTTACAATTTCGCTTTGGCACCCTCCAGGAATTCTTCAATTTGTTCCTTCGTTTTTGAATCATTGCCGATGAATTCGGCCAGAGTCCGCCCGCTCTTGTAAGCTACTAAACTCGGAATCCCCATAACACCAGCTTCAGCGCAAATGTCTTTACGGGCATCCGAATCTATTTTATAAAAATCAAACTCTTCACGATTGTTTTCGATAATCTCGTCGATAAACGTGTCGATGAACCGGCAATCCGGGCACCAGTCTGCTGAAAACAGCATGACCGCCGCTTTTTCTCCATTTTTTAGCTCCTCATACTGTTCTAGATTTTTGATGTTTTCCATATCCATTCTCCTTTACATGTTTTTGTTTAAAACGGGTGCTTTCAAGCCTAAATTGAATACCTTATTGGCGTTTTTCCAATAGAATTTCTCTCTGACAGAGTCCTTTAGTGGCCAGGCTTCGATTTCACTAATGACATCTTTGATTGGCATACCGAGTGTCAGCCAATCACTGCCGAAAACAATTTTGTCCTGTATAAGGGAGTTTGCATAATACATGAACATGTCCCACCCCGTATTGGGCTCAGCAATGTATTTCGGTCTGAATGCGGAGGTATCAACATAAAGATTTTCGTATTTTAATAGCATGGCGATTAAATCTGGTACCCATGGCCAGCCGCCGTGCCCAGCGATGATTTTTAAATTTTTGAAATCCATCAGCGGCGCTTCAAGATTGGACGGATGATCAAGAAATACAGAGGTTTGGCGGTAATAATTGATTGAACTATGGATCCAAATCGGGATATTCAGTTCATCACAAAGGGCGTATAATGGATAATATTTCCTATCATCAGCCTTTACCCCATGCTCGTACGGAGGTATCACCACCGCCTTATACCCTTGTTCAGTTAAGGCTTTTCGGACAGTTTTCAGACTTTCGGTTCCCTTGTGAGGGTTATAACCAGCAAATCCTATAAATCTTCCTGGATATTTCTTTAATATTTCCGCCACATAATCATGATCGGCAGGCGGCTCGGATCCGTCTCTTCCGTAATCCATATTGTGGATCGCGTGATAAACAATATTCGATTCACTCAGCATGTTAAGAAATTTGTCCATTGAGAATTCTTCTTCAAGCTTGGCATAGACGTCCCGCATGACGGCGTCAACAGATTGCTGCTGGGCTTTTTGGAAAAATTCTTCTTTTGACATCCCTGCCAGCTGCGCCCACTTCTTTCCAAACAGCAAGCGGTATTCGGTATTATTAGGGTCAATTTCCTTTGGCTCTTCAAAAATAAATTCAGGCAATGTATTCGAACAATCAATAAACAATTCTTTTTTCCTCCTAGTTCTCTAGTAATTTTTTTCAAAAAGAGGTGTCTTGGTTAACGATTTCTCTAGTGTTCCAGGCTCACACCAAATGATTTCTGGTGTCAGTCTTGCCTCGGTATGAAGAGCATTCTTAATCCTTGCTTCCAATTCAGGTAATTTCGTTCTGTCAAATGCCGAGTTATATTCGAGTTTGATTTGCAGCGGCGGTACCACCCTTGGCGGCGGATTATTCAGAACGATTCTTAGTTCTCCTGTAATATCGGGTACGAACGTAGAAATGACTTTTTTAATCGCCGAAGGGTAGACATTTGCCCCTTTTACAATTAGCATGTCATCGGCACGTCCCACAAACTTAATTCTTCTTCCTTTAAATCCGCAGCCCGGACATTCACTCGTGAACACCTGAATGACATCACCAGTTGCGTAACGGATTCTTGGAAGCCCTTTCAAATTTAGTTCTGATGTCACCCGTTCCCCAATCACCCCATCATAAATCTCTAGTGGCTGTTTTGTTTCTGGGTCGATTAAATCATTCGGAAACAGGTTTAGGTCAGGTGCTACACAGTGGATGCCATGATACTCATCCGAATCACAGGAAAATCCTAATTCTCCCAAATAATCATAGATTCTACAGCCATAGGCCTCTTCAATTCTTTTCTTCACCTCAGGTACTCCAACGCCGATTTCACCAACTGTAAAAATCGCTTGCAGCCCAAGGTCTCGTACATTCCATCCTAGCTCTCCCGCCCGAGTAATTAAATGCTCAGCCAATGACGGGGTCATCATAGCTCCAGATGGCTTTGTCATCATCGCATATTGCAAGATCGTCTTGCTGCCTGCGCGCACATCGACATCAATTGGCAATACGCCATGGGAACGGACCCCAAACAAGATGGAAGAGGTAGC
Source organism: Neobacillus citreus (assembly GCF_018343545.2). GTDB lineage: Bacteria > Bacillota > Bacilli > Bacillales > Cytobacillaceae > Neobacillus > Neobacillus citreus. The sequence goes on along the minus strand of NZ_JAGYPE020000002.1, from coordinate 82,692 downwards.
GTAAATACCTAAAGAATGACTAAATAATAGCCTGTCACCAGCATGGATCCCTCCATAATCCAGCATGTGCCGAATATAGCGATTCATGAACTCTACATCTTCTTCGGTGAAGCTATAAGTAAAAGTTGGAACTCCAGATGTTCCACTCGTGGTACCGGTAAAGACGATGTCATCCGGTGAACTGCATAAATGCATCCCAAAAGGGTGGCCGAACCGCTCCATGGATTCCTGCTGGCTGATTCTTTCAGCCGTTTTATCCATGAAAATTGGCAGATTCTGATAGTCTGAAAATGTCCGAATATCTTCTGGTGAAGCACCGGCCTTAATGAATTTTCTTCGATAATATTCCGAGTTTCGGTATACATATTTTAATTGCTTCCTAAGTAGATCCTCTTGGTATGCTTTTATTTCTTCTTCCGTCATCTTGTTGAAAATAGGATTTGTGTAGGTTACCTTATTTGCTTTGACTTTTGTGAGCATCATTTCACTCCCCTACTTTAATAATAAAAGGTCATCTTTTTGATGAATATTTTGTATCTTTAAACTATTCCGTATATTTGGATTATAATAGGATAATAGACTGGTGAGAAATATGAGTATTTAATAGGGGGTATAAGCAGAGCTTATGAGAGGGTGCCTTTGAATAAAAATAATACCACTAAAAAAAGGACCTCCTTGGGCTTGGCCAAAAAAAGGTCCTTCCTTAGACTGTTAATTTACTGCATTATGCACAAGAAAAAGCTTGGGCAATACAATCTGAAACGCAAGATAAAGTTGATTCGCGAGCCCCTAGCAAGCTTCCCAATAGGAATGCTACAACCAATACAAGGCCTACAACAATATCACCAAGTGTTGGACAAGCAGGCAATGTAACTGCCATGGATAATCCCCCCTTTTCTCTTTTTTACATAAGGAAGATAGTATCCTCCTTATATTAGACAAGCTATGTGGAAAAGAGTAGATTCGTTCTAGTTAAAAAGTGTAATTTATTATATCCATATATCATTTTAACAACAGCTAATTACCCGAAATCTGAATTGGTTCTGCTTCTCGTGGAGTATAGTCCTCCAGAATATTCCGACTTGCAACGAATAATATGTTCTGCTTCGATATTTTCTTTGGATTTGGCGCAAACACTTTCACACAAGGATAGATTTTGGAAATCGTTGAATATAATGTATGCAAGAATTTATCATGTTTTAGTTTTCCAATATAGTTCATGATTAAAATTCCTGTGTCCGACAGCTTTTCATCTGTCAAAGTAAAAAACTCCTCAGTCGTTAGATGAGTTGGGACATCATCGCTGTTAAAGGCATCTAGAAAAATGATATCCTGAGAATGAGCCTCCTGTTTCTTTAAAAGAACTTGTCCATCGCCAATTTCAACATTATGACCAGAATGACCGAAGTACTTCTTTGATACCTCAACAACCACCGGGTCAATTTCCGCCGTAACCATATATTTTTCAGAATAAAAAGAGCTGACAGTACCAATGCCATGGCCAATAATAAACCCTTTTTTAAAATCAGGTAGATAATGATTGATAAGATCAACTGTAATTCGAATATATGAAACGACCAGATTATTCTGTTGCTCCAAATTCATGATTCCTTGACTAGCATTGGATGAAGACTGAAGCATCCGGAATTTCCCACGCATTCCTTCATATTCACCTCTCTCTGTTACATAAATATTTTGATAACTGCTAGAAGTCTTATAAACTATTGTTGACCCGTAAAAGGGAAGAAATAATTCCAAATCATCATTTCCATTAAAAAAATTCATCTATCCGCCTCCATAAGAATCTTTGCTATAGAATATTCATTTGTTCTAATCGCGGAATGAATAGATAGCATAGAAACTAACAAAATAGAAAACTTCTTCGATAGGGGTTATTCACACACTTCATTTTTGCAGTAAAACATATGATAAAGTAAATTTTTGATTTTAATAAACGGTAAAGGAGTAATATTATGGATGAAAATGTTGTTGAAAATAATAATCCTGCTGGGATGAATGTGGATTTGGAGAAACTCAAGAATTTAACGGGCAATTTAGGAAACCAACTTGATATGAATTCCCTGATGCAGATGGCAACCACTCTTCTAAAAAATGATTCGTTTTTAACTTCTGTTGCTGGACTTAGTAAGCTGAAACTCCCTGCATCCTTAGCACCAAATGCGGAGACGTCTATCGTATCTCAAAGCCAGGAGAATTCCGCTAATGTGGTTACAGAATTACAAAAAGTAAATGAAATGCTATCCTCTCTAAATAATAATTTAGAAAATATATCTAACGTGGTTAAAGAACTTAAACAACAAAACGAAATACTGTCATCTATGGCTCAAAAATTGGACAATATCACAAATGATAATTCAGGTTTTTACAAACTATTTAAACGAAAATCAAAATAAAAATTAGAGCATAAATGCGGTGAAGCGGCGAGCAGCCACACCGCTTTTTTCATTTATATCTCTTTTCAGTTAAAACTCTACCAACAATTTTTCCGTAAAAAAGACACCCCCTTACCAAAGAGGATGTCCTTTTAACTACCCTATTTCTGATACTTTGACAACTTGGAGGTTACACCCGAAGACTTTCGTTCAGGTGGTTTTGCTTTTAGATTGGAAGCCCAGGAAACAGAGGATTCATATCTTTCTGCATGTTCCTTCTTAACGAGATATTGCAGGCGCTCTTTGTTTTTCTCCAGTGATTCCTCCAAGGATTGCAGGCGGCGCCTTGGGAAAGACAGCCCTGCTAAAATCGTCGTAATCGTTGGATCCCCTTCTGTTATATAGGTTCCCTCAAATAGTTCTAAAGGCTCCCCGATTCCCTCAAAAATAGAAGGCACATTTATGAGTTTCGTGACTGTCTCCGGCCCTTCATATATAAGTCCTGCCCGAATGACCCCAACTGTATCGACAGGGCAAAAGATGGAACTTGCCCAAGAACGCTGAATGCTTTCGGCCACTTCCGCCGTCGTCTTCGCATCAGTAACAGGAGCCGAAGAAATCAACGTTACTCCTCTTGTATTGAGGATATTCATCAAATCCGTTTCATCAAAATTGCCGTAAAATGAACTCTTTTGTGTTACTTCCAGGACATGGCTGATGGCCTCCATAACTTGATGGTTGGACTGAAGATAAACTTGCTGCTTGCTTGATTGCGGATTTACTTTACGCATTTGATCGTTATCCACTAGAAATACGGAAGAAATGCCTTCAATTTTGGAAATCTGCTCAATGCATTCAGCCGCATTGATTCGATTCCCTGCCAGCACATTCCGCTCAGGCACAACCGCAATTGCCCCGATGTTCATACCCGGCAGCTGGTCTAATAAAATATCAATTAACAGCGGACTCATTCCCGACCCAGTTCCACCGTCCGTCGAGAAAGCAACTAATAACAGTTTGACGTTTTTAAAGGATTTTTTAACAAAGTCAATCAGTTCCCTATAATGTTCGTGAACCGCCCGTAAACCGACTGAACGGTCCTGCCCTGCTCCATTATACCCTGGGACAAAATATTTCTTTTCAACCTTTGTATTGACTGCCCCATCTCGTTGATTAGTGTTGATAAGGGCGGTTTGAAAGCCCATCGTCGATGCTATTTCAGCGATATTTCCACCTGCTTGACCTACCCCCAAGATGCCGATTGATTTCACCTTATCGCCTCCTTATCTACTATGAAAATATTCATTTTTTACGAATTTAGACTTATCCATTGAAAAATTGGCCTGTCTAATAAGTGCATTTAAGCCGCAAAAAGGATTTTCGAAAGGTACACGACAATCGCAACGGTAACACTGCTGATAATAGTCGTTAACAGGACTGCTTGCGAGGCATATTCCGGGTAATTATCATACTCAAGCGCGAGCAGGGAACTATTTCTCGAAGTCGGAAAGGAACTGGCTATGAATAATGCTTGAGCCGTAATCCCTTTAAGACCAAGAATTGTGATAACGAAAAAACCAACTATCGGCGAAATTAGCAGCCTGCCGATGACAATCCAGATGATGGGCCGGGAAATGTGAGTAATTTTTAAATACGCGACCTGTGCACCTAATGTAACGAGCGCTACCGCTAAAAAGGCGTTCGATGCATTTTCAATTGGCTTCCAAATATAAATGGGAATTTCCACATGAAGCCATTTCAACAATACAGCCAATAATAGAGCGTAAATCACCGGTAGCCGCATAATTTTCCGTAAAACTTCCATCCCGCTGCTCTGGGCAGAAACACAGTTATATAATCCGTAAGTAAATGTGAGTATGTTTTGAAAAATCATGATGATGATTTGGATGGACATGGCGATCGGATTCCCGGCAAAAGCCATTTCGCTGACCGGCAGACCGTAATTTCCGGAATTGCTTAAGACCATACTGTTTTTAAATGTGGACGACAGCTTGCGGTCAAATTTGTTTGCTTTTGCAATTACCATACTGATAAGAATTAGAATAAAGTTAAACAGCATTAAATAGCCTAACGTCTGACTAACGACCGCCTTCGGCAACTTACTCTGATAAATATTGACGAAACAAACTGCCGGTAATAAGAAATACACTGTCAAAGTTGACAGTGTAGATAAATTTAGCTTAACAGTCCGCTGCAAGATGGCACCTGCCACGATTAACACAAAGATCGGGAAAATGATATCGAGCAAAATATGAAACAATATATCCATTGAAAAACCTTCTCTCTCTATAAAACAAAAAATCCTATTTATTCTTTATCGTTATAATAAATCACCTCAGAAAGAAATTTGCAACCAGATACATTGCCAAACGCTTCCCTTGCTTCCCGCTCAGAATAAAATTCATACATTGAGACATTATTTTTTCCTAAAAAGACGGTAATAATCCACATATTGAATCCCCCAGCCTACTTTTCTATTAAAAAGGAATAATGCCTAAAACAATTGCAACTGCCATCATCACCAATGTCGAGCCGCATGCCCATTTCAGGAAGGTGCGCTGCAGGTCGCCGAAATCTTCGCCAACCATTCCAACCAAGAGGTAGGTCGAAGGGACAAGAGGGCTTAATAAGTGAACAGGCTGTCCTAACAATGATGCCCGTCCAAGAAATGCCGGGTCGATTCCATATACACTCGCTGCTTTAGCAAGCAAAGGCAGCACCCCATAATAGAAAGCATCATTTGACATGAAAAAGGTTAATGGTGCGCTAATAATCGCTGTAATTACAGCAAAATGTGAACCCAGAAAATCCGGTATATAGGAAATCATTGCAGTTGCCATGGCATCTACCATTTTTGTACCTGTCAAAATACCTGTAAAAATCCCTGCCGCAAACACCATTGAAACAACTGACAAGGCATTGTCTGCATAGTTGGCAACTCGTTCTTTTTGATCGCTTAAGCGTGGGTAGTTAAGCGTAATCGCAATAGCGAATCCAAGCATGAACAAGACTGTTGTTGGAAGCCACTCTTGGATTAATGCTACTAATAGAGTGATTGTCAGAGCATAGTTGATAAGAATTAACTTAGGACGTTTAAGGTAGGCAGCCTCTGAAGTTGCAGCTACCATATTGCTCGTGACAGGATCGATTTGCAGGACACCGACCCGTTTCCGTTCTTTTCTTCCAAGCACGAAGGCCATGAATAAAACAAACACGATTCCTCCCGCCATACTTGGGATCACCGGTGTAAAAATATCTGACATTTCCATATGCAAAGCTGTCATTGCTCTTGCTGTTGGACCGCCCCATGGAAGAAGGTTCATGACGCCTGAAGCTGATACGGCAATTCCAGCAAGTGTTAGTGGCCTCATGCCAATCCGTTTATACAGTGGCAACATCGCTGAAATCGTTATCATATAAGTGGTGGTCCCATCCCCGTCTAGAGAAATTAATAGGGCAAGGACAGCCGTTCCAATCGCTACTTTGACTGGGTCTCCTTTTACCACTTTCAAGATTGTCGAAATAATGGGATCAAACACTCCGGCATCAATCATAATACCGAAAAACAGAATCGCAAACAGAATCATAATTCCAGTTGGCGCAACACTTTTAATCCCCTCTAGCGCCATCGGTCCCATTTTGCTTCCAAAACCGCCGATCAATGCAAAAACAACAGGCACTACCATAAGCGCGATCATAGCGGGAAGGCGTTTAGTCATAATCAATGTCATGAAAGTAATAATCATTAAAAATCCTAAAATTGCTAACATATTAGTCACCCCTTTTATTTGTAAATTAAATATAATCAAAATACTCAGGAGTGAAAACGTTACCAAAATAAAGTTTTTAACGTAATTTAAGTAGATTTTGTACATATTGTTCACAAGAGGAGAATTTTTCCATAAATAAAATCTCGCCGATTGGCGAGTCCTCGAGGACGAAGACAGAGGCGTAGTTGAATTTATACTTTCTTATTAGCTAAAAAAGAAGGCGGCATTCCCACCTTCTTTCATAAAACTGGATAATATTTTCGTTCCGGCCTGCCGACAATTCCGTAGACCACTTCTGCTTTTACCTCCTGTTTGGAGGAGAGATATTCCAGATATCTTCGTGCTGTAATCCGGGAAGCGCCAATTTCTTTGCCAACTTCCTCTGCCGAAAGGCCATCTTTCCTTGCCTGAAAAACAGCTTTTACTTTTCCTAGTGTTATTTCATCGATACCCTTCGGAAGCCCAGGGCTTTTGCCTTCTCTTTCCGCTTTTCCATGCCTAAATAGAAGATCTACATAGTTTTGATTAATTTCCTGAGTGGAAGAAAGCAAGGTACGTTTTTTGATATATTCCTGGATAACATCATCAAACCTTTCTTTGTTTACCGGCTTGATCAGGTAATTTTCGACCCCGTAATTTAAAGCTTTTTCAAGAAATTCCTTATCGGTTGCCGCCGTAATCATAATAATACTAACCTTCGGATACTTTTCTCGTATCGCAGGCAAAAGATCGGATCCCAGCATATCTGGCATATACACATCAAGAAGGAGAAAATCAGGGTTTTCCTTCTCAAGCACTTGAAGTGTCTGTTCACCGTTTAATGCTTTGCCTACAACTTCTATTTCTTCAAACATATTTAAAAACTTTTCATGCATATCAGCGATTCGAAAATCATCTTCCGCAATAACCGTTTTGATCCTATCCAACCATCTCATCCCCTTGCACGTTTTTTGGAATATAAACGGTAAAAATAGCGCCGCTTTCAGAATTGCTTTGCGCCTCTATCATCCCATTCAATTCTAATACAGCCTGTTCAGCATTTGACAAGCCAAATCCTCGCGGCGCCGTACCTATTTTAGAGGAATAGCCCCGTTCAAAAAGGAGCGATATTTCAGCCTCATTAAACCCCTTTCCATTATCGGAAATTTCAAAAATGATATCACTTCCGATATCTGTTGCAAAGAATTTAACAACAGGGTCTTTACTTCCGTAAACAGCTTCAAAGGCATTATCAATTAAGTTTCCCAGAATGACAATGAGGTTAGAAAGTTTAATATGGGCGGGCATTGCTTCCAAGTAACTGTCTGTATTAATCTCAAAGTTTATTTTCTTTTCTGATGCTTTCCCTAATTTACCTAATAAAATGGCCTGTATTTTTGTATCTTTTATTTGCTTAAAAACAACCGAATTCTGAAACTGAAGTGCCTGGGTTTCACCTTGAATCATCTCGATGGCTTCCTTGTATTCCCCAAGCTGCAGCAAGCCCAATAAAAAGTAAAGTTTATTGGTGAATTCGTGGGTCTGGGCACGCAGGTCCTCCGAATACCTTTTTACTTCAGAGATGGTATTAATCATTTGCTCAATTTCCGTTTTGTCACGGAAAGATGCCACAACGCCTTTAATGCCGTTTTTTCCATCCATGATTGGTGTACAATTCACGATCACGGTTTTATCATTCCAGACCATTTCCTTGTCTGTTTGCGCGTTTCCTGTTTTTAACACCTCATACAGATAGCTGGAAGGAAACAGTCCATCTACTTTCCTGTTTCTTACGGACCCTTGCAGCTGCAGAAGTTCCTTCGCCTGTTGATTCATCATCGTGATGTATCCCTTTTGATTGATTGCTAGAATCCCTTCTTTTACAGAATGGAGGACTGCGTTTTTCTCCTTATAAAGGGTGGCAATTTGGTACGGTTCAAGTCCCATCGTATCTTTGCGGATGTTGCGGCCTAGTAGAATACTGCCGATTAGCGAAATGAATAAAGCAAATAATGAAACAATCAATACCCTTCTGATGTTATCGGTAATTTGCTGATTGACATCTTCGAGAAGAAATCCGACTGACACAATTCCAATAATCTCTCCCTGTTTGTTAAATATCGGAGATTTTCCCCTTATCGATGGTCCAAGTGTCCCTTTCGCCTTGGAGACATAGTACTCCCCTTTTGTAAGGGCCCTGTCATTATCTCCTCCGGTCATCTTCCTGCCAAGTTTTGTTTTTTCGGGATGCGAGTATCTGACCCCATCTTTATTTCCGATTACAACAAATTCAGCACCCGTTTCTTTACGTATTTTTTCCGCAATAGGCTCAATGGTTATGGATGGGTCATCCGTTTTAAATGCATCGATAATGGTCGGAATGTATGAAACAGTTCTCGATATTCCCAGCGCCAGCCTTCCTTTGTTTTCCTCGATTTGCTTGCTTTCCATATAACTATAAAATCCCGTTAATAGCAAAATTAATATGAAACTAAGAATCAGAACAAGACCGAATATTTTTGTTTGAAGGGAAACTTTTATCGACTGCAGAAAGCACACCCCCTTAAAAAATCTCTTTTTTCATTATAGCTTCTAAATATAGATTTTTCTTTAAAAACTAGCAAATTCATATTTTCGGTTAGTTTCCGATTATCAACGGCCTCCTTTATATTTTTTCAACATAACACAATTGTTATTTCTATGAAATCAAACTGTAATACTATTCTTTTTTTTCAATTCATAGAAATAGACACTAAGAGATTACGTTATATCAACCAGGAGGGAAATACCAATGATAAAATTAATAGTGACTTTAACAATAGTAGTATCACTCTTATTTGCTTCACCTGTTTTTGCTTATACGGTTAAAACCGGGGATACGATGACTAAGATTGCAAGAGAACATAGTATGACTTTACAAGATTTAGCGAACCGGAACCCGCAGGTTCAAAACCTCGATTTGATTTATGTTGGACAAACTATACATACTGGTGATTCTGAGGCTGAAATGACGGTCGCAAGGACAGTTGCCGTTAGAGCTGCAGCGGCATCGGCCGCGTTAAAACTTGAAGAGAATCAGGGATATTCAGAACAAGAACTAGATTTGTTGGCGAGATTGGTCAGGGCCGAGGCAGAGATTGAGCCTTACGAAGGAAAAGTGGCCGTTGCCTGCGTTGTTTTAAATCGTGTTGCGAGTTCGGCATTCCCTGACTCGATTAAGGAGGTTATCTATCAAAAGGGACAATTCCAGCCTGTCCGCAATGGGGCCATTAATAAACCCGCAGATGATGATTCTATTAACGCGGTGCGTGAGGCGTTGAATGAGAAAAGAAATCTTGTCGGAGATTCCTTATTCTTCTATAATCCGGTCATCGCAACCAGCCGCTGGCTTGATTCAAGGACGACAACCGCCTCTATTGGAGATCATGTGTTTAAGAGATAAAAGCTTTCGACCATAAAAGCCAGCCCACACTACCTTGGACTGGCTTAAGACTATTATTTAACAATGGATTCACTAAAAGTGATCCCACGATTATTCATCCCTTTTACCCCTAGCTGTAAGGATGTCATCAATCCCTCATAGGTGGCTTCTTCCAATGTTCTAGGTGCGAGGCAGTCTCCGATTTGTAAAACATGCGGACCTAGATTTTTTATTTTTTCGTAGAGTTCAGTATTTGGTATGCGTCCAAGCGATAGGACGATTGTATCCCAATTTTCCAAAGTTTCTTTTTCATAAGAAAATAGATTTCTAATTACTGCTCCGTCGCCCTTTATTTCTCCCAAATCATAATGTGGCCGCAGCTTAACTTTAAGTTGATAGAGCTTTTTCAAATATTCATTTCGTAAGTATTGATGGACTTCTTCTCCGATATAAAGCCGCGCCGAAATCAAAGTAACTTGATGGCCTTTTTCCCCTAATTCAATTGCCGCTTCCATTGCTGGCCAATCGCCGGCAAAATCAAATACTAAGACATTTTTTCCAATTTGTTTGTCCCGCTTATTAAACAGCTCTTCAACCGTGAGCACTCGTGGATCTTGTATTCCCGGGATATTCGGGATATACGGTCTTGACCCGGCAGCGCAGATAATTGCATCCGGAGACATTTTCACAATATCTTCGTACTGGACATTCCAACCTAGTTCAAGCTGTACCTTGCTATTAGATAACTTTCTTACATAATTATCGAGCATCGATTCAGCGAGTTCTTGTCTCATCGGCGCCCGTCTTAATGTATGCAATAATCCTCCTGCATGATCCTCTTTATCCGCCAAAACGACATCGTGGCCTTGTTCATCCAATGTGACGGCTGCCTGCATCCCCGCAGGTCCTGCTCCGATGACAAGGACCCTCTTCTTCTCACGCGGACTGTTCTTTAATTCATCAACCTCTCTTTCCTTCCCTGCTGAAGGATTTTGCACACAGCCGATGGTTAATCCTTTATGATAATGACCAATACACGCCTGTAGGCAGCCAATACAAGCATCCATTAAATGAAGATTGCCGGACCTGGCCTTATTCGGCATTTCGGGGTCCACAATTAAAGAACGTGTCATCCCAACAACATCCGCTTTTCCTGATGCTAAGATTTGCTCGGCCTCAACTGGATCAACAATACGGGAGCCGACAAATACTGGTACTGCCCCTGCCATTCGAATTTTAAAGGATTGCGGTGTCAGATACCCATGCTTGATTGGTGAAGGAGGAACAATATGCGTGGACCCCGCAAATGTACTCGAGTCACCTGCCGTGACATCTATAAAATCCACCCTTACGCGCTCCACCAAATATTCCACGATCTTGACCGCATCTTTAACAGTTGTGCCATCCATGGTCATTTCATCGGCACTCATGCGGATACCAACCGTAAAGTCATCACCAACCACCTGCCAAATCCGTTCCATGACTTCTACAATAAAGCGCATGCGATTTTCGAACGATCCTCCGTATTCATCCGTACGTAAATTTGTATGTTCCGCCCAAAATTGTGCAGGAAGATAGCCATGCGAGCAACAAATCTCTACCCCATCTAGACCGCCTTCTTTTGCTAACCTTGCCGAAATCGCAAACCCTTCAATGACATCCTTGATTTCTTCGATGCTCATCGGTTTAGGCATAGTGCTGAAGCGGAGGCTCGGAACAGCAGAAGGTGCCCAGGCGGCATTTCGATATTCGCTTGAAACAACTTCCCTTCCCCCATGGAATAATTGCGAAAACACTTTTGTTCCATACTGATGAACGCCGCTTGCTAATTCTAAATAAGCAGGTATGACATTTTCATCATATCCTGCAATGGTATTGGTGGTCAGCATACCGGATGGATGAACTGCGGCGGCTTCAAGGATAATCAAACCAGCCCCACCCTTAGCCCTTGCAACATGATAAGCTGTCATGTCAGGGGTAGGAATCCCATCGATTACGTGATTTGTTTGATGTGCCGTACTTAAAATTCTATTTTTTAAATCGGTTGTCCCAATCGTCGTAGGGCTAAATAAATGTTTAAAATTCGTCATGTCCATCACTCCTCAAAATATCTCTATATAACTTACAAGCAAAAATCGTGCCAACTTTTTTTAAAACTATTTTTTCGAAAATTTACTATAATTCAAAAAAGTATTATATAATTTCTGATAAACTGAACTTTTTTTGCACAATCCGTTGCAAATATGCATCAAAATACCATTATTCCTTGCTAGTATTGGTATTAATCCTATGTCCAATTTTTATTTGCATAAATACCGATGCAGAATGTGTTCAAAACAATAAAAAGGAAGTGAAAGTATGGTTGATGTAAACCAATATCAGCAAACCATTACCCATCTGATGAATGTAAACGAATCTCTTCAAGAGCAATTAGATATCTCCCTAAGAAAAATTAAAGAACTAACACAAATTCTGAATTCAAGCTATGATGAAATTTTTGTTACGAATGCGAATGGTGATGTTTTATTTGTAAGTGACTCGTGCAAATATTTTACCGGCCTTCCACCTGAGGCGTTTATCCATAAGAACATCCGTGAACTCGAAGAAAAAGGGATTATTAAGGAATCCGTCACGTTGAGAACAATGAAAACACAAGCGGTTCAATCCAATGAACAAACTTATCCAAACGGCAAGACTGTCCTCGCTACAGCTAAACCCGTTTTTGATGAGGAAGGAAAATTATACCGAATTGTATGTAATTCGAGGGATATTTCTGAACTCGTGGAAATGAAAAGAAGACTTTCAGAATTCTCTGCCCTCCACCAGGAAAATAGAATCGTCCTGACCACAGGCCGGCAAACCTTTATTACGCAGTCTCAAAACATGATTACGACACTGCAAATGGCCCAAAAGGTTGCACCACTTGACTCTTCTATTTTAATTCATGGTGAATCCGGTGTTGGTAAAGGGGTATTGGCAAGGATTATTCACGACTACAGCCCGAGAAAGGTTAATCCATTTGTACAGGTTAACTGCGGTGCCATCCCAGACACATTATTGGAATCCGAATTATTTGGTTATGAAGCTGGAGCGTTTACGGGGGCCAATAAACGGGGTAAGGCAGGACTGGTTGAAATGGCAGATTGCGGTACACTGTTTCTAGATGAAATTGGCGAAATGCCCATGGAGCTGCAAGTAAAAATCCTTCACCTAGTTCAGGATAAATCGTTCAAAAAGGTAGGCGGTACATCCGAAAAACATGTGGACATCCGTATTATTTCAGCGACAAATAAGAACCTCATGGAAATGATTGAAGAGAAGAAATTCCGTGAGGATCTATACTACCGTTTACATGTTGTTCCGTTAAGAATTCCTCCTTTACGAGAACGAAAACAGGATATTTTGGGACTGACCGATTATTTTCTTGAAAAATTCAACACGAAATATTCGCAGCAAGTCCAATTGGATGAAAATGCGAAAATTTGCATCCAGCTTCAGGAATGGCGGGGAAATGTCAGGGAGCTTGAGAATTTCATTGAACATCTCGTCGTTACAGCACATAAGTCCCTATTAAGCCTAGAAGATTTACCCATTGCCATGGATCAGCGGATTCAAAAGGAATTTTCGCAGAAAGGAATGCCTTTGAAACAAGCAGTGGAAGAAACAGAGAGGCAGGTCCTTTCCTATGCCTTATCGAAGTATAAAACCACCAGAAAAATAGCGAAGGCGCTTGGTGTGAATCAAACCACCATTATGAGAAAGCTTCATAAGTATAATTTGAAGTAATAGGATTCTTTTTTATCAGAAATACCCGAATTTTTAGAATTGGCACAGAATTTGCATTAATATTTATTGAAACCAATTAATGCAAAGGAGTGCTGTGGATGGGCGAATTTCTATTTTCTATTGGCTATGGAGGATCACTGATTATTCTTGGTCTTATTACACATGTTTTTATCCGGAAAATGGATTCCAACGTTGTAGCTAAACAATCGGTCAATACGGATGAAAAGGCGGAGATATCATGATCTATACAATTGGCATCATTATTTCCTTTATTTTGTATATCCTCATTGGTGTGGTCCTTTCAAGAAAGGTAAAAAGCTCTGAGGAATATTATGTTTCCGGAAGAAAAGGATCAACCTTAATGGTTACAGGGACACTGGTTGCCTCGTTTTTAAGTACCGTATCCTTTATGGGTGAAGCAGGATTCTCCTATGAAGGCTATCCTATTCTTTTATTAATTCTTGTAACCTTTAATGCAACTGGTTATGTGGTAGGTGTTTTCTTTTTTGGGCGATACTTGAGAAGAAGTAAATCGTTAACGGTGCCCGAATACTTTGGTAATCGCTTTCAGTCCAACAAAGTAAGATTGGCCGCCGCGATTACAACAATCCTGGGAATTTCCGCTTATCTAGTCGCCGTCACCCAAGGCGGGGCTGTGCTACTGTCGGAAATTTCAGGAGTCTCCTACACCGTGGCCTTGCTGATTATGTGGATTGTTTATGCATCCTTCACCGTTCTCTCAGGAGCTAAAGGTGTAATGGTCAATGACACAATCATGTTTTTCTTGTTTTCGATTGCAACTTATTTATCTTTTCCTTTTATCATAGGCAAGGCAGGAGGGTTTCCTGATGCAATCATCAAAGCTGCGACTAACCCGGAGCGCCCTGATTTATTAAGCTGGCACGGCATCACCGGACCTGGAAATTATATGGGAGAACCGTGGGAGGCCTTGGTTTGGGCCATTATCTTAGGATTGGTTTGGTCGGCAGTTATCGCCATCAGCCCATGGCAAAGCAGCCGCTACTTAATGGCGAAAAACGAACATGTTGCAATTCGATCTGGCGTTTGGGCGACAATCTCCATCATTACCATTTATTTGTTTCTTCATATTAGTATCTCAACGATTACCACTGTGAACCCAGATATAAATCCTACGGAAAAAGTATTTATTTGGGCCGCTATGAACATGGTGCCAAAGTGGCTAGGCGTGGTTATCATAAGCGGGATTATGGCTGCTGCCTTATCCTCATGCGCCAGTTTCCTGCAGCTGATTGGGTCAAGCATCACGAGGGATATCATGGAGCAATCCCGAAACAAAACATATTCGGACAAACACTTGCTAAGAGTCAGCCGCATTTCGATGATTGTCGTTAGCTTTATCATTCTTTTGATTGGACTTTGGCAGCCGCCTTCCATCATGTGGATTGGTTATTTTGCCGCCACACTGTTCGCTGCTTCTTGGGGACCAGTAGCTTTTGCCAGTATTTATTCAAAAAAGGTAACGAAAACTGGGGCGTTATGGAGCATTATTATGGGATTTTTAGGAGTTGTGTTGGGAGAAGTATTGAAAAAAATGGGCATCACGCTTCCTGTTTACCTGAATCCAGTTATTATTGGTGTCATCCTTAGCTCACTTGCATTATATTTCGGTTCTAAATTTGGAGAAATCACAATCGAGGAAAGAAGCTTCCTAGAAAACATTTTAAAACGTCCGATTGAAGCTAACGAAAAAGAGGAAATATCAATAACCCGAAGATATCCATTGTACCTGGTTGCAAGCGGTATTCTGATCATAATCGTTACTTTCGTCTTCTATTATTGGCCGCTGACACTTGCTATGTAGATGATTTTGCCTTCTTAAAAAACTAGCACCGCTTGGTGGTGCTAGTTTTTTAACAGTCTTTCTCTTTATGTGAGTGCCTTTTTTAAATCATCAATAAATGCAGCCACCTTGTCTTCCTTTGTCGCCCAAGAGGCTACAAGGCGAATCCCAGATTGATCGGAATCGACCTTTTCCCAAATATGAAATGCATACTTCTTTTCTAATTCAGAAATCACCGTATTTGGCAGGATGGGGAAAATTTGATTGGAAGGAGAATCAGTCAGAAACTGAATATTGGCCCCACTTAATTCAACTTTTAGCAAATCCGCCATCCGATTCGCATGCCCTGCCAAGTCAAAAAATAGGTTGTCCCGAAACAGTTCAAGAAACTGGATGCCAAGCAGCCTTCCTTTTGCCAGAAGCCCGCCCTTTTGCTTTATATGATAGCGGAAATCCTCCTTCAGCGAGTCACGGCATATCACTAACGCCTCCCCAATCAGTGCACCGTTCTTCGTACCACCGATATAAAAAGCGTCCACCAATGCAGGAAGGTCACTTAACTGAAGATCATTCTCCGAGGAGCACAATGCCGACCCTAATCTCGCGCCGTCCATAAATAAAATCAGATTGTTTTCATCACAAAAATCTTTTAATGCCGCCAGTTCATTCTTTTTATAAATAGTTCCAATTTCAGTGGAATTGGAGATATAAACGAGCTTCGGCTTCACCATATGCTCATCCGGATGTCCGTCAAGAACCGCTTGAAGATGGGAAGGATTCAGCTTACCATCCTTCGTGTCAATCGAAATGATTTTATGCCCGGTCGCTTCAATCGCTCCTGTTTCATGTCCAAGAATATGGCCAGTACTAGCTGCCATCGCCGCTTCGTGTGGTCTTAAGAAAGCAGAAATTGCGGTTAAGTTTGTTTGCGTACCACCAGCTAAAAGATGGATATCTACGTCAGTACGCTCCAGTTTTTCTTTGATAAGTTTAATCGCTTCACTGGTATAGCGGTCCTCACCATACCCGTCTTCCTGCTCGAAATTAGATTCCATCAAAGCGTTCAGTATTCTAGGATGTGCACCTTCGCTGTAATCATTCTTAAAGCTGTACATTCGTGTTTGCCTCCATTTTTTCAAAAATAGAATTATTTTTCCATTGTAACATTATTTTTTAAATAATTTCTAAATTTGCGTACTAAAAAAGCCATCACCCCTGGTGATGGCTTTAACAGAAGTTACACTGCCTTTGCAGTAGGGACGTAGCGTTCTTTTGTTTGCTCCGCCTTTCCCTTTTTCAAGCTGAGCATCGCAATAAATGATACACAGTAAAGCACTGCGAGGTAGCCCATGGCAACTGTTACGTTCGCATGCTGAAGGATAAATCCTACTAAAATCGGTGATAATCCGCCAAGCGCCCGGCCAAAGTTGAAAATCGTGTTAGTGGCAGTACTGCGCACTTCTACAGGATAGTAGTGGCTAATCAAAGCACCATAGCCGGCAAACATTCCATTAGCAAAAAATCCGACGATGGCACCGCCGATTAAGACACCGGCACTTCCTGATGCGTAGGAGTATAAAAATACTGCTACTGCTGAAGCTAATAAGAAGATTCCGTATGTGCGTTTCATTCCGAAGCGGTCGATAAATTGTCCAAACGTTAACATCCCGACAATCATTCCAACCGCGGTGCTAATCGTCCAAAGTGCAGAACCTGACACTGACAATCCTTGTGATTTTTGAAGCATTGATGGCAGCCAAATCATTAAACCATTATAGCCGGCAATTTGTACTGTTGCCATGATGGCCAAAGCTACTGTCGTAAAGGCCGTTCTGCGAGTTGCAAACAATTGCTTTAAATTCCCTTGCTTTTTAACCAACTTCTTCTCTTTTTGGGCGGCCACCCATTCCGGCGACTCGTCCAAGTTTTTACGAACCATAAAGGCAAAGATTACTGGAATAATTCCGACGAAGAACAATCCTCTCCATCCCCAATTAGGGAGAATGAGAGCACTTAGAAGCGCGGCAAGGATGACACCGTATTGGGCACCGACGCTTACATAGGAGGAAGCGCGCCCCTGCTTGTTCTTTGGCCATGCTTCTGCAACTAGCGCCATACCAATTCCATATTCACCGCCTGCACCTAGGCCTGCGATAAAGCGAAAGATATATACTTGTTCAATATTTGTTGCCAAACCGGTTAACGCTGTTCCGATGGCAAACAAAATAATCGTATAGGTGAAAACTTTTACTCGGCCAAACTTATCTGCCAAAATTCCAAAAATTGTTCCCCCAACTAGCATTCCCAAATTGGTAATTGAAGAAATAAGTCCGCCTGTTGCCATATCAATATGAAAATGAGCAATAATCATTGACATGGCGAAGGAAATAAACATGATGTCCATACCTTCTAACGTTAAACCTGCAACTGATGCAACTACTGTTTTTTTCTGATAATTCATTGCTGTCATTCTCCTTTCGAGCCTCTCTGGACCCTGATTAAAAGATACTTTTGCAAAAATAAAAACCCTTCCGTCGGTAAAGAGACAAAAGGGTTTCATATACAAAAAGATATATGAGTGTTTCCGTACAACCCTTTTTGGCCTCTCTGGACCATATTAAAGGAGATTTATTTTTTCTTATAGTAACATAATTATAGTAGGCTGTCACGCATTAATTTAATCCTGAAGCCTCGGCTTCGTGGGGTCACAATTCGGCATTTCCATGTTGGCTGCTTCCGACAGTTTGGTAAGATAATAGCATTCCTCACGCCACATATGGTCCGCCATTAACGGGGCAAATGTTCCCAAAGCCTGATTGCTTAACTCCAGTTCTTCGATTTCCTTTAAAAAGTTTTGAAAAAGCTTGATTCCCAAGGTAGCGTCCGCATTAAATTTTGCCAACGCCGGAAATGCCGCCAGGTTGGTCCGTAAGTAACCTGCCATCTCGACTGCCTTTAAATAAAATGCCTCAAAATCCTTCGTAAATTTATCACTTTTCTCTCTTAAGCTTTTCTCCACACCGTCCAAATTAGAGGAAATCGCATCCGAATGGCCTGCCGCATCCAATAACCAAACAAGATGATGATGCACTTCATGGTAGACAGGCGGGACCTGCCCTGCTTTCAAGTGCTTTAGAATCCGTACATATTCCTCTAATTCGTTGACCATATGGTTGAGGAAGGTTGGGGAAAGGTGGATTTTGATTTTTCCAATCAGGTGTTTACTTAGCATGTCTAATTTAAATTCCCGAAGTCTCATTACCTCTGGTTCTGCTTGGGCTGCCAATCGCTTTGGATCAGCCGTTTTTACTTGATTCAAAAGACGATCAAATATCCCAATGAAATTGACGGCTTTTTCAATCTCCTCTTTTTGAACGGGTGCCAGTGCCTCGTAAATAAACCGCGAATGGTCTCCAAGTATTTGCAGCCAGAAAGCATGCTCAAAGCTGGCAGTCTTGGCAAAGGTGTTATTCATGTTGAGCTCCCCCTTAAAAAAATACATCTTATTCCCAAACGTCATTATTATTTTATGAGGGAACACTGCCGATCTATAACCATTCAGAAGCTTGTAGGTACCTCATGATATTTGAAGAAATTGAATCATTCATTTTGAAACACGAGAACCGTCCCCGTGCATCGTTTTCATGCTTTGCACATCGTTTTTTGTTCCAACCGGGCCGTGGCCTGGGACGGCTTTTGTAAAATCAAGATTTTCTACAACTTCTAGAATTTTCATCCATTGCCGAGGGTTTGATTCTTCAAAGTATGTTGGCGGGGTTTGGACAAATAGTAAGTCTCCCATAAATAGGACCTTTTCCTCCGGAATCAAGAGCATGGCATCACAGTAAGAATGTCCGCCGCCTAGCGTGAATAGTTTTGCGCTTCTTTTGGTTCCGATAAAAACCTTTTCGTCTTCAAACGTTTGCTTCGGCAGGGTCAACTCCAGCGATGGCAGGGACGCTTCCACTTCCGTTAAAAAGCTGATTTTGTTCTCTAGTTCCCTATTATGATTTTGCCCCAATTGTTCTTTTAAAGTTTGAATATATTGGGTAAGTTCCGTGATGTCCCGTTTCTGCTGCTCGATTCGTGCCGGATGAATGTCCCGCATTTTCTCATACGTGATTTGACTAGAAATAATCGTACTGTCTTTAAACACCTGATTGCCGCGAATATGGTCCCCATGGAAATGGCTATTCACCACCCATGTAACCTGACGGGCGGTTTCCCTTTCCGCTGCCTTTTTCAAATCTTCAGCGGCATTAGGCGTATTAAATGTATCAAACACAATCGTCTGGCCGCCTAAATCCACAAATGCGGCATTTCCAACCGCACCGCCGCCCTCCTTTGCAATCGCGGCAAACACCCCGTCCCCCACTCTTTCCAAATCAAAATGCTTGCTGTAAAATTCTTCGCTCATCTAGTTCCTCTCCTTTTTACCGATTGTATTATAATGGAATTATATGACGACGGCCTTTGGCCGGACTACTTATTGAGTAAAGAGTAAATCAGTTGGGAGTGAGAACGGTGTCTTTTTCCTTAGATGTTACGAATCTATCATCAGAACAAATTTCATTTGGATATTCGGCCGCACACGAAACTTTAATCGCCCTTCACGTGTTCATTGATTGCAAGCACCACCCGCTCCATATCCCATGGGTAATAAATGCCAGGAAGAAAGTCAACCCCGCTTTAAAACAAGAAATTGATGCCTTCAGCATATTTTATAAGAGGCCCATTGTCACTTTCTGGGGACTACAAGAGAATTCTACAATCAGCGATTTTGGGGAGGATCTGAATAAACTAAGCTGCGTCTCTTCTGATGCATTTTTCCAAACTGTTGCAGAAACCATCTTAGGCCAAAAAGCAACGCCTAAGACTCTTCAACAAGACTTTGTCCAATTTGCCGGCAGCGTTTACTCTGACTCAAAGGAAATTATCTTAGCTTTGGCGGAAAAACCGGAACAGGTAAAACAGAGATTTTTGACGTTGCTGGAGGATTTTTGGAAAACATGCGTGAAAGATGACTGGAGTAGAATAGAGGAACTTTTTCTAAAGGATATTGCTTCCCGCGGCAGAAAGCTTATGAAGGAAGGGCCTCTACATCTATTGGGAAGCCTTTCGCCGGAAATTGATATTCATCCTAATCAAAAGAAAGCCGTTATCAGAAGAATTTCAAAACGGGAGATTTATTTTGAGAAAGACGATATCTTACTGTTAACACCTTCCTACTTC
This sequence comes from Neobacillus citreus, assembly GCF_018343545.2. Taxonomy (GTDB): domain Bacteria; phylum Bacillota; class Bacilli; order Bacillales; family Cytobacillaceae; genus Neobacillus; species Neobacillus citreus. The sequence continues at coordinate 62,268 of NZ_JAGYPE020000002.1, read as the reverse complement.
GCCTGGCCGCATTTATTTGTTAATGCCCATAAACCAGTAGGGATTAACTACTCTATCATGGAAAATCAGCAGGAAGCTGCTCGGCCCATGCCGCCAGAGGAATTATTAAGGTTGTTCCACGCACTAGGAGACTTAAGCAGGCTTCAGATTGTTAAATATTTATCCCAAAAGCCCCGGTCGACCAGAGAACTGGCCGGACTGATGGGAATGACTGAGGGTGCCGTCTCTAAACATATAAAACTACTAAAAGATGCAGGCCTAATCGCTTCCAAGCGAAAAAGCTATTATGTTTTTTATCATTTACTGGAAAAATCATTTAGTGAAATTAAATCAGGCTTGACACAATATATCAAAGGAACGGATTTTTTGGATTAACAACCCAATGGGGTTCTTTTTCAAAAATAATGCAGGGAATTCGTCTCGGCATACCGAATACACTTTAATAAGCTTAGAAAATATACTCAAAGGTGGTAACAATGGAGGCCATTACCTTTAAAGCATTCGCCATCACAAATGAAATTGATTTAAACAAAATTGCCATTCATTGCGGAATACCGAAAAAATTCACCTGGGAGGAGCCTTTAGTTCTAAAGAGAGATGTTTTACGCTCGATCCTCATGCAAGAGGTCTCCGACATGCAAATGGTATTGATTTTTTCCTTTGGCAGTATCGTCTTTATCAATCATACAAACGAAGAAGATTTCCACATAGTATTTCGCTTTATTCGTTCCTTCGAGCCGGACGTCGATCTCAACATCGCAGGCAAATACACAGACGATTACAGCCTGCACATCGGAGAAAACGAGAACCTCGAACTTGCTGACGAATACGTGGTAGTCCCGGAAATTGAGGATTTCTATCCTGAGCTAATTTCCACGGTTCTCGCTAAATCAGTGGCCCTCGAAAAAACAGAAGAACAACTCGGAAAGATTCATGATAAGCTTGAAAACATGATTGACCGGCTTGAAAAAGGAAACTTGAGAATCGGCAACAAGGAACTCGCCCGGACAACAGCGAAAATTGTGCGGCACGAGTATAACACCCTAGCCTATATCATGATTCTTGATAAGCCCGACATCACCTGGACTAGCAGCACAGCTAGTGATTTTTATGATAGGATGATCGAATTTTTCGAACTAAATGACCGCTATAAAATCTTAAAAAGCAAAACGGACATCCTATACAATATCATGGATGGTTTTTCGACTATCAGCCACTCCATCCGCGGCCTGTTCGTGGAATGGATTATCGTCATTCTCATCCTGTTTGAAATTGTCCTGACTATTTTGCAAATTATCGGGTGGATTCCTTAAATTCTATTTTTGACATCTTCTCTGATTGATTCAATCAGCTCTTCCGGTATTTCTGCCGGAAGAGACGTGCCATCCTCATACACCCATCTGTTCATCACTTCTAGGTCCGATTTTTTGAATGTAATACTATATTGTTTCTCCTGATGAATAAAATCCACCGTTATATATTCTTCGCTTGCAAAGTCATCATCGATAATCATGTTGTTAATCTCATATGATTTCACGGTCTAAACTCCTTTAACATTCATGTATTAAATTTTAGCTTGTCCTACCTTCAGCCAAAATCTAACACGATTTTTCGATTTTTTTCGCAAATTTATAACATATTTTTAAAATAAGCTTCATATAAAAATAAAGAAAGGTTTGTACAATGATAATAAGGATTTCGGAAGGCGGGAATAGAATGGACAACAACACTCCTGTAATTTATAACGGCAAGAGGTATGTCATCCTTTTTAAGTACACTTCTGGGTACTGCGAAATTAAAGAAGTAGGAAGCTTGCATCACATCGAATTGGTTCATTTATCAGAATTAACAGATGTATCATAACACCACAAAAGGCATGCCACTTAAGCATGCCTTCTTTTATTTAGACCTATTCTTTTCCTCCGCCAGACGCTTCCCATTTAGCTACTTCCTCACGGACAATTGGTGCCACTTCTTTTCCTAAAAGCTCAATCGCTTTCATCACGTCTTCATGAGGCATGGTGCCAACAGGGACATGCAGCATAAACCGGGTAATCCCAACATTTTTTCGCAAATGAATGATTTTTGCGGCGACTGTTTCTGGGTCTCCAACGTAAAGAGCCCCTTCAAAGCTGCGTGCAGCATCGAAGCTTGTGCGGTCGTATTGGCCCCAGCCGCGCTCCCGGCCAAGTTTATTCATGGCATATTGGGTCGGCGGGAAAAACTTTTCAACAGCAGTTTCTGTAGTCTCCGCTATAAACCCATGCGAATGCGAGGCAACCGGAAGCTTCTCCGGGTCATGACCTGCGCGGGCGGCAGCTCGTTTATAAAGCTTGACTAGCGGTGCAAAATGTACAGGACTTCCTCCGATGATAGCGAGGACTAATGGAAGTCCAAGCAGGCCTGCCCGGACCACTGATTCGCTGGTACCGCCGCTGCCAATCCATATAGGGAGCGGGTCCTGAACTGGTCTAGGATAAACGCCACGATTGTCGATTGCCGGACGGTGGCCTCCACGCCAGGTCACTTTTTCCGATTCACGGATCTTTAATAAAAGCTCTAGTTTTTCATCAAAAAGCTCATTATAATCATTTAAATCATATCCGAACAACGGAAACGATTCGATAAAGGAACCGCGTCCAGCCATAATTTCGGCCCGTCCGTTCGAGATACAGTCAAGTGTTGAAAAATCCTGAAATACCCTGACAGGGTCATCAGAGGATAAAACTGTTACAGCGCTTGTCAGACGGATCTGTTTGGTTTGAGAGGCCGCTGCCGCTAGAATAACTGCAGGTGCAGACGCTGCATAATCCTCTCGATGATGCTCACCTACACCAAATACATCAAGACCGACCCGATCTGCTAAAACGATTTCCTCAACCACTTCCCTAATTCGCTGGGCATGGCTTATTACCTCGCCAGTTTGGACATCCGGCGTTGTTTCTACAAACGTGCTAATACCTATTTCCACTAAAAAACCCCCTGAATGACTTTTAATTCTTTTTTATCATTTATTGTGTGTTTATACCAAGAAAATAGCCTGAACGCCTTATTTTAATATGTAATACGTTGAAAAAATGGTTAATCTATTAGGAAAAGCGTGCTTGGGGAGAGTCTTAATGGATAAAACTTATAATAAAAAGGTATCGCTTTATGCTGTACGGGAGCAAATACATAGAGGCGTTGAAAGAGTGCCGCATTTAACGCCTGAATCCATCGGATTGGGTATCTTGCTGGCGTTAATCGGCGGATTCTTGGATGCGTATACGTATGTGAGCAGAGATGGTGTTTTTGCAACTTCCCAAACCGGCAATCTTGTATTGTTGGGAGTTGAGGTTTCAAAAGGAAATTGGAATCAAGGCTGGAGGCATATACCGCCTATTTTGGCCTTTGTAATCGGGGTTGTAGTTGCTCAAAGCTTGAAACAACCGTTTATTACGAGGAAGTTCCCTCATCCCGCGCGGTCGGTTCTTTTCTTAGAAAGTCTCGTCCTTTTGTTTGTCGGAGCCCTGCCAGCGGCCGTGCCAAATACGTTTGTGGTTATAACGATTGCCTTCGTTTCCTCTGTTCAAATTTCGTCGTTTCGGACTTTGGTAAAGTGGCCCTATAATTCTGCGATGGTGACTGGTAATTTGCGGACGGCAGCCGAAGCAGCCTATTCTGCGTTTGTGTTACGCAACCGTCAGGGCATCCAGCAATTCTTCGATTTTAGCGTTGTGATCGTTTCATTTTTAGTGGGAGCATTGCTAGGTACCCTGTTCACCCAGCATTTTGGTACGAAAGCGATTTGGTTTGTGTCGGGGATATTGATTTTCGCGTTAATGGTGTTGAATGCGAATCCGAGGACGTTGTTGAATAAGGGGTAAAAGTTTTTCTTTCTAAAAATCTTCTAATGGACACCTTGGTGTCTGCACTCTTTCGTTTTGTCCTTTAGAAAGCCTCTATCGGACATTTTGCTACTCGCCACCACTTGTTTTGTCTTTTAGTGGCCTTTTATTGGACATTTTGGTACTCGCCACCACTCGTTTTGTCTTTTAAAAGGCTTCTATTGGACATTTTAACTGCCACCCACCTCATTTTTGTCTTTAAATTCCAAAACACCTTAATAGGTATTATGAAAACTTTCAAGTTTAGGAGTAACACTCATTAAAAACAACCTAAATTTTATGTTTGAAAAAAGAATGAAGGGCTATAAATCAATGGGATACAAACTGCCGGAAACGAAGTCTAAGGCAGGACCTGAATCCGAGCAAATGAGGTTGTTTTAAAAATTCTATAAAGGGTGTCAAAACCCACTGACACCCTTTCTTTATATTTATGGTAAGAACCACTTAGAAAACCGGCACCTTTACACTGCTTTTAATGAACTCCACAAATAAATTGTTCATCACCGAATTAGTACTAGCCATAGATTCCGGATGCCACTGTACTCCTAAAGTAAATGTGGTTGGATGAATATACTCTACTGCTTCAATAATTCCGTCAGATGCCATCGCAACCACACGTAAATCGGCAGCGACCGTATCCAAAGCTTGATGATGAAGGCTATTAACTCTTACCCGCTCAGAACCTATCATATCAAATAACTTGCTATCTTTTGAGATATTCACCCAATGACTATCCCTGCTCCTATCAATCTTTTGCGTATGCTGGATTGGCTCCTTTACTTGGCTCGAAATATCCTGTATTAATGTCCCGCCTAAGGCTACATTTAAAATTTGGACGCCTCTGCAAATCGCAAGCAGCGGAATATTATTCTCAATTGCATATTTTGCAATGGCTATTTCAGTCAAATCCCGTTCTGGAGTAGTCGGCCCTAAACGGCGATGAGGGTCTTGTCCATAATACTTTGGATCGACGTCCTCTCCACCGCTAAGGATGATTCCATCACATAGTCCTAGAGTTTCTACAGCCAATTCAGGATTTATAAAAGGAAGCACAATCGGGATTCCTCCATTTGCCGCTATGCTTTTATGATAATCATGATGGACATAAACTCCTTCCATATATTCGTTATGGTTAACGTAGGCACCTGTTATGCCGATAATTGGTTTCTTATGCATTTTCATCCCCCTCGTATGTAGCAACACTAAAAACCACCATTTTTTCAAATGATGGCATTATTCAAAATATATCATAAAAAAGTTTTAATGAAACTAGAAAATGATTCATATTAAACTTCTACTAATAGACTTTTATTGCTATCCGCAAAATGTAACTGATTTTCCAATGAAGCTATTCCACAATCGTAATAATTGGGGGGTTCTTTAAGAATCTCATTAAATTAGGACCATCCTCTTCAGCTGCTTTCGCCTCAGGACTGACCAATGCCTGTGTTAATGTGTCCACACTCTCAAACTCAAGCTCAGTAATTAAATACAAATTTAGATCAGTATTTTGAGTCTGCAGGACGTAGCGAACCGATTCCTGCAAAATGTTAGGAATCTTCTTTCCTAATGGAACATGAACATTAAAATAATGTTGATCAAATGCTTCCTTATCAATCGGTTGTTCATACATAATAATCATTTTGGCCATAAAAACTCCCCCTTATATATTCTGCAATGTATTATATTTCGGATTTTTCCATAAAAATACCTTTTATGAATAAATGCCCGAATTAAAATAATCGTAATTTTTTAAATAATAGTTCCATAATCTTATTTTAGCTACGATTGATTGATTTCACAGACTAAATATTCTATACGGAGTGATCTAATGAGAAAAAAGTTTGACGTAATTATTACTGGAGCAAGATGTGCAGGCTCCTCTTTAGCTATTTATCTAGCAAAGGCAGGTTTTCAGGTTTTGTTAATTGACCGGTCTTCTTTCCCTAGTGATACTCTATCCACTCATACCTTTTTCAATAATACCACCGCGCTTCTCCGCGAAATGGGTGTGCTTGAAAAGTTATTGGAAACCAATGCGCCTCCTGTTAAAGATATAAAGTTTAAGTTCGAGGATACCACGATTGAAGGGAAAATACCTGAAGTTCTTGGAGAGGAAAGTTGTTATTGTATAAGGAGAACATATCTTGATCAAATTCTTCTACAGCACGCTAAAACTCATAAGAGCGTGACTGTTTTAGAAGGATTTCGGGTAACGGACATCATCCGCCGAAATGGAGCAATAGTTGGTATCAAAGGGACTGATTCTAATGGCCTTGATCAAGAATTTATTGCCGATATCATTGTTGGTGCCGACGGAAGAAACTCGACCATCCGCAGGCTTACTGACAGCAAGCAAAAATTGCGTGTGCCCGCAAAAGTAGGCATTTATTATGGGTATTTCAGAAACTTTAACAACGATCTTGTACCGAAATTTGAAGTACACAGGGTAAAAGACAACACGGCGATTCTCTTTCCTACAAATGATGACCTATGTACCGTTGTTGGAATATTCCCATTAGACAACAAAGATTTCATTCAGAACTTGAAGAATAACCCGGAAGAAAGTCTTCGCAGCCTATTAACGGAAGGTTTTCCAAACACCACTATCGGTTCCCGGCTAAAGCAGGCCACCCTTGTTGAACCGATCAAAGGGATTCTAGGCTATGAAAACTTCTGGTATACCGGGATGGGACATGGCTGGGCGCTGGTTGGGGATGCCGTTTGTTTTAAAGACCCAAGCATGGCACAAGGGATCCATGATGCGGTATATGGCGCAAAAATACTTTCCGAAATACTAGTAAAATATAAAAATCAATATCAACAATGGCCAAAAATGTCAGAGGAGTATCAAAAGGCACTGGAAGATGAGTTTATGGTCCGTTTTTATATGGGCTGCGAAATATCCAAAAATGAACGGATTTCTGAGCAGCAAGACGCTGTCAATAAGCTGATTAGCACTCACCCTAAAGCTGTTGAGAAGTTTCTGGGAATTTACAACTATGCAAACGAACCGGCTGAATTGGAAAAAGAACTAATGAGAATTATGGGGTGAAAATACTTAATCATCATAAAAGAAATTTATTACTGTGGAAAATTATTAAAAGGGCGAATTTCAGCCCCCTAATTAATCATTGGGGGCCTGCTCTCTTGATATTTATACTAAAAATCCCCTTAACTGTTTCTGTTTTCTGGACAATTTGTCAACGATTTGTTCGTACTCATGTAACCTCATTCCTAGACTTTGCTTTCTTTCGACAATCATCCTCTTCACCTCACCTGGATCGGGTCCACCCTGGATGCTTCTAAGCTTTACAAAGTACTCTGGAGAAATAATGTTTTTCCATTCATCCTCAGTAAGCGAGACATCGACAAATTCATGCAGCATCGAGTTAACCTCTTCAATCTTCCAATCATTTAATTCTTTTTTTCCCTTACATGTTTTATTGGCAATTGCGCTTGCAACCGAATGCGCCTTCCTGAAGGAGATATTATATTTCCTCGTTAATGTATCGGCCAGTTCCGTAATCGTGATGCAGGATTTTTCAGACATTTCCTTTAAATGACCCTTATTAACTTGAAGTGTCAATATCACAGCATACATCAGCTTCATCACGCGGTTAGCTTTCGAAAAGGCCTGGTATAAATGCGGCTGCAGATCATCCTCTGTATCAACGATATCCCCGAATGGCGTATTGTGAATCATTTGGATGGAAGCAAGCGCTTCACCAACTGAGCTGCTAGCTAGCGACCGTGAATGTTCAACCGATACCGGATTCCTCTTCTGCGGCATAATACTGCTGACTTGCACATATGGGTCAGCTACCATAAATGCGCCAAATTCCCTCGTTACGTATAATAAGAAATCCTGAATCCATCTTCCGGTGTTCACCATACAAGTCATGATAGCGGTTGCCGTTTCCAATATATAATCCGCCCCCGCGATGGAATCATAGGAATTCTCAACAATCCGGTCAAACCCCAACAGTTCTGACGTCCGCGATCTGCTGATGGGAAACCCTGTCGTTGCTAACGCTGCCGCTCCAAGCGGTGATTGGTTTACTGTTTCAAAGGCAGCCCATAATCGTTTCAAATCCCGCTGTAAGACATCATATATCGCCAAAAAATAATGCCCTAACGTCGTCGGCTGTGCCGGCTGGGTATGGGTATAGGCCGTCATATAGGTTTCCACATGCTGTTCCGATTGCTCCAATAAAGCTTCGCTCAGTCGATATCCATTCCTAATCAACTGTAATAGCTGCTCCCTCAGCACCAAACGGTACATGGCCACCCCCATGTCGTTTCGGCTTCGGCCGATATGGATTTTCCCTGCAAGGTCATTACCAATTTCATCCGCAATTTTTGCCTCCATCATGAAAAATAAATCTTCATATTGAGGGTCATATGAAATTAGCGTACTATCAGTTTTTGCAACTTTTTCAATTCCCACCAGCATGATTTTAGCTTCGTCCCTTTTGATGATTTGCTGTTCCGAAAGCATAATCACATGGGCACGATTAATATCAAACATAGCCTCAAATAAAAAATCCCTTTGGTCATTAAATATTGGCTTTAACAGCTCTTCAATATAAGTTTTTCCTGGAAATGCATTCCCTTCATTTTTGAGAAATTCATGATGCTTGTTCATATAGTCCACTCCGATTTTTTGGCTTTGATGGTTGATTCTTTTCCCCTCCAAACTGTCCCTGCAATATGTATACGGGATTTATTTTCTGACAGTGACATCTGATTACTTTATTGGCACAAAAAGCCGGAGCAAAAGTTGTTCATCGCTTGTACATTAAAGAAATTTGGTTAGCTATATATTCAGAGCTATAATGAATTCCATCCTTTATCCACCACATAATAATCCCCATTAAGGAAGCTGTAAGGATATCAATGGAAACATAACTTTTCGGTAACTCTTTTTGTTTGTTATTTCTTCTAGTTTCTATGAGATTTTTTATAAGGTTGAATAAATTGGTTTCGACACTTTTATTTTCAAATAAAATAGCAAAAAATTTTCGATTTTCATAAATATAGTCTAAAAATATGACTAATTGTTCTCGGTCGTCTATGATTTCTGTTTGTATAAAAGGTTTTAGCTTTATAGACATTTCGTCAAAGATTTCAAGGGTGATCTGTCTTAATAGGTCGTTAATATCCTGATAATGTAAATAAAAGGTCGCTCTGTTTAATTCAGCGCGATCTGCAATTTTTTGAACAGTTAATTGTGATACTGATGGTTCTTCAATTAAAAGGGACAGAACGGCATCTTTAAACATTTTTTTCGAACGAATGGCGCGTGGATCTTCTTTTTTTAGATTAGACATTTTTAACTCCTTTATCGATTTTTAACGCTTTCCTCAACAGATTGCCAATAGATGTTGATTAGTTGACAGTTTGAAAAAAATTGTAGATGGGCAATTCTTTTTGGGTCTGTTAGTATTAATTTTATTGACACTGTGTTGAAGATGCAAACAAAAGAAAAGGAGTTTGAAATGGAACAAAAAAGAGAAGATGTTAAAAAAGGAATCTTATTATTTGTTTTAATATCGGGTTGTTTTTTATCAGTATTGAATCAAACGTTGTTAAATGTTGCCTTAAGTAATTTAATGGATGTATTTGCTGTTTCAGCCACAACCGTTCAATGGCTGTCAACAGGATTTATGCTTGTAAACGGTGTATTAATTCCGATAACAGCCTTTTTAATGAAACGCTATACGACAAGGCAATTATTTATCAGCTCCATGCTGTTTTTATTAATTGGAACCATTATTTGTGCGATTGCACCAAATTTTAGCCTATTATTAATCGGAAGAATGATTCAAGCAGCAGGTGCAGGAATTATCATTCCTCTGATGATGAGCGTTATTTTATTTATATTTCCAGTTGAAAAAAGAGGCAGCGCCATGGGCTTGATTGGGTTTGCCATGATCTTTGCCCCTGCCATTGCCCCTACCTTGGCAGGTTATATTATTGAATATGGATCATGGCGATGGCTATTTATTGGTTTAGTGCCTTTTGTGCTGATTGTTATTTTATTTGCATTGAAATATTTAGTGAATATATCCGAAACAGCCAAAACAAAACTAGATATAGTAAGTGTTTTTCTTTCAACAATTGGTTTTGGCTTTATCTTATATGGTTTCAGTAACACAGGTAATAAAGGGTGGGAGTCGCCTGTTGTTATTTTTTCGTTAATCATTGGATTAGTGTTTACAATTTTATTTTGTGTTCGACAAATACGCTCAAATGAACCCTTATTGGATTTATCTGTATTCAAGAACAAGATATTTACATTAACTTCATTAATTAATGTTTTAGTAACGATGATGATGTATGCCGATTTGATCTTATTACCGATTTACCTTCAAAGCGGACGGGGTTTTACGGCATTTGAAGCCGGTCTATTATTATTGCCAGGCTCTATCCTCAATGCCATATTGTCTCCAATCACTGGCAAGTTATATGACAAATTAGGAGCAAAACCTTTATTTATCACGGGGCTTTTATTTATCATCCCTTCGATGTGGGCTGTAACGGACTTAACTGGTTCGACATCTTATATGTATTTAATGATTCGTACCATCTTTTTACGAATTGGTCTAAGTTTTATTACGATGCCGCTCAATACTGCTGGTTTGAACGCATTGCCGAAGCAATTAGGTACACATGGCTCTGCAGTGAATAATACGGTCCGTCAAATTGCAGGAGCAATCGGGACTGCTGTAGTGATTACCATTTATACCGCACAAGCAACCAATCACGCGGCAGAAATAATGGGGGAAAATGCAGCTGCTACCCCACAGCAAATAGCAATACTATCTTCGATTCAAGGTTCAAGTGATGCCTATTACTTTATGATGATATTAGCTGTTGCTGCACTCGTTTTAACATTATTTATGCCAGGGAAAAGTGCTGCTGGTAAAAAAGAAACTGCATCATCATCTAAAATGGCCGAGGAAAGTTAGACTGAACATAATTGGTATTTGCTAATAAAAAATGACTATCAAAACATATCCTTTGATAGTCATTTTTTCGTAGGTATTTTATTTGCGATAGGTGACGGTAACCATCCATTAAAAAGGTTTTTTTATTGAGCCTTTAATTTTTCCATTTCAATTATTTTTTTCAGGTATCCATATTCCTTCGGGTCGAGAATGTCTATTTCCTGGTTTGTCGCAAGGAGAATCTGGTCACGGCACTTTGAAATTCGTTGAAGCATTGGGTAAATAGTCAAACTTGATAGATTCACAAAGTCGTATAAATCGTTTAAGGATACCGGCAATTTATAGCCTTTATTGCTGCTGGCGATTAACAACCCGCTATCGCGCAGCTTCGAAACAATGTTTGAACGGAAATAATGCTGATTCATTTTCACATCTCGAATGGCATTCAAATTATCAAGAATTTCTTGAGTATAGACGTATTCATCGGGATTTTCCTTCAAATTGAATAAAAGGAACTTTAAAAAATCGATTCGGAGCCTTTCGTCCTCTTCCTCACTTTTGCGATGTTTTTCGATATATTGATAGGAGGAATTGACGGCTTGTTTGATGATTACCTCGTTGTATCGGGAGTCGGCGGGGTCTGTTTTGTAATCATAAAGAAAATGTCGGTAATCCAAAGGCAGTAGATTAAGAGCGGCAATTTTATGTTTAATCATTTTTAACAATGAATGGGAATGGACGGAATAAGAAGTACGGTCGTAGCTATTGCCCAAAGTCTCCGCAATTAAGCCGGCCAATTGAAGCAGGATATCAGACTGGCTGTTATTGAACCCAAACGAAGAATAATTGAATAAATCCGGAATACTCCTTGCTATGATGTACCTTTTAAATTCCTGCAAGAATTTCTTCCCTTCAGATTCATCCGTTACAAGATCAAGCTGATCAAAGGTTCTGTTCAAGTCCTCATAAACCATCCGATTAACATATTTAATAAAAGGTGTTTGATGCATGATGCCGCTGTCTTCTCTTACCTTCCGCTTATCAATGACGTACGCATATATGCTAAAGGGCAAATCCTTAATATCCTGCAAAAGCTTGGATCTTTGGGCATCATCCATAGGCGCTGCTTCTGACGGAAAATAATTCTGAAGCTGCTGTTCTAAGTTTTCTTTTTCAGATTCTTTAACGAGTATGGAAACGATGATAAAGTGGGTCGAATGGTCGTGGTTGTTAAAATCAAATCCATAATTTCCAAATTCATCGATAAAAGCTAATTGTAAATCGGTCAATTTTTCCCACCTCACCATAAAAAGAAATTTACCTATTTATTTCAACAAAATTCTGGGAATTCCTTTAATTTCAATGGTATAAAAAATAAAGCGGAATCACCCGCTTTATTTTGCAAACAGTATTCTAATTTCGTTTTCCGCTTCCACCATGCGTCCGTAACGGTACCCTTCAATCAACAAGTGCCGTTCGTGGTCATCCAAAGAACGTCGCCACTTAGATTCAAGATACAAGATGACTTCGTTGTACAGGATGTACGGATACTCCATTGGTTCATTCATTGATTTTCACCTCATCCTAAAAATAAAACCTTCTCATTTTATTTTTGACAAGGGCTTTGACTTATATAAGTCTATATTTCTAATATATTTATAAGGTAGGAAAGGAGTGATTGTTTGTATCCAAGAGATCCTTTTTTTAAAAATAAACCTTACCTAACAACCCGCAGTTTACAACCCGATAATCAAGAAACACCGATCCATTTTCTTGAAAACGGTGAAACCCCAACCGGATTAACCTATCGAAGAAATCACTTTCCATTTCCTACTCTTTCCACCAAATCGTACTATCTAACCATCACAGGCTCAGTGAAAACTCCCATTACCATTCAATACAACCAAATCACTACAATGCCTTCCCGAACAGTGACCGCTGTGGTTGAGTGTTCTGGGAACAAACGAGCCCACTTCAGACCAAAAGTGTTTGGAGAGCAATGGAAGGATGGGGCGATTAGCCAAGGGACATGGAAAGGGGTACCCCTCTTTCATCTGCTTCAGATTGCCGGAGTTCAGGATAGTGTCCATGAAGTGGTCTTTGAGGGTAATGATTCTGGGATCAAGAAAGGTCAACATGTTCCTTTCGTAAGAAGCCTTCCGCTAAAAAAAGCCATGGAACATGATGTCATCGTTGCCTGGGAACATAATCACAAACAGATTAGCCCGAAACATGGATTTCCGTTTCGATTAATCGTTCCCGGCTGGTACGGAATGGCGTCAGTAAAGTGGCTAAAAACCATTCGTGTAGTGGACCATCCTTTTTCCGGGCCCTTCCAGACAGATGATTATGTCTATTATCCTCATAAAAACAATAATGAAGAGGCCGTCCCTGTGACAGTGAGCCATGTGAATTCGATTATTCAACAGCCGCTTGACCGGCAAATCTTGCAGCTTGGCCAGCATGAAATAAAGGGTCTCGCTTGGACTGGCGAAGGTGTGGTTATATCCGTTGAGGTTAGTGTGGATGATGGTGAAACATGGAAGACGGCCACTCTCCATGGCCAGCCCCGGCAATTTCAATGGATAAAGTGGTCATATTCTATTGTATTTGAAAAAAATCGCGAATACTCCATCAAGGTCCGAGCATATGATTCAAACGGCCATTTGCAGCCCGATACCGCTTTCTGGAACCAGAAGGGCTATGGGTACAATGCGGTGTCACAAATTAAAATAAAGGTAGAATAATGATACATGGGGACGGTTCTTCTGCTTCAGAAGCGGAAGAACCGTCCCCGCGTTTCACAAACTTTCAATAAAGCTTTTAAGCACATGCACTGATATTACGCAATCGTTTAGGGAGGACCATTCTTTTGGATTGTGGCTGATTCCGTCTTTGCTTCTTACAAAAATCATGCCGACTGGAATCTCCTCTCCTACAATCATCGAATCATGTCCGGCACCGCTTGGTAATCTCATTGGCTCAATTTGATTTTCTAGAAATGCTTTTTCCAGCTTCGTTTGAATGTTTTCATCAATCGGTACAGGCTTAACAGAGGTATTCACCTTAATCGATACCTCAATCCCTCGTTTTTCAGCAATGGATTTTGCTTTTTCAATAACAAGTGATACGAGTTCATCACGGGTATTCTCGTAAATGTCACGAATATCAGCAAACAAGGAGACCTCTCCTGGGATGACGTTTACCCCATTTGGATGAACAGAAAGCTTCCCAACCGTTGCAACGGCAGTAGAGCTTACTTTTTCAGGGAATGTCTCTACCGCAACCACGAATTCACCTGCAGCAACTAGCGCATCCTTCCGGTCATCCATCGGTGTATTTCCGGCGTGACCTGCCTTTCCTGAAAAAATAATTTCCAGCCAGCATGGCCCCGCTATTCCGCTGACAATGCCGACAGGGAGCCCTGCCTTTTCAAGCCGCTTTCCCTGTTCAATATGTACCTCAATAAATAATCCAATGTCCTTCTTGTGGCTGGAAGCCTTTTTCAATTCGTCGAGACTAGTCCCATATTTTTCAAGGACTTCTTCAAATGAATCCCCATTAAAATCTGTCAATTGAAGCTGTTTTTCGATATCAAGCGTTCCCATCAAACTCATGCTTCCTGTTAAGCTGCCATTAAACCGTGCTCCCTCTTCATCCGAAAAAATAACCACTTCAAATGGACGTTGCGGGCGATGCCCCGTTTCTTTCCACGCCTCGACTACCTCAAGGGCGGCCAATACGCCAAGCGGGCCGTCAAAATTCCCTCCATTTGGGACACTATCGACATGGGAACCTGAAGCAACTGCTGGCATAGAATCGGCTAATCCCGATAACCTTCCGAACACATTGCCTGCTCCGTCCTCCCAAACCTTTAAACCGGCGTCTTTCATCCATACTTTCACTTGTTCTTTTGCTTGCTTTTCCTCTGCCGAAAAGCCAGGGCGATTGACGCCACCTTCAGCAGTGGCACCAATTTCCGAAAGCATGGCCAATCTTTGCCCTAATCGTTCCCCATTTACACCCGAGTGATTAAGTGCGGAATCATAGTCTTTTAATAGTTTTGATATAAGGTTTTCTTTTGACATACATACCCTCCTATGTCTATTTCTTATTGTTCCCCACGATTTTCCTAGGATTTCCTTTACTTTGTTAAGCGTTGGAAGAGGTGTCATAGCACCCTTTTAAAAGCAGCTAATCCTCTGGAGGAACTTCCAAATGTCCCAATCACAATATCCATTTCATATAGAACTCTCTTAAATTTTACCAAAATTTATGTAGATATGTTAAACAACAAAAAAAGACCTAGACGGACGATTGGAAGGACAAATACCTCCTGAAGGCTATTTCGAGTCTAGCCTGGAATCAGTAACACCCTAAAATATGTATTCTTTAAAACAAGGCAAAACTCCTATCCTTTTCCAATCAAAATATAGTTCGATAGAAACACTCTATTACTTTATTTAGAACAAAAGATTTAATTTTACAAATTTACCAACTTTTACCTAAACTTCCAGATATTTTTAGTTTATTATCTTATTAGAGTCCCGAAACATTTATTATACATAAAGGATAAATCCGGGATTACATAATTATTAGGGGGAAGTGTTGATGAGAAAATTTTCAAGGCTAGTCATTCCAACGGCAATGGCTCTTACAATGGCGGTGTCTTCTACAGCCCTTGCTGAGCCGCAATCAAATCCAAACGGACCTTATGTAGAAAACGAGCAAAACATCTCACTATCGAGCTACATGTCCAATGAAGAATTAGCCAAAACGCTTCAAAAACTCGAAGCCTCTTCAAAAGGAAAAATGAAGCTGGAGATTGCGGGATATTCAAACTGGACTCTTGATGGTTACAAAACCGAAGAAGAAAAGGGCGATCCATTATATGTTGTGAAGTTTGGTGACGCGGACCAAAATAAGAAACGAATCCTTATCACTACACAAATCCACGGCAACGAGCAAATCGGCACCGAAGCAGCCATTGATATCATCCAAAAACTATCAAGCGGAGGCAAGGAAGTAGACGAAATACTAGATAAGGTATCAATCTGGATTATGCCGCGCATCAATCCAGAAGGTGCCGATAACACATTTGAAGGAAAATGGTATCCAACCCGCTATACACATCAAACATGGCTTCCGGAAAATATTCAATTACCGTCCGGTACAAAAGCACCATGGTACTACAATTCCGTGGGCAGTGAACGTGCACAGAATAATAATGGCACAGTGGTATACGGAATTCCTGGCTATGACCAAAATCGCGACTACAACCCAAATCTGGACTTTAGAATTGAAGACCAAGACAAAGCCAAGGTCGCTGAATTTTTAAACAACAGAACAACAAATAACAGCAATTTCGGTGGATTTTTCGTAACGGCTGAGGCTCGTACCGTTTCCTCTGTGTTTAAAGAATTTAAACCAGACGTATATGTAGACGTCCACCATCGTGGCTTTAACACGGTTTCCGATGAAGACAACCGCTCCGTTCCTGTACAAATTGCGGCAGTGGTTGCAGATCCATATACCGATCCTTTCACTGGAACACACTATGAAGTGGACAAAAACGTCCTTAAGCTTGGCAAGCAAGTAAACGCCCTTTCCTACTTGGCCTTGCAACGCGGCTTCTCCCATTATGGAGCGATTCAAAAATATCCGGATGTGAACTTGCCTGGTACGGCATTAGGGGCATTCGCGTTAAATGACACTGCGATTATGCTAATTGAAATCAAAGGTCAGAGCCAGACTCTTGGACAAAAACAGTCTGGTATGTTAAAGGAAACCGTTAAAGTGCCTTTATATGAAGTATTTAAAGGTCTTGCGGATGACTCGATTAAAAACATTGACCCGACGATTTATGACGCCGTTCCGGAAGCATCCAACCGGATTTCTGACCCAACAACTAGAGACGCTGACACAGGTTTTTAAGAAAAGTAAGCAAGAAAAGAGCAGTGATTCATATAATCGCTGCTCTTTTTTTTCTATCATAAGCTATGATTGCACAGATGTTTTTGTAAAAGGAAATTATTTTTCAGTCAGATACTTTTCCCAGCTTTTGCAACCATCATTGATTTATTACCCGTCATATTGGCAATAAACACTCCCAGTAACACTAATAACCCGCCGAAAATTTGTGACAGCAAAATGTGATTTCCCAATATAAAATGAGAAGCAAGAATGGCGACAAACGGCTGAATATTCATGAACATGGAAGCCGTTCCTGCTCCCACCTGTGCCACCCCGCTGTTCCACCAAAAGCCGGCCATTCCTTGGGCAAATATCGCTGCAAAAATTAGCAACGACCACATGAAGACAGAATGACTGATGGCAGTCCCGCTCACCATCCCTTCCACCCCTGCAGCAGGAATCATTAAGACACTCCCTAAAACGGTCGCATAAACCGTGACCACAAAAGAAGGCATGGTTTGGGATAAGCCTCGGATAAATAAAATACTGATCGACAAACAAATCATTGCTATAAAAATATTAAAATCTCCCCAAGAGATTCCTAATGATCCTCCGGCAACCCCAATAATTGAAAAAACACCAATCAAACTGATGATAGCCCCTAAAGATTTTTTAGCTGTTAATTTCACCTTAAAAATAATCCGTTCGAGGATAATTGTCGCAATCGGTGCCAGCGAAATGATTAATGACGCATTGGCCGGCGTAGTATGTTTCAAGCCGGTAAAATAAAACGTTTGGTTCAGCAGCGTCCCAAAAATTCCGACACCAACAAGATATCTCCATTCGGAGATTGTCGGGCGCTTAATTCCCTTATAAAAGAGCGCAACTATAATCAGAAAAAGCGATGTTATACAAATCCGGACAGTTGATAAGAAAACAGGGGAAAACCCTTGAAGCAAATAAGCACTGATTGGATAATTACAGCCCCAAAAGACAGAGACTAAAAACAAGCTGATAAAAGCTTTATTTTGGCCGACATTCATAAGGATGTACACGAACCTTTCCAATTACTATAATCATGTTATCCATTATAGCATGGTGTTTCGTGACACGAAACGTATTTTTATTGCTAGAATTCTATATTATTTACATAAAAAGGGGAATCTTACCATAAGTAAAATTCCCAACTGTATTAACATAGTTTTTCTGGATTTCTTTTTTAGCCTACAAATACGTCCAGCAATTAATTTGCCAGATTCACGATGCGCCCCTCCAAACTTGGACTGACGGTTTTATCTTCTTGGGCGCTTACATATTCAGTAAAGGTTTCCCAGTCCACATATCCCGGCTCGCTGACACGGCCTTCACTGTACGCTTTCGCGAAAACAGTAAAACCGTCTCCACCTTTTGCGGTGAAGGTGTTCGTGGCAACGACATAAGTTTTATTAGGGTCAACAAGAACATAATTAACGCCATCCTCTTTAACCTCGACTGATTTCACCCTCTGACCTGCCTGCTGACTGCTGTCATAGGTGAATTTCAAACCGGATACTTGCAGGAAGCCGCCAAATGCTTTCGGTACGTCCTTCACGCTAATTTCCAGAGCCTCTTTAATTTCCGCACCCGTTAATTTCATGATGCCAAGCGAGTTTCCAAACGGCATAATTTCGAATACATTCGCCAAGGTAATATTCCCCGCAGGCACCGTGGCCCGAATCCCGCCGCCATTTTGGAAAGCTATGACGGTATCAGGATTGATTGTTTTTGCTTTGGCCAGCATTCCATCCGTAATTAAGTTACCCAGATTGGTCTCAACTGTTCGAGCAGGCGGATTGCCGCCGATTAGATCAACGGTTGTTTTACCAATCACGGTCTTTTGCATTTCTACTACAGCTGGCTTGTATTTAGTTTCGAGTATCTGTGCCGCCTCCGGATCTTCTGGCACTTGACTAAGATCAACAAGCTTGCCTCCGGAGCTTATGATTTTTCCCTTTTTATCAAATTGAACATCCAGTGTCCCTAGGAATTTGCTGTATTCATTGGCCTGGACAATGACCGTTGGCTCCTTGCCGGCATCTACCACGACCGGTTGTTCCAGTTTAGTATGCGTATGCCCGCCGACGATGACGTCAATCCCATCAACTTCCTTAGCTAACGTCAGGTCGTTATCTCCGCCGCCATCATCATACCCGATATGTGTCAATGCAATAATTTTATTGACGCCTTTTTCTTTAAACGATTTGACTGCCTGTTTAGCTTCTTCTAGATAATTTTGAAATGCCACATCAGGGCCTGGGCTGGAGATGTCCGCGGTTTCGGCAGTCGTCAATCCAAAAATCCCGATTCTCTCCCCGTTTACCTTTTTAATAATACCTTTGTAAATTTCGCCATTTCGCTTGGGATTGTTTTTTATTTCATCGTTAAAATACGGGCTTATATTTCCATCCTTTTTAAAGTCAACGTTGGCGCTGACAAACGGGAATCCTGCCTCTTTCACAAAATTCGCCAAGGTGGCAGTTCCTTTGTCAAACTCATGGTTGCCGAATGTCATCGCGTCATAGCCCGCAAGATTCATAAACTCTAGATCCGCCAATCCCTCATACTTGTTAAAATAAAGTGTGCCGCTAAAAACATCCCCAGCATCCAATAAAAGTGAACTTGGATGTGCTTCCCGCACTTGTTTAATAGCGGTTATCCTTCTTGCAATATTGTCTAAATGTGCATGGGTATCATTGGTGTGCATGATAGTCAACGTATAGTTGCTTTTGTCTTTATTATGTAGTGTAGATTCATAGAAGGCATTTGCTTGTGCTTTTACTGACGGTGCAGGGGGTTCTTTAGGGGCTGCAAGTGCAGCAGTAGCGGTTGTCATCATGGCGGCGGCAGTTAATACAGAGAAAAACTTGCGGTAAAGCGTTTTTTGAACTTTCATCCAATTCCCTCTTTATACATATAAATTTTTTACCTTGGCGTATGAAATATTACACCACTTTTATTCTAGCAAATTTCCCAAGGAATTTCCTTCCTTTTCAGATAGGACTAAAATTAAATCTAAGAATGCGAGAACTTTTTAAATCCTCGCATTTCTTTTATTACTAACCTAAAGCAATTTTTTGGTTTATTCGTTGCAATATACTATCCACAAACTTCCTGCATCGCTCTAAGTCCTTCGCCTGCGGAATCACTTCAATTTTAAGAGTGGCCGCCAAGTTCGTCTGAACATAAAGCATATCCCTGAATTCATCAACTGCCCCGCAAAACCTTGGGTACCCGCTGTCGCCAGTCCCTGCCGCCCCCGTGATCATACCTCTGACCTCCAATGTTTCAAAAGCGCGGTACAGTTCCATCATTTCATATGGGATTTCCCCATTTCCCCACGTATAGGTTCCAATCACGATCGTATCAAACCTCGCTAAATCCCAAACCGGAAATTGGTCGACACGGAATAAGGCTGTATCGCTATTTATCTGTAAAAATAAACGCCACAGCAAATAGGCTAATTCCTCCGTATTCCCTGTTTTTGAAGCATATATGATGGCTATTTTCATAACTCATCGAACCCATTTGATTGGGTGACTTTGGAATAGGTCCGCGGCTTCTGCTCAAAGAAGTCAGATTTTGTTCCGTTCAGCATTTCATCACTATACACATGGATCCACGGCATCGGATTGGTCCTATCCTTGTATAAATTTTCAAGGCCAAGCTGACGCAGGCGCTTATTGGCAAGGTATTCCGTGTATTCTTCGTATTCGCCCAAATCAATCCCGTTAATATCCTTCAAAATGAATGAAGCCCACTCTTTTTCCAGCGCAACAGCTTGTCCAATCGTTCGATAGACATAGTCCATATTCTCTTGGGTAAACAGCTCCGAGTTTTCAGTTAATAGAATCCGAATAAACTGGGCCATGAAGTAGGCATGCTGCATTTCATCCCGCTGAATATAGCTGATCATCGTGCTCGTTTTCAGCATTTTCTGCTGTCTTGCCAAATGATAGAAAAAGGCAAAGCCCGCATAAAAATAGATTCCCTCGAGGTTAATTGAGTTTACACTTAATTCAAATAAATGTTGTGCTGTGGGCTTTTCACGAAATCGTTCATACGCATCTAAAATCAGCTGGTTCCTTTTTTGTACAATCGGGTCACTTTTCGCCTGATTAAACCGCTCATTCTGCTCTCTTAACGGAACTAGCGAGCTCAAAATATACGAATAGGATTCATTGTGGATTGCCTCTTGCTGGGCAATCACTGCAAAAATTGCTTTAAAGCTGGAATCGGTCACATAATCCATTACTTGTGTCATCGTTGGTGTTTGCAGACTGTCTAGTGATGCTAGCTGCGTATTGATCCGCAAAAACACATCTTTTTCAGTTTCACTAAGCAGATCCCACTGTTTAATGTCATCCTGCATATTGATCTCTTGCGCTTTCCAAAAATTAGATAACAAAGTTTGATATAAATCATACATCTGTGGATAAGCAATATCATTCCAATTCAGCAAACCCGACGACTGGCCATTGATGATGCCGGTTGACTTATTGGGAAACTCTGGATTCAAAAGTTTAATTTTTTTCAAAAGTTTCATCTCTATTTCCTCCTGTCAGCTATGACAAGCTTCGCATTCCTCGATTTCCGTTTGCGATGTGCTTCTAACGTAGTACGTCGTCTTCAACCCCTGCCTCCATGCTTCCATATGAAGGTTTAACAGTTCTTTCGCCTTGATATCATGTCGGACATAAAGGTTAAAGCTGATTGCTTGGTCAATATGGCGAGCGCGGGCAGCATTTTGTTGAATGCTCCAATGCTGATCGAGCTCGTGCCTCGCCCGGCGGTAATAGATATACGTTCGATGGTTCAAATCCGGTACTGTTACTTTAAACTTAAAGTTTTTCTTTTCCTCCGCGAATTCGACAGAGTAAATTGGGTCAATACCGTCGGTTGAGCCTCCAATTTTAGCTGTTGATGAATTCGGAGCGATGGCCATCAACCAGCCATTCCGGAGCCCGTGCTGAGCTACCTCCTTTTTTATCTCCAGCCACCGTTCAGAGCGGTAATTTTTACGCTCAAAATACTCTCCGGTCTGCCACTCCGAACCATGGAACTGACTGTAAGCTCCTTTTTCACGGGCCAATTCCATTGAGGAACGAATGGTATAGTAGGCAATCTCCTCATAAAGCTCGTCCGCAAATTCAACAGCCCGCTCCGATTCCCAGTGTATCCCCTTCAACGCTAAAAGATGATGCCATCCAAACGTACCGAGACCGATAGCCCGGAATTTTTGATTCGTCAGCTGCGCCTGTCCTACCGAAATGGTATTTAAATCAATGACATTATCCAGCATTCTGACCTGGATACGGACCAAACGCTCCATTACCTTAGCCGGGACTGCTTTTGCAAGATTAATAGACGATAGATTACATACCACGAAATCACCAGGTTTTCGAACAATTACTATATTTCCTTCTTGATCCTGGTATTCGTTAACAATTTTCGTCGCCGACATATTTTGCGTGATTTCCGTACAAAGGTTGCTGCAGAAAATCGAGGTGCGGCCCTTTCCTAATAGATGTTTATTGGGATTTTGCCGGTTGACCTCGTCCCGGTAAAACATATACGGCGTCCCCGTTTCCAATTGCACCATCATGATTCGCGCCATAATATCCATAGCCCTATACGTTTTTCGCGGCAATAACGGATGGTTAACAGCCTCTTCATATTTATCCTTAAAATATTTCCGATCAATTTCATCGTAAAAATCCTCTAGCCCTAGGGGATTTCCAGCGGCATCTTTCCAGCCCATCACCTGCTTCACTTGATGAGGACAAAAGGTATGCCACTCGCCGATGCTTCTGCCATTCCCATCGGTCTCCTGCAGTTTTTCCATAAAAAGATCCGGCACGCAGACACCTGTAAAAATATCATGTGCTTTCCGGCGTTCGTCCCCATTGTTCGTTTTCAAATCCAGGAACCCGTTCATTAGATCCTTGTGAAACAAATCCAAGTAAACAGCAATTGCCCCCTGGCGCTGGCCTAATTGATCAACACTGACAGCGGTATCGTTGACCAATTTAACCCATGGCACGACACCGGAGGAATTACCCTTGAACTTTTTAATGTCTGAGCCTAATGCCCTCACCTTTCCAAAGTAAATCCCAATCCCGCCGCCATCTTTGCTTAACCGAGCAATGTCCCAGTTATTTAAATAGATGCCATCAAGGGAATCGTCCACCGTATCAATGAAGCAGGAGGACAGCTGGCCAAAGCTTTTTCCGGCATTCGCCAAGGTTGGGGTAGCGACAGTCATATATAAATTACTCAATGCCCAGTAAGCTTCTTTTACCAGTTTTATCCTCACGCCCTTTTTCTCGTATTTCATGATTGTCATGGCAATGATCATGAAACGTTCCTGCGGTAGTTCGAAAATGTTTCGATTATGGTCCCGGGCTAGATAACGGTCTGCCAATAGGAATAACCCTATGTAATTAAATAACTCATCCCGCTCAGGATTAATCTCTTTCGCTAATTCCTCTATTTCCTCTTTCGTATATAGATTTAATAGGTCACTAGAATAAATCCCTATACTACTTAAATGTATAATTAAGCTGTGTAGATCCCCATATTTTAGTGAAGAATCATAGCCTCTATTCTCTGCTGCATGAATATAGAGTTCATACAAATATAAGCGGGCCGCAACAAAAGTCCAATCCGGCTGGTCCATTGCAATTTTGTTGACTGCATATAATAATCCCTGCTGATTTGCCTCCAATGCTGACCCATCCAGCTCCATGATTTGTTTTTGCAGCTCCATCGTATCCACTCCGTATTTATCGGATGCCTGCCTAATCGTCTCAAATACTTCCTTTATTTCTGTCTTAACCTGTGTGGTCATGTCACTTTCCTCCTAAAAAAATAAAAAATCCGCTCCGGCGAGAACCGAGCGGATGAAACGAGCACACAACAAAAGGGAATAACCGGGCCATGTCTTCCTTTTGTTGCCGTCGTTTCCTCTTCTCAATCCCCGAAGAAGTTGAAACATCTTAAGAAAGACAGGTCTCCTGACTTATGCATCACTCTACTCTAAGCCCTTCCCGTATAAGCACCTATTTTCATAAGCATTCTTATACAGTGGTTTGCTCATTTCGTCAGCATTTACAGTTGCGGGGGCAGTTCCGGCATCACACCGGATTCCCTATTAAGCCGTGTTCGGCATCTTCCCTTAAGGCTAACACAATATATAGTTTTCATTTTTACAAATCAAACAACATATAGAAAAACTAATATCAATATTAGTACATGCCCATTTTTTGGTCAAGTATTATTTTCCATCAACAACAACATTTGGTTCAACTGAAAAATTGATGCTCGGCCGCAATGTTTGCGAAATAAAGCAAGCTTTTTCAGCTCGAACTGCAATCTCTTGCAATTTTTCTGGAGAGATTCCAGAGTCACTACTAATATAAAAAACTGGGCGATGGATAATTTGTTTAAACTTCAATTTACCGTCCTCCCTGTCGACAACCCCCTCAGAAACAACCTCGAGTTTTTCTACCTCAATTTTTCGATTCCCCAGCATCGCCCCTAGTGTAATCATATAACAATTATTGGAAGAAGAAATAAGCAGCTCCTCTGGATTTGAACCGATTCCTGGACCCTCCATATCCGCCGGTGCCGAAACAGCGATATCAAGACCACCGTTTGTCTGAATATGCCCCTTCCCATTCCGATCTCCCTGCCAGCTGCCATTTACTTTAAAGTGAAAACTTTCCATTTTGCAAGTACCCCTTTATCATTTTTTATGAAACCATCCTTATTAACCTTTCAACAAAAATTCCGAAAACCCTGCAAAAAATGACAAAAAGGAATCTTACACTTTTCAATGTAAAATTCCTCCAATCTTCCCTTTAATGTGCATGGTGATTATGATGGCGGTGGAACATTTGATGATTAGAATCCACTGCCATGATCAAAACTCCTAAGCCCATCTCCACAATCCCAACAATCATAAAAATCGGCAATAAGCCGCTTCCTGTACCAATCCAATAGACTTGGGCCACAATAAACAGGACGAGTGCCAAGCCAAGCAGCAAGGTCGCTGCTCCTGCGAACCGATGAAGCTTAAATGCTGGAATTGCCGCCAATAAACTGCCTACTCCAATCACTGTCAACAAAACGATACCGGGAATGAGATAGTCCCTGAATGGAGTATTTTTCAAGAGCTCAACTGATAGCTTGAAACCATCTCCATCGGGCGCCACAATCAGCCCTAGTCCAACCGTAATTGCCGCAATCCCGACCAATGTCAACACTGTTCCGGCCATGTTGGATAAAACCTTCGTTTTGTCCATTTTCTCCATCTTCTTTCGTTTTGATTTGGAAAAATCGTATGGCGAATCAAAATGGAGTATTTTTCCTATCTTTATTTTACACTTATATTTGAAAAATCGTAATATTAGCAAGAAATACGTCGCAAAAAATTCTTATTTGAAACATAACCTTTTCCGCATTCTCATTTTTTTAATGACATTTTGTGTACCACCTCCTAATTTCACATTTTTCCATTATTCTATTACAAATTTGATTATAAAAAAAAACGCAAATATGCTGCGGCTACCCGCAAGATATTTGCGCTTTTTATTTCCTATTTCCCGTCCACAATTTCCTTTAATATCTCATACGACCGTTTTTGTTTTTCAACATCATAGATATAGGTAACAGCCATAAGTTCATCCACATTATATTTTTCCTGAAATGCTGACAACTGCTCCCGGACGGTCTCTTTACTTCCCAACATCGTCATTCTGGACATGGACATCACCATTTCCTTCTCCATTGGAGTCCAAATTTGTTCCATATTTTCAACCGGCGGCTGCAATGGCATGCGGGAACCGCGAACAACATTTAGGGAAAATTGCCGCATCGTAGTTGATAAGAAACTTGCTTCCTCGTCTGTTTCGGCAGCAACCACGTTTAAACAAACCATCATGTATGGCTGATCCAAATACTCAGACGGCTGGAACCGGCTGCGATAAATCGAAATCGCATCCTCCATGTATCTTGGCGCAAAGTGGGAGGCAAAAACATATGGAAGTCCCAGACTTGCCGCCAAGTAAGCAGAATCTGTCGAGGAACCAAGAATATAAATTGGGATATTCGTTCCTGCCCCAGGATATGCACGGACATAACCTTGCTGGTCTTCAGGTCCAAAATACGTTTGCAACGCTTTAACATCATCAGGAAACGTAAAGACAGAATCATTTTTCGAACGTCTTAGTGCATTTGCTGTCATCATGTCTGTTCCAGGCGCGCGGCCGAGACCAAGTTCAACCCGCCCCGGATAAATGGTTGCCATCGTTCCGAATTGTTCAGCAACTACCAAAGGGGAGTGGTTCGGGAGCATAATCCCGCCCGAGCCCACGCTAATTTCATTTGTATGTTCTAAGGTATGTTTTATTAAAATGGCCGTCGCAGAACTGACCAGCGTCGGGGTATTATGGTGTTCCGCAATCCAATAGCGTTTATATCCCATTTTTTCAACTGCCTGTGCTAAATCCACCATTGCTTCAATCGCTTGTTTCGAATCCTGTCCTTCTCGAATTGGGGCAAGGTTTAATACGGAAACTGGTATATGAATATTTGTCATTATTTATAAGTCCTTTCTTTAAACAGATACACTACTATAGTAACAATGACAGTTTAGGAACAAAAATTAAATGCTTATGTAAAAAGAAAAAGGTGTCATAACATACAGACACCCTTTATCTTCATATTAATCGTTATTATTCTTCTGCTGAATCGAAACATGTTTCGGTGGTTTAGGATAGTCTGGTTTTCCTGAATCATCAGGACCGGTTAGAGTATTTCTTTGATCTAATACCTTTCCTGAGTACTCAATTGGATTTTTATCTGCCATATCTTTTCACCTCTACTTTTTATAGGATTCAGGTAAGTTTAAACTTCTTTTCCCTTTTCGCCATATTTCATTCTTCTTTCCGCTTCGCTCATCCGGTTTTGCGGCGGCTTGGTTTTATTGAGTGCCTTCTTTAATTCCACCGTTGCATCAACGTTTGTGTTATATTTCTTATCCATGAAAATCACTCCTTTTCGTTCTTATTATGAACTGAATTGAATGCTTCATTCTTCCAGACTAACGCAAAAAAAGCCATCCATTATCACGGGATGGCTGTTAAGAATAGATAACTACGAATTAAAAGACAATCGTCTTATTTTGATGGACAATAACCCGGTCTTCTAAATGCCATTTGACTGCACGCGCTAAAACACTCCGCTCGATTGAACGGCCGATTTTCTTTAATGCCTCCACATTCGAACGGTGGTCAACCCGGGCAATATCCTGCTCGATAATTGGCCCCTCGTCCAAATCATTGGTCACATAATGGGAGGTGGCCCCGATTAATTTTACACCTCGGCTATATGCCCGTTCATACGGCCGCGCTCCAATAAAGGCTGGCAGGAACGAATGGTGGATGTTGATAATTTTATTCGGGTTAGCAGCCACAAAGTTTGGTGTCAAAATTTGCATATAGCGGGCCAGCACGATGACATCAATATCATGTTCTTTGAGGAGCTGCAGTTGCTTGGCTTCAACCTCCGCACGAATGTCTTTATTAGCAGGAATATAGTAGAACGGAATATTCAGTCCTTCGACCACATCCCTAGCCTCTTCATGATTACTGATGACAAGAGCGATGTCTGTCAACAAATCACCGCTTTGCCATTCCCATAAGAGTTCAAGCAAACAGTGCAATTCCTTTGACACAAAAATCGCCGTTCTTTTCACTTCAAAAACTGGTCTAAAGCTCCATTCCATTGAAAACTGCGCAGCTATCTCTACAAATTGCTGTTTCATATCCTTAGCTTTATCTTTTAAAGAGGGGCATTCAAATTCAATTCTGATGAAAAAACGCCCGCCCTCTGGATTAGTAGAATACTGATTTGACTCAATAATATTTGCATTGTAGGAAAATAAAAATTGCGAAATGGCGGCCACAATACCAGGTTGATCCGGACAACTGACTAATAGCCTGCCGCGATTTTGATTCTTCTCTTGAAATTGTTCTAGCTGATTTTTAAAAAACGAACTCATGATAGCTACCTCAACCCTCATTTTAATTATTGTGAATTATTATACAATTTAAAGTGAGGCTTTGTCACTTCTAAAATTACTAGAAAACAAAAAAGGCGGCCACCCCTAAGGTTCGGCCTCCCAATTTGTTCTTAAGCAGTCCCCAGCACTACGCCAAGGTTTTTTAAATATTGCCGATAGGCAATGCTCATACGGTCACACACAAGTGAAAGCTCCACCTGCAGATCAAGCGGCAGCTCCTCTGGCTTTTGATTTTCAACAATCGGCTTATCCTGTGCAAAAATCAAATTTTGGAACTGGACGATTTCTTCATCAGATAAACCTGGATCATAGTTAAAAGAAAGAATTCCATAGGCAATGGATTTGTTTTCATCGACCGGACGAATCGTTAATAGAATCGTCATTTCTTGATTCGTTTCCCTATCCTTTTTCGTAAAAAGTACGGTAAATGGCCGTAGAATTTCATATGTGTAATAAACATATTTAGGTATCCCCGATCCATCCGGATCCGGCTGGTAAATGGCAATCTCATCTGAATAGATGCGATCTTCTTCCCAATGCACCTGGTAATCACCGATTTCCCGGTGGCTAGTATCTCCTAAGTATCCTTCATGGACAACTGCCAAATGGCCAACATCTAAAAAGTTTTCAATAATCCGCGGTGGCTTTGCTGCTACCTCCTGAGGTCCCCAGATAACATTGCGGTATTCTACTGCCTCCGCTTGCGGGTAGGAAAAAAGCTCCGGAGTGTTATCGGCAAGATTGATCCAAATGAATCCGTACTTCTCGATACAAGCATATTTAATAGCCTTGGCTTTCTTAGGAATAGCACGACCTTCCGGCAATTGTGGAATAGAAACACATTCTCCGCTCGTATTATATTCCCACGCATGGTAAGGGCACACCAGACAGTCATTTTTCACTTCGCCAAGTGAAAGGGCTGCACCCCTGTGGATGCAAAGGTCCTTAAATGCATGAACGCCTTCACTTGTCCGAAATACGGCAATCCGTTCGCCCATTAATATAACTTGAATCGGCTTCTCCCCTACATCGCTTGAGCGGCAAGCGACCAGCCAATCTTCCTGCAATACCTTATCAGTTACCAAAATTGTATTCCTCCTGTCTTTCAACTCACCTTTATTCTATATACAGCGAGCTCAAAGGTCAATAAAAACACGAATAAAATTTTATTTTTTTAAAATAACGTTCGTCTTTTTTGTGTACATTTTGTGAATACTCCTATATAATCTAGTTGAATATACCTTTGAATACGAACGAGGGGGATTTATCCTTGGAAAAACAGAATAATATTATTGTAGGTGTAGATGAGAAAATAAGTTTTGGCAAAGCCCTTATTTTAGGCATGCAACACGTCTTGGCGATGGATTTATATATAGCGCCAATCATTATCGCAGGATTACTTTCACTAAGTACGGAAAACACATCCTTCTTTATCCAAATGTGTTTCCTGGCAACTGGAATAGCGACCATCGTCCAAACAGGCTTCGGGATTAAGCTTCCTGTCGTCCAAGGTCCTTCTTATGTTCCGATCGGCGCCATTGCCGCGATTGGCGGAAAGCTTGGCTTAGGGGCCATTGCCGGAAGTTTGATTCCCGGTGCCATTCTTATTTCCCTTCTCGGTTATCCACTAAAATGGTTTGCCAAAGCCGTGAAAAAATTTATTCCGCCGCTTGTAGGGGGAACGGTAATCATCATTGTTGGGATTTCGTTAATGCCAGTGGGAATGAACAGCATCTATCATGCCGAAGGAAAAATTGGCACGAACATTTTAATTGCAGCGATTTCTGCAGGGGTACTAGTCATTTGCATGCTATTGGGTCGTAAAATGCACGGATTTGGAACCTTTTTCCGTCTCGTCTCTGTTTTACTAGCAATCGCTATTGGTACAATTGCTGCCGCTATTTTTGGGCAGGTAGATTTTTCACCTGTAAAGGAAGCAGCATGGTTCTCACTCCCATCCTTTTTCCCGTTTGGAAAGCCGGTCTTTGATCTTAGCGCTATTATTACTGTTGCTTTTGTTTATTTCATTATTCTAATTGAAACAACAGGAACTTGGTTTGTAGTATCCACTGTTACCGGACAGGAATTGGATGAAAGACGCCTTAACCGTGCTTCCTTTGGTGAAGGTCTTGGTTGTTTTATCGGAGCCTTGTTTGGCAGCACACCGATGACAGGTTATTCTTCTAACGCAGGCTTATTGGCGATTACTGGTGTAGCAAGCAGAATGGCGATCATGACGGGCGGCGGAATCCTAATCTGCCTTGGTCTAGTTCCAAAGCTTTCAACAGTAATTACTTGTATCCCTGAAGCAGTTATCAATGGAATTTTCGGAATTGTCTGCGTGGCAATTGTGACAAATGGCATGAAGGTGATTCAGCCAATTATCATCAACGATCGAAATATGATGATTATCGGGATCCCTATCCTTTTAACCATTGCAGTAACAATCTTGCCTAAAGAGGCATTAGCGGGTGCACCTGACTGGGTTAACTATATCCTTTCTTCTAGCATGACAGTTGGGGCGTTAGCGACACTTCTTTTGAACCTTTTGATTCCTGAAGAAAAGACAGAAAAGAGCAAAACGACTGAGGTTGTAGCATAAAAAAAACGGGTGGCGCGCCACCCGTTTTTTTACGTCCTTTTCAGCTGTCTGCCTTTTAATTGCGGCTTCCTTTCTACATACCATTGGAAAAACCAGATTGCTGTTGTCATCCAAAACCCGCTCGCAAAATAGCCGCCAATAATATCACTTGGATAATGAACACCCAAATAGATACGGCTGATGCCAATCATCAAAATCATAATGGTACTAAAAATAATCAACAGTATGCGGCCTGTTCTGGTAGCAATATGTCTCCAAAGCAGGAAGGCAAGTATTCCATATACAGAAAATGCATTCATCGCATGCCCGCTCGGAAAACTATAACCACCGATTTCTATCAAGCGATGGAATTCGGGCCGTGCCCGGTGAAAGATTGATTTTAATATGGAATTGATAATCGGGGTTCCCGCAATCACGGCAATGAATAATATCAGTTCTAGCCGATGGTGCAGCACCTTATAGAGAAAGAAGATAATAAGGAGGCTGAGAATCACCACTATTTTTGTCGACCCGATGAAGGTGAAAAATTTCATGATGGCTGTTAACGCAGGTGACTCAAGACCTTGAACCGAACTTATTAAAGTGCTATCAAATTGGACAATCTTATGAGCCTCGATAAGCGTAGCCATCAGAGCAAAGGCTGCAAGGGAGATGACACTTAGGATGAATGCACGTGTTAGCTGAAACTTCAAGTTCATTACTGGTAACCTCACAGATAAAATTTCCTTTATTTTACCCTATTTCTGTTTATATCATAAAGCTTCGGGTAAAATAGGCAACTTGTTTGTTACTTCTAATACCGTTTTATACCCGCTCCGGACTAAACACAAAAAGTGCCCCAAAAGGGACACTTCTTTTCTTCTTTATTCCTCAGCCACTTTCACCAGCTGTTTACCAATGTTGTCACCGCGGAAAAGTCCTAGGAAGGCATCTACAGTGTTATCAAAGCCTTCGACAATCGTTTCACGGTATTTGATTTTTCCTTCCCTTACCCACTGGGTTAGCTGTGTTAAGCCTTCCTTGTTGTGCTGGGCATAGTCAGAAACAATGAAGCCCTTCATCAAGGAACTGGTTGTCAACAACTGACCAGCCACTCTTGGACCGATAGGCAGCTTATCCGCATTATATTGAGAGATTTGTCCGCAAATGGCGGTCCTTGACTGGAAGTTAATTAAGGACATCACCGCATCGCTTACAGTACCCCCAACATTGTCGAAATAAACATCGACACCGTTAGGGCAGGCTTCCTTCAATGCTTTGCGAAGGTTGTCTGCTGTTTTATAGTTAATCGCAGCATCAAAACCTAGTTCCTCGGTTAAATACGCACATTTATCGTCTCCGCCTG
>NZ_JAGYPE020000002.1:0-30346 GCF_018343545.2 Neobacillus citreus | reverse complement strand
ACGACTCGGCAGCCTTTTAATTTAGCGATTTGACCTACAACTGTTCCAACAGCTCCAGATGCTCCTGAAACGACGACCGTTTCCCCTTCCTTCGGCTCCCCTATGTATAACAATCCAAAATAAGCAGTTAATCCAGGCATTCCGAGCACATGCAGTGCAGTAGTCACAGGTGCCAATTCTGGGTTAAGTCTGCGAAGACCGCTTCCATCAGAAACGTTATACTCAGCCCATTCCATAAGGCCATCTACATACTGCCCCGCTTCAAACCGAGAATTTTTCGATTCGATTACTTTTCCAACGACCCCGCCTTTAAATGGCTGACCTACTTCATATGGCTTGGCATAAGATTTGGCATCCGACATCCGGCCTCTCATATAAGGGTCAACAGACAAATATAGTGACCGTATTAGCACTTCACCATCCTGAAGTTCAGGAACATTCTCCTCAATAAATTCAAAATTGCTTTCATCTGGCATTCCTACTGGCCGGCTAGCCAATAAAATTTTTCTGTTCAAAAGGTTTGTCATCTAACCACTCCCTGTTTTATCTACTCCAAAAAGCAATTCTAGGTGCTTGATTATAATGTTCTACTTTTACGGCCATTCTCCTGCCAGAACACAAAATTAATGCGCGTATACCTTCAATTTATCCTACTTTTCTTACTATTTCGTCAATATCCTTAGCTGCACCCAGTTATTCCAATCCCGCTTCTTCAAGAGCAATTCTAGCAAGTGCAGCCCAATCCTGATTTCCGCGATTTTTGGCCACTGAGGCGAGCAGGCGGTTATGTAATAGACCCGCTAACGGCATCGGTGTCTGGGTCGAGTTTGCTTCCTCCAAAACTAGGTTGCAATCCTTAAGACCAAGCGCCAGCTGAAAACCCGCCGGTTCAAACTGCTTGTTGGCAATCATCTGGCCATAGCCTTGATACACTGTACAATTAAATAAGGTTGATGCATAAATTTCAGCAGCCAGCTGCCGGTCAATACCATTTTTCTCAGCTAAATTAAAGGCTTCGGCCATGGCTTCCATTGCTGCCATAATCATAAAATTTCCGCCTAACTTGATGACATTGGCACTTTCAGGCTCCTCCCCAACATCAAAAACACGCTGGCCGAGCGCTTCCTGGATGGATTTTACCCGCTCTTTCGCCACACTGGACCCTGAGCTAAGAATATTCAATTTTTGAGCTGCCGCTGCTTCCGGACGGCCAAAAACAGGAGAGGCGACATATTGGCTGCCGTGCTCCTGATGATAAGCTGCTAATTTACGTGAAGTTGCTGGAGCTATCGTACTCATTGATAAATGGATACCGCCCTGACCCAGCACTTCCCCAAACCCATTTGGTCCCAATACTAGTTCTTCCACTGCCTGATCGTTTGCCACCATCGTAATCACGATTCCGCCAGGTGCTGCGGCGTCTGCTGGCCTGTTCACTTGCTCGGCGCCAGCTTCAACAACTGCCTTTGTTTTCTCGGGAGTTCGATTGTAAACTTTCACCTGAAAACCTGCCTTCAATAAATTCATGACCATAGGCTCTCCCATATTTCCAAGGCCAATAAAGCCGATTACTCGTGTCATTTTCGTTCATCCTCCTGTTATTCTAATATCCCTTATTGGTATCTACTCTATTGTTAAGAGGTTTGTTTTCTTCCAAGTTTCTGAGTGTATCCAAAAAACACGCCGCCCCTTCTCCAGGTGTCGTTACCGCTGAAATATGAGGGGTAATCAGTACGCCAGGATGTATCCATAATGGATGATTTTCCGGCAGCGGCTCCTGTGTAAACACATCCAGGACAGCATAACGGACCTGCCCGTCTTCCAAAGCTTGCAGCAATGATTCTTCATCCACCGATGCTCCCCGCCCTACATTAATAAAACCGGCATTTGTTACTTTTTGAAAGACTTGACTATTAAAAAATCCAGCCGTTTCTTCCGTCAGCGGCATCGTGTTGATGATCAAATCCATTTCCCCTAGGATGATAAAATGAGATTCAACAGTCATAGCCTCTTTAAAATACTCTTTTTCTTTTCCACTTTGGGAGACGCCGTAAACCTCCACTCCGAAACCAGACAAAAGCTTGGCGACAGCCTGCCCAATTTCACCGGTTCCATAGACCATCACTTTGAGTTCATTTAATAGCTTCGGAGTCCGTTGCTGCCATTTTTTCTGTAGCTGTAATTCCCGAAACTCCTCGTGACATTGTAAGTCTCTTAATATGTAGCTTAAACAATACTCTCCGATTCTTTGACCAAACGTACAAACTGTCCTTGTTAAAAGTACACGATCGTCCCAGGTCTTTTTATATAAAAAGCGGTCAACTCCCGCACCGAGCGAGTGCACCCATTTTAAATGACTGTAATCGTAATCCGATTTGAGATTAAAAGATACAAGTGCATCCGCCCATTTCAAATTCTCCTGAGTGGCTTCATCCTCCGGGATATAACGGATATTCTTTTGGACGCCCGCATTTTGGATGTATGCCCGAAGCTCCTGATACATGGGGCTGACAATTAAAATATTTTCGATTTTCACAATAATTCACCTCTTCAACATTAACTCCATTTTAAGGATAATTGGGAAAAAACTCAAAAAAAATCGTAGGGCTGTTAATCTCTGCTGCCCTCCCCATGCTATATAACTATCAATAAATATACGATTTTAGTGTTTTTTATAAAAACCCCTTGAACAAATAGGAATATTCTGTTATATTAATTTTAATTACATACTTCTTACTTCATACCTTATGAAGTGAGGATAGAGGCGCAAAGACCATCAGTAAACCATCCAAGGGTAATGGGACCCGTTGACGGTGGCGGAAAGGGGAATTTGCCGAAGCTTCTGAGGATCTCATTGTTCCGGGAGCTGGTTCTGTTATTGAATAAATACAGAATTGTCATATAGGAAACTATATGGAGGGCTATCTCACGCAGGGGAACTTGTAAAATTAACGTTTCTGATGCAGCTAGTGGGCCCTTCCCGCAGCTGCTTTTTGCGTTTGGCCTTACCTCTTTTTAAAAATAATTTTAAAAGGGTGAAATTTATGTACTTT
Organism: Neobacillus citreus; assembly: GCF_018343545.2. GTDB lineage: Bacteria > Bacillota > Bacilli > Bacillales > Cytobacillaceae > Neobacillus > Neobacillus citreus. The sequence continues at coordinate 27,293 of NZ_JAGYPE020000002.1, read as the reverse complement.
GGCCAAGTTTTAACAGCAATGGTGACTCCGTTTGATCAGGATGGCGAAATTGATTTTAATGCGACGAGAGATTTAGTAAATTATTTATTAGCGAATGGTACTGACGGGTTGGTTGTTTGCGGAACAACCGGTGAGTCCCCTACCTTATCAACTGAGGAAAAAGTGGCTTTATTTAAATTTGTGGTTGAAGTTGCGGACGGGAGAGTTCCCGTTATTGCAGGGACTGGCTCAAACAACACAAGAGCCTCAATCAGTCTAACAAAGCTAGCAGAAGAAGTCGCTGTAGACGGCATTATGCTCGTAGCCCCATACTATAATAAACCATCCCAGGAAGGCATGTATCAGCATTTTAAAGCGATTGCTGAATCTACTTCTCTTCCGGTAATGCTTTATAATATTCCAGGACGCAGTGTCGTCAATATATCTGCTGAAACGGTCATCCGCCTTTCTCAGATTCCTAATATTGTAGCGGTTAAGGAAGCTAGCGGCCACTTGGATGACATGGCCGAAATTATTAAACAAACTGATGATGACTTTTCTTTATACAGCGGTGATGATGGAATGACCTTGCCGGTGCTTTCGATTGGCGGCGTTGGTGTGATTTCCGTTGCATCTCATATTATCGGGAATGAAATGCAGGATATGGTGTCACGCTTTAAAAATGGGGATTTAGCAGGCGCCGCTGATGCACACCGTGAATTACTGCCAATTATGAAAGCTTTATTTGCAGCACCAAGCCCAGCACCTGTAAAAGCATCCCTAAATATGAAAGGGATCAATGTCGGCGGTCTGCGCTTGCCGTTAATTCCTTTAAACGAAGAGGAAACCAGAACACTTCAGAATGTCCTATTGCAGAATAGCGAACTGGAAGTTATTTAGAGTGATACCCGAAAGCAGGACAAATCGAGCGGGCTCCCGTTCGATTTGTCCTGCTTTTTTTAATTTCTGCTTTTCCCCTCTATCCTCACTGCAAAAATATTTCTTTAATAAATTCAGAAAAGTGTTTACAAAACCCTCTCCAAACTCTATAATTCACATATATTTACTCGGAATTAGTCACAAAAGAAGGAGGCCCCCAACATGAGCATAGGAATTGCATTAATGGGATTATTAGTTGGGTTATTGGTAGGTTTAACAGGGGTTGGAGGGGCAGCATTGTTAACCCCAGTGCTCATCATGGTCGGAATTCAGCCTTCCATTGCGGTGGGAACGGACCTAGTATACAACTCCATTACCAAACTGTTTGGAGTCATTCAGCATTGGAGACAGAAAACAATTAACTTTAAACTCATGAAGTATCTTGCAATCGGAAGTGTCCCAAGTGCAACAGGAGCCATTCTCATCCTTCAGGTTTTTGAAAAATATTTCCACAATCAGGAACAAATTATCAAACATGGACTTGGCTATGTCCTTATCCTAGTGGCCACAGCCATTTTAATTAAGACATTTTTTGATAATAAAATTAGGCCGAACCGCTGGCAATTAAGGCCGATTGAGGAAAAACGAACATTAACAATTTTAATCGGTGCCGGTTTCGGCTTTATTGTCGGCCTCACTTCAATTGGATCAGGATCATTATTTGCCCTTGCCATGCTATATCTCTACCGCTTGAAAGGATCTGAGCTGGTTGGCACCGATATTGCCCATGCCTTTTTATTAGTGACTGTTGCCGGACTCCTTCACGCGAATGCCGGAACTGTCAATTATATGCTTGTAGGGAACCTGTTAATCGGGTCGATCCCGGGCGTTTTAGTAGGGAGTACCTTATCTTCAAAAGTACCAACAAAGCCCCTTCGTACGGTCATCTCAGCGGTCATCATTTTTAGCGCGTTAAAACTGATTGGCTTATAAAGAAAAAAGAGCTTAAACGTCTTAAGCTCTTTTTTTGCTAAAATTCGGTTTCTAACTTTAATTGGCTATCCTTCTGAACCATTTTATATTCTGTTATAAAGGCAGGTAATGTGATGGTAATGGTCGTTCCGACATTTAAGATACTCTCAATATCAAGCTTCCCGTTCATCGTCTGAATGGTTTTCACCGCGACCATGGAACCTAATCCTGTGCCCTTTGTTTTACTGCTGTAGTATGGCTCACCGAAGCGGTTTATTTGCTCTTTGCTCATGCCGACACCGGTATCAACAATTTTAACGGTGACCTTATTTTTTTCAAGCGCTGAAACTATTTGAAGCTCCCCGCCAGTTGGCATTGCTTCGATCGCATTTTTTATTAAATTTAAAAAGCATTGGCGGAAATAATTCTTATTCCCTTGAATGGTTCCTTGACCAAGGTTATCTGTAATAATCACGGAACTCATTTTTGCTAAAGGCTTCATGATATCAATGACATTGCGGATCTCTTGTTCGATTAGAAGTGGTTCTACTTTTTCGATTGCTGGTTTTGCAAAGGCCAGGTAATCACTAATAATCGATTCGGCATTATGAAGTTCTCTTTCTATATGTTCAATATAGCGTTTCTTTTCGTCTAGAGATAGATTAGGAGATTTCAGCAATTCCATAAATCCTTTTACAACGGTTAAAGGATTTCGAACTTCGTGTGAAATACTTGCCGCCAGTTGGCTGACAACCTCCATTTTTTCAAACTTAACTATTTTCGATCGGATATACATAGCATCAGACAATAATTCAATGATATATACCATAAAAAACATTAGAATAGGAGGCAGAAAAATAAAATAAAAAATGTATGCTTCTGTCACAACGAAAATATCAGACATCCATAAGGCGACATAAGTCGTAAAAACCTCAAGGACAATGGTCAGCAATACGGAACTGATCAATTTACTTTTTCGATTAAACCTATTAAATCTTCCTGAAAATAGGGCTGTTGCCACAAATATAACAATATATACAACTAATGTAATACTATTCATTCCGTAAATGGCAAAGCGGGATGTTAACATAATCACCAATAGAACAGCCCCGACTGGCCATCCGCCATAAAGTGTTCCAATAAATACGGGAATTTGCCTTAAATCATGTACACAATACTCGTCAATGTAAATCGGGAATTTCATACAAAATATGATAGGTAAACTCATGCAGGCTGTCAGAAGGGCTTTTCGATACTGTTTAAATTTTTTGACGTTATCAACTAACACAAAAAACATTAACAGACTGACTATTATATAAAACACATTATCTAAAACATTGTGATTAATATAAACAAAATCCATTGCAGGCAGCCCCTTCATGTTTTGTGCATTTCCAAGGTTAAAATAGAGAAAACACAGCCCATTTATTATATCATTTATCATACTAGTAATTAAAGGAAAATTTCTCCTGAGTCGTATATCAATAAAATTGAATGAATATTTTTTCAAAAATAATTGCATTATATGAATGGCTAATTTGCCATATTAACAAAGGTACATATGAAAGGAGAACCCATGACAAATCGAAATAACAATCGTAACCAGCCTCATACTGGCAGCAACGATGCCGAATTTGGCTCCGAATCAACTTTAAGTAAAAAAGAGCGTAAGAATGCAGCAAGGCAAAACAAGAAAAATCAATAAGAAAAAAGGATAACTCTTCTCCAAGGGTTATCCTTTTTTCGTTCATTACTATTTAGTTACGATGATCGGCCCATTTTTCGTCAGAATCAACGTATGCTCGATTTGAGCGACAAAGCTTTTTTCCGTAATGTAGGTCCAGCCGTCGCCTTTTTCATAAACTTCTTCCTCATGAGTAGAAATAAACGGTTCGAAGGCAATGACCATTCCTTCTTTTAAAAGCTCATCATCCCATGGCTCATGGTAATTATAGATATGGTCTGGACGTTCGTGAATTCTCCGTCCAATTCCATGTCCGGTCAGGTTTTTAATGACGGTGAAGCCATGCTGCTTAGCGGTTTGATAAACAGCTTTCCCAATACCGCTCTTTTTTGAACCCGGCTTTGCTTTTTTCAACCCGGCATCAAAGGCCGCTTGTGCCGTTTCGCAGAGTTTTGTAAGCACTTCGTCTCCTTGGCCAACAACAATGGAAATGCCCGTATCAGCGAAATAACCATTTTTTGAGGCTGACACATCAATATTAACGAGGTCCCCTTCCTTAATGACCCGATTGCCCGGTATTCCGTGGGCTACCTCCTCATTGACACTGATGCAAGTATAGCCAGGAAAATCGTATTCCCCTTTTGGAGCCGATATAGCTCCTTCTTTTTCAAAAAGCTGACCGGCAATTTCATCAAGCTCTTTCGTAGTAATACCAGGCTTTGTCCGTTCAACCAATTCATCACGAATGGCACCAACAATCCGACCAATTTCCTTTATTCCATTGATATCTTCTTCTGTTTTAACAATCATGCAATTCCCCTACTTATGTTAGTTTTGTTTGTCTAAAGACTTATAAATTCTATTGTAGCCTTTCTTTTTCAAAAAAAACAAGTGAAAAACAGGTACTATGATTTGGCTAGTACCTGTTTCTTGAAATTATTAGGACTTTATCTGGTTTAAAAACGTAAGTGTTTTAGCAAAAGAATCTCGTGCATAGCGAGCATTATAAGTTGGATTCGTATCATTAAAAAATGCGTGCGGTGCATTCGGATAGACAATCGCTTCAAAGGATTTGCCCAACTTCTTCATTTCTTCCTCAAACGCTGGAATCAAGTTCGTGATATTCGGATCATTTCCGCCATAAAAGCCAAGAATTGGACATTGAATTTTGTCTATATGTTCTTTTGGAGGGCGGCCATAATACACAACGGAACCGGCATGCTCGGGGTCGTTAACGGCAAGTGCAGCTGATAGGGCGCCTCCCAAACAGAAGCCGACAGAGGTGACCGGCATTCCCTTTGTATTGGAATAGTTATTTCGAGCATAATCGGCGGTCGCTGTTAAGAGATTGACAAAACTTTCGGATTTGCTTGGATCTAAGACTCCAAGAAGCTTGGTTAACGTTGCACGTAATATTTCTTGCCGTTCGGTAGGCAGCTTCGAAATTTCCTCGTCCCGAATTTCTGGGTTAAACCACGCTTGATGTGGAATAGAATGGAGAAATTGTTTGGCGTCCTTCACTTTCTCCTCACTAAGTGCCTCGGGCCTTACTCCATTTTCTGCAAATAGGTCTGGTGCAATGACCACATAGCCTGCGGCCGCAAAACGCTCAACCACATCTCTAATATGGGCGTCAACACCCCACATTTCCTGAATTACAATAACCGTCGGCCTTGGTTCGGTAACAGGTTCAATTGCTGCAAAATAGGCACGAATATCCCCATTTGTCCCTGTAAATGTTCTCCATTCTGATTGTACTGGCATCGCGACACCTCTTTTATGTATTTTTTCTATCCCAATTTACCATAATAAAGCTGTTTTTTAAATAAAGTGAACCGCCCCATCTGGATAATTTTAGGTATTTCAGGATTTACTCGTCTATTCTTGATTTTTACTAGCATGATTTCGAGGTTTACTCGTCTATTTTGTTGATTTACTCGCCGAAATTTTGAATTTACTCGCCTATTCTTAACGTTTACTCGTCAACTGCTAATTCCAACTATTAAAATCAAAGGTTTGATGAAGAAGGCACAGACGAAAACAAAAACAATGCGCATTTTGGATATAAAAAAACAACCTACAATTTTTAGGTTGTTTTCTTTAAGTAAGAAGCAATTAGCTCTCCAAGAATCTGAACGCCTGCTTCCATTCGCTCTTCAGACTCGTAGCTGAACGATAAACGCAGATACTCGATGCCCTCCTGTTGGTTTGCAAAAAAGAACCTTCCAGGCACATACGAAACACCTGCAGCTAAAGCCTTCTCTAACATTTCAGCTGTATCGACACCCGGAACCTTTACCCAGACAAAGTAACCACCCTGAGGAACATACCAAGAAACCGATTCGGGAAAGTACTTCTTAATATACTGAGCCAGTCTTTCACTTTTGCTCCGGTATACGGTTTTTAACTCCGTAAGCCTTTCATCAAGATCAACTTTTTCTAAATAGGCAGCCATTGTCGCTTGAGCAAATGGGTGGTCCAAATCCTTTTTAAACCATGAAAAAGCAGTAATAAATTCACTCTCCCCCACTATCCAGCCAACCCGCATACCCGGGGCAACGACTTTGGATAAAGAACCGACATGCAAAACGCGGCCTACTGTATCCAGTGTTTTTAATGTTGTTGGGCTTTCTCCGAAAGAAAGTTCACCATAAGCATCGTCTTCTAAAATAAGGAAGTCGTATTCAGCGGCGAGCTCCAATAGGTGGTTCCGACGCTCTCCACTCAAAGTCGTCCCCGTAGGATTTTGAAAGGTTGGAATCGTGTATAGCAGGCGGGGCAAAGTCAGCCCTGCACTTTTTCTTTCAGCAAGGACCTGAGCGAGTTCATTCGTCCGAAGTCCTTGGTCGTCAATCGGGATGCTGATAATTTGATTCGTGTAGTTGCGGAAAATCTCCAAAGCTTCCATATAAGTTGGCGCTTCAACGGCAACAGCCACATTTTCGTCAAGCAGCACACGTGCAATTAAATCAATTGCCTGACATGCCCCTGCTGTAATTAACAGTTCATCCTCTTGGACTTTTATGTTGCGCTCTGCCAAGCGGTTCTGAATTTGCTGTTTTAATTTCTCCATCCGTGGGGTGCCCAAATAATGAAGCGGCAAATCCTGTTCCTCATCCAGCAAGCGGGCTGCTGCCGCCTTTATTTCACCTGAAGGAACAAGTTTAGGCGCAGGATACCCCGAACTTAAACGGATACACTTCTTAGGCAATGCAGGCATCCATTCCCCAGGCGGGTCGTTCTTTAACGCCGCTTTCACATTGTCAGGAAAAAAAGAATCAATTTTCACGTTAAACAAACACCTTTCACTACGAACTCAATCTATTAGTTAATTGCCTTTAAACTCTCTTCCCTGATGAGTGACAGTAATTCCTCTTTATACTGGGCAAATTCAACCGACCCTTTTACACTGAACTCTCTCGGTCTCTCCAAAGCAATCGGCACTTTTTTCTTTAGGCGGCCTGGTCTTGCCGTCATAACGTAAACCGAATCGGCCAAGAAGATCGATTCCTCGACATCGTGGGTAATGAACAAAATCGTCTTCTTAGATTCCTCCCACGCTTTTAATAACACTTCCTGCATAATATTTCTAGTCTGGGCATCTAAAGCACCAAACGGTTCGTCCATCAAAAGAATCTTAGGGTCATTGGCTAGTGCACGAGCGATGGCAACACGCTGCTTCATCCCGCCTGATAATTGGATTGGATAATGTTTTTCAAACCCTTCCAAGCCAATCAATTGCAGATAATGCCGTGCTACATCGTCACGTTCCTTTTGAGTAACCCCTTTTAATTTTAATCCAAAGGAAATATTATCCTTTACCGTCAACCAAGGGTACAAGGTGTATGACTGAAACACCATCCCCCGGTCTGGTCCCGGACCGTTTACTTCCTGTCCATCGATGAGAACCTGTCCAGAGGTCGCTTCCTCCAACCCCGCAACAATCCTCAACACTGTTGATTTACCGCATCCGGAAGGACCCAAAATAGTGACAAACTCCCCATCGCTAACGGAAAAGGAAGTCTTCTCCAATGCTGTCGTTTCACCGCTCTTTGTTTTAAAAATTTTACCGACTTCTTTAATTTCAAGCTTGGGTGTTTTTGCCTGAGGGGCATTGTTTTCGATTATGTTTTTCACCGCTTGAATGACCATATTACAACCCATCCTTTCTCATCCATGAAAACGATGCCCGATAAACGGCTTTAAAAATCATATCGGTTAACAAGCCGAGAATTCCGATGATTAAGATTCCAACGATAATTTTATCAGGCTGCAGGAAACGGGATGCCTGCATAATCATGTAGCCTAAACCGCTTGATGCTCCGACAATTTCGGCTACAACTAAATAAGTCCACGCCCAGCCAAATGTAATCCGGAGTGTATCGACAATCCCCGGCAACGCTGCTGGCAGAATAACTTTTGTAAACAACTGCCCTCGTTTTGCTCCTAATGTATAAGAAACTTCAATTAAATCATTTTGAACGTTTTTGGTAACGTCCATGATCATAAGCGTCAACTGAAAAAATGTCCCTAAGAAAATGACACTCATTTTCTCCGGTTCGCCAAGGCCAATCCATAAAATCAACAAAGGAATGAATGCAGATGCCGGCATATAGCGAATGAATCCGATGATTGGTTCAAAAGCTCCCTCCATAATTTTTAGCGAGCCCATCAAAATCCCGAGAGGAATACCGATTAGGGCCGCAACCAAAAATCCAACCAATACCCTTGTAAAACTGATGCCGATATCAGACAACAGGTCTCCATTGACAAATAAATCAACACCCGTAGTCAACACGGCAGTAGGTGTCGGCAAAAACAGCGGGTTCACAATCCCGCCATAGGTCAGTACTGACCAAACTAACAAAAATAAAAGAAACGTTACAAGTCCTGCCGTACTATATAGCTTTTTTGGTATGTCCTTATTCGGCGTTAATAATTTTGCAATCATTTTTCTCACCCAATTCTCTTAATCTCTTAAAAAGGCCTAATATATGAGGACCGAACCTGCCTCATATATTAGGCTTTCTACTTTATCCTTTATCCCGCCTTAACGGGCAGTAAGATCCCCCACTGACAATAGGTGGGGAATCAACTGCCCGTAAAGGTCCGATTGGTTCAACTAACCATCAGTGGGGAGGTGAAGATTCCCCCACTGATGGAAGTTTCACTTTATTGGAAGCTTGGATTAAGCACATCTTCCGCTTTTGGCTCTTTTTTGATAATGTTTTGCTCTTTGTAAAACTTAATGGCATTTTCAGTTGATTGATAGATGGAGCCTTTGCTGCTTTCTGAACCAAATAATTTGGTGTTATCCTCTTTTGTGAAAAACTTCAAGCCTGATTCGGTGGCAACAAATTCTTTTGTATCAATCTTTAATCCTTTTGCCATGATTTCGTCTGCTTCATCTTTATGCTCTTTCCAGTAAGCCATTGCTTCACCCATCGCCTTAACAAATGCTTTTACATCGTCTGGACGGTTTTTAATGACATCTTCTTTAAAGCTGATGGTATCTACAATAATTCCTGGAAGATCCTTTGTTGATAATAAAACTTTGCCGTTTGCTTCAGATCCTTTTGATAACCATGGCTCCCAAGTTACAGCGGCATCCACTTTGCCTGCTGCAAAAGCGGCACCAGCATCACCTGCAGACATTTGAACTACTTCTACGTCTTTTTCAGTTAAGCCGCCTTGCTTCAATGCGGTTAAAGCAAGCATATGGCTGGTAGAGCCCACTTCAAACGCAACCTTTTTCCCTTTTAAATCTTTTACATCTTTGATGTCGTTTTTAACAAGAATTCCGTCCCCGCCGTAAGAATCATCCAATAACCAAACAACTTGCACCGGAATATCAGCTGCAGCAAGTGTTACTTGAACATCTAATGCTGTTGCCATGCCGTCGATTTTGCCACTGGCTAATGCCTGCTTACGCTCTCCCAAGCCTTCAACGATGGAAAGATCCACATCGACGCCATTTTTCTTAAAGAAGCCTTTTTCTTTTGCCAAAAATAATGGACCATAACCTGTCCAGGTAGGTAATGTTACCTTTAACGGTTCTGATGATTTCTTTTCCTTTAAGCCACTGCTTGCAGCTTCGTCTTTCCCACAAGCCGCTAATGCTAGTACTAACATGATTGAACAAAGCATAACTAGCCATTTTTTCATAATTAAATTCCCCCTAAGATTTTCTTTATCTTTGATTTGTAGCAGCTAACATTGTTATTCCAATTTCATCTGCTTTTTGAACAGATGTCACAACCATTTCCGGTGTAACTGCGAATGGCATATTCTCCATATCTTCAATGGTCACAGTTATTTCACCTAGCTGTTTCCATTGTTCTGCGGTTAATTCCTTTATTCCCATTTGCTGCAACGTATATGGCAGATCAACTTCTTGGTAATATTCGATTAACGACCTTACCTCTCCAGTTTCTAATCCTTCCATACAAAGCTGCGCTAAAATACCAAAAGCGACAATTTCGCCGTGATAAGTATCATGTATTTCCGGGAAGATGGTCAACCCTGAGTAAATCGCATGGGCTGCTGCAGTCCGGCAATCATCACCGCCATAGCCACTGACACTACCGCTGACTAAAATGACGGCATCAATAATGTCCTCTAATTCTTTGGTCAGTGTTTGCTCTTGAATTGATTGAACAGCTGCTTTTCCCGTTTTCAGCAAGGTTTGATAAAGCTGCCCCGCAATCGCAATAGCTGTTTGGTTGATGGCGTTTGGTACAGCTTTCTTAATCGAGCATTTCGTTTCAAACCATTTGGCCAATGTATCACCGATTCCAGCCACTAAATAGCGGACAGGTGCTTCTAGGATGACGTTCGAATCGACAATCACGATTTCCGGTGCTTTGGCTTTGCGGCTGATTTCCAGAAATTCCCCTTCATCACTGTAAATGATGCTGATGGGTGTTGCCGCAGCACAAGTGGCTGCAATTGTTGGAATAGCCACGAGCGGTTTCTCCAATTGATACGCCACCGCTTTCACAGTATCCAATGCTTTACCTCCGCCTGTAGCAATCAGAACATCAAAGGTTTCAGGTTTTAATTGTTCTACTAACCTATCAATATTCGATTGGGAGGATTCACCACCATACCAGAGAGAGTGTTTCAACTTGATCCCTTGCTCTTCTAAACTTCGTCGTAATGGTTCCTCAATTAATTGGCGACTGATATTCCCGCCAATCAGAATAGCGGTTGTTCCAAAGTTTCTTATGTATAATCCTGCATCTGCTAGAATCCCAGGGTTTCTGACATATTGTCCCGGGCCGACAATTACTTTCATTTACAATTTCCCCTTTTAGTTCCTTAGCTTGAATAATATTCTACTAATATAAATGTTTGTCCATTTTATGTCAATATAGTTATAGGAATTTTCTAAAACTTATTTTTATAACGTTCAATTGATAATTATTCATGCATTTAACTTTCTTGATATATTTTCCATCTTTATTATTCTGAAAATATTTATAGTCTCCATTTGAACTTTGCAAAGGTGATTTTTTGAAAAAGAGTTTAAAAAAGCGCTAGTAAAAATCCAAAATGGAAGTTTACTAGCGCAAAATATTTTATCAAAAATCAATCTAAGTTCCACACAAATTACAAGTTCAATGTACCACCATCAATTACGATCGTTTCGCCGGTAATGAAGGATGCTTCATCTGAAGCAAGGAATAAAACTAAGTTAGCAATCTCCTCAGGATAACCAATTCGGTTCAGTGCATTTGCTGTAGATAACACAGGCCATTTTTTTGTTTTCTTCCAATCCTCAACCATATTTGTATCAATGATTCCTGGAGCGATTGCATTCACACGAATTTTCTTTTTCCCAAACTCAGTTGCCGCTGTTTTCGTAAGGGCCATTACACTGCTTTTTGATGCAGAATAAGCTGCGACCAACTTTTGGCCTTTGATGCCGGCGATACTTGCTGTATTGATGATAGAACCGCCTGAAGACATCTGAGGAATAGCATATTTTAAGCCTAAGAAAACTCCATTTGTATTTACATCAAACACCCGCTGCCATTCTTCAAACGAAACATCTGGAATCTTACTCTCGCCACTTTTTACACCAGCATTATTAAATAAAATATCTAATTTGCCATAAGTATCTATGGTTTCTTGAACCATAATCTGTACATCTTCGGGTTTGGTCATATCAGTTTGAATAAACTTAGCTTCGCCGCCAATTTCATTGACTAGCTGAACGGTTTCTGCTCCCGTTTTTTCACTATAATCGGCAATGACCAACCGGGCTCCTTCTTGTGCAAAGCGAATTGCTGTAGCTCTGCCAATCCCTCCGCCGCCTCCTGTTATAATAGCTACCTTATCTTTTAAACGCATATTTTTCACCCTTTTTCCATTTTATTTAGGCACACTTCCTGCTATTATCATCGGGTAAAATCTATCTAAAGCTTCTTGTCTTAACTATTTCATTATGGCAGTGCAACCAATTTCCCATAAGTTTGACGGTCACCGAGAACTTCCAATGCGGAAGGAACATCCGTAAAATCAAATTCACGGTAAATGAGAGGCTTGATTAAGCCTTGGTCATAGAGTTTCATTAAATCCTCATGAATTTCGACCGCCTTCTCCGGATACAATCGGCGGAATAAGCCCCAATGCACTCCGACGATTGAATAATTTTTAATTAAGGCATGATTCGCAGGGGCTTCCGGAATGCGTCCGCCAGCAAATCCAATGACCAAGAGACGTCCATCAAAAGCAATACATTTTCTGGAACGGTCAAAAACATCACCGCCAACCGGATCATAGATGACGTCTGCACCGCGCCCGCTAGTTTCTTTTTTCACAACATCAACAAAATCTTCGGTCAAATAATCGATGGCAATATCTGCGCCAAGTTCTTTACATAATTGAACCTTTTCCGGTCCACCAGCAGTGGCGATGATTTTCGCCCCTCTTGCCTTACCGAGCTGGATGGCAGCCGATCCCACACCGCCGGCACCGGCATGTACTAAAAGAACTTCCCCTTTTTGAAGATTAGCACGATGGTATAAAGCATAATAAGAAGTTTGGTATGTAATAAACATTGATGCAGCCTCGCTAGGAGACATCTTCTCGGAAATGACATAAACAGAATTCTCAGGTACACTGACCCATTCAGATAATCCCCCGTTTGGCAGTGGAGGTGTAGCTATAACTCGCTGTCCTACCTTAAACCGGCTTCCTTCCCCCACTTCCCTGATAATCCCCGAAATCTCAGCACCCGGCGTGAACGGGGTAGGCGGCTTTTCCTGATACTTCCCTTGGCAGAGCAATATATCGAAAAAGTTAAGAGAGGATGCCTCCACTTGAATTAACACTTTTCCTTCTTCAAGGGCAGGTACAGATTTTTCCTCCAGGTTTAACACATCTTTCGGATCCCCTAATTCATTTACAATCCAACTTCTCATTTCTACTTCCTCCTAAAAAAATATAATTTTTTCAAAATAAAATTGCTGAAAATTAGTTTATTTTCTGAAGATGTCTAGACTGTACTTTATTAAAATACTAACCAGTCAGTATTTTAATAAAAAGGACAATCCATATAATTATTATATTCTATATTTTCTGATTAATAAAATAGTTTGCTTGAACACGGAAATTAATCGTTCTAAAAAAAAGTCATACTATAAATTTTTTATATATAAAAACAATTTACAAATATAATAAAATGAAGTATAAATTATTTATATACAATTTTTAGAAAAATCGGACATATTAACTACAATTATAGGGAGGCCTTACTAATGAAAAGTCCATCATTATTTAATAGAATTAATATTGAATTTAATGCAGAAGGTGCCATGTTAAGGGGCTGGCTTTACACCCCTAATACTAGTGAAGAGAATTTTCCTGCTATCATTATGTCGCATGGATATGGATCGCTAAAGGAAATGTACCTAGATGCTTTTGCTGAGCATTTTGCCAATAACGGTTTTGCCGTTCTTGTTTATGATCACAGGAATTTTGGGGATAGCGATGGGTTTCCAAGGCAGGAAATCAATCCCTATGAGCAGGTACTTGATTTTCAGCATGCCATTACCTTTATCTGTACATTGAAGGAAATTGATCGTTCACGAATCGGGATCTGGGGAACGAGCTACAGCGGAGGTCATGTTTTACAAGTTGCCGCTATGGACAAAAGAATCAGCTGTGTTGTTGCGCAGGTTCCTACGGTTAGCGGTTCACAAGCGGCACTTAGAAGAGTGCAGCCTGATGAGGTGCCAACATTGTTAAATACTTTCTATGATGATCGAGAAAATCGAATGCTTGGTGGAAAGCCTGCTTATAAAAAGATTGTTGCTGAAACTACTGACGAACAAGGGATTTATCAAAATGAAGAAGCTGTAAAGTGGTATTTAAAGGCTGGTAAACGTTCACCCAATTGGAGAAATGAAGTGACAATCCGTTCCATCGATCTTTCACGTTCATACGAGCCTGGGAAATATTTTTCCATGATATCTCCTACTCCTTTACTCATTCTTGTTGCTGCAGATGATATTGTCACACCTACCGATTTGACACTTGCTGCTTATGAGGAAGCTCGTGAGCCGAAAAAATTAGTGATTATTGACGGTCACCATTTTACACCTTACATCGAGAAATTTGATATATACAGTAACGAGGCTCTTAAATGGTTTACGCAGCACTTGAAGAAAGATTTTTCTTCTACCATTCCAGCAATGAAATAATCATAAAAAAAATCCTCCTATTAAAATAAAGGGAGGATTTTTCAGGAGAAAAAATATTATACTAAAGAACTAATTGCTTGCGTAATTTCCTGTGCTTTCGATTTCATAATCGCTTTCAGTTCTTCCTCGTGGATATGCTCAATTAACGATTTAGGCATATATGAGCCAAGTCCCAAAATGATATTGCCTTGACTATCAAATATTGGACAAGCATAAGCTGAAATGCCAAGCGAGTATTCCTCGTGACTTTCCGCAATACCTTCTTCACGGATTTTCGGTACTTGCTTTTTCAAATCTTCAATGGCCGTAATTGAGTTTGACGTATATTGAGGAAGCTGGTGATCAATTAATAGCTTTGTGACGACATCATTGGAATCCTTTTCCGGCAAAAATGCAAAAAAACATTTTCCAAGCGCCCCTGCTGTAATAGGAAAGGAATCACCTGTAGAAACAGTTAACCGAACTTTCAACGGGGGTTCTTCTTTTGCAACATACATCAGATGTGTTTCACGTAGTCTTTTTACTAATACAAAAGTTAAACCCGTTTTCACAAGGTCCTTTAAATACATACTGGCAACTTCTATATAGTTATTAATCTCCTTTGCGCGATTGCCTAAAGCAATTAGAGGTGGTCCTAATGAATAAGTTTTCGAGCTGCTTTCCAATACTACATAGTTTTTTTCTTCTAACGTTCTTAGGATCCTCAAACAAGTGCTAAAATTGATTGATAGTGCATTCGCGATTTCAGTGAGTGTAGCTGAATGAAATTCCTGTTTTGCAAGTAATTCTAAGATTTTAATAGATGAGTCCAATGCAGGCACTAAACTCTGTTTTTGACCCATTCCTGTCAAACCTTCCACCTTCCCTAAATGAATGTCCATTCATAATTACACCATAATTAAACAACAATTTCAAATATGAAATTCACATTCCCCCTCAAAATACTGTAAAAAAAAACTGCCATTTATTTTGAAGGGGTATTCCATGTATTTATGATATTAAAGAATCCCATCCTGATAGATTCTTATTGATTGGGGGGAAATCTTTTAGCTCAAACGGAAAGTCAGATCCAGGCACAACTCGATCCTCACCTGCCAATTTGACTAAGAAGGAAAGCGCATCATCATTCCAAAGTACGGAGTCAAACCAAAACTTTCTCAAATAGTCCCCCGGAGATGCGCTTAAATTTTTTGAAACAGATTCCCACTGCTGGTATCCCTTCGACATTCTCCCAATCTGGTAAGGGAGAAAGCCCCCGCCATGCGCCAAGAGAATCCTTACGTTTGGATAAACGTCTAAATAGCCTTGTAGTAATAAATCTGCAGCACATACTGTTGTCTCCCATAGAACCCCCATTAAGGTCGACATCTTTCCTTTATTCATCCTTTTGTCCTGACTAAGAAGCGGATGAATAAAAATAATCGCTTTTTGACGATTAGCCTCTTCCCAAAATGGAATATACCGTTCATCAGTTAATAAAGTACCGTCTATGCCGGTGCCAATAATCGATCCTAACAACCCTTTTTTCATTGTAGACTTTAATTCTGATGCTGCTTTAATTGGATCATTTAGGGGAACTGTTGATAAGCCAGAGTATCTAGTGTTGCTTCTTTTCATCATATCAATCAGCCCTTGGTTGTATACTGCGGCAAATTCAGACGTAATAGCAGGGTCAGTATTATATAAAAACAATTGTGGTAGAGGTGACACTAATGTATGGTCAATTTGAGCTTTTCTTTGCGCAGCTGCATGCTGGTTTTCATCAATGAAGGCTTCAGATAATGAGAACGGCCAAGTATCATTAATGATAAGGACATCTGGCCGATCGTCTGTTAGCTGTTCCCGTCTTACAGAAACAAGATGCTGATGCTGCTCAAGCCACAATAGAGCTTCTTTTGGAATAAAATGCGAGTGAACATCCTTCATGATCTCATGTTTCCCCATTTAGCCAACAGGTGATTGCTTAATCATAATGGAAATTGATTTTGTTTCCAGATAATCTTCCAAACCATATTTGCCGCTTTCCCTGCCGTAGCCGCTTTCCTTTACCCCACCAAACGGTGCTTGCATGGAGAATGGTGCTGGATCGTTCACACCAACCATTCCATATTGCAATTTCTCAGAAACGCGATACATCCGTGACAAATCATTCGTATAGAAATAGGATGCAAGGCCATAATTCGTGTTATTAGCTTTCTCTATTACTTCTGCCTCTGTTTGAAAGCGAATGAGCGGGGCCACGGGACCAAATGTTTCCTCCCTTGTAATGACCATCTCTTCTGTTACGTCAGCTAATACGGTTGGTGCATAGAAATAGCCATTTGCATATTCCTCAGTTGTTAATCTGACACCTCCACAAAGTACCCGAGCACCTTTTTCTAGGGCATCATTTACTTGGCCATGAATACTATTAATGGCATTTGCGTTAATTAAAGACCCCATTTGATTGGATTCATCCATTCCGTTCCCCACCTTCATTTGCCTAACAGCCTTCTGGAATTTCTCAGCGAACTGCTCATAGATGGATTCCTGGATATAAACGCGGTTCGTACAGACACATTGCTGCCCGGATGAGGCAAATTTACTTGAAATAACTCCTTGCACTGCCAAATCTAAATCGGCATCTTCAAAGACAATAAAAGGAGCATGCCCTCCCAGCTCCATCGAAACACGCTTGATTGTATCGGCTGATTGGCGGATTAATGTTTTACCTACTTCCGTGGACCCTGTAAATGAAATCTTGCGTACATCTTGGCTATCCATTAATGTTTTCGCAATTTCAGCGGAAGGGCCTAGTACGAGATTCACTACTCCATTTGGAAGTCCAACCTCATCAAATATCTTAAAAAGTTCAATCAATGATAACGGCGCCTCTGATGATGGCTTGACAATCACAGTACACCCAACAGCGAGTGCAGGAGCTAATTTCCTGGCACCCATCGAAAGCGGGAAATTCCAAGGTGTAACGGCAGCTACTACTCCAATTGGCTGTTTAATAACATGCGCTCGTTTATTCGCTGTTGAAATCGGCAATACGTCACCGTATACCCGCCTTGCTTCTTCGGCAAACCATTTGAAAAATGAAATCGTACTGCCAACCTCATACCGTGCGTTATGAATTGATTTCCCCATTTCCTTTGTTATGATTTTAGCGAGATGTTCCTTTTTTTCTTGCAATTTATCAACAATTTGGTAGAGATAATCGCTGCGTTGTTCTGCTGTTAAAGAGGACCATACCGGGAAGGCATTCTTTGCGGCTTGGATAGCTTGGTTTGTTTCTTCTGCTCCAATCAGATATGCAACATCTACCAATTCACCAGTTGCAGGGTTCTTTACTTCTAAAACTTGATCTGATTTAACCCAACTTCCATTTATATACATGAATTTTATCCTCCAATATATTACATGAATTCTCCACCTGCTTTATATGGTGGCTCTCTAAATTTCAGGAATGATTATTTTTCCAGCCAAGGTTCCATTAACTCCGCTAACTCTTTAGGCTGCTCAAGCGGTATTAAGTGACCGCTTCTATCGACAGTAGCAAACTGGGCATTTTTTGCATAATTGGTCATTTGCTTCGTCTTCTCCAGAGGAACAACGACATCATTGACACTTGCAACAAATAAATATGGGATATCATGTTTCTCCAATAAGTGATGACGGTCGACTCTTGCCATCGTGGCAGTTGCATGGGCTATATAGCGGTCTTGCCCGTAATCTGTAAGCATTTGCTTTCTAATCTTTTGAAACTTTTTATCTTCGACATTGCTAGGATAAAATGTCCGATTCACACCTGCTGCTACCATTTCTTCATATTCACCGGACTTAGCACGGGCAATGGACTTTTTCCGAAGCTCCCTTGAAGCGTCTGACTCCCCTTCAGCACTCGTGCCAATAAGAGATAAGCCGGTAATCCGTTCAGGCGCCTTTTCTAACATTGCCAGTGCCAGGAAGCCGCCAAATGAAAATCCGGCAAGATGAAACTGATCAGGTAAACCCTTTAATACTTCCTCAGCTAATTGATCTAAGTTAGCAATCGCCGGAACAGTAATCGGGTAGCATTCAATCGATGAAGGCAAGTGTTCGATTACTTCGTCCCAAATTTGTTTTGTATTGTTAAGCCCGGGGATTAACACAAGATTTTTTACATATTCAGACATAGTAATACTCCTTGTTTATAGTTTTGTTTTAAAACTTTGCCGCTTTTTGTTCTACCTTCATAATTTTTCGGGCTTCAACTGGTGTAGCGACATCACGCCCAAATTCATAAGAAACGTTTTTAATCCGTTCTACAAATTCTGCATTCGATTTTGCAAGAACTCCTGGCCGTATGTAAACATGGTCTTCCATACCCACTCGAACATCGCCGCCGAGACCAATGGTCAGTGTATTCATTGCGAATTGATTTTGAAATGCTACACATCCCCAGCTTGCTCCTTCTGGTAAAGAGTCCAACATATACAG
The DNA here is from genome assembly GCF_018343545.2 of Neobacillus citreus. Lineage (GTDB taxonomy): Bacteria > Bacillota > Bacilli > Bacillales > Cytobacillaceae > Neobacillus > Neobacillus citreus. The sequence continues at coordinate 8,606 of NZ_JAGYPE020000002.1, read as the reverse complement.
CAGGCTTTTTGGAGTTGCCGGCATGCCGCCATCAGCTCCTAATACAATTTGAAAATGCAAATCACCCGTAATCAAGCCTTCATCGACAAGCTTTATTGCATTTGTAATCATGCCTGGATGGAATACTTCTATTTCAGGCTTAATTTGATATTTCTGCATTTTAGCAGCTAAATTCCGCAAAAATTGCGGGGAATTCATAAAAACGATGTTTCTTAGGTTTAATGATCCAGTATCTAATGAAGCAAAATCAGGCGCCAATTCACAAAACGCCAGCCGCTCTTCGTCTGACAGGCCATGCTTGCCCGCAGAAGTTAAACTAATGATCAGTTCATCCCCACATTTTTCTTTTACACGTTCCACAGTTTCACGATATAAATTAACATCCATGGACGGTGAACCATCTGCTTCACGAACATGCAGATGGGCGATGGCAGCGCCTGCTTTCCAGGCGAGATAAACTTCGTCGGCAATTTCCTTTGGTGTTAGAGGTACATACGGTGTGTCTATCTTTGTAGTATTCGTCCCCGTCGGCGCCACTGTAATAATCAATTTCTCCATAAAAACCTCTCCCTTTTTATTTGTATAAATACGTCTTATCTAAAAATATCCTTTTACTCTGTTACACGGAGCACAATCTTCCCTTTGTTTTTATTGGCTTCCATATACTGGTGGGCTTCTCTAACTTCTTTCCAGTCAAAAATAGTATCTATTATCGGAACCACTCTTCCATTAGCAAAATGGTCTCCTAAAAACTCTAATAGTTCCTTGGTTAATTCGATTTTCCGATTAAGCGGCCGCGACCTTAAGGTAGTTCGTAACAGCTGGAATCTTTTTAATAGAAGTGTTCCTAAATCCAGTTGATTCACAATCTTTTCACCAAGAGACCCAATGATAACCAATTTTCCGTCTGGAACCAATGATTGTATGTTTTGTGCAAAATAAGGAGCTCCAATGCAATCGAGAATGATATTAACACCGTTACCATTGGTGTACTCATTAATAAAAGGTAAAAATGGTCCCTTTTTATAATTCCAGCCTGCCTTTGCCCCCAACTGCACACAATACTCAATTTTCCTATCACTACCTGCTGTAATTAACGCAGTAGCCCCCGCCAATTTGATTAATTGAAGTGCAGCGCTCCCTATACCGCTAGCGCCTGCATGAACTAACACTATTTGCCCTTTCCTTAATTGCCCCAATGAAAAAAGACTTTGATACGAGGTTAGGAACGTTTCAGGAAAAGCAGCAGCTTGTTCAAATGTCATGGTATCTGGAATCTTAATTAATAAACCTTCTGGTACACTTACATATTGAGCATATCCGCCTCCAGGTAATAAAGAACAAACTCGGTCACCAATTGAATGAGATGAAACACCAGCCCCGAGTTCTACAACCTCTCCTGACATTTCAAGACCAAGTATGTTTGACTCTCCTGGTATTGGCGGATACATTCCACGCCGTTGCTGCAGGTCAGCACGATTTAACGCCGTTGCTTTTACTTTCACCAATACTTCTCCAGGGTTTACAGCAGGGGTTTTTGCTTCGCCAATATAAAGATGATCGGCCGAACCGAAATCCTTCATTAGAATTACCTTCATTTCATCACTCCTTATATCAATGTCTTATTAAGACATGATACTTCCTGCTGGCAATTAAAATGGGAATTACCAAATGCTTTAGCACCTACATGCACGAAGCATTCTTAGCACTAAACCATAAAAAAGTGAATTCCCATACCTATTTTCATATCTAAATTTATCAACAAGATGATGATGGAAGAAGAACTTCAAACAACCCCATTTGAAGTTCTTCTTTTGTTTGAAAAATTTATACTCTTTCTCCCTTAATACGGTCACCTTCTACCCAACAAGAATGAGCGCCAATTGGAATTCGGTGTGGGAGAATAATACGTGCTACTGGTCCAATTGAAAAATCTTTCGCATCAAGAATGAGACATTCTGACCGATTTTCATTCATATCAGTAATTAACGTAATTAAGTATCCGTCATCCTCTTCTACAGCATTAAGTCTTCTTGCTAATTGCGGCTCACTGCCTACTCTACCCTCACCGTATTCGTAGCGCTGAAATGTGCCATCTAAAAGATCATATTTCTTGATACCACTCAGCCACCATGCTTTGGAGTTATCGAAAGTAGAGTTATAGCTATATCTGTATTTCTTCCCGATAAAGTCATTGCTCACCACTGGGAATTCTGTTATTTCGTCATCTAAGAATTCCTCTTTCGTTTTTCCTGTTTTAAGGTTAAAACGCCAGCGATACATGCGATAACCTGTTTGCTTTTTGTCAAATTGATTTTTCATCTTATCGATTGCATCTGCACCCTGCTTCCCTACCGCTGGTTTTCGCGGATTAAAGGTAACACAGCCTTCCATCACTACCTCATCGCCGTTTTCATAGCAGTTTGACAAATGCAGGATGAAACAAGGCCTTGCTTCAAACCATTTGATTTTACTGTTATCACCATATCTAGGGATAATACCAAAACGAGCAGGCATATCCGTAAAGAAGGTAACTTTACGCTCCCCTTTAGCCAACAATTCTGGATCGAAAATGAACGGCAAATCATGCAAGATGGAATAGTTTTTTGTGATCCCTAAATCATGCGGCCAACGAACACCTGGCAAGTCGATTGGAACATAATGTTTTAGTTGGCTATTCTGATCGACTACACCATAATACATATAAGGATACGTTTCACTAAAATTGAAGAACATTAGCTCTCCAGTATCGTTATCTACTTTAAAGTGAGAGCATATACCTGCAGGTGCAATGGTTGCATTCCAGCCGTCGGATTCGAGCATTTCTAATGAAATAGGATCTAAGCGATTCGCCTCACTACATTGTGACATTGTCGCTAATAGCTTTCCTGCATGAGCAATAACATCTGTTCCTGCATTATCTTTCATGGTTCGCATACTGCCCCAGCCTTGACGAGTAGCTAGATGAGGCTCGAGCATCCCCGGCCATAACGATTTACCGGCAGCCTGCTCTGCCAAAAATCCAGTGGTACGGACAAATCGGTTTCGATAGGTTGCCTTTCCATCCTCGAAATGAAGAGCATGAAGCATTCCGTCTCCATCAAAAATATGAAATACCCCCATTGGTTCATGAACCTGATTATGACCATTACGAACATAAACTCCATGTAAATCTCTTGGAATTTCGCCAATTACTTCTAAACTATCAGTGTCAGCTGTATATTCTTTTCCTACTGGTTCGAAATGATCTTTCAGAAATGGATTTAGATTATCTTCGCGTATAGTGATTTTTACCTCATTTTCAATTTTAATCAAAATAGTAACCTCCCTAAATTTTGCTTAAATGTATGGATAAAAATCATTACTTAATAATCCCTAATTTTTTTAACAGGTCACCAGCAAGTTCAAAGGTACGTGTTGCTTCAGCCTGAGACTTACTTGGGTCCAAATACAAAATTTGTGAATTGCTATTTTTTACATAATCCACATATTCTGGATCCTGTTGTGCTTTATGGAAAGCTTCATCTAATATGGATAATTCTGTTTTTGAGATTTTTTTAGGTGCAAACAGCATTGAAAATGCTTCAATTCCACCTTCCATCTTTAAATCTGTAAGTGATACCGCCCCGTCATATTCCGTTTTTTCAGTGCCAAATACAATTAAAGGCTTTAATGTACCAGCTTTAATATGTTCTAATGCATCACTAGGCATAACAACAGCTCCATCAATATGGCCGCCTAGTAATGCGGTAATCCCTTGGGCACCGCCTTCATATGGAACGTTCTTTACCTTAACTCCTACTTTTTCGGCAACTGCAACCATATTTAAATTCGAAATACTTCCTGGTCCAGTAGTTGCATAAGAAAATTTCCCTGGGTTCTCTTGTGCAAATTTTAACCAATCTTCGAATGTATTCCATTTGGAATCTGTTCTCACTACCAGCATTGGAATCGAAGCTGTATTTTTCATGATTGGCTGGAAGCTGTCATGTGTAAAGGAAGCTTCACCAAAATGAGGCAGAACGCTTACATGGGAGACAGTTCCATATGCGATGGTATAGCCATCTGGTTTTGCGTTCATTAATTGTGTCATTCCAATAATTCCGCCTCCCCCTTCAACATTTTCGATGGTGATGGATTCTTTATGTGGAAGATGCTTTTCGGCAAGTTTTGCTAAAAGTCGTGCGCTATTATCGTTGATGGAACCAGGGGCAAAAGGAACAATCATTTTAATTGGTTTTTCAGGAAACTTTGATTCTACTTTTGCTTCCTTATCACCTCCTTTACTGTTGTTTTGGGAAGCGCTCTCTTTTGTGTTTGAGCATGCCGAAGCTAGGATTAATACCAGAGAGAACAATAACAATTGAATAGATTTTTTCATCCATCTCACCCTTTTCTGTAATTTTTAATCATTTCAAACTAAAACTATGTTTCGTTTGTTTTGGTGGACACCTCCTTACCAGCCATGTATTTATCCCTTAACAGCAGCTGCTGTGCTATCTTCAGCCAACTTGGACTCTTTTCGCCTGTTCTTTATTTTTGAAAATAGCGGTGATATCAGCATCAGTATAATAATAAGCAATAAAACTAGTGAAGCTGGTCTTGTCACAAAGGCGGAATAACTGCCCTCTGTGAGCAATAGGGTTCTTCGCAAACTCTTTTCAATTATCGGGCTTAATACGTATGCCATGACAAAAGCAGCCATGGAAAATCGTCCCATTATGAAGATAAAAGAGAGAACACCCAGGATTAGGGAAAACCATAAATCAAAATATTTAGTGGAGGCTGAGAAGCCGCCTACGAGAGCGATGACTAGCACAATCGGCATGAGAAATGAGTTAGGAACAACAAGCATCCTAGCAAATAACGGTGTTAGTAATCTTCCAATTATATACATCGAAACAGTAGTTAGGAGAAATCCAAAAAGAATTCCATATGTTAAGGTCGGATCTTTAGCAAAAATTCTGGGACCTGGCTGTATGCCATGAATAATGAACGCCCCCATAACGATGGCGATTCCTACTGAACCTGGAATACCTAAAGCGAATAGTGGAATGAGCGCGCCACCAACTGAAGCATTATTAGCGGATTCTGGTGCAGCAATCCCCTCAGGGTTCCCTTTACCAAATGTTTCAGGGCTTTTTGATACTTTTTTTGCCCCGATATACGAAAACCACGATGCCGCTACCGTACCTAGTCCTGGTAAAATTCCAGCGATTGTTCCTATTACTGAACCAATTCCGATTGGCTTTGCGACGCTCTTTATCTCTTTCAATTCTAGTTTTGTAGAAAGATTACTAGAGTTGGAAGCAAATTTAATATGCAATTCATCTTTTACAACTCTTAATATTTCAGGAATCGCAAACAACCCTATTAGCAAAGCCACAATGCCAAGACCTTCCATTAAATCTAATTGCCCCATCGTAAACCGAGGGCTCCCAACAAACATATCCATTCCGATTGTTCCTGCCATCAAACCAAGAACGACCGAAATTAGGCTCTTTGTCATTGTCCCCCTAGTACTGATAGAAGCCACGGCAATCAATCCCATAATCCCAAGCAATACGAATTCAGGGTCAGATAGTTTAAGTGCAAAATTGGCAATAGGCTCTGTTAGAAAGATCAAACATAAAGCACCAAAGATTCCCCCTATTGTAGAAGCTGTCAATGAGTACCCCAGCGCCTTCCCAGGCGATTTTTTTCTTGCTAAAGGCACACCATCCTCTAAAGTAGCAGCTGCAGCTGGTGTTCCCGGTATCCCCAAGGTGATAGAGGAAATAGATCCCCCGTATTCAGCTGCCTGATAGGCTGACAGCAATAATAATACGGCTGCTACAGGTGACATGGAGTAGGTAAACGGAAGAAGAAAAACGATCGCTATCGTCGCGCCTAAACCTGGCAAAGCTCCTATTACAAGACCAACGATAGTCCCAATTATAATGACAACCATATTTGTAAGCGTAAACAAAGAACTGAAATCAAAATCAAGGATTCCCATCTTTTCCCCTCCTTTTTAAAAATCTATTTGCAACAGCAAATCGAAGAATAGGTATATGCCTAAAAGTACACCAGAAGTAGACATCAGATTCATTATCAGCACTTTTTTTGAACTTTTCTCTGGCTGATAAATATGAATCAATGTAAACAAATACAGGAATGTTGGAATATAAAAGAAATTTAACTTCGCCCAGATGAAAATATAAACTAACGTCAGCAGCAGAGTAATCCCTACCATTTTGATATTTCCTAAATTAATGATTTCGCTTTTTTTATCCATTATTGTTTGGAAAATACTTATTATCGTTAGTCCGATTAGAATAAGAGCCAATATTTTTGGGTAATATCCTGGCCCAATATCACCGGCTCCTGAGCCCCCTATATTGTGAAAACCACTTGCAGTTTTGTAATAAGCAACTCCCAAAATGAGGATACCAATCAATAAAAATAGTGAAGTTTTCTTTAATGACAATTTAACCTCCCCTTTCTTTTTAGCTCCTTTTCATAGATTGAAAATCAATTAAATCCCCTCTCATCAATTGTCATATACGGAAACGTTTTCCTTATATGACAATTATAAGTCTTTAATTTATAGATTGTCAAACGAATTATTAGAATGTTTGAAATATTTTATCAAAAATTATACTAATAAAAAACTGGTGAGAATCTGATTGATTTTCACCAGTTCAAACAATGCCTACACCCTTTTCCTGACTTATTAATGATGGTGCATCATTCCGCCCATGGAATCATCATGTTTCTCTGTTCCCGGAATAATAGAAATAACGGCTTCGGTCGTCAAAAACACTCCGGCAACGGAAGCCGCATGCTGAAGGGCGGAGCGTGTTACCTTTACAGGATCGATAATACCCAAATCCAACATACTTCCCCATGTGCCGTCGGCCGCATTGAAGCCAACTCCAAGCTCTTCCTGCTTTAATCGTTCTACAATTACCGAGCCTTCTTCGCCTGCATTTTCTGCAATTTGCCTAACAGGCTCCTCCAAAGCTCTCAGAATTATTTTCACTCCTGTTTCTTCGTCACCACGAACTGTATTCAGGACCTCGTTTACTGATGCATAAACATTCATCAACGCTGTGCCTCCACCCGGCACGACTCCTTCTTCAACCGCTGCCCTTGTAGCATTTAAGGCATCTTCAATGCGAAGCTTTTTCTCCTGCAGTTCAGTTTCTGTATGGGCACCAACTTTAATGATTGCAACACCGGAAGCTAATTTTGCAATACGAGTTTGCAGCTTCTCTCTATCAAATTCATAAGCTGTTTCCTTTAACTGAACCCGTAAACTCTGTACTCTGGTTCTGACGGATTCTGCTTCTCCAGCACCATCGATGATCGTTGTATTGTCTTTTGATACTATTACTCTGCCTGCATTCCCCAACTGGGTGAGACTCGTTGTTTTCAAGTCAAGGCCAATATCTTCCGTGATCAACGTTGCTCCTGTTAGAAGAGCAATATCTTCGAGCATAGCTTTTCGATGTTCGCCAAACCCTGGTGCCTTAACAGCAACTGCATGGAATGTACCACGCATGCGATTGACAACTAACGCACCAATCACATCACTCTCCAGATCATCCGAAATAATCAAAAGCTGTCTATTTTGACGAACTACTTCCTCAAGGATCGGTAGAATCTCGTGGATTATTTTGATTTTATAATCTGTCACAAGAATATAAGGATTTTCTAATACAGCGGTCATCTGTTCATGATCTGTAACCATATAGGAAGAGGTATACCCCCGGTCAAATTGCATACCATCAACAAAATGGAGTTCTGTCATAAATCCTCTTGACTCTTGAATTGTAATGACACCATCATGACCGACACGGTCCATGGCTTCAGCAATCAATTCTCCTATTTCGTCATCACCGGAAGAAATCGACGCTACTTGAGCAATCGAATTTCTATCATCTATTTCTTTAGAAATTTCTTTTAATTTTACAACAGCAGCCGTTACGCCTTTTTCCATTCCCTTTCGAATACCGACAGGATTCGCACCGGCTGTTACGTTTTTTATACCTTCTTGAATCATTGCCTGGGCCAAAACAGTAGCCGTTGTTGTTCCATCACCAGCCAATTCATTGGTCTTTGAAGCCACTTCCGCTACTAACTGGGCTCCCATATTTTCTATAGGATCCTCTAACTCTACTTCATTGGCAATTGTCACTCCATCATTCGTGATTAACGGTGAGCCAAAGCTTCGTTCAATGACCACGTTTCTTCCCTTTGGACCCAAGGTTACCTTTACCGTATCAGCCAGCTTATTAACACCTTCCAGCATTAACCTTCTGGCTTCTTCTTTAAATTTAATGTCTTTAGCCATTTTTACCCCCTAAATTTAATGATATTCTTACTATATCTATTAAAAAAGTAATTTTTATATCCGGAATTTAATTCCGTATATAAAATAAATATAGTTATTACAAAGTTAATTGTCAATTAGAATTCTGAAATTTTAGATTTATCGTTTTAGTATATTATTTAAGAAAAACAATATTATTGCTAAAAAAAGACAACCTGAATTTTTCAGGTTGTCTTTTTTTGTTGCCCGGCAGCGTCCTACTCTCACAGGGACTTGCGTCCCAACTACC
>NZ_JAGYPE020000019.1:48769-83972 GCF_018343545.2 Neobacillus citreus | reverse complement strand
TATGCTTGGAATGAAAAAACACCATCAGCATTCCAAGAAAATACCCTGCTGGCAGAGAATCAACAATTCGCATCAGGTTGCGGATAAAGCTTGAAAGCAAGGTAATGCTGTGTCCATTTTCTTGAATAACCCTGATGCCCATCCATTTCTTGCCCAGTGTTCTGCCGCCATAGAAAAATTCAAAGGCAAAAAAGTAGCCCCAATTAATCACGAATATCACAATAATAGCAATGGCAAAAGGGACAGTATTCTCTTCTAAAAAAAATGGAAAAGACGACATACCCTTCATGATGAAGATAACCAAAATAATGCACAAAATATTAAACACCATTAAGATTAATTGATCTATAATAAATGCCGCAGCCCTGCTGCCTAATCCGGCCAGGCTAAACTGAAGTGAGACGTATTCCGGTGTTTTAATATCCATTTGTTCATGATTCAACAGGGTTCTCCCCTTTCTAGATGATAAGGTTTCCTATTTTTCTACAAAATTACTATAATAAGGAATAGAAGCAAGCATTAACGGCAAAAGATGGTGAAAAAATGAATGTTAAACAATTTATCAAGCAGCATCGCGAAGAATGGAAACAGCTTGAACAGTTAATCGCAACACTAAGCAAGGGCAGGAAGACGATAACTGGAGACAACATTATACTCTTCTCACGCCTATATCAGAAAGCGGCGCAGAATCTTTCTTATAGCCAAACGTATTTTCCTAATGACGAAGTAACGCAATATTTGAATGGACTTGTTTCAAAATCGCATAATCTTTTATATAAAGACCAGGTATCAAGCGTTAAACAAATTCGTCATTTTTTCGCCGCCAAGTTTATCGGCTTATTATTAGAACAATGGAAATTCGTTGTGACCGCGATGATCTTGTTTGCAATCGGCGCGATTGGCAGCTTTCTTTCCGTCTTGAATGACCCACTCCATATTTATTCCATTCTTCCTCCAGAAATTGCCCGAGGGGTTGACCCGGAACAACTCGGAAGTAGGGATGGTACGGTCGATTCCTCACTCATGTCGGCTAGTATCATGACGAATAATATAAAAGTGGCCATACTAGCCTTCGCTGGTGGTATAACCTTTGGAATATTAACTGTTTATTTGCTTATCTACAACGGCATTATCATTGGAGCACTTGCAGCGCTTTTCTGGCATCACGGCAAAGCCTATGATTTTTGGGCCTATATTGTTCCCCATGGCATGATTGAGCTTACAGCCATTTTTATTGCCGGCGGGGCTGGGCTGTTAATGGGCTATAAGCTCTTTGTACCTGGCCTGTACTCAAGAGGGTACCAATTGAAGGAACACGGAAAACGCTCTGTTCAGCTGCTCCTTGGAACTATACCATTATTCATCATCGCCGGAATCATTGAAGGTTTTATCACACCGGCAGCCATCTCGCTTGAAGCTAAATATATGGTAGCTATCTTGACTGTTTTGGGTTTAGTTCTTTATATTGTGTTTGGAAAACTGAAACACAGTCATGCTATAAAAGATTCTGATTCATTATCTCCATATAATGGGACACAGCGGTAACCGCTAATTTTTCCTCACGGGCCTCTATCATTGGCAGGCCCTGCTTTTCCCATTTATTTTTCTCCCTTTTCTTAAAAAGCATTTGCTGCTGGGCAATGCTCTTCAACATAGCCGCTTGAACATCAATCGGCTCCGCTTTTGTTCTGTTCATCAGAGTACGGTCTTCAACCCCGATCATGAAAAATAAATGCCGCTTTCGAAGCCGTTTAAGGTAGGCAAGGGCATTTTCTTCATGTAGAAAGGTCTGTATATCACTAAATAATAAAAGCAGGCTTCGTTTCTTTTGTACCATTTCCAAATATTGAAGACCCTCTGCATAGTTGGATTCTACTGCATCTACTTTTAAATGGTAAATGGAGTGGAGAATGGTTTGCAGATGAGCCATTCCCTTGGCAGGTGGAACAAAAGCCTTAATTTCATTTGAAAAAGCTAGAACGGACACATAATCCCCTTTTTGAAGAGCAGCAGCGGCTACGGTTACGGAAGCTTCCAAGGCTTTTTCTAATCGGTTGCCTTTTTTCAGTTCTGCCCCCATCATACGGCCGCAATCAAGCAAAATCGTAATATACTTACCATGCTCTGGTTCATATTCGTTTGTCATTACTTCCTGAAGCTTAGCCGTTTGCCGCCAGTTAATTTTCCGCGGATCATCACCAACTACAAAGCTCCGGATTTTCGAAAATTCCCCAACCCCGCTTTGCTGTTTGCGAATTTGCATGCCTTCATACAATAAATAATGCTGGGCATTTTCTAGATACTGCTTTGTTTCCGTTAGATCGGGAATCACTTTCACTGAACCAGTTAAATCTACTGTTACTTGCTTTTCCCACAGGCCGATTACACTTCGATAACGGAAGTACAGCTTATTGATTTCGTATTTTCCCCTCTCAGCAGGTACCGTTTCATAGTTAATGACGTTGGCTGAATCCGCCTGACCCCTTCCGGATATCGGAAACGGCTTTGTAAAGGTTTGCGGCAGACCATCAATGAATCGGTAGTTTAGTGAATATGGAGAATGATTGCGAACCTCAATCGTAATCGGATAGGTAAGTCCCCGTTCCATTTCCTCCGTTATGGTCCGCTTGAAGGAAAGCTGTGTTTTTTTCGCTGAGAACAATAAATCAACCAGACTGATGAAAAAAACAACAATGTTAATCATAAAGACGTACCACCATGATAAATCCCTTAATATCCCCAGTGTTAAAAGAATAGTTAGCACAAGGTAAATCAACATCAGCCGCTTCGTCGGCAGTATACCTCTATCTTGGAACAGGAACCGAGCCCACAAGCTCTTCGATGATTTGGTCAACGGTTGCTCCCTCCAATTCTACATGAGGAGATAACTGAATCCGATGACGTAAAGCAGGCTTTGCAACCATTTTGATATCATCTGGAGTCACATAATTTCGGTCTGACAAATAGGCCCAAGACTGTGCTGCTTTACCAATCGAAATCCCCGCCCTGGTACTAGCACCAAAGTGAATCATGTCCGTATCCCTTGTTTTCCTGACGATTTTCATAATGTAATCAAGTACATTATCACTAATTGTAATATCTTCAATTTCTTTTCTGATTGCCACGAACGTGTCTAAATCCATTATTTGAGAAACTTTAGTCCTGTTAAAGTTGTTCTCAATCACTTGTTTTAATACATTTTTCTCTTCTTCGAAGGATGGAAAATCAACCTGAAGTTTAAATAAAAATCGGTCCTGCTGGGCTTCGGGCAGTGGATAGGTCCCCTCAAATTCAATCGGGTTTTGTGTCGCCACTACAAAAAATACTTCTTGCAGCATGTAGGTTTCCCCTTGGATGGTCACCTGTTTTTCCTCCATCGCCTCAAGCAGGGCAGCTTGTGTTTTGGCTGGTGTCCGATTAATTTCATCTGCCAATAAAATATTGGTGAAAATCGGCCCTTTCAACGTTTGAAAGGAGCCTTCCTTCATATTGTAAATCATGCTGCCGGTGATATCACTTGGGAGCAGATCCGGTGTAAACTGTATGCGGTTAAAATCGCCGCCAAGCAGTCCTGCAAGCGTACGGACCATTTGAGTCTTCCCGGTGCCTGGCACCCCTTCGAGCAGGACATGGCCGCCTGTTAATATCGCGGATAATAACAATCGTAAATTGAGATTTTGTCCTAAAATTCGCCTTTCATACTGTTCCAATAGGGATGTTAGTTCTGTCCTCACCCTTGTTCCACCTCTTTCTGTAACTGGTCTAACTTTTTAGACCAAAGCAAATATTCCTGTTTAGTGATTTGGTTTTTATCGAGAATTATTGCCAATTCCTGAAGAAATAAGCGAATCTCATTAGTTTTTTTTTCCGTCCATTTGCGTTCTAAATATCCCCAAATATCCTGCCATTCTTTGTGATAAGGAACCTGCCATCGTTCTTGAAGGAGCTGCTTCAGATAATCGGCTTGAATTAACAATGAATCCTGATATCGTCTTCCCCGAAGATACCAGGCTGCTATCGCGCGAATACCTTCATCACTAAAACGGACCATCTCTTCCCGTGGAACCATAATTGGGCCAAACCGTTTGCCCTTATTCCAAAGCCAAATGAAAGCTATCAATATTCCCTGAAACATCAACAGTAAAAACCACTTTGGAAAAGCAGATAAAAATGTTGAAGTTGTTTGCTCGCCATGAACATACTCATCAAACAGAATTGTCTTGGAGTTGGTTTCATTAACCAGCGAAATCAACAGTGGTAAATGGTCGTTTTTTAAAATCTTGCCATTCGTTATCCATTCTGGTGTAATCGCGACAATTAATTGGCCTTTACCAACAGTACGTTTCAATGCAACAGGTCCGTATTTATCGTGCAATAAAGTATCTTCTCCGTTACGAGGCTGTAGCCGAACGTATGATTGGACTTCCGCCTTTTGTGCTGCCTTTCCGCCCTTTCCATAGATTTTTAAGGCTTCTGGAGATGGTATATCTTTCTCCAATTCTTTTGTCCTTAAATCAAACAGACCATCTGGATTTTGAGTAAGCAATAGAAGCGAATTTCCTTCCTTGATAAAATCGATGTATGAGCTGATTTCCTCTTTTTCAGTAAAATCTCCCGGCTCCACCATAATTAATAGCTGCTGTTCTTTATTCTTTGGCAATAAAGAAGGCGAATGGTTCCAGCTTTTTGCACTCATTTCCTGTTTTAAATATGTATAAAAGCCCTTTGTCCCAGTTGGGGAAGGAGATTCAGTTACGTAATTCGGATATACTTTCGGCTTGGGAGTAAAGGTGAAATAGCTTAAAAGCAAAAAAACAACTATTACTATAACGAACCAAAGCCAATCCTTTCTAGCCTTGTGCAACGGTTCCCCCTCCCTCCTTGTTCATTTCCGACAACAGACTCAAAACAACAGATTGAAACTGCCGGTATTCCTCTTGAAATGCCTCCCTTTCGCCATAAGTCACTTCGTCAAAAAAATGCGCGAGATGGTAAAATTGGCCGGCCAGCTGTTTATTCTCTTTTCTAAGCTCCTCATAATACTCCCAATTGGTCTTCCATTTTCTTGCCTCAAGCCATCCTTTATCGTGAAAGAAAAGAAGCAGGGCCAAAAACAGGTGTCGTGTTGCAGCTGAATAATCGGCTGCAGTTTCTAGCTTTTCTGCCTCTTTTAAATGCTCATGATAAGTCCAATTTATATCCTTTAAAGATTGAAGCGGTTTTTTGCTTCGGAGAACCCGTTCTCTTTTATAATGACGAATCAGAAAAAATACAGCTAAAGCCAATAGAACGATGACCACAATAATGACAGCGATTAAAATAGAGCTTGCGGCGTTATCGGAAGATTCAATTGATGGAAACAAACCGGCTAACTTGTCCGCAATCCACTGCTTAGCCTTTTCCCACCATTCAGCCAAAAGGCCTTTAGAAGCTTTGTCATAAACCCGATATTCCTTTTCGTTCAAAATTTTCTCTAGGTTTTCCCGTGCTTTTTCAGTAGTAAGCATCTCAATCACCTAATTTAAAAAAGAGGTACGATCATAGTCTTCAATCATTTCCTTTAAATCATCGGCATCGTGGCGCACTTTTAAATCTAGGTACATCACGGCATATCCAACTGAGAAAATCATTGTTGTCACTAAGGTCACAAGATTTGAAATAATCGTAAACAATACGCTATTTCCTAAAGCTAACCCAATTGTCCCTTCCACTGAGAAGCTGATAATAGTAATAATTAAATAAAAAATAATATAAAGTCCCATAAGCGGCCATGTACGTTTCTTGGTCAATCTCCAGCTTCTGCCGAATCCTGGTGACTGTCTGTCAAGAACTACCGACCCGAAATAAAAACTCCAGCGCGTTAAAAAGTAGGCTATTATTGGTGCAAAGATTAGAAATAACCCGATAGCTAATAATATGCCTAAAACGGGATTGGCCATGGAGCCAATTACTCCTGAAAAGGCGATGATTAAAATAGGAACCAGCATGATGCCAAAGGCTAGCAATCCAAATAAAATACTGCTGCCCAGCATTGGCCAGAACCGTGATAGGGCTTGCTTGATAACCGACCCGACAGTAAACTCCTCATTTTTGCGAATATGATTGACGGCAAAAAGAATAGCTGCCTCTGTGATCGGACCAAGAATCACTGTGATTAGCCCAATCACCGCCATTCCAATGTCAGCCCCAAAGCTTCCGGCGTCAAAGGTTCCTTGATTTTCAAAGCTGGTCATGAATTGCTCAAACCAATCACCACCGCCTTTCACTTCCCTAAAGAAGCTTGTTCCTGATATTAATAATATGATGGCTTGTAATAAGTAAACAGGACCTAAAAGCAAGAGGAAAATCATAAAGAAATCCTTAAATCTGTTTTTACTTAAACTGAATGTATGATCGAGTATTTCTCCGAATCCTTTCGGCTTTGAAAACTTAGAATCCAATCTAAATCCCCCTTAATCTGTTTGTCACAAGAATTATTTTAACATTACTTTTGTCTAATAAGTGTAAAAAGTTGCAAATATTTACAAGTAACGAGTACAAAAAAGCTCTCCGGGCCGAAACCCGGAGAGCGTCTTTTATTTAGAAGAATCTTCTTGACCCTTGTTATAGTTATATTTTGATCTGTCGATTGGTTTAAAGCCATCAGGTGTATAGAAACGCAATAAGTCGCCATTTACAACTTTATCGGATTCTGCCAGCTTTTGGTCCACGATCTCGTGGTACTTCTTAGCCTCATCCAATTTATCCTGTGAAAGCTCCAAGCCAGTCGTAGAATCGTAATATTTATCTCTAACAGCTGTAATGGTTGGACTTACAAAGTCGCCATTTCGGAATGGCACAAGTTGGTCGTGCTGTTCTGACAATAAATCAGTACCAAACTGGACAAACTGTTTTGAATCAATTCCTAACAAATGAAGCAGTGTTGGTAGGACATCGATTTGGCCGCCGTATTCATGATGAGTTCCCCCTTGGATACCAGGGACACGAATAAATAATGGAACACGCTGCAAGCCGGCACTTTCAAACGGAGTAATTTCCTTCCCCAATACCTGAGCCATTGCTTTATTATGGTTTTCGGATATTCCATAATGGTCACCGTACATAATAATAATGGAACGATCAAGTAATCCTGTCTGCTTTAAATAATCAAAGAACTCTTTTAAAGCTTCGTCCTCATATCTAGCTGTTTGGAAATAATCATCAACCGATGCATCACCCGTTTCTGCAGGGGCAATCGTTGCCAAGCTTTGGTCCATTTTATATGGATAATGGTTGGCTACCGGAATAAATTTCGTATAAAACGGCTCTGGTAAAGTTTCTAACATTGGTTTAGATTGTTGATAAAATGGTTTATCCATCATTCCATATTCCGCTTGATCTTCTGGGTTTACATGATAATATTTTCCGTCAAAAAAGTTATTATAACCAAAAGATTTATAAATTTCATTGCGGTTCCAAAAGCTTCCTGAGTTTGCATGGAATACTGCAGATGTATAACCCTGCTGACCTAAAATCCCCGGTGCTGATTGGAATGTGTTCATGCCTTTGGTCGTAAAGGCAGCACCCTGCGGCAGTCCGTATAATGAATTCTCAAGCATAAATTCAGCATCTGCTGTTTTCCCTTGTCCGGTTTGGTGGAAGAAGTTATCAAAATATAAGGTATTCTGGTCACGTGTTAACGAGTTTAGAAATGGTGTAACCTCTTGCCCATGAAGCTTATAATTAATCAAAAAGTTTTGTGTTGATTCAAGATGCAAATAAATAACGTTCATGCCTTTAGCGGCACCAAAATATGCCGGGTTGGGTGCAGCATAATTGGAGTTAGTGTAGTTTTTCACCTCAGTAACATCGTCGCTGCTCGCCATTACCCGTTGAGCAGAGGCTGTCGTACTTTTCACCGTATCATAAATCGTATAATTGTACATGCCTAAATATTTTACAATGTAATTTCGGTCAAAACCTCTTGTTAATAATTGCGGTCTGTCCGCTTCTGCTAATGAAAGATTGGCACAAGAAATGGCTAGTGCCATGGAGAATAAAGCAGCCACCTTTTGACGGCTCATATCTTTTTTCTCGATTTTTACAATCCTAAATACAAGTAATGCAATTAATAGAATTGTATCTATAAAGAATAAGAAATCATATGGCTTCAATAAAGAAGACACACTGCTGCTGACATCACCAAAGTTCTGAGTTTGGGTCAATGTAGGCAACGTGATGAAATCATTAAAGAAACGATAGTACACTACATTGGCAAACAATAAGAACGATAATAGAAAATCAATCACAATCAATGAAATATACTTTTTTCTGCCTTTAAATAATGCTGAAATCCCTAAAAATATTAACGCCGATCCTAATGGATTTAAAAATAATAAAAACTTCTGGATTGAGTTCTGGATCCCTAAATCAAATTGTGTTAATTGCGTAACATATGTTTTTATCCAAAGAAGAATGACGGCCAAAAAGAAAAAGCCAATATATTTATGGGAAATACCTTGACCTTTTAGTTTCATTATTAAGCACCTTCCTTCTAGCAAATCATTATTGCATTTTTTAATTTACTTTCCTATATGTGATTAGTACTATTTAGTCTAGTCTATATCTTAAATGGTAAATATGAACAAACTATGAATAAAACAAGAAAAAACGTAAATGACCTGCTCACAAGATAGTAACTATACTACTTTTTTTGAAAAAGTCAACCCATATATGAATGCAATCTTGTCCATTATATTTAGTCGGGAATGGTATAATACATGTAATCATGATATTTAATTACATAAGTTTCCATCAATAGATCTGAGGTGAAAAAAAGTTTGTCTCTAACAAAAAGACGTCAGGAATTCCTTGATCATATCTACCGTCAATTTAAGAAAACAAACAACCCTGTCCATTATTCGAAGGTGGCGGAAGCCATTGGCGTAAGCAAATGGACAGCCTATGATGTATTAAAGGAATTGGAAAACCAGGGGCTTGTAAAAAGAACGTATTCCACGAATGAGAATGAAGCAGGTCGTTCAATCGTTGTCTTCTCCCCTACTGAAATTGCAGAAAGCTTTTTCCAAAAAGAACGGAGAGAGCTAACAAACACAGAAGAGTGGGAAGCAATCCTGCCTGAAGTCATTAAATTAGTGGAAAATCCACAAAATCTGCCGTTACGAGAAGCAATTCATCATATCATTTCGCTCATGAAAAATGTAGAAGTTAAGCTGGAGTTTTGCGCTTACTTTCTTAGTATTTTGCTATTATTCTTGAATACACTAGGAAAAAACGTGAAGGAATTAACGGTGAACTTAATCAATGCCTCCAAGGAAGCAAAGGTGCAATTAACAGTATTTACAGGGGCAGTTGTTGGAATGATTATTCAATCGGTTGGTGAGGAATTAAGTCCGGATATGGTGAAACTAGTTCAGCAATTCATTGACAATGTCAACGAGCTTAATGCTGGCGAATTAAGTTTATTAATTAATTTCATTGGACAAAGTTAAAATCAGCCGATTTCGGCTGATTTTTCGTTTCATAGATAGTTTTTTGGTTTGATATCAATTTTAGTTTATATACTACAAAGGGAGTATATTTCAGAATTTTTTAAATATTCTCTTGACGTTCCCTCCGTTTTTACGATATATAGTTTGTATACATTTTTTGGTTTTTTGGGTATTTTGTGTGTTTTTATTTTTTATTGAAAGCGGGGGATTATTGATGTACGAATTATATTGCAGAACGTATCAAGGTGGGATGAAGGTAGCCTCCTTTATACTTCCTTGGCGAAAACCGGAATTATTAGAAGGAGAAAACAGCCTAAGTAAACTTCCAACCCTTATTAAAAGTATGCGAGTTGAAAGCGTTTTAATCGTGACGGATCAAGGGATTGTTTCCATTGGCCTGATGGACACTTTCTTAGATGGCTTGAAAAATGAGGGCGTCCAATTTTTCATTTATGATAAAACTGTTCCAAACCCAACAATAGAAAATATTGAAGAAGCCTTTCAAATGTACAAGGAGAATAAATGCCAGGGAATTGTTGCATTTGGCGGCGGCTCGCCAATGGATTGCGCAAAAGGTGTAGGCGCCCGCGCGGCAAGGCCGAAAAAAAGTATTCCACAGATGAAAGGTGTTTTAAAGGTATTAAAAAGAATACCGCCTCTGTTTGCCATTCCAACGACAGCAGGAACAGGCAGTGAAGCAACGCTTGCCGCTGTTGTCTCAAACAGCGAGACACATGAAAAGTACGCGATAATGGACACGGCCCTTATCCCCCATTATGCTGTATTAGACCCGCTTCTTACTGTAAAGCTTCCTCCCCATATCACGGCTGCTACCGGTATTGATGCACTGACACATGCAGTCGAGGCGTATATAGGGAAAAGCAATACGAAAGAAACAACACAGTGCAGTATTGAGGCAGTACAGTTAATTTTTCAAAATCTTTATGAATGCTATTCAAATGGTACCAACATTCAGGCTAGAACAAACATGCAAAAGGCTGCTTATTTGGCCGGAATCGCTTTTACCCGGGCATATGTCGGCTACGTGCATGCGATCGCCCATACCTTAGGCGGGTTTTATCAGGTTCCCCATGGTCTGGCAAATGCCATTATTCTTCCATATGTACTCGAGTATTATGGGGAATCCGCCCATAAGCCGTTGTCAGAATTGGCAGATTTGGTTAAAATAACAAAGCCTTCAGATACTATCGAACAAAAAGCACGGAAATTTATTGATGCCATTAAAAAGCTTAATGAAAAAATGGCTATCCCGACCAAGGTGAACGGAATCATGGAAAAGGATATTCCGCTCATGGTGGAACGGTCTTTGAAAGAAGCAAATCCTCTCTATCCTGTTCCAAAGATTCTTTATAAAAATGATATATTAAAGCTTTATCATCTGATAAAGGAGTAGATATGATTATGAGTATTTCCTCTCCCCTATTAAATGAAGGCGGTACTAAAGAAAATTACAGTTTCCTAGTTAATAAACAAAAGGCCTTCTTCCGAAAAGAACAGACAAAGAATGTTTCCTTCCGATTGGCTGCATTGAAAAAATTGAAGGATGCCATAAAGGTAAATGAGCAAGAGATTATGGCAGCGTTAAAAACGGATTTAAATAAATCTGAGCTAGATGCGTATGCGGCAGAAATCGGATTTGTCCTTGCTGAGTTGACTTTTACAATTAAAAACCTGAGTTCTTGGGTAAAAACAAAAAGTGTTAAAACTCCTATGACCCATTTTGGTTCGACGAGTTACATCTATTCAGAACCCTACGGTGTGGCATTAATTATTGCCCCGTGGAACTATCCATTTCAGTTGGCGATTGCCCCGTTAATCGGTGCGATTGCAGCGGGAAATTGTGCCGTTTTGAAACCTTCTGAATTAACACCAAAAACGTCTGAAGTATTGGCGAAGCTGATCAATGGTCTATATCCTGAAGAGTTTGTTTCAGTTGTAGAAGGCGGTGTGGAAACAAGCACAGCACTCCTTGAGGAAAAATTCGATTATATCTTTTTTACTGGAAGTGTACCTGTTGGGAAAATCATTATGGAGGCTGCGGCAAAAAATCTAACTCCGGTTACATTAGAGCTTGGCGGCAAAAGTCCCTGCATCGTTCATGATGATGCCAATATTAAGGTAGCGGCTAAACGGGTTGCCTGGGGTAAATTCACGAATGCCGGTCAGACCTGTATTGCCCCCGATTATCTTTATGTTCATAAAAATGTCAAAGACAAATTTCTAAGCGAGTTTAAAAATACGATAAAAGAATTATATGGAGAAAATCCGTTACGTAACCCCGATTACACCCATATTGTTAGTGAGCGGCATTTTAAGCGGCTAGAGGGCTTTTTGGATAATGGTCAAGTATATTCTGGGGGTAAAACAGATTCGGATACCCTAGCGATTGAGCCGACTGTTTTAACGAATATAAGCTGGGATGATCTAATTATGCAGGATGAGATTTTTGGCCCGATTCTTCCTGTTATGGAATACAGCCATTTATCAGAAGTGCTCGATGGCATCCATAATCATCCGAAACCGCTCGCCCTTTATATTTTTACGGAAAATAACCAGGTCCAGCAAACGGTTCTTAACAGTGTTTCGTTTGGCGGCGGCTGTGTGAATGACACTGTCTATCACTTTGTCTCCCCTCACCTCCCCTTCGGAGGTGTCGGACCAAGCGGCATTGGCTCTTATCACGGAAAAGGCAGCTTTGACACCTTCTCCCATAAGAAAAGTGTCTTAAAGCAAACCACCCTTTTTGACATCCCGTTCCGCTATCCGAATTTTAAGAATGGGCTTAAGATGTTGAGGATGTTTTTGAAATAATGGAAAGTCCCTGATTCTCAAGAAGAATTCAGGGACTTTCGTTTTAACCTATTTTAACTTGCTGGTCTTTTATAAGGTGGTCGTCTTGCTCAGAGGACACTATAAACATGATGATTTCATCCCCTGGCTTCAAATCCGCAAAGAATGCACAAGCTAGGGCCCCTTGTTCAACATTAATAGTAATGCTCACTCGATTCGGACTTTCCTTTGGAGAGCTAGTTATTGAAAAATACCTTGGTTTAAGTGAAGGCAATAGCTCTAAGAAACGTTCGAACGGCATTTCACAGGCTTCATATTTTTCAAGCAAGTCAAGCATCGAAACTCTATTTTTCAAAACAAGTTCTTCATATACCCCATCCGCTAATAACGCTTCTAGTTCCCGCTTATGCGGAGGGCAAACCGTATAGGCGGCCAATTCACGAATTTGTACCTGCGTTGCTGTTTCCTGCACTTCTACGCTTTGACTTAGGAGATCAACTAGACTTACCGGGCGGTCTAACGGAAGATGGGAAAAAGTACGGCCGCATGCGGTAATAATCACATGGTCCTTTCCATTTAATCTAAACCGTTTAATAATTCGCTGAACGGTTTCTTTGCTATTCCTTAGAAAGACCCCAAGATGGTTACCTTCTTGATAGGTTAGCCCTTCAGGCAAGGAAAACACAAATTGCCTTGTTTGTTCATTTTCGGCATTAAACACTAATTGATTTTCTACAATCGAACCTTGTACGGAATCGTACTTTTCAGCCAAAGGTGAACCCATTACAGTATTGACAAACTGTATGGAAATTGTATTTGCCCCTTTTTCATCATTTCTATCCAATTGAATTCCGAAGGTTTTGAAGGCATCCTGCCACATCCGGTTTTTCCATTCATTAAATTGCTTCTCAAAATCGCCGCTTGCATCACCTTCCCCCCGCTCTGAAAATCTGACTGCTCCTTTAAGGGCAAGCTGTTCATCAATATAACGAGGCACATCCTGGTAGGTGTTCGCCCAGTTGTGATCGCCACATCCAAATACCGCGTACTGGACACCTTTTAAACTACCTGTTTCCAGATGTTCCAGCCACTGCACAAATTGGCGTGCGTTTCTTGGTGGTTTCCCATTATAGGAGGATGTGACAATGATTACGGCTCCTTCAGTTGGTAACTTACCAATCCTATCGTTTAGGGGAGCGGCCTCACTTCTTACTCCATGCAAACGGGCAATATCGGCAAGCTCATGTGCAACCTGCTCTGCTGTTCCCATATTGGAACCATATAAAACAAGCAGCTTTCTATTATTGACACCAACAAGTGAATACTTCGGAGCTTCTTGGTTATTTTTCGGGGCTGCCGCTTTTTCAGCAGATAAAGCAAATGTATCGATTCTCTTATTCTTCCGCATTTTTAAGCGAATTTTAAAATTATCAGGTTTAAGCGTCAATGTTTGCTTAATTTTTAATTGATAATGCATATGGTCGATTAAGTCAAAATGCTGCAGAATCATTCCTAACACAAGCGTTGCCTCATGGAGGGCGAACTGCATGCCGATACACGCTCGCTGCCCGTTTCCAAAGGGCTTATAGGCATGTGCGGGAATTTTAGTCATATCTGCAAAACGCTCAGGTCGAAATTCTTCGGCATCCTCCCCCCATGCATCCTTATCGCGATGAAGTTTTGGAATAATGACGGACACATTGTCGTATTTTTTTAGCTGGTATTTTCTGCCAATGACCGTATCGTTTTTTGCGTACAAAGTAAATTGGGGCTCAGTAGGATAAAGACGTAAAGCTTCATTTAAAATCATCCGAATGTACTTAAGGTCGAGTACCTGCTGATACGATGGAATAGAATCGCCTAGTACCTGGTCAACTTCCTCATATGCCTTCTTCAGTACTTCAGGATGCTTCAGAAGCAGGTATATGGCAAAAGAAAGCAATCCGCTTGTCGTTTCATGACCGGCAATCAGGAAGGTAATAATTTGGAATCGAATATTTTCATCATCAAGCCTCTCTCCTGTTTGCGGGTCATTGACATTCAGCATTCGGGCCAGCAAATCAGTTTCCCCTTGATCGCCGCCTTCTTTGCGTTCAGCGATAATTTTATCTACTAGAGAAAACATTGACTTAATGTCGCGTTCGAACTGCCGCTTGGTTCTTACCATCAGCTGGGTTTGGAATGGCAGCCTTGTGCTTTGGTGCATGGCCTCGTCAAGTGCCCGAATCATACTGATGATAAACGGATTGTGGTTTTCCCGATAGAAACTGTTAAAGCGATAGTTAAATCCGCATAACCCAATCGTATCTAGGGTCAGACGGGTCATATCATCGGGAACATCGATGCTCTCATTTGGATTCAAACGGGCCCACTTTTGTACGAGCTGCTGGGCGATGTCAACCATCATCGTATGATATCCTTTCATTGCTTGCTGGCTGAAGGCTGGCATTAGAATGCTATGGGCTTTCTGCCAATTCGGCTCTTTCGTTTTACTTGTAAATAAGCCGTCTCCCCCTAGTGCACGCAGAAAATACAACCCTCCGGAGAGACTTTTGTCAAACCGGGATTCATTACAGACCTCGGCAACTAATTCATGACCTGAAACAAAATGCATGATAAAACCAAAAGCCTCAAAGCGAAAAATAGGTCCGAATTCATCGGCGATTTTCCAAAATGACAGCGTTGGTGCATCTTTATCAATTAATGGAATATTGCCTAACGGGCCATACGTTTTTGGCTGCGGAATCCGCATATTATTTTCCATAAAAAGCTCCTCTCTGTTAATTACTCACCTTTTACCTAATAAACCGTATAAAACAACATCGGCGATTTCATCCTCCATATGGTCGAGCGGTAATTTTTCTGAGATGATTTCTTCCTGGAGTTTTTCAAAGTTGAGTAGGGACCAAATAGCGCTAGTGATCCCAAGTTCATATAGAAGGGATTGGACTGGGGTGAGATTTCCGTTAGATACCTTTTGCAAAAGCTGTTCCATACTTTTGTCCTGAATATAAATCTGCTCCATAAACATCTTTGCAAGCTCTGGATGGTTGGGCGATTCCCTAAAAAGTATGTTGAAGCTGTCCAGATTGCTGCGGATTACTTCCACTCTTGCTTTGATGACATCCCTGACCAGATCAAGATTATGATCAGAATTCATCTTAGGGGGCTCAAACACAGACGGAGTAATGCAAGCAAGAAAAATATCCTTTTTGCCCTTAAAATGTTTATAAAGAGCAGCTTCTGAAACTTCAACACGCCTGGCAATTTCGGCGGTTGTGGCGCCATTATATCCTCGTTCGGCAAAGAGCTTGCGTGCCTCCCGGATAATTTTCTTTTTAGTATCCGATTGCGATCCCAAATTCTTCACCCTCTCTTTTGGTTAGTGAATACTTACTAACTATTATATATAATATTCTGAAATCTCTGTCATGGTATAAAATACCTGTTTTCCAAATAAATAAAATGACGTTATTTTTCTACTTCTTTCTGCATTTTTAAAACATCTATTATCACAATTTATGTTTTTTTATCATAACCTGTTTCCTGCTGTGTTTTGCTGTTATTTCGTGTAGAAATATTTCAATATACGAAGTATTTGGCTTGTCTTATAATCAAATTGGCTGAATATTAGTACTAATATTCCCAATATTATTTTAACCAGGGGTGGTTCCATGAAAAAAAGGAAAAAAGGATTCGCAGCAGCATTAGCCACAACACTCTCTTTATCTGTACTCAGCTCCGTCGCATTTGCAGACCAACCTTCATCAACTGATTCATCCACTTCACTGAATATTAAACCTCCAGAGTTTTTTGTTCCTAATGGGCAAAATAAGAAAAACTTTTTTGTAGATAAAAAACAATTAGACAAATTAACACATCTAGAAGGATTTGAGAATACCAAACTTTATAAAGGCATACATAATGGTGCCGGTTATTGGATGGAAGTTCCAGAGAACTGGAACGGCAAGCTTGTGTTGTATGCTCATGGTTATCGAGGTACTGGTCAGGCATTGACGGTAAGTGCCCCTTCAGTTCGTCAAGAGTTAATTACAGAAGGGTATGCATGGGCTGCCTCTAGTTATAGCACGAACGGTTATGATGTTGAATCTGGTGTAAAGGATACGCATGCCCTGAACGGGTTATTTAGAAAATTGGTCGGAAATCCAACACGCACCTATATTATGGGTCACTCCATGGGTGGTCATGTTACTGGTGTATATGCTGAGCAGTACGGTGATGTTGATGGAGCATTGCCTATGTGCGGGGTTTTAGGAGACTCGGAATTGTTTGATTTCTTCACTGACTATGGGCTTGTTGCACAATCTTTGGCAGGAAAATCAAAAAGTGAACAACAGTTTGTGGCAGACGATAACTACTTTAATAATACGGTTCCACAACTAAGAAAAGTCTTGGGAGGAGACGAAAAATTGGTAGTGGATCCTACAACAGGATCATATGTATTTAAAACTCTTACAGACAAAGGATTAAAATTAGAAGCAGTAACCGAGAACCTCTCTGGAGGAGATCGACCATTATTTGAAATCGCTTATGAACATATGTTTGATGATTTTCTACTGCAGCGTATGCCAACAAACCCTGCTTATGGAGAAGCAACAGGTAATGTTATAAACAATACGGACTCTGTTTATCAACTTGACAGTAATCCTAGTTTATCACCTGAAGAACAGGCTCTAAATGAAAGCGTTATTAGAATCTCCAATGATCCAAACGGTCGTCACAATAACGGTTTGGCTGCAATACCAAAGGTAAATGGAGACCTAAAGGTGCCGACTGTTACGTTACACACATTGGGGGATCTCTATGTTCCTTTCTCCATGGAACAAATTTACGCGAAAAGAGTGGCTGAAAAAAATAAGGAGGACCTACTAGTATCTCGTGCAATTCGTGGAATAGGACACTGTGAATTTACAAATCAGGAACAAATTAATGCATTTGATGATTTGGTAAATTGGGTAGAAAATGGGGAAAAACCAGCTGGAGATAATATCCTGGATCCAAAAGCTGTTGCAGATATTAACTTTGGTTCAAAGTTTACTTCGGTCAGACGCCCATATGATCTAACGCCATGGGATGTTAAATAATAAACTAATGAAAGCAGAGAGACACAACTCTCTGCTTTCGTATTATCATATATTATATTTGCTTATTCTGTATTATTCCCTTGATCATAAACCAGCCACCCAGTCCCATTGATTTTATTCGAAACATCAATGATTTTCTTCTTCACCCTATCAAACTCCGGCCCTTTCAACTTGGTAGGCTGGTAATTATTTTTCGACGAAACAGAAGAAATCGAAAATGGGACAACGTTGATTTCTTTTTTATCAGTCAGTACTCCATTTTCGAGATGAAATGTCTGTTGAAAAACGTACGTGTCTTTATCAGACGGATTTCGGTTTCCTCCAAACATAAAATTCCCAAGACTGTAAACAATAAATTTACCGTTATACTCTTCAATTCCCTGAACGACATGTGGATGGTGTCCAAGAATTAGATCCGCACCACTATCAATTGTAAAGCGGGCCAATGATTTTTGCGAGGCTGTTGGAACGTATTGCCGTTCCACTCCCCAGTGAAAATGGACAAGAACAATCTGTGCCCCCTGCTCTCTCAGCTGGTTGATGCCTTGTGAAACCTTATTCCTTACTTCACGTGTATCCTGCCAGCCTTCAAAGCCTAAAGCCCCTATTTTAACGCCCTTTACGGTTGTTATATATTGATTTTCGTAGCCGAAATAGCCGATTTGTTGGTTCTTCAAAGCTTCAATCGTGTCAGTATATCCTCTCTGCAGGTAATCATGGATATGATTGTTGGCGAGGTTAACTGCTTCAATACCACCCAATTTTAATATTTCCGCATAGCCGGGGTCTCCTTTAAAGCGAAATGTTTTTTGCGCTTTTTGTGTTGAATTTGTTAACGTCGTTTCCAAATTGACCGTAGTAAGATCATCCTCCAGAAAAATAGTATCGAGTCCTTGAACAAAATAAGCCAAACCATTTGACGATGCTGTACGAACAAAAGTATCTGGATATTTAAAAGTTTCGTCTGTCCCTAACGTAAAATCACCAGCTGCACTTATTTTAATTGTCGTTTCTGTATTTTGCTGCGTCTGTACTTGAGCCTGAGGTTGTTCAGGTTGTTCCTTCTGAACATCGCTCTCTTCCTCTAGCTTAGAATCTTTAAGGTTCACAGGGGTACTCGTAGGAACAGTCTTATCTGTCTTTATATAAAACGTCGCAGCAAAACCTCCTGCCGCTAAAATAAATACTGCAAGCATGGAAAAACGTAACGAATTTTTGAACCGCTGTTGCTTAGCTGATTTCGTCCTGCTTAGGTGGTCCTTACTCTCCATTCTCCCATTGGCCCCTTTTTATTTATTTCTTTGGAAATGACTTACATTTACAAATTGTACCATAATTCGAGCTTTATATAAAGAATTTTCTGAATTTTATAACTCTACAAGATATTACCATCCACTCCTTCCTCCTTATCTGTTAAACTTTTAATGTCATATTTTTATAGGAGGAGGTCAGCAATGAATAAACGAAAAACCCTCCTTGCACTGGTAATACTACTTACCTTTATTGGAGGAATTGCTGCCGGATTATTCTTTTCCACAAACCATGAAGATTCAAAAATAGTAAAAATAGATCAAGCTCCCAAATCCGCTTCAAAGCCACAGGAAAAAGCAGTCCCTGAAGTGGAAAAAGCGCACTCAAAAGTTCTCATTGGATATGTACAAGATTTTCGTGATCCAAATACGGTCGAATATGACAAGTTATCCCATGTAATCTTCTCTTTTGTGCATCCGACCAAGGATGGCGGGATTTTGCTTAACGGCGATACTGCACTTGGTAACTTGCGGGCAATGGTCACAAATGCGAAAAAACATAATACGAAGGCGATTTTAGCCATTGGTGGATGGTATCACATTAAAGGCGGAGAATCGTATGAATATTTCAAAACGGCCATTTCAAATCCGGAATCGCGGACAAAACTAGTAAATGAGCTTACTGGAATTGCTGATAGAGAAAATTTGGACGGGATTGACATCGATTTTGAACACCCTCGATCTGCAGAGGATGCTCAAAATCTGTCCGCGTTCGCGAAAGAATTAAGCGAACAGCTTCACCCTAAAAACAAAGAGCTGTCAATTGCAGTTTATTCGATGATTCATGCAGTTACGTTAACGGAAATTGCCTTTGTTAAATATGAGCCAGAAATGTTTCAATACGTGGACCACGTAAACATTATGGCCTATGACGGACAATGGGATGACGGCTACCATGCTGCTAACCTATCTCCCTACCCATTCACTGAAAAAATCGTAAGCTATTGGACAGGACTTTTTGATAAATATAATATTTCAAAAGAGAAATTGGTTCTTGGAGTACCGCTGTATGCCCAGCCTGAGGATCCAAAAATAAAGCAGGTTTCATTCGGAGCAATTTTGAATCAGAATCCTGCCAATTCTGGTGCTGATACAGTCCAAATGAACGGAACAACCTACTATTATAATGGTGAAGAGACAATGAAGAAGAAAACGAAATTGGCCCTAGACCATGGTATGGGTGGAATGATGATGTGGGAGACCGGGCTTGATGCCAAAGGACCACAAAGCATAACAAACACAATCTCAGAAGTCCTGAAGGAGTCCGAAAAGGATCCGATAAAATACTACACAGTAAAAGGAAATTAAGTTTAAAAGGGCCTTACTCCCTGCGTTGCTGTTTATAAGCACCGGGGGTAAGGCCTTTTTAGTGTAGAGAATTTATATGACCTCGATTGCTAAAAAAATCATCGGTCTGGTAGCATAGAGCCTGTATATGAGCTCAAACAGTTGAATAAGTCATCGGTTTGGTAGCATAGATCTTTTATATGAGCTCAAACGCTTGAAAAAATCATGGGTTCGGTAGCATAGAGCCTTTATATGCGCTCCAACGCTTGAAAAAATCATGGGTTCGGTAGCATAGCCCCTTTATATGCGCCCCAACGTTTGAAAAAATCGCCGGATCGGTAGCATAGATCCTTTATACGTGCCCCAACACTTGAAAAAATCATCGGATCGGTAGCATAGGAGCCCTTATATTCAGCCTTAATCTATGAGCACTCCCGGGTTAAGAATATAACAAGGGTCCAGTGTGCGTTTCACCGATTTTAGTGCAGAGGCAAACAGGTCCGGCCGCTGCTTGTCATACCATGGCCGGTGGTCACGGCCGACTGCGTGATGGTGGGTAATCGTCCCGCCGAGGGAAATAATAGCCTCAGATACAGCTGCTTTGATTTCGTCCCACTGCTCCAGTTCACTGCCAGGCTTCCCGAGTGCCTTAACAATGTAATATGGTGCCGGTCCATCAGGGTAGACATGTGTGATTCGGCATGTCACCCATCCGTTATGGCCGGAAATTTCTCTAACCGCCTTTTTGGCCGCCTCCATTACTCCAGTATGAAATGCTTCAAAACGGTCCCATGTTATCGCTGTTTCGAAGGTTTCCACGATAATCCCTAAGCCGACAAGGACATCCCTTAGATACGGTGCCTGGATAAACGCATTTCGCCACGTACCCACATCACCTTCCCTGCTTGCGGATGAATCCTTTCTAGTTTTTATTACATCCTGCCCATATACTCCGCCAAATTCCTTACAGCATTCCAGTGCCCTAATCATCCAAACGTCAAGAAGATGATCATGCGACTCAAAGCCAAGCATAAGTACTGCTGTTTTCCCGTCCCCTGCCCCAGAGTCATGCGCCTCTCCTGCATCAAGCAAACGGCAATTGGAAGGATATAAACCAGATTGGCTTAGTACTCGGACGGCTTTCACTCCAGACTGGAAATCCGGGAAACGTACCGATGCTGCAGTTCGATAAACCGGACGGTCCTGCAGCCTAACCCAAGCCTCAGTGATTATTCCAAGCGTACCTTCAGAGCCAATAAACATCCTGTCGGGGCTTGGTCCTGCACCAGAACCGGGCAGCCTTCTTGTTTCAACCACACCTTTTGGAGTAATGACACGGAGCGATTGCACCAAATCATCGATATGTGTGTGCAAGGTGGCAAAATGGCCCCCGGCCCGGGTAGCAATCCATCCTCCTAACGTGGAAAATTCGAAAGACTGTGGGAAGAAACGGAGAGTTAGATCCTGTTCCTTTAATTGCTTTTCAATAGCCGGCCCGCGAATCCCCGCCTGAATACGTGCAGCACGAGAAACTTTGTCAATTTCTAGGACTTGATTAAAATTCCTTAAATCAATCGATACTGAACCCGAATATCGGTCATCGATTTCAGGCTCAACACCTCCTACTACACTTGTTCCGCCGCCATAAATAATGGCGGCAGCATGAATATCATTACACCAATCTAGAATATTAATAAGCTCATTTTCCGTACCGGGGAATGCCACTATGTCTGGTGCATTCATAAAATCACGACGAAAAGCCCTCACGACATCCCGGTAGGATTTTCCATATGTGTGCGATAAGCGCTCGTGGGTATCATTAGTACAAAGGTGCTTTAGTGATTGTGGTATGTTTATGCGAGGCTGCTTTAGAGATATTTCATCGATAACTGGCGGCGGCGTCTTCTTCCATTCGCTTACTCCAAACCGCTTTGCCATCGCTGCTTCAACTTGATTCTGAACCTGAGGGGACAGGCCATCTTCATAGCCCCATCCCCAAAATTTCATTTTGCGAGGTGTCACTTAAATTCCCCCTCATTAATTAATACTCTCATATAAATGAAGCTCCAATTCTTGTCTAATATCATTAGGAATTGGTTCGGATTTCTGTGTTTGGAGGTTAAAATTCACATATACTGCAGTACCAATAACGCATAGTCTGCCCTCTTGATGAATTTCCTCGTATAGCTCTAAACTGGAATTGCCGATTTTTTTCACCCACGTTTTTACCTCTACGTCTTTACCAAAATAAATTTGTGCGACGTATTCTACATTTGTTTTTAAAATAATCATCTTCCAGTCATGAAAGGTATCATCCGGGTTGAATAATTTAAAAAGCTTGTTTCGGCCTGCCTCCAGCCAAATTGGAATCGTCGTATTATTGATATGGCCGACACCGTCAGTTTCAGAAACCCTTGGTTCGATTACGGTCAAATACATGAGATAACCACCTTTTAATTTAAGCCGTTAAAAGCCATTTGATAAATTTGATAGATTTCATCTTCGCCAAGAGGTTTTGGACTTCGGGCCAGCAGTCTTTTTTGTTTGATTGCATCTTCAGTTAAGCTTTTAAGACTGGATTCTGGTATGCCATATTCTTTTAGTGTTGTTGGAAGCCCGACACTTTCGACCAGTTTATAAAATAACGTTAAAATTTCCTCTTCAGTTCGTCCCTCACCGTGATTGGTTAATATGCTGCATACTCGATTTAATTTGTCACTGCAGCTCGAAGAAATCGATTTCATAACATATGGAAGTAACACAGCGTTGGACTCTCCATGCGGTAATTTGAATTGGCTGCCGAGCGGATAGGCAAGTGCGTGAACACCGGCGACACCCGCATTGAAAAAGGCCAGTCCGGCTAGATAGCTGCCATAGCTCATCGCATTTCTTGCTTCTTTGTCTTCCCCATTCTGAACAGCATTCCTTAATGAGCCACCGATTAATTCGACAGCTTTAATAGCAAGTGCATCTGTTGCCTCGTTTGCATTAACAGAAAGAAAGGCTTCCACAGCATGTGTTAAGGCATCAATTCCGGTGGCAGCTGTTATTCTTTTAGGAACAGATAGGGTTAATTGCGGATCAACTATTGCAATATCAGCTAGTAAAAAATCATGAGTGACGACATCCTTGGTCCCTTCAAGGGAAACAACGGCAATATCTGTTACCTCACTGCCAGTTCCAGATGTTGTGGGAATTAATATTTTCGGGATTCCCCTAGTTTTTAGCTTCCGTGTACCAGAGAGATTAAGATAATCTGCTGTATCACCCTCATTTTGCGATATGACGGCAGCGATTTTTGCCAAGTCCAATGCACTACCACCGCCTAAACCGATAACACAATCAAACCCGCCTTCGCGGGCATACGCCGCCAATCTCTCTGCACAAGCGAGCGATGGTTCCGGCTCAACATCAGTATAAAGGCTAACATCATATTGTTCATTTAGAGGAGATAAGTATTGTTGGACCAATCCAATTTTAACAAGGGTTTGGTCGGTAACTATTAGAATACGGCTGGGCTTCATATCCTCCAGTTCTTCAAAAAGCTTCGCTATGGAGCCCCAGCCGGTATAGGATCGTTTTGGGAATCTTAAGGTTGAAATCATTTACGTTGACCCTCCTTTAAAAGTTTTCAGTACCTATTAAACTATTTCAACAAGGAGTGCAATATCCCTGCTGATTTTTACATAATAAATAGCCCGGCAGACACCAGGCTATTTATTCGAAATCAGTGCTTATTTAAATTTTGTAATGACATTAAAACCATAAGTTTTAAAATTAGTCATATCATTGAGGACGTCATTCACTTGGTCTAGAGCAATCTCCCTAGATACCAAGGAACGTGGATTTAATTTGCCTTGGGCAATCATTGACAATAATCCATCGTACTCCGACCGTGGATTCCCAAGGCTTCCGACGATTTCTAATTCCATTGCCGTGATTGCATCAATTGGAAGGCCGGCAATTCCTTGTTCGTTATGGGTTGTTAAGCCAATTTGCACATGGCGGCCGCCCTTTCGTAGGCAAAGGACAGAATTAAGGATTGTTTCCTGAATTCCCAACGCTTCAATAGATGCATGGGCACCGCCCCTGGTGATTTCCTTTACAGCTGTCACCACATTCTCATTTCGAGCATTCACCGTAGCAACCGCGCCTTCTTTTCGGGCCATTTCCAATTTGGCATCATCCACATCTACCGCAATGACTTGGGCGCCAATAGCATTTCCAACCTGAACTGACGACAACCCTACACCGCCTGCCCCGTGGACCACCAGGAAATTTCCTGGCTTCAAGTTGGCACGCACCACACCATGAAAGCCCGTCATGTAGCGGCAGCCAATGGCAGCAGCCGTCACTGTATCGACCTCATCTGGAAGCGGGACCAGATTAAAATCACCATTCGGAACCTTTACATATTCCGCATAGGCACCATCATGGGCGAACCCAAAAATTTGCAGATTGTCACAGCGGTTAGAATGTCCGCTCAAGCAGCTTGAGCAGTGTGAACAGCCTTCATGAAACGGTGCCGTCACCCGGTCGCCTGGCCTGAAGTTTTTTACTTCTTTTCCGACGGCTTCAACAACTCCCCCAAATTCGTGCCCTGGTATAATTGGCAGCACTGGACTCAGGCCAAGCCATGCCCAGTCTCCCATCCACGCATGCCAGTCACTCCGGCATACACCGCTTGCCTCTACCTTTACAATCACATCATGTGGACCTGGTGTTGGATCAACTACATTTCCGATTCTTAATGGCTGTCTTTGCTCAATAATTTGTGCAGCTCTCAAATAGATTCCCTCCCAAGCTTTAACCTATCAATTTGTAAGTATTTACCTTAAAAGATATTCTTTGTCCTATCGAAAAAAGAACAAACTGTTGGAGATTTATTTCTTTTTTAATGGTGTTTTAAGAATCTTTCCAGTTGTTGTTTTAGGAAGTTCTTTCATAAAATATATTTTTCTAGGAATCTTGTAATGAGCCAGCTGCTGTTTACAGAAACTAGTGATATCGTCTGGTGTGATTTCCGATTTCGTCACAACGTAAGCAGCTACTTCTTCTCCAAAAACAGGGTCTGATTCGCCAACTACCGCGCACTCTACAATATTTGGGTGAGTATAAAGAACCTCCTCTATTTCACGTGGATAGACATTGTAGCCGCCGCGGATAATCATGTCCTTTTTGCGGTCAACAATATAAAGGTATCCTCGCTCATCCCTCCTGCCCAGGTCTCCCGTATAAACCCAGCCTTCTTTTATCGTCTCGTTCGTTGCTTCTTCCTTTTTATAATAGCCTTTCATGCCGTTAGGCCCTTTAAAAATAATTTCCCCGACTTCGTTAACAGGGACTTCCCTGCCATTCGGATCGACTATTTGCAGCTCGAGACCAGGAACGGGTACCCCGACTGACCCTGGAACTTTTTCAATATTGCTAGGGAAACAGCTAATCATGACAGTGCTTTCGGTCTGGCCATAGCCTTCGCCGATTTGTACACCCATTTCCTCCTCCACTTTTTCTAGAATTTCAACCGGGAGACTGGCTCCGCCTGAACCCGCAAGTCTGAGGCTGGAAAAATCTAATTCTTTTATTTTTGGAGAATGGATAAACATTGTGTACATGGTAGGAACACCGAGGAAAATGGAAATTTGGTAGTCTGCAAGTTTCTGTAGGATAACATCTGGAATAAAGCGTTCTTCTAAGTAGATCGTAGCCCCTCTTAACACACAGATAAGTAAGCCCTGTAGCTTTGCATACGCATGAAATAATGGGAGAACGACAAGAACCCGGTCTTCCTTTGTTAGCTCCAAAAGGTCAGCACTCGTTTCTGACATCCATCCCAGATTTCCGTGCGTAATCAATGCCCCTTTCGGCTTGCCAGTTGTTCCTGAAGTATAAATTATTTGGGCATTATCATATTGATTTTTTGGTTCAATATAGAAATTTGCTGGTTTACCGGAGACTTCCTCCCACGCGACATAGGCTTCTGTTTCGGTTAAAGTGAAGATAGATTTTACTGACGAGAGAGATTTGTGAGCCTTTTGAACTTCACCAAGGCCAATTTCATCAACAATAAGGGCAACAGCATCGGAATCATTTAGAATATAGGTTATTTCATTTTCTTTGAAGGTAGGATTAAGAGGAATCACAGTGGCACCAATTGCTAGCAAGGAAAAATAGGCAATTACATACTCCGGCTTATTGGCCATCATGAGACCAACATGGGAACCGTTTGTAATTCCATACTTTCGAAGTCCTGCTGCTTTTTCCATCACCTTATCGGCTAACTCCTGATAGGTAATTTTCTCGTTCCGAAATACAATAGCAGCATGATTGGGTATTTCTTTTGCCGTTTGAAACAAAACTTCACTAATATTCAACAATGTTCCCTCCCTATTCTATTGTTCAGAAAAATAGGCATATAGAAAAAGTGTATGCGCTTACATATTAATCTATGAAAAAGAAAAGTGTCAAGTAATATGGTAATATTTTCATATTGCTTGACACTTAGGTTTAATATATTTTTAATTAAATCCTGCCATCCAATAGACAATAAAAAAAGAACCAACTTGGCCCTCATTTCATTGATTAAACTCTACTTTTAATTGAACAATTTCAGACTGAGTACCGATTCTTAGGGGCGTTCCCCAGAACCCATATCCGGACGTGACTATCGAATGGAGCTGGCCTTTTTTTAGATATCCCCAATCATTTTCATAAATCCTATTTGTTATCAAATTAGCCGGAAACAATTGTCCACGGTGAGTATGTCCGGATACCATAAGGTCTATTCCATTATTTTCGGCAACATCCAAATCATACGGCTGGTGGTCAAGGAGAATAACTGGTTTTGATAAATCCACCTGTTTCATTAAATCGGAAAGCTTCATCCTAACCACATCCTGATAACCGCGGTCTTTCCTGCCAACCAAGGTAATCCCATTATCTAAAACAATTACTTCATCTGCCATTAGCCTCATACCACTGTTATTAAAAATTTTAATCAGATCAATCCCAGGGTCCTCACGGTCATGATTCCCCATAGAGGCATATACCGGTGCCTTTATCTTTTTCAAAATATCCGGAATTCCTTTATCGAGAAAAGGATCCACATCATCATCAATAATATCCCCTGGGAACAGCACAAGGTCAGGTTTCAAGGCATTGATGTGCTTAACGAGGTTTTTAGCATGGTTCGCCCCCGACATTTCACTAAAATGCATGTCGGATGCCATGACAATGTTAAGACTTTTTACCCCCTCCACATGCTTCGGAATGTTGATTTCATAGGTTCTTACGACAGGAGTAAAGGCATTGTATAAGCCTAATGTAAATAATCCTGAAATAATTAATACAGTGGTAAAACCGGACCATTTTACAACCTTTTCTTTTTGAATACGGGTAAACCGTGTTAAAAATACAAAAAGATTCACAAATGGAAGCAGTAGAACCGAATAATAAAAAATCCCTAGCCAAATCCCGCCAAGCCATGTAAAGATGGCACTGTCATCCAAAAACCTGGCGTAGACAAAGGTATAGGCAACAAAAACAAGGATCAGCCAGTAGAAAAACCTTGCCCGCTTTTTTTCTATAATAAATGTTTTCATCCATTTCCAGCCATTCCAGCCGATATAGAACAATAGTAAATTATAGATGACTAAAACACCTGCAAAAAACCCCACACATGATTCCCCTTTACGATACAAAAATACTAATTCTATTAGACCTTATTTAGGATAAATTGACAACTTTTAGGGCAACTGACACAATTTCGGCATATATTTTGGTGTTTTTCAAAAATATTACCGGGTATTTTGAAGGAGATTGTCGAAATAAACAGAATGATAGTACAGAGATTAATTAAAGGAGGAAAAAAGTATGAAGAAAAAAATGTTGGCCCTTATTTGTGGTGGTTTTATTGCGTTTTCCCTTTTTGCTGCACCAGGTAATCCTGTAAAAGCAGCGGAGGAAGAAGATTGTACTTGTCATAATGTTACTCCTATTTACGGAGCACAAAAAAACAAAATAATTGCTAATTTAATCAGCAGTCAGGAATTTAAAAATGCAAAACTTTCTATTATTAAGGATGGAGATAACTGGAGAGGGATAAATAACACTGAAGTACTCGTACATAATTCTTATGGAATTACAATTGTAGGAGTACCTTTTATAGATCAAGATGGCAAAATTATGATGGCAACTTTCATTGATGGATTCTTTATGGGTTCTGCACCAAAATATGAATAGGGGTTTATAATTCCTTCCCAATTTCATTTATTGGGAAGGAATTAATTTAATTTTATTGTATTTCTCCATCAATAATCGTCATTTCAACCGAAGTTTGCAGCAGTTCATCCGGGTCTTCAAGTTGGAATAGATTTTTCGAGTAAACTGTCATATCCGCCAGCTTTCCTCTAGAAATTGTTCCTTTTAAAGTTTCTTCGTTGGTAGCGTAGGCACCACCAACCGTAAACAATCTCACAGCTTCCTGTATAGATAGCTTTTCTCCCACATTCCAGCCTTCATGGGAATCCCATGGTGCTCTGCGGGTAACGGCAGCGTGAATGCCTAACAGTGGATCCACAGGTTCGACTGGTGCATCAGAACCACCCGCACATATGACACCTGCCGCAAGCAGCGATTTCCAAGCGTACAAATACTGCTCCCGCTTCTCCCCTAATCTTTCCTTAATCCATGGATAATCACCGACCACAAATCTCGGTTGAATGTCGGCAATCCGGCTCGGTACCGCCAGTCTTTTAATCAAATCCGGCCTAACTAAAGAAACATGGATAATCCGGTCACGATACTCGACCGACGGGAATTGCTCAAGCACATCTAGAACATTTTCCAATGCTTGATCACCAATGGTATGTACGGCAATTGGCATGCCATGATCCCTTGCGTTTTTCACGATCTCATATAGTTTTTCTTGGCTAAGCATTGCATCCCCATACGCATCAGGTTTATCATGATATGGCTCGGATAATAGCGCCGTTCTTCTGCCAAAAGCGCCGTCTGCGAATATTTTAATAGAGCCGATTTTCAATTTCTCATTCCCGTAACCGGCATACATTCCCTTAGCTTTCAAAGCCTGAAGGTAAGGATAATCGATCAATAGATTGCAGCGTAAGGCCTTTCCTTCCTGATTAATTAATTCATCATACATTCTATAGGTTTGCTCAAATCCGCCAAAAAAGGCTGGATCATTCGTGTGAACACTTGTTAACCCTTTTTTTACAGCAAAGTCCATTGCCTTCTCTAAACCGCTTTTTAACTCTTCATAGCTTTTCTCCGGAATGTGTTTGGTAAATAGTTTAGATGCCGATTCCAAAATCATTCCTGTCGGTTTTTTCGTAATAGGATCTAATACAACCGTTCCCCCGGCGGGAACCTCAATGGTAGGGTCGTAAGCAGACACTTCAAGAGCCTTACTGTTTACTAGAAAGGCGTGGTGGCAAATCCGTTTTAAATAAATTGGACAATGCGGTGCTGCATAATCCAGTTCTTCAAGAGTCGGAATTCCGCCTTCGGTAAACAAATTCTCATCCCAACCCATTCCGACCAGCCATTTTCCAGGTGGAACGCTGTTTGCTTTTGAACGGAGCTTATCAAGCATTTCTTGTTTTGATTTGACCCCCGTTAAATCAAGATCTAAGAAATTAAAAGCCACGCCAGAAAGATGCAGATGACTGTCAATCAGTCCGGGAGTAACCGTCCTCCCTTGCAAATCAACAACACGAGACCCATCTCTTCCCCATTGAAGGGTCATTTCAGCATGAGATCCCACATCAACAATTCTTCCATTCTCAACTACAACTGCCTCAACCAAAGGCTCCAGTTCATCCAGTGTATAGATTTTTCCGTTTGTGAAAATTGTCTTCGTCATACAGACATTCCTCCAAAAAACTGATATGTATACCTTTCTATATAATACCAAAGCCGACAGTGCAATGGACTAAATGTATAGTCATTTCGCTGTCGGCTTATAAAATGAATTGGAATCTATAAACAATTATCCAAATTGCCAAACACTATGTGTCAAGTTTCCATATCGGAAGCTGCGGTGCAGCAAGGCTGCTTTTTTCTCATTATCGGCGGCACCCATCGCGTAAAACAGCGGGATAAAGTGTTCTCTTCCATATGGAGGAACGGCATATTCCGCATTTGGAGCTAAGGTATCATATTGGAATAATGAGTCTAGGTCCCAATGGTTCAGATGGTAGGCAAGCCAGTCTTCAAATTCAAGAGCCCATTGATCCACTCCGCTATCGGCCCAATTGACAGCTCTTAAGTTATGCGATGTTCCCCCGCTGGCGATGATTAAGATATCTTTTTCTCTTAACCCGGTCAAGGTTTTGCCGATTTTATACTGTTCTTCAGGCGACAGTCGGGAATTTACTGACATCGCAATAACTGGAATATCAGTGTTCGGATACAGCATCCGAAGGACAACCCATGAACCATGATCGAGGCCGCGCTGCATTTCGGTTTCAAACGGTACCTCATTTGCAGCAAACAGATCCATTATTTCTTTCGAAAGTTCATGATTTCCCTGAGCAGGATATTGAATCGTATATAATTCAGGAGGAAATCCTCCAAAATCATAAATGGTACTGTATTGTTCAACATCGCTTACTTTTTGCAGACGGGATTCCCAATGGGCTGAAAAAATGACAATAGCTTTAGGACGAGGAAGATTTTTTCCTAATTGATTTAAAAACTGTGTGTATTCATTGTTTTCAATCGCCAGTAATGGAGCGCCATGTGCGATAAATAATGATGGAAGCATTATTATTCCTCCTTTAATTAAGCCGCTTTTCTAATATTAGTTTCTTTCTTTTCTTTATTAAATAATAGTTGGTCCAGAGCGAACAACTTGCTGTCATTGATGGCAATTAATAATGACATGGCCAGAAACGCTAGTTCTAATTCATAACCTGCACCTTGCCCATTACCCAAAAAGCCCCCTGCTAATTTTACTTTAAAAATGGCACCAGCCATTAACAATACAAATAAAGCGGAAACGATTCTGCTTCCAAATCCGACAATTAAGGCGATTCCCCCCACTACTTCCAGCAGCCCTACACCGTATGCCATGAAACCTGGCAGCCCAATACTTGCAAACCAACCGGCAATATTTTCGATTCCACCTTGAAATTTTACTAATCCGTGGACAAAGAATGTGATCCCTAAAACTACTCGTAAAATGAATGTACTTGCTTCGTATTTTTTCAACATTTCTCATCTCTCCTTTATAATTTTATTTTTCTAGTTGATTTACTAACCATTTTGTAAAATCTTGTTGATTTTTCAAAGTGACAGTATGTCCTGCTGGATACGAATGGAAAGCGACTTTTGCACCCAAACTTCTAAAGTATTCATCGTTTTCAACACCCCATTGGTATGGAAGAATCTGGTCAAATTCACCGTGGGAAATAAAAAGCGAGAGTTCATTTACCGGGTTCTTTTCATATTCTTCTTTCACAAATCCAGGAATGTACCCACTTAAAGCGGCAATGCCTTTAATACGGTTACCCAGTTTAATTGCGAGGGACATCGAAAGAATTGCTCCCTGACTAAAACCGGCCAAATACAGTTGATTTGGATCTACCGGATATTCCGCCAAAACATCATCAATAAAATTGGAGATCATCCCTACTGTCTCATCAAAAACATGGCGGTGCGGTTTTCCAAAGCCTTCAATCGTAAAAAACGCGAAGCCAGGTGGCTGCACTAGCGGACCACGGATACTAAAAATGAAAAATTTCTCTTCCAAACCGGCAACCAATGGCAGTAAATCTTGTTCATTACTGCCCATTCCATGCATCAAAAATAAAGCAGGATAGGATTTATCTGGATCAACTTGCTCAGGCTTAAGAAGTGAGTAAGTCAATGATGATTTCAATGCCATCACCCTTTCTATAAAAATAAATTATTGATATCTATAGGTTATCTATAGACGTAAATACTAATCCCAAAGAATTGAGAGTCGATGTATTTAAATAATAAATAAAGATTCATATAAGAAAACTTTAATACAAAAAAATAAACGTGTTTCTTAATATGAACTTTTGTTATTTATAAGATAACAACAGATTATATGGATTGTCAATTATTTTTTTGCTAATATATAAATAAGTTCTATATAAGAAAACGTTAGAGGTGGAAAACTTGGATATTGGATCGAAAATTCGCGCCATCCGAAACAGGAAAAAAATAACGATTGCCCAAATGTGTGATGGCACTGGTCTTTCAAAAGGATTTATTAGCAATGTTGAAAATAATAACACCTCTCCATCGATAAATACTTTGCAAACGATTGCTAATTATTTAGAAATCCCATTACCTTATTTATTATTAGAGAAAAAACAGCACATGCGAGTTGTCAAAAAAAATGAGCGGTCCTACTCCTCTTTTAATGAGTTGAAAATCGAGCATATCGCATCAATTGGCGGATTGAGATTGATGAGTGTGGAATTTCCACCCGGAGCATCAATGGGGGAAGCAAATGCCCATGAGGGTGAAGAATCACATTTAGTCTTGGAAGGCAAGGTCCTTGCTGAGCAAGGCGAAGACTCCTACATGTTAGAGGAAGGCGATTCCTTTAGCTGGAATGCGAGTGTCCCGCATTTTGTTAAAAATATCGGAGATCAAAAAGCAGTCATCCTGATTGCAACTTATACTGATTCTGAACATAATGGCATTTATTAAAAAACAAACCTCAGGATCATAAAATCTTGAGGTTTGCTCTTTCAGTAATATAAATGGATTAAACTAAGAAGTTCCTTAATGTCCCAATATTCTCAATCGTGACTTCCATTTCATCACCAGGCTTCAACCATACCTGCTCATTCTCCGGCAATCCCAAAATGACTCCTTCAGGTGTTCCGGTGAAAACTAAATCTCCAGGTCTTAAGGTCATATGCTTGGATATGTAGCTTACGATTTTTGCACAATTAAATATCATATGTTTCGTATTAGATGATTGGCGGACCTCACTGTTTACTTTACATTCAATGTTTAAATTGAATGGATCGACCTCTTCCGCTGGGACAACATACGGTCCTATCGGAGCAAATCCGTCTGGTGATTTCCCAATCAGCCACTGGCCGGTCAAAAATTGGAGGTCGCGGACAGATAAATCATTTCCTGCTGTATAGCCGAAAACATAGGATAGAGCTTCCTCTTCTGATACATCCTTTGCCTCTTTCCCTATCACCATAACAAGCTCTGCTTCGAAATCAAATTTTCCCCCAACTTTAGGCAGTGGGATATTTTCACTGTGTGCTGCTAAAGCATTGTTAAATTTACTAAATAAAACAGGGTTCTCAGGTACATTTACCAGCTTTGCTTCCTCTACGTGGCTTTGATAATTCAGGCCCACACATATAATTTTTTCCGGATTCAGTAATGGCGGTAGAAATTCGATTTCTGCCTCACTTAAGTGGTTTTCTGAGTCCGTGCTATTGATGATTTCTTTCACAAGTGACAGTCCGTTTTCATTTTTTACTAAATCTTCGAGAGTGAAATCAAGCCCAGCTTTATTTAGGTCAAGGATGCCATTGTCTGTCTTCACACCAAGCCTGACCTCATTGTCTTTTTTAAAGGTTAGTAATTTCATACGTAACTCCTCTCTCCTGTAAAAATATATATCTAACTTTAAGTATTACCGAATTGTCGAAATTGTCAAGAAAATGTCGTGATAAGTTTTATAAGCTCATCTGGATTTTCATACATACTCATATGTCCGGCATTTTTTATTATAGCTTGCTTGATGTTTGTTCTTGAAACTGAAAAAGTTTTTTCAACTGGGACAATTTGATCCTGCTCTCCCGCAATTAATATGACGGGTACTTCGGTATTTTGTAATACATGATTGCGGTCAGGGCGATTTTTCATCGCTAAAAGCGTATCCATTGCCCCTTGTGGTGAAGTGGTGCAGCCAATTTGTTTTGCTTTTTCTACATAGCTTTCATTTAGGTGTTCTGGGGAGAAAAGCTTCGGAACCAACCCATCAATAAAAGTATGAATGCCTTCGTCCTTTATTTTTGTAACACCTGCCTCTCTTCCCTTTTTCGCTTCATCTGAATCCGGGAAGGCAGTAGAGTGTACAAGGGAAAAGCCATTTAAATAGGAATTAAATTTTTCCGCAAAGGCAACCGTTATGTATCCGCCTAGAGAGTGTCCGAAGATCGATACCTTCTCAATGTTTAACGCATCTAATAATTCTTTAATTTTTTGTGCGAGGTCGTCTATTGAAAATCCGGGCTTCAGTGGTGAAGATTGCCCATGCCCTGGCAAATCAGGAGCGATGACACGATTATGTTTGGCCAACTCAGGAATTACTTTTTCCCAATACTGAGAACTACCGCAGAAACCGTGCAGAAGTACAACAGGATTCCCAGCGCCTTCGTCTATGTATGCTAGTGTGGATTCATTTAATTGATGCTTTTTTATATTCATCAGTTTTCACCTATCCTTTTTTGTATTTTATGCCATTAAATATTCTGGATTGCCAGCTAATTTCCTACCCATGTAAAATAAAAAAGAGAGAGAATTTATCCCTCTCCATTCAGCTAATATGTTCTTCAGTGCCTTCACTTGGACTTAATAAAGCTCTTTTATTTTGAATTTTTGTCAGGTTTGATCTTTTAAGGAGATAGTTCATATGGTCAACGGGCATCGCCCCATAACCCTTTCCTTCCCCCAGTGTAAATTGAACGGTTACTCCATTATTTGAAATGACCGTTAATAAATCTGCGGAGTTAAAGAAACCTTGTGCACCTTGAGAAATTTGAAACTTGGCACCTTCTTCAATAGGCATTTTGTCTCTCCTTTGAATCTTATTATCCCTAACATTATGCCAAGTATTTTTTTATTCATACATATATTTTCCAAAAACAGATACGTCTTTGGTACTGAATTTAAGACCGGAATGTTTCGTAAAATTCTAGATTGGCAGTTATAAGCCTTTCATAACGACTGAACCATCATCAAAAATCTGACTTCGGGAGTTATAATCCTTTCATATCGACCGAACCATCATCAAGAATCTGACTTCGGGAGTTATGAGCCTTTCATAACTACTGAACTATCATCAAGAATCTGACTCCGGGAGTTATAAGCCTTTCATAACGACTGAACCATCATCAAGAATCTGACCTCGGGAGTTATGAATCCTTTTATAACGACCGAGCCATCA
>NZ_JAGYPE020000019.1:0-48669 GCF_018343545.2 Neobacillus citreus | reverse complement strand
TCGGGAGTTATGAATCCTTTTATAACGACCGAGCCATCAACAAGAATCTGACTTCGGGAGTTATAATCCTTTCATAACGAATGAACCATCATCAAAAATCTGACTTCGGGAGTTATAAGCCTTTCATATCGACCGAACAAAATAATAAAACCCTGTTAAGGTCGTTATCAACTACAGATAACTTCCTAACAAGGCTTTAAATCAAAATTATTCCTCTTCTTCTTCCGCTTCCATCATTTCTTCAAAAGCAGCGACAACCTTATCAAATTCCTCGTCACTTTCAATGGCTGAAAAATCGCCATCTCCATCGACCTTTAAGAAAAAGATATCAATATCTTCTTCGCCAGCCTCAAGGATATCCTCTACAAATCCAACAGCCACATAATCGGTTCCCTCAAGGGTCATGACTCCGAGAACTTCGACTTCTTGCCCCTCTTGGTTCTCATCATCACTAATCGTAAAAATTTCGCCTACTTCAACTTTACTCATCGTAAATTCCTCCCAATAGAAAAATCCATCCTTATTCATTATCTCATTAAGGATGGATTTTAAACAGCATTATATTAAGCCAAGCATTCTGACGGTTTGTGTAATAACGAACGGCACGATAATGGCAATCACTGTCGGAATAAGGAACGATAGGAAAGTCCATTTTTTACTTTTCGTTTCTTTATAGACATTCAGAAGTGTCGTCCCGCAAGGATAATGCAGTAA
The DNA here is from genome assembly GCF_018343545.2 of Neobacillus citreus. Taxonomy (GTDB): domain Bacteria; phylum Bacillota; class Bacilli; order Bacillales; family Cytobacillaceae; genus Neobacillus; species Neobacillus citreus. Next base: position 47,955 of record NZ_JAGYPE020000019.1, on the reverse strand, counting down.
AGAGAATAACATCATATTTAAAGCCGTCAGCCACGTCCAGCCATGGTCCACTAAAATCTTTTTTAAAGCAACTAGACTATCAACCTCTGTTAACGAACCGGTGGATAAATAACCCATCAGCAAAATCGGAAAAACAATTTCATTGGCCGGCAGCCCAAGAATAAAGGCCATCATGATATAGCCATCTAGCCCAAGCAGCTTTCCGAATGGATCTAAAAACTGAACGGCGTACATTAATATGCTGGTGTCACCTATATAAATATTGGCAAAAACCCAGGTTAGGATTGCTGCTGGAGCGGCAACTTTCACTGCTCTTACCAAAACTGACCAAGATTTAGTCACCGAGGAACGAATAACGGTATCAAAAATTTTCGGCTTGCGGTATGGAGGCAGCTCCAATGTGTAATGTGTTGGAACCCCCTTTAAAGCCGTTTTGGATAATACCCAAGAGACAAAAAAGGTAACAATAACCCCAAACATAACAATTCCTATCAGGACACCAGTTGTTACAAGGGATTTCACTCCTCCTGTATAACTGGCTGCCATAAACAAGGAGGACAGAACAATCAGCGTTCCCCAGCGCCCATTACAAGGAACAAAATTGTTAGTTAGGATAGCGAGCATCCGCTCCCGAGGAGATTCTATGATTCTCGTAGAAATAACCGCTGCCGCGTTACAGCCGAATCCCATTGCCATTGTAAGTGACTGTTTTCCATGCGCCCCAACCCTTTTAAATAACCGATCCATATTAAAGGCAACACGCGGCAGGTAGCCGTAATTCTCCAATAAAGCAAACGTTGGAAAAAAGATGGCCATCGGCGGCAGCATTACGCTGATTACCCAAGTTGTGCCTCGGTATAACCCAAGAACCAGAATCCCATTCACCCACTCAGGAGCATGAATAAATGTAAAAAAGCTAGTTATATATTTTTCAAGCGAGCCAAAGAACTCTGCCAGCATCGCAGAAGGTATGTTGGCCCCTGCTATCGTGATATAAAAAACCAAACCAAGCATGGCAATCATAATCGGAAACCCAAGGATCGGCGAGGTGAAAATGGCATCCAATTTTTCAGTCCTAAGGTCTCGATCGGATTTGGTATAAGAAACACCTTCGCGGCATAATTGATTGCTTCGATCATAAAGCTGCTGAACGATATCGTCCCGCATCTTTGCCGTCGACAGCTGCTGAGCCTCACTATAAAGCTCTTGAATGTCCATTTACCTCACCCCTTCAGGTACGAACCGCTTATTTAATTCATTCAATAGGGCCTCATCCCCATCAAGCAGACGTAATGATACCCAGCGCGACGAAATACGGTCGCCAACCATCTCACGGACTTTTGGTTCAATTTTTCGAATTTGTTCCTCAATTTCATCCGAGTACTTCATCTGTGCAGGATGGCATTCAATTGCACCAGTTATAATGCGGTCAATTGTATCCAAAAGCAGTGGAAAACCTATTTTATTACGGGCAGAAATTTTTATCACTGGTACTCCCAAACGGTTCATCAGCAATTTTTCATTAATCTTGATGCCTTGTTTTTCTGCTTCATCAATCAAATTAATGCAAATAACTACATTCTTGGTCATTTCCAATACCTGTAGGGCGAGATTCAAATTCCTCTCAAGAGAAGTGGCATCTAAGACTACCAGAGTGACATCCGGCTTTTCAAAGACGATGTAATTTCTAGCCACTTCTTCATCCTTGGAGTTGGAAAAAAGCGAATACGTTCCCGGTAAGTCAACCAATTGAAACACTTTATCCTTAAACGGGACACTTCCCTGTGCCATTGAGACGGTTTTCCCAGCCCAGTTTCCTGTATGCTGTCTAAGACCAGTCAAGGCATTGAACAATGTGCTTTTACCAGTATTCGGATTACCGGCCAAAGCAATTCGATATTCATTTCCCACTTGAAACCAGCTCCCCTTCAATTTTCGCACTTTCCTCTTTGCGAAGGGCAATGGTCGTTTGACTGACTCGAAAAGCAATCGGGTCGCCTAACGGGCTTTTCCGAACAACCTCAACCAATGCACCCGCAACAAACCCTAAATCTAATAATCTTCTTCGCATGACGCCATCTAGATTTATAGAAGTAATTTTTATAATATTTCCTTTTTCACCATTAACCAACTTAACAAGTTTTGGCTCATCCATCACTCTTGCACCACCTTCAAAGTTTTTACCTCGTGCAACTTTTTGTTAATTATATGATAAAGATTCTAATTTTGTCATCAAATTTGCAAAAATTCCGCAATAAAAAAAGCACTTTTTCCATTACTGGCAAAAAGTGCTTTAAATAATCGTATACGTAAGCCATTCTTCCGGCATGAGCGCTTGATATTTCCGCTGCAGAAACCGGTCATCAACAAGGACGATGGTACCCTGGTCCGTTTCTGAGCGAATCAGCCTGCCGCCTGCCTGCAAAACTTTGTTCATCCCAGGGATAACATAGGCATAATCATAGCCATTTTTATTTTTTTTGAAAAAATGATCCTTGATAAGATTCCGTTCAAAACATAGCTGAGGTAGCCCAACACCTACAACGACCACCCCATTTAACCGGTCTCCTTTTAAATCAATGCCTTCGGAAAAAATGCCGCCAAGAACGGCAAAGCCTACTATTGTTTGCTGTAAATCTGGTTTAAATTCAGCTAAGAACTCTTCTTTTTGTGCTTCCGTCATACCCGTTGACTGCAGAAGTAATTTCGCATTTTCATTGAACTGTTGAAACTGTTCATAAACCGTCATCATGTATTGATAGGAAGGAAAGAAAATTAGATAATTCCCCTGTTGGTTTCGTGTTAAAGAATGTATTAATGAAGCGATTTCACCCGCCGTTTGTTCCCGATCGTTGTACCTTGTCGATAATGGTTTTATGTAAACCTCAGACTGTTCTTTGGAAAATGGGGATTTGACTGACAGCTTATAGTCCTCTACTTCGCCACCAAGAATGTCCTGATAATAGGACATGGGTTCAAGCGTTGCCGAAAAGAATACTTTGGAGCAAAATCCTTTCCCCATTTGCTTAAGCAGGTTTGAAGGGTCAATGCAAAATAACTTGACCATTACGTCGTTTTTATTCCTCTCTCCATAGATGATATAATTCTCATCCAGTAATTGGAGAATTTTCAGGAAGGATTGAACTTGAAAGTATGCATCTAATAACGTTGGGGTGCTTCCTAATGCCAAAACCTTTTCCGCTTCCGTTACGAATACCTCCAATAGTTCTGAAAAAGGTTCTTCCAGCTTTTCCAACACAAATTCACTCTTATTTTCTTTTTTTAAAGCAATAAACCAGGCATTTATTTTATTGGCAATTTCAGAGATAGGTTTATTCAGTTCTTTGAATTCTCGTTTTATTTGCAGAAACATGTCCTTATTAATCGAAGCCGAAAACATTTCCCGGCCGCGGTCAACCAAATTATGGGCCTCATCCACCAATATTGCCGTGGATTTCTTTTGCTCTTCATACAATCTTTTTAAAGACACTTGGGGATCAAAGATATAATTATAGTCGCAAATGATGGCATCTGCTGCATAGGCAAGGTCAATCGAAAACTCAAATGGACAAACCGTATGTTTGCGAGCATATGCTTCAATAACATCGCGGGTCAGTTCGTTTTCATTCATTAAAATATCGAGAATTGCACCATTAATCCGGTCATAATAGCCATTGGCAAACTCGCAATATTCCTTCTGGCAGTTGGTTTCTTCTTTAAAACAAACTTTGTCCTTCGCCGTTATCGTGACGCTTTTCACGCATAGACCGCTTCTGTGCATTTGCGCGAATGCGTCCTCAGCCGTTGTTCGGGTAATTGTTTTAGCTGTTAAATAAAAGATTTTGTCGATGTGTCCCTCTCCGATGGCCTTTACGACTGGAAAAAGTGTTGAAATGGTTTTGCCGATTCCGGTGGGAGCTTTGGCAAACAGATTTTTCCCTTCTGCAATGGTTTTGTAAACAGCACCAGCTAATTTCCGCTGGCCTTCCCGGTAAGATGGGAATGGAAAGCGCAAATCTTTACTGGTTTCATTCCTTTTTGAACGGTGTTTTGCCTGCCAGCTTGCATAGGGTGCATAGCTTTTTATAACGTCGAAGACAAATCTCTCTAGTTCCTCTGCCATGTACTTTCTTTTAATATGTTTCTTTTCTTCGGTATCAACCTGGACATATGTAAGCTGAACATCAATTTCGGTTAGCTGATGATCCATCAAGTACATATAGGCATACATTTTAGCCTGTGCCCAGTGGACCGGATAGCCTTCGCCTTCTAGTTCATCAAAAGGGTGGGAAAATGATTTAATTTCATCGATGGTTACCTCTTCACCATAGAAAAGCAGCCCATCGCAGCGTCCATCAATAACATAATGAAGTCCTTCGAAAGGAATCTCGGTACGAAGGTAGACTTCCTTCTGATCACCTTCCTTATATGTCTTTTGTATTTTTTGATGGGCTCTCGTCCCCTCTATAAGCGTTGATGTCGAGCGAAACCGCGAATCAATGCTGCCGCAGCGAAAGACATATTCAACGAGGGTTCTAACTGATATACGGATTTCTTCCACGGAATCACCGGCCTTTAAACAACAGAATGTATGTTTGCACCTTTATTATAACAAAAAACTCCTCAAGCTGAGGAGTTTTAAGAACGAATCTGTCCAGTTCCGCGTACAATTGCTTTTGATGTTGTGATGGCTTTAAGCCCCATCGGTCCGCGTGCATGCAGCTTTTGCGTGCTGATGCCGATTTCAGCTCCATAGCCAAATTGCTCACCATCGGTAAAACGGGTTGAAGCGTTATGATACAGTACAGCGGCATCAACAGCTCGGAAAAATAAACTAACGTTATCATCATTTTCGCTAATGATCGCTTCCGAATGCTTCGTTCCATATCGATCAATATGGTCAATCGCTTCTCGCACATCACCAACCAGCTTTACCGCAGCAATTGGAGCTAAAAATTCAGTATACCAATCGTTTTCATCCGCAGGCTTCACAAAAGCATTCGCTCCCGCCAATATCTCATCCCCACGTAGCTCTACTCCTTGGCCATGAAGAGCGGCCAATAATTCAGAAGCATAAGGCCATTTTTCATGAATTAGAATCGTTTCTGCTGCGTTGCAAACGGACGGGCGGTGCAATTTTGCATTGATGGCAATCTGGATGGCCATTTCCCGCTCAGCCGTTTCATCAATAAATACATGGCAGTTGCCGACGCCTGTTTCCAACACGGGAACAGTTGCATTTTGAATGACAGATCGAATAAGGCCGGCCCCGCCGCGCGGGATGAGCACATCCAAGTACTGATTCAGCCTAAACATTTCTGAGGCTGTTTCCCTGCTGGTATCCTCCAATAACTGCACGGCATCCGATGGAATCGCTGTTTCGGCCAAGGCAGCACGCATGACGTGAACAAGTGCCTTATTTGAATTCAGTGCGGATGAACTTCCTCTCAACAAGACAGCATTCCCTGCCTTCAAGCAAAGACTAGCCGCATCCACCGTTACATTTGGCCGTGCTTCGTAAACCATCCCAATAACGCCAAGTGGAACACGGACTGTTTCAATTTGCAAGCCGTTTGGCCGTTCCCATGATTCGATTACTTCTCCGATAGGGTCCTCGAGACTAATAACCTGCCGGATTCCATCAACGATTTGATCGATTCTCTCAGAAGTTAGGAGCAGGCGGTCTAAAAGGGAATCAGATAGACCATTACCCTTGCCAGCTAAAATATCCTTTGCATTTTCCTGAAGAATCCATTCCTTTTCCTCAGCAATGCGAGCGGCCATTTGGCCTAATGCATCATTTTTCTCACTAGTTGAAAGCATCCCTAATCTCTTTGAGGCAGCCTTTAGCAGCTTTGCCTTTTCGATTAATTCACTCATTCCATTCACTCCTCCCGTAAAATAACCCAATTATCACGATGAATCACTTCTGCACGCTTATTGATGGAATAAATCTTCGATTGTTCGCTTGGCAGCCCTTTTACTTTTTGTAAATCCTGTGAGGAAAAATAAATTTGCCCTTTTCCGATGGTTTTCCCCTTTTTGTTCCGGACCTCGACCACATCCATAGCGTTAAAATCACCAATTACGTTTGTAACCCCAACCGGAAGCAGGCTTTTCCCCTTTTGCACGATTGCTTGTTCTGCCCCGTCATCCACTTCAATGACTCCGCCAACCTGTGAATGATAGGCAATCCATTGTTTTCTCATTTGCATCTGTGTTTGGAATGGTCCGCCAAGATACGTTCCATCCCCTTTGCCAGCTAGAATGTCTAACAATTTTTCCGGCCCCGAACCAGTTCCGACAAACACACTAACACCAAGCGATAATGCTTTTTTTGCAGCCAGAAGCTTGGATTTCATCCCGCCAGTCCCCAAAGAAGAACCGCTGCCACCTGCCGCTTCCAGCATATTCTCCGATACCTCAGGGATGAAATGATATTTCTTGGCATCCTTGGAAACTTTCGGATTCCCGTCATATATCCCATTTACATCCGTTAAAATAATCAGGGCATTGGCATGAAGAAAACCGCTGACCAGCGCGGAAAGCATATCATTGTCACCAAAAGTCAATTCCTCAATAGATACCGAATCATTTTCATTAATGATTGGCAGCATGCCCCGGTGAAGCAGCTCGGTCATCGTGGAATAAAGATTTTGAAACCGGATCTGGCTGTAAAAATCCTCCCGGGTTAATAACATTTGTGCCGGCACAATTTGAAATTGTTGAAAAAGCTGGATATACTGCTGCATTAACAGGCCCTGCCCAACGGCTGCCGAAGCCTGCTTGCCGGCCACTGTTTTTGGACGAGTTGGATAACCAAGCGAACCAAAACCGGCCGCAATTGCACCGGATGAAATAAGGATGACGTCATGCCCGTGTTTTTTTAATAGGGACAGTGCTTCGACATGGTCGCGCATTTTTTCTTCAGAAATTGTCCCAGCCGGAGTCGTCAAAGAACTGCTCCCAATTTTCACTACCACTAATTGTTTCTTCATCTTCAAACCCTTCTTTTTGAAAAAATAAAAAAAACGATTCTTCTGCCCTTATACAAAGGACGGAAAAATCGTTTCCGCGGTACCACCTTATTTGATGCCATGCACCCACTTGAAACCTTAACGCGGATTAGACGACTTATGTTTGCATAAGCAGCATTCATTAGGGCAGGTTCAACCTCTTCCCGTGAGAAACCTTTCAGCCTTTAGGGTTTCACTCTCTTGCACGTTCCAAAAATTTACTATTCCCTTGCTTTTAATATAATTTCTTTGATTATCATAGGAAACATAGGAAAAGTCAATAGAATTTTTTGAAAATTTGAAGTAATATTAATGTGAATTAAAAATTAAGAAAATTTATAATTTTTAATCTATAATAATGCTTCTATAATCGAAATAATGTTAAAATAAAAACTACAATACGTTGTTAAAAATATAAAGGAGCGTACTAAATGGAGCATAAGAACCAAAATAATCTGTTTACATATGCCTTGATTGGAATGTTAACAACCGCTGTCGTACTGGCTTTCGCAAGACTTTCATATGGGGTGATACTGCCATTTATGCGGGATGGATTAAACCTGTCATATAAAGAGGCAGGCTTTCTAGGAACAACTACCTCGTTTGGATATTTAAGCACACTGATTTTCGCTGGCATTCTTGCGTCTAAATGGGGCAGTAAAAGGACCGTTTTACTCGGTATTTCATTGGTTACAGCAGGACTCGCAGGACTTTCTTTAGGCAACTCATATTTGTTAGCCTTTTTGTTTATGCTTTTATTGGGGATTGGTACTTCCTTTACCTTTACACCGTTTATCACCTTGCTCGTTTCCTGGTTTCCACAGAAAAAAGGATTTGTCATTGGTTTAACAACTAGTGGAGCGGGAATTGGTATCCTTTTTGCCGGTATGATTGTTCCGTATCTTAGCAGTCTTAATAGCGAAAATGGCTGGAGATGGGCATGGGGGATTTATGCGGCTATCGGCATTTTGGTTGTAATATTAACGATGATTTTCATTAAAAACCCGCCTGCTGAGCCTGTATCTGAAAAGCAGCAGCAAAAAACACCGGCAAAGGAAATCTATAAAAATCCAAAGGTAATTAATATTGGCTTGATTTACGGTGTCGTAGGGCTTACCTATATTGTTCAGGTAATTTTTATTATGAGTTATATGATAGATGTGGGAATAAGTGTAAAATTTGCGGGACAGCTAATGGCTTTAAACGGGGTATTATCCATCTTCAGCGGGCCGTTTTGGGGATTTGTTTCTGATAGGTTCGGCCGGAGAAAATCGTTAATCCTAACTATGGGACTAACCATGTTCTCGATGCTCCTTCCGGTATTATTTCCTACACAGCTTGGCTTCACATTGCACATCATTTTAATGAGCAGCACCTCCACCGGGCTTTTTACCTTGACACAGGCAGCGAGTATGGACCATGTTAAGCCTTCTGAAATGCCGATTGCTTTTAGCTATGTCACTTTCTATTTCGCTGTCGGCCAATTGGTTGGTCCTGCCATCGCAGGCTGGTTGATTGAAGATTTTGGCGGCTTTAGAACAGCGTTCATTTTTTCAACTGTTTGCTTGACTGTTGGGATCATTTTAACGTTAAAGGTTAAAAATGCGGCGCAAAATGAGCAAGTGAAAATCAATCTAAATACGGATTTAAAAGAACATGTCAGCCCATAATAAAAAAGCATCAAAATGATGCTTTTTTATTATGGGTGTTATACGACTTCTTTTTCTTTCTCCAGTTCCTTCATTAATTCTTGGCGTAATTTATATTTTTCAATTTTGTTGGTCGGTGTCCTTGGAATGTCCAGGGTAAAGCGGATATGCTTCGGCCACATATATTTTGGCATTTTATCCTTCACCCAAATCCTTAATTCCTCTTCATCGATTTCTGCACCATTTTTCTTCACCACATAAATAGCGACGTCATCTTCATCACCGACTTCAGCCGGTACAGGAAAGGCGGCACACAAATCAATATCAGGATGGCTGTTGATAATATCCTCCAATTGATAGGAGGATATTTTTTCACCACGGCAGCGAATCACACCGCCAAGGCGGTCGACGAAATAGTAAAAGCCGTCTTCACCTAGATATGCGGCATCTCCGCTGTGGAACCAAAGATTTTGAAAAGCTTTTTTGGTCGATTCAGGCTTGTTGTAATATTCGGATAAGACAAGATGCGGCAGACGCGGGCGGAAGGCAATTTGTCCTACTTGCCCGACAGGAACCTCCTCATCTTTTTCATTCAAAACAATGACATCAAAATATTGGTTTGGTTTCCCCATGAACCCTTTATTTAATTCTTTTTTGCCGTCAATAATCGGAACTTGCTCCTTTTCGCAATTGGCAATTATCTCCTTTCTTGAAAGCCCTTTATAAAGGTGCATTGGGGTACCTTCTCCCTCTTCTGTTTCTAAGATAACGCTGGACATAGGCGCTCCAGCTTCCGTCTGGCCAAACCCGGCCGTGACGATATCAAACCCAAATCGTTTGGCTACCTCATTGTGATATTTTGGCAGTGGCTGCATGTGTACTTTATTGAGGGTATTGAACCTGTCGTTTTCTGATGGTTTTGCATTCATCAGCCAAGGGATCATGACATCAAGTAAAATTGCTACACTTGCCCCTGATTTTTCAATCCGCGTCCAAAATTGATTAGGGCTGAATTTATCCCAGATCGCGACCGTACATCCTCCATAACAGGCTCTGGCGATATTGGCAAAGGCACCGCCGACGTGATACAACGGAAGATCGTTATAAACAACATCCTCTTGCGTCAAACAAGAGCGTAATCTTAATGTATAGCCATTCACCCAGCGATGGGACTGAACGACTCCTTTAGCCGGACCTGTTGTTCCGGACGTATAAATGATATTGGCAGTGTCATAATAGTTTAACTCGATATTAAGATTATCTGTTTCAGCCTGCAGCATTCGGTCAAAGGAAATTTCATTAAAAACTAGATTTAAAGGGATATCCGCCATTTCCGCTATATAATCATGATCGCCTTCTTGGGGATTGAAGACAACGGTTGACAACTGTTCAACTTCGGAAGCAATTTCGTTTAAAATTGGTACCATTGAACGCTCGGTAAAAAGTACTTTTGGCTGGGTATCTTTTAACTGATAACTGAGCAGCCTTCCACGGTAGTTAAAATTAATAGGGCTGAAAACAGCCCCACATTTCCAAATTCCAAACATTACCATGGTAGTAACAATAGGGTTTCTCAAAAAGACCGAGATCCGATCCCCCTTTTGGACTCCCCTGGCTTTTAAAGAATGGCCAATGCTATTGGCAATCTGATTAAATTTTTGATACGAAATTTTTTTATCGGATTCCCCGTAATAAATAAAGGTATTCTCCCCGGCTGTTTCCGCCCAATATTCAAGACATTTGGGCACGACTTCCTCACGGGAAGATAATTCATTTAATAATTCTGTCTGATTCATCTCCTCAAATCTCCTCCATTATGCCATCTGTCTATTTATAAATTATGGTCTCATTCCGTGACTGGAAGGACCCAATTGCTGCGGAAGCAGCTCGTAGGCATCCCGGACCCATTCACAGAGTAATGGACGTGTGTCTCTTGGGTCGATAATTTCCTCCACGCCAAAGGCTTCAGCTGTTCGAAGTGGAGAGCGTACGGATTCCATTCGTTCTAATAATTCCTTTAGTAAAGCTTCAGGATTATCGCTTGCTTCAAGCTCGCGGCGATAGGCTACATGGACACCGCCCTCAACAGGGAGTGATCCCCAATCACCGGAAGGCCAGGCATATCTTAAGTTTAATCCGTGACCATTAGACATTCCTGCCCCGCCGACACCAAATACTCTTCTGAGGATAATTTCCATCATCGGAACAGTAGCCTGATAGATGGCTGAAATTGCGCGGACCCCTTTGCGAATCGTTCCTTTCTTCTCAGAAGGAAGTCCGATGATCATGCCTGGCTGGTCGACTAAGTTCACAATTGGTAAATGGAAGGTTTGACAAAGGTCGACGAACCGTTCTATTTTTTCTGAGCTTTCGGCTGTCAATCCGCCTCCATTGACAAACTGATCGTTGGCCATTACTCCAACCGGATATCCATCAAGTCGCGCGAAACAAGTGAGAGTACCACCGCCATAATACCGTCCCATTTCAAAAATGGAATCCTTATCAAAAATCATTGGCAGGATTTCACGGATTTTATAAGGAACCCGGCGGTTTTTCGGGATAACGGAAATCAACCGTTCCTCTCGCCGCTCTGGGTCATCGTTTGATGGCAATACGGGCGGAAGCTGCCATACGCTTGATGGCAAATAGGATAAGAACGTGCGAATCTGCTCAAAGGCATCTTCTTCAGACTTCGCCATATTGTCAACAGCGCCGCTGGTACGATGGACTTGTACACCGCCAAGTTCTTCTTTCGTTAAATCCTGTCCCATTCCAAATTTGACAACTGGCGGGCCGGCAACGAATAACTGGGACGTTTCCTCCACCATCACTGAAAAATGTGAAGCAGCAACCCTCGCTGCTCCGAGTCCGGCAACTGAGCCTAAGCAGGCAGCAACAACTGGCACGCGCTCCATGTTGCCTACCACCAAGTCCCAGGCAGGATTAACAGGAACATAGGTATGCCCCTCCATATCCAAGAACTTCACGCTGCCCCCGCCCCCGGTTCCGTCTACCAGCCGAATAATCGGAAGCTGCAGGTCATGCGCCAGACGTTCTGCATATACTTGTTTGCCGCGGATGGCACCATCTGCAGCGCCCCCTCTAACGGTGAAGTCATCTGCACCAACAACAACCTTTCGGCCATTGATCCTTCCGGTGCCCAAGATAAAATTCGCTGGTGTAAAATCTATGACATTGCCATTCTCATCATATTTGCTCTTTCCGGCAATTGCCCCAGTTTCATGGAACGAACCGGTATCTAATAAACCGTCAATTCTTTCTCTTACTGTTAATTTCCCTTGCGCTTTATGTTTCGCGACACGTTCTTCGCCGCCCATCTGGCGGGCGAGTTCTTCACGGCGCCGCAGTTCTTTAATTTCTGGTTCCCATGTCATTTTGTTCTGCTCCTCCTTATTCAAAGTTCCCAACCGAGAAGGGATTTTTTATATTTTGTTTAGCTAATAAGAAATTCAACTAGGCCTCTGTCTTCGTCCTTCGAACTCGCCAATCGGCGAGTTTTCATTTATTTCTCCAGCCATAAGAACGGGAATCTCGGCTTACCGTACTGATGTGGCTCATAGCCTTTAACCTTGTCTGACATAGCAACAATCATCGGTTCAAAAAATAATGGAATAGCAGCAGCATCTTCCTGCATGATCTTTACTGTTGCTTCTGCAAGGAGTTTATTACGTTCTGTATTATCGGATTTGCCTGCAGCTTGCTGAATTAGTGATTCAAATTCAGGGTTATTATTTCTTCCAGGATTATAGTAGCTTGATTTTCCATAATACAAGTTTAATAATGATAAAGGGTCGGGTCTTGCTGCGGCCCTCGCAACCGTTGCAGGATACTGAGGCTGGCCGAAAGCGAGCTGTACAAGTTTTGTAACCTCAGTCGGTTTTAAATTGACATTTATTCCGACTTCTTTTAATTGAAGTGTGACAGCTTCACCAACTCTTACACTAAATGCATCCGGTTTAACCAGCATATCGAAGGAAAGATCTTTTACTCCAGAATCTTTCAATAGTTGTTTTGCTTTGGTAACATCATGTTGAATCACACTATTTGCCGTATAGACTGGATGATCTTTTGAAAAAGGACTATAGGCAGGTTCGCCTTTGCCAAATTGAATTGCTTTAACGAGTTGCTCACGATCAATCGCATACTGAATCGCCAGTCGAACATCTTTATTGTCCAAAGGAGCCATTGATGTGTTGATAAATATATTTTGGTAATTTAATGATGAACTTGCATCAATCGAAATATTGGGTGATTTTTCCAATGCAGGCAGGTTTGCTGCAGAGATTGGAGCAATGATTTGAACTTCACCAGATTTTAATGCGTTAATCATCGTGTTTTCTTGAAGTAAAACTTTAACATTTATCTTATCCAGGTATGGCTTACCCTCGTCCCAATAATCATTAAAGCGTTCAAATTGAATTTCGCTGTTCGGTGTCCGTTTTGTCATTTTGAAAGGGCCTGTGCCAACTGGATGCAATGCGTATTCGTCTCCATATTTTTTGACTGCATCAGGACTTACCATCATTCCGGATGGCCCCATTAAAACTTCAAGCAATCCCATATAAGGTGTATTCAAGTGCAAACCAACAGTATGCTCATCAATGACCTCTACTGTTTCTATTATTTTTAAATCAGCCTTATTGGACTTATCTGAGTTGATTCGTTCAATATTAAATTTAACTGCTTCAGCATTAAAAGGTGTACCATCATGAAAAGTAACCCCTTTGCGAAGGTGAAGAATGAGAGTTTGATTATCTTTTTGTTCCCAGGATTCTGCAAGTGCCGGTAACGGCTCAAAATTTGGCCCGTAATTAATCAGCCTGTCATAGACGAAATATAATAGGGATTCATCACCGCCCGATGATGCGAGAATTGGGTCGAAGCTGCTTGCATCTGAATAATAGCCAACACTCAATTCTCCACCTTGTTTCGGGGTATTCTTCGTTTCTTTTGTATCAGATGTTTTTTTGCCTTCAGGTTGATTTCCAGTAGAAGTTGAAACTGAGCTACATCCACCTAAAATAATCATCAAAACTGCAATTAAGTAAAAAAACGTTAATCGTTTTCCTATCCCCATCCCTAATCCCCCTTTTAACGCCATTTACTAACCTTCGAAACACAAAATTATTTTCTTTCAGCTTTTCTAGTATAGTGAGGGCCAGGTTGCCAATAAACGCTCGCTTTTCGAGCCATTTTTTAAACATGCGTATTCTAGTGATTGACACAGAAATTTACGGGTATCACGTGGGTCAATCACATCGTCAATAAGATGTTTAGCTGCTGCTTTATACGGCGAACTGTCAAAAGACCATTGGTTCAGCAGTTCTTTTCGTTCTTCCGAAGCATTCTCGGAATCTATCAATTGATTGCCATACACAACATTAATTCCAACTTCAGGACCTGTGAAATTTATTTCTGCTGTAGGCCATGCTACTACAAAGTCTGCTCCGAGTCCCGGTCCACACATATTTGAATAAGCCATCCCGATACTTTTGCGGATAATAACAGATAGTTTTGGAACCGTTGAGTAAGCTAGTGCCTGATTCCATGCCATAATTTTTGACGGAATTCTCTGTTGCTCGCCTTTACTGCCAATTCGAAATCCTGGAATATCGTGTAAAAATATTAATGGCAAATGAAACGAATCACATAAACTAATAAATTCGATTGCCTTGTCGCATTCATCTGGACCGGCCGCACCTCCAAACCTCATTGGCTGGTTTGCGATTATTCCGACAGACCTACCGTTTAGATGCGCAAATCCTGTAATCAAAGCCCTTCCGAATAAAGGCTTAATTTCAAAAAATTTCCCATCGTCTACAATTGTTTTGATTAATTTAGTCATATCATAGGCTCTGTTACGTTTGGTTGGTACGATTTCAAGTACCTCATCTACTATTCGGTGAGGGTCATCATTCGTAGGCCTAAAAGGTGGCTCTTCGGTAGCATTCAACGGCATATAGGAAAAAAACTCTTTCATCTTCTCCATACACTCATCTTCGTTTTCAGCAACTTCGTCTATTTGTGCTGTTTTTTCAGAATGTAGTTTCCAGCCACCCAAATCTTCATTAGATATTTTTTCCCCGGTTGCTATTTCTAGCATCCTTGGGCCGCCAACCGCCATACAGGTTCCTTTTACTTGTACAGCAAAATCTGAGGTAACTGCGTGCCATGTGGGGCCGCCAAAGCTATCCCCCATGATTCCCACAATATGGGGCACCTGCCGGCCATGGCGCAACCCTTCTCTTGAAGGTAGACTTGCACTGATTCCGTCTGACCCCATACCATCAGGCATGCGGAGCCCCCCTCCCTCAGCTAGTTCAAAGATTGGGATTCCGCGCTTGACCGCGTATTCCTTTAACGACCGTGCTTTTCTGATATATACTTGGCCTTCGGCTCCTGCAAAGACTGTTTTATCCGCAGCCTGAACAAGCACGGGTCTTCCTTCAATTTTGGCGAGGCCGCATATATAGCCGTCAGCTGGACTTTTTACTTCAGCACCAGGCTGATCAGAGTGATTTAAAATCCCCAGTTCCATAAACGTTCCTGGGTCAACGAATTTTTCAATTCGTTCCCTTGCAGTATATTTTCCAAGATTATGCTCACGCTCTACTTTTTCGGGTCCACCCATCAATTTAGCTTTTGCTTTTCTTCGTGCCAAATCGGCAATTAGTTCCTCCACACTAGAAAACCTCCTTAAGCCGAAACTAGTATGATTCATGTCCAATTTCTTTTATAGAAATGAATCTTTCTTAATTAATTTTCACTTTCGCTTTTTCTTCGTCTGCCAGCACTCTTCGCAGCAATTTCCCCGTCCCTGTCTTGGGGAGGGATTCACGGAATTCAATATGACGGGGGTACTTATAAGCCGCCATTTTTTCTTTGCTCCATAGAATGAGCTCTTCCGGAGTTATGCTGTTTTCATAGTCTGGACGAAGGACAACGAATGCTTTAACGGTCTCACCGCGGATTGGGTCCGGAACCCCAATTACAGCGGACTCAGAAACCGCCGAATGTTTGTTCAATAATAATTCGACATCTTCCGGAAACACACTATAACCGGAACATTTAATCATTTCTTTGACACGTCCTAAAAAGTAGAGGTAACCATCTTCGTCAAACTTGCCTATATCTCCGGTAAACACCCAGCCATCCCGCAGTGTTTTGGCGGTTGCTTCGGGTTTATTCAAATAGCCTTTAAATACTCCGGGACTGTTGACAACAATTTCGCCCTGTTCACCGATGGGAACTTCTTGACGTGGTTCATCTAAGGAAAGTATTTTAATCTTTGTTCCTGGAATTGGTTTTCCAGTCGTCCCGAATTTAATAGCATCTGGTGACATCAACGAATCTCCTGTATGCGTTTCGCTTAAGCCATAAGCGGATTCAAATAATCCGATGCCTGTCAGCGCCTTCCATTGATTCGAGATTTCTTCTGTCAATTGTATCCCAAAGCTAGTACAGGAATTGACTCTTAGTGAACTGAAATCGACTTGGGCTGCATGGGGATGATTTATAATGGCCACATTCATTGGTACAACAGTTTGTGCCACTGTTACTCGATGCCGTTCGATGACATCCATCGCGGCTTCAGGTGTAAATCGATTAAGCAGGACGATCGTTCCACCTGTGTAAAAACTAACATTCATAAACAACATGCCAGCAATATGGCAGATTGGCATTATTGATAAGGCAATATCATCGGCATGAAATCCCCTTGCTTCTGCAACACCTTGAGATTTGTAAAGTGCGTTCCGGTAAGTGAGCATCGCACCTTTTGGCAGACCAGTCGAACCGGATGTGTAGACGATAAGGCATACATCATTATCAATATCTAGGTCAACATCCGGACAATCTGCAATGCCTGTATGAAGGATGCTGACTAAATCAGTTGCTTCTGAATAATATTTCTTTTCCTGCAGTTCCTCAGGGAATTCGGGAATCGGTTTCTCCGGGAGGAAGTCTATGTAGCTTGTTGTGATCACCAATTGGAGGGTGGTATTTGACTTTGCCTTTTCGACGATTGGATACAATTGATCCAAAGTCACAATGGCTTTTGCCCCAAGGTCATTGACTTCATATTCCAGCTCCCATTCCTTGAACATCGGATTGCATGGCCCTACAATCGCACCAATCTTTTGGATTCCAAAATGGCAAATGATATATTGCGGGCAGTTTGGCAAAAACAGAGCTACTTTATCTCCCTTGCGAATCCCTTGTGAATACAGATAATGGGCAAAACGATCCGAGAGCTCATCAAGTTCCTCATATGTCAGCGTTCTTCCATAAAAGATGACGGCTGGTTTATTTGGGTTCACTTTTGCATGGTTTCTTAGGTACTCGTGTAATGGCTTTCCACTATTCAAGGAACACATCCCTTTCATATACATAATTACTTTCATTCTTTTTATATCTAAAACTATGAATCACCCATGATAAAAACAAGCAACCCATCTGCCCTCGGAGATCTGTTCAAGCGGCGGCTCTTCACGCCTGCAGCGCTCATCTGCAAGCGGGCACCGAGTAGAAAATCTGCAGCCTACCGGGGGATTCGCCGGATTCGGAAGATCTCCGCTTAACAAAATGCGTTCACGGTTCCGAACAGTTGGATCAGGCTCTGGAACCGCAGATATCAATGCCTCTGTATAAGGATGGAGCGGCTGCTCAAAGAGCTGATCTGTTTCTGAGATTTCCATGATCTTTCCTAAATACATCACCACAATCCGATCACTAATATGCTTGACTGCCTGCAGTCCGTGGGCAATGAATATATAGGAGAGACCCATATCTTCCTGGATTTCTTTTAATAGATTTAAGATTTGAGCTTGAATCGACACATCTAATGCTGAAACTGGTTCATCGCAAACGATCAAACTTGGATTAAGGGCCAACGCTCTGGCAATGCCGATTCGTTGACGCTGGCCGCCAGAGAACTCTTCCGGATAGCGGCTTCCATGAGCCGCTGTCAGCCCTACCTTTTCAAGCAGCTCATCCACACGTTTCTTCCTCTCACTGCTGGTACCAATTTTATGAAGCACTAATGGTTCCGCAATAATGTTTGCCACATTCATTCTCGGGTTGAGCGAAGAATATGGGTCTTGAAAGACCATTTGAATTTTTTGCCCCAAATCACGCTTATTTCGTCCTTTGGATAAAAGCGAATTTCCCTCAAATACGACTTCACCTGAAGTCGGCTCCAAGAGGCCGACAACCATTCTGCCAAGTGTAGATTTTCCGCAGCCTGATTCTCCAACCAGACCAACTGTCTCGCCACGGTGGACATCAAGACTTATACCATCCACGGCCTTTAACCATTTTCCTTTTTTGCTAAATAAACCGCTTCCAATTGGATAGTGTTTTTTGACGTCTTTAATCGATATCAATGGTTCAGGCATGTACAGTCACCTCTTCCGTTTGCAAATCTACAATATGCCAGCAGGCTGCTCTCCGGTCTTTCCCTGTCTCCACCAGGTTTGGAGCCTCAGTGAGACATTTTTCCGTGGCATAACTGCACCGCCCGGAAAAATTACAGCCCTTCGGCAGCTCAAGCGGATTCGGCACAGCGCCTGGAATCGTGTGAAGAAGCTTTTCCGATGCCCCCCTGAGTTTTGGGACGCTTGCCAGCAATCCCTTTGTATACGGATGCTGGGGATTTTTGAACAGAGAATAGACATCACCCTCTTCGACAATTTCCCCGCAATACATGACAAGAACGCGATCAGCCATTTCAGCCACAACGCCTAAATCATGCGTAATAATCAGGATGGAAATGCCTGTATCCTTTTGCAGATCTCTCATCACATTCAGGATCTGCGCCTGGATCGTTACATCAAGCGCTGTTGTAGGTTCATCGGCAATCAGCAGTGATGGATTACAGGCTAATGCCATCGCAATCATAATACGCTGCCGCATTCCCCCGGACAATTGATGGGGGTAATCATTAAGCCGGTTTTCTGGATCAGGAATACCGACCTTTGCTAGCAAATTGACGACAATTTTCTTTGCCTTCTGATAGCTGACACCCTGATGAAGCTGAATCGGCTCGGCAATTTGTTTTCCAATCGGATGTAATGGATTTAGCGATGACATCGGATCCTGAAAGATCATCGAAATCTCATTTCCTCTTATCTTTTTCATCTGCCTTTTTTTCATTTTCAGCAAATTCTCACCTTTAAAGGAAATCTCGCTATCCTTCTCATATTTAATTGATGGGGAATTCAACCCCATAATGGACAATGCCGTCACGCTTTTGCCGCTTCCTGATTCCCCGACCAAAGCAACAATTTCGCCCGCTCCGATTGAAAATGAGATATTATTGACTGGTTTGATGACTCCCCTGGATGTGGGGATATAAGAACAAAGATTTTTTACCTCTAAAACAGGTTCATTCGGACCTCTCAATTCAATACCCCCTAAGTTCTCTTCATTTTTGGATCAATAGCCACTCGTAATCCGTCTCCAAAAAAGTTACCCGCCAACACAGAAATCAGTATGGCTAGGCCCGGGAAAAGCATCATGTAAGGATTCACAAATATCATGCTGTAAGCCTGATGCAGCATTCCGCCCCAGCTGACCTGAGGCGACTGCGCCCCCATGCCGAGAAAGCTTAAGGAAGCCTCTACTAAAATGGCAAGACTGAAGCTAAAGGACGCCTGAACAATGATGGGAGATAATATATTGGGAAGGATATGTTTCATCATAATCCACAAAGGACCTGCACCTGATATTTTGGCCGCTTCCACATAAGGTTCCCTTCTGACTTGAAGGGTCTGCCCTCTTGCAAGGCGGGCAAATTGCGGCGTAAAGATAATCCCGATCGCAATCATCGCATTCCATAAACTAACCCCCAATGCTCCTGTAATTCCCAGGGCAAGAAGAATAGCGGGAAACGATAAAATGGCATCGACAATTCTCATGAAAATATCATCGACAATTCCGCCTAAATATCCCGAGATAATGCCAAGCGGAACTCCAACAAAAAGTGGAATTAAAATCGCCACAACGCCAGCTTGAATCGCTGCCTGTGCTCCCATCAGTACACGTGAAAATACATCACGGCCCAATTCATCTGTTCCAAACCAATACGTTCCGTCAGGTGGCAGCATGACTTTGGTCAAATCCTGCTTATTTGGATCAAAGGGAACAATCCAAGATGCAAATACTGATAGGAATACTAAAAGCAGCAAAAAAATCATACTTACGAATGCCAGCTTTTCATGAAATAATCGTTGAAACATCAAACGGAATTGCATCAAGCCGCCTCCTTCTTATTTAAATTCAATCCTCGGATCCAAAACACTATATAATACATCGGTCACGAAATTGATAATCAATACCAAGATAACCATGACTAACACAACGCCCTGCAGCATCGGGAAGTCCCTCTGTAAAATCGAATTTACCGCAAGCTGCCCCATTCCCGGGATGGCGAATACCGTTTCGATGACGACGGTTGCACCTAACATGTTCCCAAACAACAGTCCTGTTGTCGTGATAACGGGAAGAAGGGAATTCCGAAGTGCATGCTTCCAAATAACCGGCCAAAGCAATAAGCCCTTTGAATATGCTGTACGAATATAGTCCGATTCCAACACTTCAAGAAGGGACGATCGTAATTGCCTCGTAATTTGGGCTGCACCAAAAGCGCCTAAACAAATTGCCGGCAGGATGATACTCTGGAAAAAGCCGCCTAGATTATCAGAAATACTTGTAAATCCAGTTGCCGGAAGCC
This sequence comes from Neobacillus citreus, assembly GCF_018343545.2. Classification (GTDB taxonomy): domain Bacteria; phylum Bacillota; class Bacilli; order Bacillales; family Cytobacillaceae; genus Neobacillus; species Neobacillus citreus. Next base: position 27,538 of record NZ_JAGYPE020000019.1, on the reverse strand, counting down.
AGCCAAGGTTTACACTAAATACGACGATAAGTAGCATTGCCAGCCAAAAGTTAGGGATTGCTGTGCCAATTGTTCCCATAAATCTTGAAACGTAATCCATCCAGCTATTCGGTTTAATAACCGACCCAATCGCGAAAATCATTCCAAAAATAAATGAAAAGACGATGGACGCGACGACAAGCTGGAAGGTAATACCAAGTCTTGAAAAGACTGCATCACTCACAATCTCCCCAGTAAAGAGAGAACGTCCCAAATCACCTTGAACCGCATTGGTAAGCCAATTCCAATACTGAATCAGTACGGGCTGATCCAGCCCGAGCTGACTTCTCAACAATGCCAATTTCTCTTCAGTCGCATTGTCTCCAAGAAGCGCCAGAGCGGGATCTCCCGGAATGATCAAGATGAGGGAAAAGACGATCAGTGTCGTTACAATTAGCATTGGGATTACATACATCAAACGCCGCAGTAAAAACTTAAAAAACATGGATCTCTTCCCCTCTCTCCAATTCTATTGATCTAACCATAAGGTTGAAAATTTCGGTTTTCCAAGTAATGTTCCTTCAAATCCTTTCACTTTCGTTGACATAGCAGCTGTTGAAGGCTGGAACAAAATCGGAACTTGCATAGCTTCGTCTAGAATAGAAATCTTATTAATTTCCGCATATAATTTAGCCCGTTCCTTTTGATCATAAGAGGAAGCAGCTTTCAATATTAATTCTTCCTTTTCCGGTGAGGATTCAGCGCCGACATTATAAAAACCTTTTTGGCTTAGGAATAAATTGACGGTTTGCTGCGGGTCGGGTCTTCCGGTCCAGGCAGTTAGATTAGCAGCGATTTGCTTTTCGTTAAAATAAAGCGCTACTCCTTTTGTTAATTCCATAGGCTGGATATTAATGTTAAATCCTGCATCCTTTACCTGACCTTTTATTGCTTCGCCCAACCTTGTATAGAAGGTGTTGGTAGGTACAAACATATCAAAAGTGACGCTATCAAGACCGGCTTGTTTTAATAATTCCTTTGCTTTTTTCGGGTCATATGCAATTTTTGCATCAGGAGATGCCGCCCAATAGTCTTTTGGAAAGGTTTGATAGGCCGCCTCTCCCTCGCCGAATGTTAACGCTTTTACCAATGATTCGCGGTCGATGGCATATTCCAATGCTTGTCTGACTTCCTTCTTGTCAAATGGAGCCATTTTCGTATTGAGGTAAATATTATAGAAAGCCACCTTCATTTTCGTATCTAACACGATATTCTTGTCATTCTTTAATACCTGGCTGTTATCAGGAGAAACATTCCAATAGAATTGAATCTGACCTGATTTCAGAGCATTTAAACGCGTATTTTCATCCGGCATGATTTTTGCTGTAATTTTGTCCAAGTATGGAAGCCCTTTTTGCCAATAATCTTTATTTGCTTCAAATTGAATTTCCCCATTGCGAACCCATTTGACCATTTTATATGGCCCTGTACCAACCGGGTTTTGGGAATAATCTGCACCGAATTTTTGAACGGCCGCAGGTGAAACCATCATCCCAGAACGATCTGATAAGGCTAGAATGATAGAAGAATCTGGCTGTTTAAGATGCAATTTAACCGTATTCTCGTCTACAGCCTCTACCGATTCCACATTGGAAAGGTCGGAAACTTTTGAATCCTTGGAATTGATACGTTCAATATTAAACTTCACTGCTTCCGCATTAAATTTGGTGCCGTCATGGAATAAGACATTTTCTTGGAGGTGGAGAACAATCGTTTTATCGTCCGGTGTGTCCCAGGATTTCGCTAGTCCCGGCTTGGGCTCTAAATTTGCGTTGTAGTTTACCAGCGTGTCATAAACAGGATAAAGAAGTGCATGGTCATTACCGGAATTGCCAAGGATCGGGTCATAGTTGCTTATATCGGAATCATAAGCGACAACAATGCTTCCGCCCTTTTTGGGTTCGGCTTTTGTTGCTCCCTCCGAGGTAGTTCCGGAAGTTTGTTTCGTCGTTGAATTCTTTTGTGAGCAGCCAGAGACAAGGAGAATAATTGCTAAAAATATAGCACCAAAAAGTTTACTAGATTTCTTCATATGAAACCTCCTTAATAAGTGGGGTTTGACTGGCAAATAAGCGCAAATATTCGCGTAAGGTATGAATGGTGCTATTCGAACTTAATTAGGACATCCCCTTCGTTTACAAAATCGCCTTCATTCACCGTAACTTCAATAACTGTCCCCTGCGCTTCAGCTGTAATCGGTATTTCCATTTTCATTGACTCCAATATGACAACATCTTCACCAGGTGAAATCGTATCCCCTTCTTTTACTAGGACTTTAAAAATGTTGCCTGCCATATACGAAGTGATAGAACTCATCTTTTTCGCCACCTCCTTTTAAATAACCGCTTAAAGAAAGCGATTTCAAAAATTGTCGATTTATGTCTGAATATTCAGTATTTACTTAAAGTATATATAATTGGTAGAATTGACACAATGTAGGTCCATTTACATTTTGGGTAATTTAAATAGAGTTTTTTACATTGAGGTGTTGTAAAGTGGTTGACCATTCTCTTCTAAGGTCATTTCTTAAAAGAAAATTATCTATATCTTCCTATCAAATTTGGATTTATTCTCCCGTGGAACATAAATGGGAGCTGATTGACAGTTATGATTCTGATATTGAAAACATTGATTCCTCTGTACAGGAATTATCGCCCTTAAAACTGGTTTATCAAACCATCATCACGCTAGATTACCCACAGAGCTACAAGGTATATCTTTTATCCTCCGACGAAAATATCTCCAAAGAAAAAGAAAATATTGATATTTTTTATCATCTTTTATATCCCATATATACACAGTACGCATTGAAATCGAAAAATATAGAAATGGAAAAATTGATTGAAGGGGTTCAAAACATCACCTCCTCCCTCGACTTAGATGTGCTTCTGACAAAAATCCTTGATAATGTAGCCAGCATCATCCCAGGAGCCGACACAGCGGCCTTTTGGCTTTATAATCCGGTCATTGACCGGTTGGTATGCAGGGCTTATAGGGGCTGGAAAAAGGAAATTGAACAAGTAAAATACAGAGTCGGGGAATCAGTGACAGGGAAAACATTTTTAGATGGCAAACCGCGCATCTATAACTCCTTTCGCGAGGCAAATGATGCCATGAAAGGGACATCCAAGGAAAATGATGAGCTCTTGAAAAAAGCTTTTCACGGAGGGAAAGTGAACGCAACCATATCGGTTCCCGTTAGTTTTCACAATGAAATTATTGGCGTTTTAGGAATACACCGAGTTAACCTTGAACATGAAATCACTGACTGGGATCTTAAACTTTTAAAAGGGCTGACCGCTCAAATTGCCATTGCCATTGAGAATGCCCGCCTATTTACGGAAATAAACAGGAAAAATCAAGTCCTCATTAAACAGAATGAAGTGCATGCCACACTGACACAGTTATCTATCCAAAATAAAGGTATTGATGTGATTGTTAAAGAGTTGACCGGAATGCTGGGAATGTCTTTAATTTTTGTCGATCTTTTAAAGAACGAATATTTCCCCGGCAGAGCTATTTTAACCTTCAGTATGGAGGAATTAGCACAGATTATCGGCGCAAAAAACTATCCTATTTATGTGGATCTTTATGATCATGATGAGAAATCTTTTTTTATCTATCCAATTTTTACTGACATTACCTGTACCGGCTGCCTAATTGTTTCTGCCCAGCGTTCAATAACTCAGCTCGAACACATGATTATAGAACGTGGCGGATCCGTATTGGCACTAGAATTGGCAAAGCGGCAATCCCTTACAGAATTCTACTTTAAAAAAACAAGTGATTTTTATCAAAATCTATTAAGAAAAGAGGCGCCGCGTCTTCTCTATAAACAAGGACTTGATATTGGAATTGATTTAAATAATTACCTTTGCACAACGATCATCGAACTAACCAATTTTATTGACCATCATGTTTTACAAACAAGTATTCACCGATTAGTTTCAAGAATCAAATCCAAGCTCTCCGGGATAGATAAGATCGTTTTCGGAAATAGCAACAAAGTAATGCTTCTATTAACGTTTAAAACTATTGATGCTTTTCCGAGAGTCCTGAACAATATTAAAGAAATATTAAAAGAGTGGGAACAAAATGAAGGTGTGGCACTAAGGGCAGGAGTTGGCGGAGTATATACGGGTGTAGAATCTGTCTATAAAACCCATAATGAAGCAGCAAGGGCAATTGCCTATTTAAGCTCCAGACACCGTTCCGGATTAATGGAATTTTCGGATATCGGCATTAACCGCCTCTTTTTAAATCAATCCAAAGAGGAAATCGAAAGGTTTTTAGAAGAAATCTTTGGGCCTCTAAATTCCAATAAACTGAGAAATAATGAATTGGAAAAAACATTAATCACTTATGTTCAAACGAATCAATCGGCGGTGAAAACGGCCGAGCTCCTTCATGTTCACATCAATACTTTGTATCAACGGCTGAAAAAAATTGAGGATCTGTTAAATGTTTCTCTTGAGGAACCGGAAAACAGATTGAAAATTCAGCTTGCCTGTCATTTAAAGGAGTCATTTTTTTAAATGGCCGATAGATTGTTTTTCAATATTAATCATTATCAAACTGAGGCATAAAACCCATACCTTTAGATTTGGGGATATACGCCTCATTTTATGTGGGATTTTGCGAACGTTTTCTCTTTTTTTTGAAAGACGAACATACGTTCGATTTGATAAATTTAACATAGGGGAGGTGAAGAAAATGAGTCTGAAAAAGAAGAAGAAAAAAGAGGCGTCTGGAGACATTCTAATTAGAAAATTTCCAATGCGTTTAGCTGAAAGTGAAAGAAAATTGGTTGACAGATTAAGAATAGAGTCGGCCAGACTTTGGAATGACATTTTGGATCTACATTGGTGGCTCTATGATGTATACAAACTTTGGACGAATGCATCAGATAAGAAAAAATGGTTTAATGCTAAATCTCACAATCTTCATTCTCAAACTATCCAAGCTATCATCGAATTACACGAAGAAACTTGTGAACGTACAAAAATACAAAGATACGAGGGAAATAAAAATTGGAAGTATCCTTGGAAGTACAAGCGTTTCTTCTCTGTGAAATACAAAAAATCAGCCTTAAGTTTAGAATCAAATGGGTATTTAAAATTAAGTAATGGAGGAAAAGAAAAACCGTTGTATGTTAAAAAACCGAAGCATATTGATTTCGGTTCGATTAAGAATGCAGAAATCGTTTGGCACCAAAATGAATATTGGCTCCACTTGGGTGTAGAATTGACGAAAAAAGAAAAAGTGACAGGTAAAAATAATGCTGGCGGAGACTTAGGTATCATTCACGCCATCACGCTTTCAAACGGTAAAAATCATCTCATCATTACTGGGAAAGAGCTTCGTTCTTTACACCGATTTAGAAATAAAACTTTAGCGAAACTCCAAAAGAAAATTAGTAAAAAACAAAAAGGTTCTAATGCTCGTTATAAATTGATTCTTCGTAAACGCCGTTTTCTAGAAAAAATGGAACGGAAAATCGAATACATCGAACATTGTATCTCTAAGCAAGTAGTGAATTGGTGCGAAGAGAACCAAATCAAGACGCTTTTCATAGGGACACCTGAAGGTATTCAAAGAGGAACGAAGAAAAAGAGAAAAACCAGAAAAATACAAAGTCAGCAACTATCCAATTGGAGTTTCGGAAGGCTGACAAAATTAATCACCTATAAACTGAAATTGATAGGTACCGAGGTTTTAGTGCAGGAAGAGAGTTACACTTCAGCAACCTGTCCGAAATGCGGAACTTACACTAAACAGAGTAGTCGTAAATTTAACTGTTCTTGTGGAGAAAAAGGCCATCGTGATGTAGTGGGTGCCATAAACATATTGGACAAAGGATTGAATGGAGAAATAACGAAAGGAAGAAACCTTCCTAAAATCGAAAATACCAAGTATCGTCGAGTGAATCTTGTACCGATTGCCAAAAGCAAGAAGTATAAGCTAACAGTGGCGTAGTGCCTATGATTGGGCTGCGGTATGTGGTTTTAACCACATGTCGTAAAGAACTGGAGAGGTAGTAAGACCTGGAGGCTCCGGCCGAAAGGGCAACCTTGATGAAGGTTTGAAAAAGAATCCCCTGCATTTATGCATGGGGAGAAGTCAACATTGTGTTATACTGATTGATAGATGATTGGAATGAAGAAAAAGGAAGGCGAAGGGTATGTCCATCAGTAGTCGTTTCTCTGTAGGAATTCATATATTATCCTTGTTGGAAGTTAATAAAGATGAAATCAACACTTCTGAATTTATTGCTAGAAGCGTTAACACAAATCCTGTTGTGATTCGAAAAATCATGGGGATGCTTAAGAACGCCGGTTTGGTCCATGTAAGGCCCGGTATCGCCGGCGCCGGATTGGCTAAGGGGTTATCGGAAATAACATTATTGGATGTTTATAAGGCAGTTAATGTTGTATCAGATAATGAGTTGTTTAGCATCCATGAGGAGCCAAATCCGGCTTGTATGGTCGGGAGAAATATTCAAGATACAATTGGTCCACTTTTCTCCACTGCGCAATTGGCCATGGAAAAAGTTCTGGCTAATGTGACGATCGAGGATGTTGTAAAAGGAATTTTGGAGAAGGAAAAACAAGCTCAATAAAAAGAGAGCACTTATGATCAATTCACGAGTGCTCTCTTTTTTTCACCTATTTTATCTTATCCAGTGCTTCCCCAAGCGTTTTTACTAAAAAGTTTAAATCCTTTTGTTCAATACTTAATGGTGGTGCAAGGGTAAGAACATTGTTATATCCGGCAACTGTTGCTCCGTTTTTACCAATGATAATGCCTTTTTCCTTGCAGACGGCGATTACCTGGTTAACAAGGCTGACGTCAAGGGGCTCTTTTGTGCCCTTATCCTTTACTAACTCAATACCAATTAATAGGCCCTTACCACGGACGTTGCCGACGTACGGGTGGTCTTTGAGAAGGTCATTTAAATCATTTAACACTTGTTCTCCTAGATCCCGGGACCTGTCAAAAAGCTTTTCTTTTTCCATAATTTCGAGGTTTTTCAAAGCTAACGCGCAGGCTGCCGGATTTCCTCCAAATGTGTTGACATGACGGAAATAGTCGTATTCCTCGGTTCCTTTAAACGCTTCATATATATCCTTGCGTACAGCGGTTGCTGATAGCGGCAGATACGCACTTGTTATCCCTTTTGCCATCGTTATTATGTCAGGTTTGACCCCATAGTTCATAAAACCGAACGGCTTGCCGGTACGTCCAAATCCGCAAATGACCTCATCCACAATTAGCAGCGCCCCGTGTTTTTTGCAAACCTCCTGGGCTGCTTTCATGTATCCATCCGGCGGGACAAGAATGCCGCCTCCCGTAATGATTGGCTCCATGATCATCGCAGCAATCGTTTCACTTAACTCCCAAGTCATCGTTTTATCAATCTCTTGAACGGAGGATAATTTCATTGGATCGGACACATTCGTATCATCGCGGTAAGAATCCGGCGGAGATACATGGATAAAGCCTGATGCAAGCGGTTCATACTTATATTTCCTTTGCGCCTGGCCCGTGGCAGCGAGCGCCCCAAAGGAATTTCCATGGTAACCACGGTACCTGGCGACAATCTTATAGCGATTGTGATCGCCTTTTTGCTGGTGGTATTGGCGCACGATTTTAAAAGCAGTTTCATTTGCTTCAGAACCGCTGTTTGAGAAGAATATTACATAATCATCACTAAGCATTTCGTTTAACTTCTCTGCCAGCTTTATGGCCGGAACATGGCTTTGTGTAAGGGGAAAATAGGCCATTTCCTTTAATTGCTCATAAGCGGCATCAGCCAATTCCGTTCGTCCGTAGCCAATATTTACACACCAGAGGCCGGACATCGCATCCAAATAACGCTTCCCATCTACATCTGTAATCCAAGAACCTTCCGCCTTCTCAACAACAATCGTCGCATCCGGACTGTATGGACGCATCGCATGCCAAACATATTTATCATCATTCTTCACCAACGATTCCTGCGAACGGTCCGTTTGAACCATCACACTTCCCTCCAATTCTAACAGTTATTTATACTTATGCGTCAAATCGTGATGTGATCATTTTCTTCCGGGTGTAGAAATTGAGTCCGTCTTTGCCGTTAACGTGAAGATCGCCATAGAAGGAATCCTTCCAGCCTGAAAACGGGAAAAAGGCCATTGTGGCTGGGACCCCTACATTGATTCCGAGCATTCCCGCCTCTGCCTCCTCGCGGAACTTCCGGATCGCTTTAGCGTTATTTGTATAAATGGTGGCTCCATTTCCATAACGGGACCTGCGAATAAAATCCAAGCCTTCATCCAAATCTTGGGCACGCAGCAAGCTCAAAACCGGTGCAAAAATTTCATCCTTCGCAATGGTCATCTCTGGAGTAACATGGTCAAAGATGGTTGGGCCTAGGAAGTTGCCCTTTGGAAGGTCACTCATTTCCTTTCGGCCATCCCTAATTAACTCCGCTCCCTCTTCTATGCCTTTTTCAATATAGCCAAGGGCCTTATCACGGTGTTCCTTGCGAATGACCGGGGTTAATAAAGCTTCTTCATCCATGCCGCTGCCGATATTTAATTTGTCAGCTTCCCTCTTTAATGCTGCGACAAACGCTTCGTTATCTCCCACGACAACGACTGCACTGCAGGCCATACAGCGCTGTCCGGCGCTGCCAAAGGTTGCACTCATTACATGTTGAACAGCCTTTTCTATATCCGCATCCGGCATGACAATATGATGGTTTTTCGCACCGGATAAGGCTTGAACCCGTTTGCCTTCCCTAGCAGCCCGCTCATAAACGTACTTTGCCACCGGCTGTGAACCGACAAACGAAATGGCGGCTACGTCCTTATGCTCAATCAAACCGTTTACGACATCATGCGCTCCATGCACGACATTCAAAACACCCTTCGGTGCCCCCGCCTCCGCAAACAACTCTGCTAATCTATTTGCTAGAATTGGCGTCCGTTCAGAAGGCTTTAACACAAAGGTATTACCGCAGGCGATGGCGAGCGGAAACATCCATAATGGCACCATCATTGGAAAGTTAAAAGGCGTGATTCCCCCGACAACACCCAACGGATAGCGGAACATTTCCGAATCAATGTCTTCAGCGATACCAGACAACGTCTCACCCATCATTAATGTCGGTGCTCCGCATGCAAACTCGACACACTCGATTCCGCGCTGCACCTCCCCGTAAGCTTCCTTGTAAGCCTTGCCATTTTCGTGAACAATTAAGCGGGCTAATTCTTCATGGTTTTCTGTTAAAAGATGGTGATACTTATAGAAAACACGGGCTCTTTTCGGGACCGGGACATTCTTCCATGTCATAAACGCTTCCTTTGCGGCAGCCACTGCCAGATTAACATCTTCCTTGGATGAAACAGGCACCTTGATTAAAAGTTCATTTGTGGCAGGATTCGGTACATCCAGCGTCTGTCCGCTTGCCGAAATCACCCATTCCCCATTAATAAAATTCTTTAAAACCGCAGTATCATTTTTTGTCACGCTCATCCTTTATCCTCCTTCTTATATATATAGCTTATAAACTATTATCTCTTATCCTTGAAAAGCATTCATTAGACAATTCGTAAAACGGCAAAGAGCAATTCATCGACAGTGTGACATCTTTAAAGGTCTAAAAAGACGCGGATCATGATATCCCTAGCGTACCTGATTAATTTTATTCGGCTGTGATGCTGTTAGGTAATCATGAACGAGCAGCATAAATTCAATTGCCACCCTCTTCTCACGCTCCATAAAATCCTCACCAAGAAGGTTTTCCAACTTTTGCAGACGGTGATAAAGGGTCTGCCTGACAATATAAAGCTTATTGGCGGTTTCCTGTTTCGAACCGTTACATTCTAAATAAGCCTTCAAGGTTTTCAACAGCTTCGCATTATATTTTTGATCGTATTGAATAACTGGCTCAAGATACTCCGAGGCCAATTCCTGTAAATCTGTCTGCTTGCTCAGCTGCGAAATTAGTCTGTATAAATGCAAATCTTCATAAAAATGATAGATTTGCTGCTGTGACATATTTTTTTGAATTCGCAGTGTTTCCTTGGCAGTTTGATAGCTTTTATGTACCTCGCATAATGAATCCGAAAACTTTCCAGCAGCGGCAGTAAACCGCGCTGATGTTTGTTTACGGAAAAATTCGGAATTTCGGATAGAGTCAATCGAATTTTTAACCCGTTCCTTCAAATTCTTCTTGGCACGGTTATTGATGAGAATAAAGATGAGCTCATTCCTTTTTTCAACGATAAAAACAGTAAAGCCGTTTTGTTCAAAAACCGAGCGAAATAATAGCTTTAGATAGGTTACGTCATGATTAGATTTTTCTTTTACCGGGAACAGCTTCGAAATGACCACTACCGCTTCATTTGTTTTTACTGTCAACCCATTTTCAACGAGGTATTCCTGAATATCTTCGAGTGAATGCTCACCTTCAAGCCAGCCGTGCAGCCATTCGAATTCTTCTGCCCTCTTCTTTTCCTCTACATATAAATCCCTTAATAAATGCTGGGCTAAAGCTGTTGCGGTTCGGTCCAGTATCAATAAATCGTATTCGCTGATTGGGATATCTGCAGAATAGATCGCTAATAACGCGTATTCTTGCCCGAATAAGAATACAGGTACAGAAGCGATGCGGCCGCTTCCTTGTTCATTTGTACTTAGCAACTGCTCGAGAATTTTGGCTTGTTCAGCAGAGGAGATATTCGGAACAAATTCATATTCTTGATTTTTTAAGCGAAAAATAATTTGAACATCCAATGCTGAAAAAATAAATTGCAAAATGTCCTCATATGTTTCGATGGTTAGAAGCCGTTTATTTAGGCTTTGCGAATAATTTTCTAAATCAGAAATTTTTTGGTACTGCTGGCTGATAATCACAGAATGAATGTCCTGGGTGATTTCAACAAACGGAACCTCCTCTTGAAAAATAATTATCGGGAATTGGTGTTGATTGGCAATTGCAATGACTTCTTCGGGAATTTCTGAAATATAAGTTTCCATTTCAATACACAATCCTGCTGCCTGATTTTCAATAAACTCTTTCACCATGGAAATAAACAGACTGGGCTGATCCTTCCAAGCAACACCCGTTGATAAAATCAGTTCTTGACCTTTTAAGAGATTCCGAATACTTGTTACTTCGACTACATGCACCCATTTGACAAACCGGGTCAGCCCCTCCTGTCCGGCAATGACACGTGTATTGTCAAAGTGCTTTCTAGTTAAAATATCTAACACTTTAAGCTGGAATTGTTCTTTCATCCCGCAGTTCTCCCCTAAAAATGTCAGCTGAATTTCGGAAAAGGACTGGCTTGAAGTCAATCCTTTTCCGAAACCATTATTTGCCCATTGAATTCTGTTTGATTAAAAGGCTGGAAAAATATTTTCGCGCATTTGCATTGCTTATCAACAAAGCTTCTGTAACGTTTCCGTTTGGATGTACAAATTCAACAGTAGCCCCATCCAAATGCTCATTTACAGAATGTATTCGATATCCCTTTTGGATGAAAAAGTCTATTTTGTCCCTTTCCGTAAGAAATTGTTGATGCTCAGACATGTCCTGCCTCCTCTAATATAAATCGAGATTTTCCGGAAGTTCTTCAGCAGCCGGTTCATAGATGCGTTCCTCTTCAATAACCCAGTCACGTCCTACTGAAATTCCTAAATATTTTTCATCACTCGGCTCTTCAATTTCGGCTTGACGGAATAGTTTAAACCACCAATATTTAGCCAGAACATAATAAACGGCTGCACCTACAAGAAAGCCGACGAGAAAGCCATATTCCGGGACAAAGTAAGAAGCTGCTGCCCCAATAATCCAAGCAATAAATCCGGCAGCGTTTACTCCGCCAAGGTATTTAAATTGCCCATGATCTTCATATAGTTCAGGAACATTGACCCTTCTTTTTCGAATCAGATAGTAATCGGCAAATAAAATACCAACGATGGCCGAAAGGATTCCCCCTACAAATAAAAGAATCGGGATAATAACACCAAACAGCTCCCACGGCTGAACGACCGTTCCGACGATGCCAGCTGTAATGACACCGGCCCAAAATGGAAACTTAGGACCGCCTACGTTTGAAAAAATGGTTGCAGCAGGAACAACATTGGCTGCTGTATTGGTTGACCATTGAGCCAACACAATCATTAATAGTAAAATGGCAAGAATGAAGCCGCCGGCAGCCTTCTGCAGAGCCACCACAGGATCATAATTTAGTACCGCAATATATGAAACTGCACCAATAATAATCATAAAAGTCTGTGTTAATGGCATCGCCACAAGGTTACCAATCAACGAGCCTTTATTCCGTTTAAACCAGTTCTTTTCGTTGGCAGGTGCCTTAATAAACCGAGATATCGTTGGAATATCAGCACTTAATGTCGCCCAAAAGCCCATGTTGGAAAAAATAACGACCAAAAACGCCGTAAAAGCAGCACCGCCAGTAACAGGTGATTCCACCCAGCTCCAAACGTCCCTTCCGGCTGCAGCAGCCTGGTCTGATAACGACACGTACATCCAGAGCGAGATTATAAGAATAATTGGAGCAGCCAAATCCGCAAATCTCTCAATCGATTTAATCCCCAAAGCAGTGTTGACCAACTGAACAACCGCAAAAATCAGGAAGCAAATAAACCAGTTATCAAAGCCAAATAAAATATTTAAAATACCGTTCATTGCTGTTGCCCCAAAATAGGTGTTAATCCCAAACCACATTGACGCCGTTACACCCCGGGTAATAGAAGGAATATGCGTTCCGATCGTGCCGAACGGCGCCCTCATATAGACCGGAAACGATAACCCATGTTCAATCCCAATGTCCGCGATCAAAGATATAAAGAAACCAATGGCAAGACTTCCGATAATTGTTGCAAGGATAACCCAAGGCAGCGATAGGGTCATGACTCCCGCTCCGCCAATGGCGAAGGTGGCAAGAACGACGACCATTCCCACCCACATAAAGGAGTAGCCTAAATTGGTGATTTTCCGGTCCTTTTGCTGGATGGGCAATAAATCGGGTGATTTTAAATGGCTTTTTTTCATATGAACACTCCAATTCGGTTAAATTTTTATAAAAAATTTAATGAAAACAACCGACATGAATAATTCATTAATGGGGCAATCACTCGAGCACGCCCGAGCAATTGCAGGAGTGGTTCAAGAATAAATTAGGTTTGCTAGATTGATAGTGTTTCATCCTGAGTTACCGGTGAAGTTGACCTATATTTCTCCCTTTTTAAGTATTGACCAGAGCCTGGCTTGCCGACGAACTGCTTGTCGCGGACCACGTATTCGCCGCGAACTAGAACAGAAACTGGCTCTCCGGTGACTTTCATTCCTTCGAAGGCATTGTAGTCCACGGCCATATGATGGGTTTCCGCTAAAAGCACCCGCTCGATGTTCGGGTCAAAAATGACAAGGTCGGCATCAGCACCAATGGAAATCGTTCCCTTTTTCGGGAAAAGGCCAAAAAGCTTGGCAATCCGTGTCGAGGTAATGTCCACAAACTGATTCAGACTGATTCTTCCCTTCTTCACCCCCTCCGAGAATAAAATGGTAAGACGATCTTCAATCATCGGTCCGCCATTTGGAATCTTCGTAAAATCGCCACGTCCCAGGTCCTTTTGGCCTTTGAAATCGAATGAACATTGGTCGGAGCCCAATGTTTGCAGCTGGCCGCTTTTTAACGCATTCCAAAGGACATCCTGATTCCATTTTTCACGGAGCGGCGGCGACCAGACATATTTTGCACCCTCAAAATTTGGTTTTTCTAAATAACTTTGATCAAGAACTAGATATTGCGGGCAGGTTTCCCCCCACACCTCATACCCTTTAGCTCTTGCTTCGGCTATTTTTTCAACCGCATCCGCACAGGAAACATGAACGACGTATAATTGAGAATTGGCCAGACCGGTAAATCGGGCAGCGCGGCCAGTCGCTTCACCCTCTAACTCCGGCGGTCTTGTTAAGGCATGATAAATCGGATCCGTGTTCCCTTCCGCGAGGGCTTTTTTCGTTAAGTAATCAATAACATCCCCGTTCTCGGCATGGACCATGACCAGCGCGCCTAGGTCCTTTGCCGTCACTAGCGTCTTAAATAAGGTCTCATCATCCGCTTGGAAGACGTTTTTATACGCCATAAACACTTTAAAGGAGGTGATTCCTTCCTCATTTATAACTTGAGGTAATTCATTAAGTACTTGATCATTGATTTCGCTAATCATGAGATGGAAGCTATAATCAATGACCGCTTTATCCTTGGATTTGTTATGCCAGGTTTGAATCGCGTTTTTTAACGGTTCACCTTTATTGGTCAGGCAAAAATCGATGATCGAGGTTGTGCCTCCGAAGGCAGCGGCAATCGTGCCCGATTCAAAATCATCCCTCGTTACAGTACCGCCAAATGGCATGTCTAGATGGGTGTGTGGATCAATTCCTCCGGGGAAGACGAGGCAGCCTTTTGCGTCAATCACTTCTGCTCCAACAGCTGAAAGATTGGCCCCAATTTGTGTGATTTTGCCGTCTTCAATTAATATTTCTCCTTTAAACGTATCGGCTGCTGTAACAATCGTTCCGTTTTTAACAATCTTTTTCATAGGTTTAGCCCCTCCTAATCTATCATTTAGTTGTATCCACTTTGCAAGTTATGGCTGTGTTAATAGCAGCCTGACGTTCATTCCAAGTCATAGGCGGCATTTCATTCGGGACTTCAATCATATCAATTGCCCCATCTACGGGACAGACAATTGCGCATAAGTTGCAGCCGACACAATCCTCTTCCCGCACCTTCAGATAGCTTTTTCCTGATGCATCAGAAAGCATTTCAATACATTGGTGCGATGTATCCTCACAGGCTATATAACATTTGTTACAGTTAATGCAAACATCCGTATTGATTTTCGCCACGATATTGTAGTTCAGATCAAGATTTCCCCAATCCGAGTATTTCGGCACTGATTTGCCGATAATGTCAGAAGCAGCAGCGATTCCCTTGCCGTCCAGGTAATGATTCAGCCCCTCAATCATATCTTCGACAATCCGGAAGCCGTGATGCATAGCGGCGGTACAGATTTGGACTCCGGTTGCCCCCATCAGCATAAACTCAACCGCATCCCGCCAGTTGGAGATGCCGCCGATTCCGGAAATCGGGACATTGATTTGTGGATGTCTGGCGCACTCTGCCACCATATTTAAGGCAATTGGCTTTACGGAAGGACCGCAATAACCGCCATGGGCACCCTTCCCGGCGACATGCGGGATCGTATTCCAAGTATCAAGGTCCACGCCCATAAGGCTGTTTATCGTGTTAATCATACTAATGGCATCGGCACCGCCGTTACAAGCCGCTTCCGCAGTTGCTGTAATATCGGTAATATTCGGAGTTAGCTTGACGATAACAGGTGTTTTTGCCACTTCTTTTACCCAAAAGGTTTGTTTTTCTACAAGGGCCGGCACCTGACCTGAGGCTGAACCCATGCCCCGCTCTGCCATGCCGTGCGGACATCCGAAGTTTAGCTCAAGTCCATCGACCCCGACAGCCTCGACACGTTTAACAATTTCATGCCATTTTTCCTGCTTCGGCTCGACCATCAGGGAGGCGATGATGGCATGGTTTGGGAACTTCTTTTTTGTTTCATAGATTTCTTTTAAATTGACATCGAGCGGACGGTCAGTAATCAATTCAATATTGTTAAAGCCTGCGACCCGCTGGCCGTTAAAGCTGATGGCAGCAAAGCGGGAGCTTGTATTCAGAATGGGATCCCCGAGCGTTTTCCAGACGGCTCCTCCCCACCCTGCTTCAAAGGCCCTTTGAACCTGATAGCCTGAATTTGTTGGTGGTGCAGACGCCAGCCAAAATGGATTTGGCGAATTGATCCCTGCGAGGTTAATCCGTAAATCAGCCATCAAATTTCCCCCTTTAAAGTTTTCATGAGATTAATAGACTCGTGTCAAGTAGTTCCCACCGTTGTAAATTGTTTGTGAATGGCATAAGCCACTTCTTTTCCTTGCTGGGCAGCCGTCACAACCATGGCTTCCCCTTGTCCTTTGCCAAAAATCACATCGCCGCAGGCAAATATGTCTGGATTTGATGTCTGCAATGTAACCGGGTCAACCTTAACCACCCCTCCGTCGTGCTCCAATCCAAACTGCTCAATTAAGAAGAGATGTCTTGTTTGTCCGATAGCTTTCACCACAACATCAACTGGAATGATATGTTCTGACCCGACAACCGCTACAGGACGGCGCCGTCCATCCGCCTCAGGTTCACCTAGCTTCATCTTTAAACACTCAATTCCTGTCACCTTGCCGTTCTCATTTCCAATAATCCTTTGCGGTGCAGTCAGCCAGCGAAACTCGACACCATCCTGCTTGGCAAACTCATATTCAAAATCGTAGGCTGTCATTTCATCTACGGTTCTTCGATAGAGGATCTTCACGTTTTCAGCCCCTAGCCGAATGGAACAAGTCGCACCATCTATGGCTGTATTCCCAGCACCAATTACAACCACACGCTTACCCACAAATTCATTAGACAGTTCCCCACCCTTGGTAGCTTTGACAAACTCAATGGCATCATAAACCCCATCCAGCTCCTCGCCTGAAATGCCGAGCCCTGGCACATGTCCCATTCCAGCTGCAAGGACAATCCGGTCAAATCCTTCCATTAATTCTTCAATCGTAATGTCCCTTCCTACCATCGTATTGGTTCGGATCGTAACGTTTAATTTTTTCACCTGCTCGACTTCCCAAAAAGAAATACGCTGCGGCAACCGAAACGAGACAATACCATAGGTATTTAAACCGCCAGCCTTGTTGGCAGCTTCAAATACAGTCACTTTGTAGCCCAGCCGTGCAAGCTCACGTGCTGCCGATAATCCGGCCGGTCCAGCCCCGATGATCGCTATTTTCTTTCCGTTTGATTCACCTTTTTCAAATAGAGTTTGGTTATTGTGGATGGCCCAATCTGTCGCATAACGCTGCAGATTGCCAATCATGATTGGTTTAGTGGAGTGATTCAGTACACAAGCTCCTTCGCAGAGTTCCTCTGTCGGGCATACCCTTGCGCAGCTTGCTCCTACCGGGTTAGCCGACATAATCGTCTTTGCAGATCCCAGCAAGTTTCCAGAGGCAATTTTTTTAATAAAGGCAGGAATATTGATGCCCGTTGGACAGGCTTTGATACATGGGGCATCATAACAGTAGAGGCAGCGATTAGCTTCATCTATCGCTTCTTGATTCGTAAGTCCCGGCTCAACCTCTTGAAAGTTTTTTTCGAGATTCGTTAAGGAAATTCGTTGTATTTTTTCGATTACCAAATAAAAGCCCTCCCTTTTTGTTCATTAAACAACATTAATGAAAGCGCTTTAATATATAATTTTTTTAACCCCCTTTTTCAATATATATTTTACAAAAACACTGCATACTCCATTTATTTTACAGTTTGTAAATCGGCATTACACCTTACATCCTGTTAAATAGTTCTCCCTATTCATTAATCACTATGTAAAAAAAAATCCTATCAAATACATAAATATTATTAGCTGTACTCTTTTCTGAATACTTTTTCAATTTAACACAATTCATCTGAAAAAAATGTAAAAAAATGGCGTATTGTCAATTATCCTTACAAACTTTTTTATCGACAATTTTTTCAAAATGAAAAAAGTGCTCCAAAAGGAACACTTTTATACTGTTAAGCGTTGAAATACTTGGCAAGTTCGATAATCATTGCGCCCATTCTTTCATTTTCGGGAACGACGAGACGGTTCACACCTTCTTCTCTTAAGGCTTCAGCGGTAACTTTTCCCACTGCTGCGGCTACTACGTTTTTATTCAAGGACTGTACTATAAAATCAAAAATATTATGCTCCCGTGCATAATCAAAAAGCGAGTGAACCTGTGTTGCCGTAGTAAAACATACAGCATCACATTCAGTAGTCATTAATTCTTGAGACAATTTTTCAACCATCTCCTGCTCAGGCGCGATATGCTGATAAGGGAGGATTTTTTGGACCGACCCGCCTCGGCTTTCAAAAAACGACGTTAACGTCGGTGCCAATTCTCCGTGCAGCTGTATCATAATTTTTTTATTGGAGAAATCATAGGACTCAAGTGCTAGAGCTAATCCCTTCGTAGTACCATCCTCTGCTGTGGCAACCGGTTGTACTGCTAATTTTTTTAGCGCCGAAATCGTTTTATAGCCTCTTACCGCCACCTTAGCCTCACGCAGTCTTTTTAAGAAAAGCTCCTCCAAACCGAGCTTTGCCGCTAAACTAACGAGTGTTTCAGTTCCAATTCCGGTCGTAAGGATTACCCAATCAGCCCCGTTTTTTACAAATTTAACTAGGTCAGACTCCACTTCTTTTTCAGCTAAAAAAACTGTCCCTTGGAGGGGCCGGACGATTGGAATTCCGCCTTGTTTCTCAATGATCGTACTAATCTCTTCGATTTTTCTTGATCCGCAAATAATAATCTTCTTCCCTCTCAACCCTTTTTCGTTCATATTTAACCCCTTCTTATTTATGTATAAGCTTATATAATTTTTCCAAGCCATCTAATAGTCTTGGTGATGGACGACAGTATAGTTCCTCCTCGAGGATGAGTATCCGATCATCTGTCAAATAGTTTAATCGTTCATAACCGAGCCGCTTCTTGACAACATTCTTTTGAACCTTCTCCCTGCGGACGCCTACCCAGGCGAGACATATAAAATCAGGCTTCCGGTTTAACACATCTTCCCAATCTGTCTGGACGCTCGCCAAATCCACATCTGAAAAGACGTTCTGGGCACCTGCTGCTGAGGATATTTCAGTCAGCCAATTGATTTTTCCCGGCGTGAAAATCGGCTTTGGCCACCATTCCCAATATAATGCCGGATGATTCGTTACCTTGGCGGCTAAGGATTTTATGGCGTCGAGCCTTTCGCGAAATTGCTTCGCGGCCGTCGTCCCCCGTTCCGGCATTCCAAGTATTTCAGCGGTTATAATTAAGTCCCGCTCAATATCGTTTAATGATTGCGGGTTTAAAACAATATGTGGGATCCCCCGCTCCTTTAGGGCCTCTACATTTTTCTCCATTCCGGGTACACTTAGTGAAGCCAGAACCATATCTGGCTGCAGTTCTTCAACTAAGTCCATATTTATTGATAAATCGGGCCCCAATTTAGGCAAAGCTAATACAGATTCAGGCCAATCTGAAAAATCGTCAACACCCACTAAAAGGTGTGTCAAGCCCAGGTACTCTATCAGTTCTGTATTACTCGGACATAACGAAATCACTCGCAAAGCTTCCCCTTCTCCCTTCCGAAACATCTCATTATTCATTATATATAAAAACCAGGCATCCGAAAGGAATACCTGGTAAAAAATTTGGTGCGGATTAATTTCCTGCTAATTTAGTTGTTACCTTGGTACCTGCTGGCTTTGTTTCACTAGGATCCTCCGCCTGCTTTGCCCGCTTAATAAAGAAGGCGAGGACTAGTGCAACCGCAGAGATAGCAGTCGCAAAGATGAAGGAGTAATTAATTCCATCTAACATGGCTTTCATCATAATTTCTTGTTTCACTTGCGCGATAACTTCCGGTGTTGGAGACTGGGTAGCGTTTTTCATGGCTGCCTGCGCAGCAGCCCCAAGTTCCTCTGCCTTTGCAGTAGTCCTGTTGGTCATAACCGTTACTAACAAGGCAGTACCAATCGCACCAGCCACCTGGTTTAAGGTATTGTTCATTGCTGTTCCATGTGGATATAAGCGGGCTGGTAATTGATTTAAGCCATTCGTTGATACCGGCATCATGACCATCGACATGCCAAACATCCGGACGGAATATAGAATAATCAAGTGTGTATAGGAAGTATGCAGCTCAAGCTTAGTAAACATAAAAGTTGTTACTGTCAATATAGTTAAACCGGTAAGCGCCAAGATACGGCCGCCAAACTTATCGAACAATTTTCCTGTGATCGGCGACATGATGGACATCAAAATCGCTCCAGGAAGCAGCATCAATCCCGCATCCATTGGCGAAATGCCGCGAATGGTCTGAACGTAAATCGGAAGCAAAATCATCCCAGAAAACAATGCCATATTGACAACCATGGCGATTGCAGAAGATAAAGCAAACATTGGGTATTTATAAACTCGGAAATTCAGTAAAGGATTTTCTTGCTTTAGCTGTCGCAAAATAAACACAATCAAGCATACGACTCCAATAATAATTGAGCCATAGACAATAGGGTCATCCCAGCCGCCTTGGCCCCATGTACTGCCGCCTGTATCTCCTGAAGTATTTCGCTTTCCAGCGGAACTAAATCCATAAAGGATTCCGCCAAAGCCAAGACTAGATAACGCAAGTGAAATTATATCAATACGCATATTCACTTTTTCTTTTTTATCCTTCAGTAAGAAAAAGCCGATTAATACTACAACGACGGCTATTGGTGTAATAAAGTGGAAGAGCATTCTCCAATCATAATGTTCAATAATCCAGCCTGAAAGGGTAGGCCCAATGGCTGGTGCAGACATTAAAATGAGGCCGAACACGCCCATTGCCGTTCCCCTTTTTTCAACTGGGAAGCTTACTAACATAACATTCATCAAGAGCGGCATTAAAATGGCAGAACCCGAAGCCTGCAGCATCCGTCCGCCTAATAATATAGGAAAAACGTGAGCAGTACCTGCGAGAATTGTCCCAGCTAAAAATAATAGCATTGCCGATAAGAACAATCGTCGAACTGAATATTTTTGAATTAAATAAGCGGTGGATGGAATTAAAATTCCGTTTACGAGCATAAAGCCGGTGGTCAGCCACTGCACAGTTGATGCTTCCACGTCCAAGTCCTTCATTATTGAAGGCAAAGCAATATTTAATAATGTATTATTTAAAAACGCTATAAAAGCACCAACCATTAACACCGCTATAATGCCATATGGCGGCTGGCCGGACTTATTTATGGTTTGATCCATTCTATTTCCCCCTATAAACTAGTTGTTCATTTTTTTATACCCCTGTTTCATACTTACATAATAATATACGCGCTGTTCAATTTTTGCAATAAAAAAATCTGCGTGTTTTATTGGTTTGTAAACTAGTAAAAATTCAGGTACTATGAATTTATACACTCGGTACAAAAAAAAATCAAGGTGATAAATGATGAATGAACGAAAAAAGCATGTTGTCAAAATGGCCCATCAGCTATTTATTGATAAAGGGTTTCAGTCAACATCGATTCAGGATATTTTAGATTACAGCGGCATTTCCAAAGGGACCTTTTATAATTACTTTTCCTCCAAAAATGAATTATTAATTGCTATTTTTAAATCTGTTTATTCGGAATTAGCGACATTACGAAATGAGTTATTAATGGGCCAAGACCGTTCAGATATTGAAATCTTTATTAAGCAGATTGAACTTCAATTAAAGACGAATCGAAAAAATAAGTTAATCACCCTTTTTGAAGAGGTGTTGGTTTCTAATGATGCCGACCTAAAGCAATTTATTGAACGGGGAAAAGTAAAGAACATACATTGGGTTTACCTGCGTTTAATTGATCTTTTTGGCGAAAAAAAGAAAGACTATTTATTAGATTGTGCCATTATGTTTATGGGAATGCTTAGAGAGAACTTAAAGTTTTCGCTATTGACCCATGATTCAAATGCCAATCTCAGCCATGTAGTACGCTATACAGTTAACCGGTTAGTAAATATGGTGAATGAAGTGGCGGTACAGGATGAGCAATTAATTAGTCCGCTGACTTTGGAATCCTGGTTCCCTGATTGTAAAAAAAATCAGCATGATTTTCAAAAGAGGATTCATCATGGCATATTTACCCTCAAAAACAAATTGGGCCAAAATGAGCAATCTGCCTCTATTAGCCTATTGGATTTTATTGAAGAAGAGCTGCTGGATACAAAAAAGCCTCGTAAATTCCTAATTGAAAGCGCCCTTTTTTCTTTAAATGCACAACTACGGGGCATTCTGAAGGAAGACCTAAAGAAATTGGAAAGTATAGTTGAAGATTTTTTTATCGGTCTTGATAAAACTGATAAGTAAAATAGAAAAAGCAGTCCTTTTACCCGGTTTTGGTAAAGGAACTGCTTTTTTCATTAATTACCCCTTTTGGACAAATGTGCTAGGCATGACAACTGCAACAACTTCACCTTTTGCACACAGAGTTTCATCTGCAAAAACTTCAGTTGTCACCTTAAATTTCTTAGGGTGAATCTCCTCCACTATGCCCACCGCTTTTAATGGTATGCCATGTGGAGTTGGCTTCATAAAATTGACATTTAAGGATGCCGTGACAAAACGAGGCGGTTCAGCCCCTTCCCCCGGTTCATGGCCATTTTTCCGGTGCAGGACAAGAGCTGCTGAACCCGTACCATGACAATCAATTAAGGAAGCAACAAGCCCTCCATAAACAAAACCCGGCAGCGCTAGATGTTCAGGTTTTGGGGTATAGATGGTAACGGTTTTATCCCCGTCCCAGCCGGTCCGAAAGTGATGACCTGCTTCATTTAATCTTCCGCAGCCATAACACCAGGCAAAATCATCCGGATATTCGTCCTGAATCGCGTTTAACACCAATTCCCCCATTTTACTTGCCCCCTAAACTCTTTTTAACAAATCTCTATTTAATTCAGTAACAGAGCGTTTACCGGATAAAGCAAGTGTTAAGTCAAAATCGGCGATTAGGTTTCTTAAAACTTGTTTAACCCCGTCTTGACCCGCCAGAGCCAAACCGTACATATATGGACGTCCGACCAAAACTGCCTTCGCCCCTAACGCAAGTGCTTTAATAATATCAGAGCCTCTTCGAATTCCGCTGTCCATTAGTACTGGAATTTCACCGTTTACAGCGTCGACGATATCCGGTAAGGCATCGATTGCAGATATGGCACCGTCGACCTGTCTGCCGCCGTGATTGCTGACGATGATTCCATCTACACCATGTTCTACTGCAAGCCTTGCGTCTTCAGGATGTAATATTCCTTTTAGTAGAATTGGTAAGGAGGTTTGAGCTTTAATGAATTCAAGGTCCTCCCATGTTAAAGTCGGATTGCCGAAAACCCTCGCCCACAGCATGATAGCCGCTTGCAAATCCTCTTGTGGAGATTTGTCTAGTCTTGAACAGAATACAGGGTCTTCCAAATAATTGCCGATTCCCTGAGCATCCAGGAATGGCAGATAGGCATTCTCAATATCCTTTTCGCGCCATGCCATCATCGGTGTGTCCAAGGTGATGACGATTGCATCATAGCCAGCTGCTTCCGCCCTTTTCACCATACTCGCTGCAATTTCCCTATCTTTACTCCAATATAATTGATACCAGTGGGGAGCTTGTCCCATCTCACCAGCTATTTTTTCCAAACTGTATGTAGAGGCTGTACTTGCAATGAACGGAACATCCATGGCTGCTGCTGCCCTGGCTGTTGCGAGTTCACCTTCAGGGTGGACAATAGACTGAACCCCAACTGGTGCCAACAAAACTGGGTAAGCCAATTTTTTGCCGAATAACTCGATGCTTAAATCTCTAGAAGATGTATCGCAAAGCATTCTAGGGACAATTTGCCATTTTTCAAATGCCTTGTTATTTTGCTTCGCCGTGATTTCGGCACCCGCTGAAGCAGCTACATAATAATAGGGCTTATTTTCTAGCTTTTCCTTAGCCTTTGCCTCTAGTTCTTCGTAGGATACCGGAATGATATTTTTCTCGTACTGCTGATAAACCTTGAATTGGACGTGATTACCGAAACTCATTTTTACTTCCTCCCCTATGAATTTTTTTAAATGCTTTTTTAAAATAATGTTTATCGAAAACGTTTACATTGTCATGATATCATTGGAAAAATAGCTTGGTCAACGAGTTGACGAAATATTATAAAAACATTTTTTATTTTTATTGGAAATAGAAAAAGAAGGAAGTTGAGCATCTTCCTTCTTTTATATTACAAAATGTCAATCTTGTTCAGTAAATATAAAGGATTAAAGGGGCGAATACAGACATAATGATGGCAGCGGTAATCATAGCAATGCTTCCCATAGCACCTTCGAGTTCTCCCCACTCAAATGCCCTCTTGGCCCCGATTGCCTGCGCAGAAGTTCCCAATGCCAAGCCTTTGGCAATTCCACTTTTGATACGCGCGTACTTTAACATAGAAGGCCCAATAGTAAGGGATAAAATACCGGAAAACAGAACGAACATCAAGGTTAGTGAAGAGCTTGCTCCAACCGATTGTGAAATAGAAAGTGCAATGGGTGCAGTAACTGATTTTGGAATGAGGGTAATCATTATTTCCCTATTTACATGGAGCAAGTTGGTCAAAAACACAACCGTCGCCACACCCGTTATTGTACCTGACAGGACTGACCATAGAATGACCAAAAAATATTTTTTTATTAGCTTGATATGTTTGTATAAAGGAATAGCCAATGAAACAGTGGCTGTTCCCAAAAGCAGGGAGAACACCCCAGAACCAGAAGTATAATCCTTCATATTTAAGTGGAACAACGAAATCATCGAAATGATGAAAACTGTAACGGTATATAAAGGGTTTAACCACGGCTTTTGATATCTCTTAAAAACTTTCAATCCGATTAGGTAGCTGATTACCGTGACAGCGGTACATAAAAGGATGCTTTCAATCATTTTTTCCATTTTGCCTCCCCCTCTTTGTTTTTATTTCGAAAAACTCTGCCATTCCCGCCGTAACAAGCAATACTGCGATGCTGCTGGCTGCGAGTATGGCAGTCAGTTTTAATCCTTCAACTCGAAAGATTCCCGTATAATGCCAAACTCCAACGGCAAATGGAATAAATAGGAGTGTAATATGTTTGATATGGAGCTGTGCTATAGCTTCGACCCATTTAAGTTTACAGACCTTTAAGGTCAAACCGAGGAATAAAAGGGCCATTCCGACTATGCTCCCAGGAACAGGAAGATTAAGCCAGTGCACCAATCCATTTCCAATCAGATAAATCAAAAGGATTGTGATGAATTGAACAAAATAATTAACCATCGGTTCCCACCCTCCTGTCAGCTCATTTTTATCGTTTAACGAGCAGGAATCGTTTTAATAATGCAAGTATGGCATATCGTGAAGGAACATTCTGCAAAGTTGTAAGGTTATCTAACACTGAAATTTAAATCAGAGCTGATGTTTGTGAGATATCCTAACTTTTTCTATAAAATAAAGTTGACTAAATTTTTAGGTGAATCATATGATAAAATTTAGGAAAGCTAAATATTTTAGGGGGAATACATGTATGGATAGAACAATCGAAAAACGGCTGAGCAGGTCCGAAGTACCCGAGGATTTCACTTGGAATCTCAGTGATTTATTCCCATCTTTAGAGGCATGGGAAGCAGAGTTAGACATAATAGATAAAGAGATTGCCTTCTTCGATCAGTATAAGGGTACTTTACATACAAGTTCTAAAGCCTTGCTGGATTGCCTGTCGGCACAGGAGCAGCATTCGATGCGGATTATCAAAGCTTGGACATATGTGAACTTAAAGCAATCGGCTGACGGGTCAGATCCGGTAAACCAAGCCAATTCTGCAAAATTTGCTTTATTACGGACAAAGAGTATTGCTGCCCTATCGTTTATCAATTCGGAAATCCTTGATTTTGAAAAAGGAATCCTTGAAAAGTTTTTTCAAGAAGAGGCTGGGTTAGAACCATTCCGAAAAAATTTAAATGAGCTTTTAGTAACGAAAAAACATCGGCTTTCCCCTGAAACAGAAGAAGCTCTTGCCGCACTCGGGGACGTTCATGGTGCCCCCTATCAAATTTATCAAATGACAAAATTGGCAGATATGGACTTTGCGACAATTCAAGATTCAAACGGAAATGAGCTGCCGGTCTCCTTTGCCCTTTTTGAAAGCCGCTATGAGTTTTCGGAAGATACAGATGTTCGTCGTAAAGCCTATAAGTCTTTTGTTTCGACGCTTAAACAGTACACGAATACAATGGCAGCTACTTATTCGACAGAGGTGAAAAAGCAAGTTACACTTGCCCGCTTACGCAATTATGAATCTGTCACTCACATGCTCCTGGAGCCTCAGCAGGTTTCGCTTGAAATGTATAACAATCAGATTGATATCATTTTTAAAGAATTGGCTCCGCACATGCGCAGGTTTGCACTTTTGAAGAAGAAAGTCTTGGGTCTTGATGAAATGCTTTTCTGTGATTTGAAAGCACCGCTCGATCCGGATTTCAATCCAAGTACCACCTTTGAAGAAGCCAGCCAGGTAATCTTGGAATCTTTGAAAGTCCTGGGACCTGAATACTGTGAAGTAATTGAAAGAGGTTTTAATGAAAGATGGGTCGACCGAGCGGACAATATAGGCAAATCAACCGGGGCCTTCTGTTCAAGTCCTTACGGGGCACATCCGTATATCCTGATTACTTGGCAGGATAACATGCGCGGCTGTTTTACCCTTGCACATGAGTTCGGCCATGCTGGACATTTTTATTTAGCAAATAAGAATCAACGAATCATGAATGTCCGCCCTTCGATGTATTTCATCGAGGCTCCTTCAACCATGAATGAAATGCTGCTGGGCCAGCATTTATTGGTAAATTACAAAGATGACAAGCAGATGCGCCGCTGGGTTGTTTTGCAGTTATTAGGAACCTACTATCATAATTTTGTCACTCACCTGCTCGAGTCTGAGTATCAACGTAGAGTGTATGCTTTGGCCGAAGAAGGCAGGGCGTTGACTGCGAAAACATTAACAGAAGTAACTGGCACTGTTCTTTCCGAGTTCTGGGGAGACACGGTGGTGATTGATGAAGGTGCCCGCCTGACCTGGATGCGCCAGCCGCATTATTATATGGGCTTATATCCGTACACTTACTCCGCAGGACTAACTGTTTCCACGGCTATGGCGCAGATTATCCAGGAAGAAGGCCAGGCTGCAGTTGACAGATGGCTCGACGTCCTTCGCGCTGGCGGAACCATGAAACCATTAGAATTGATAAAACATGCCGGCATTGACATGTCTAGCCCGGAACCAATCAAGAAAGCGGTAGCTTATGTTGGGTCACTAATCGAGGAACTTGAGCGGTCTTACGAATAATTGGATTGGGTGTCAGGCATTGCAAAAAGACAAAATGTCCACCTGAGGCGGACATTTTGCCTTTTTTGTAAATGATTGAATTTCATAACCACTGGAGCTCCCATTTCTTCAGCCGTTTGGGTGTTATGAACCTTTTATAACGACCGGAGCTCTGATTCCTTCGGGCATTCGGGAGTTATGATCCCTTCAAAACGACCGGAGTTCTAATTTTTTCGGGCATTCGGGAGTTATGATCCCTTCAAAACGACCGGAGTTCTAATTTTTTCGGGCATTCGGGTGTTATGGAGCCCTTCATAACGACTGAAGTTCTAATTATTACGGTCGATCGGGTGTTATGAGCTCTTCATAACGCCCGGAGCTCTGATTCCTTCGTGCGTTCGGGAGTTATGATC
>NZ_JAGYPE020000018.1 GCF_018343545.2 Neobacillus citreus | reverse complement strand
AATTATTGTGCCTGCTATTGGGCCTGTTGATTTCCGCTCCGGGCACTCGCTTTCCGCGGGGAGGTCCTGGAGCCTCCTCGGCGCTTTTTGCGCCTGCGGGGTCTCCAGTGACCTCTATTTCCCGCAGGAGTCGAGTGCCCTCCGCTCCAATCAACAGGGTAGCCAAATCAACCTAAAGAATGCAACACACATTTTCCATCCTTGCTAAATGTGTTGCATTCTTTTTTAAATTTAGGCAGTCTGCTTCGATTAGCGGTTTTCTCGCATGGAACTAATTCAGCTATTGATACAAATTTATTTCACTTTAGCTATACCTTTTTTTGCTTAAACATTTATTTCACCACTTATTTTATTATTTATTTTAAGTGAAAGGTCCTAATTGAAAAACCTGTTGATTGGAGCGGAAGGTGCGAAGACTCCTGCGGGAGTACGGGGCTGGGGACCCCACAGGCGCTTTAGCGCCGAGGAGGCTCCCCGGCACGCCCGCGGAAAGCGAAGCACCTGGAGCGCAAATCAACAGACTTGTTGAAAAAACGTTCAATAATAATTAGAAAAAAAGATAGCCTGAAGCCCAAGCAATTTAATTTGCTTGGGCTTTTTTGCATATTCCCGCGTGGAAAACTCACCGATTGAAACTTTCTTACATAAGATGGGGAAGTGATAAAGAACAAAGGAAAAATTGAATGGATTCTTTAAAAAAGAAGGTGAATGTTTTCATGCTGACAGGGATGCAGATAGCCGTTATTGGTGGTGATGCCAGGCAGCTGGAAATTATCCGAAAGTTAACGGAATTAGATGCTAAACTAGCGCTAATTGGATTTGAACAGCTTGACCACGCCTTTACTGGTGCAGTCAAGGAGAAAATCTCCGAGGTTGACTTTTCGAATATCGATGCCATTATTCTGCCAGTCGCTGGCACAAATTTAGAAGGTCAAATAGAGACGATTTTCTCCAACGAGAAAGTGGTCTTAACAGAGGATATTCTTTCGAAAACTCCTGAGCATTGTACCATTTATTCAGGAATCAGCAATTCCTATTTAAACGGGATTACAGAGCAAACAAACAAAAAACTAGTCCAGTTGTTTTCAAGAGATGATGTAGCCATTTATAATTCGATTCCGACTGTTGAAGGAACACTTATGATGGCCATCCAGCATACTGACTTTACGATTCATGGTTCTAATGTAACTGTCCTAGGATTGGGACGGTGCGGTATGAGTATTGCAAGGGCATTCCATGCATTAGGGGCAAAAGTAAAAGTCGGGGCAAGAAAAAGCGAACATCTTGCTAGAATTACGGAAATGGCACTGACACCGTTTCAATTAAGCAATATTGAAACGGAAGTGTCGGGTACAGACATTTTAATCAATACAATCCCGCAGCCAATTGTTAATGCATCAGTCATTGCCAAACTACCTGCACATACCATTGTAATCGACATTGCCTCAAAACCGGGAGGAACCGATTTTCGTTACGCAGAAAAGAGAGGAATCAAAGCCCTCCTTGCACCCAGCCTGCCTGGAATTGTCGCTCCCAAAACAGCGGGGCAAATTTTAGCAGATGTCCTATCCCAGCTGCTTTCAGAGACAGAACCAGATCGAAAGGGGAATGGAAAATGAGTTTAAAAGGTAAAAGAATTGGTTTTGGATTAACGGGTTCACATTGTACGTATGACGCTGTATTTCCGGAAATTGAAAAACTGGTGCAGGCCGGCGCAGAGGTGGTTCCAATTGTAACCTTTACGGTTAAAAACACTGATACCCGCTTTGGAAAAGGCGAAGATTGGGTCCAGCGAATTGTTGATTTAACTGGCAATAACCTAATTGATTCCATTGTAAAAGCAGAACCATTAGGACCGAAAATGCCGCTCGATTGTATGGTAATTGCTCCTTTAACAGGAGTATCTATGAGCAAGTTTGCCAATGCCATGAATGACAGCCCTGTTTTAATGGCGGCAAAAGCAACGCTTCGAAATTTAAAGCCGGTTGTCTTAGGTATTTCCACGAATGACGCTTTAGGGTTAAATGGGGTAAACCTGATGAGACTGATGGCCACTAAACACATTTTCTTTATTCCTTACGGACAGGATGACCCGATAAATAAACCGAATTCAATGGTGGCGAGAATGACAATGCTTCCGGAAACAGTGGAAGCAGCAATGGAAGGCAGACAGATTCAGCCGGTATTGGTTGAAAGATACAAAGATCAGGACTAATTTCCTTTCCCTTCATTAAAAAAGGTTATTTCTTTCAAATAATATGATAAAATAAATTAATCTTTCATCAGTGGGTTAATAAGTTAATCCGCTGATGAAAACAATCATAAAATATTACTATACTGGCAGCAAGAAAACTTAAACTTAAGGGAATAACCGGCCAGTGAATAGGAAGGGGAACAAGAATGAGTCATCAAAATGGATTTCACGTCGCAGTTGTCGGAGCAACAGGCGCTGTTGGCCAACAAATGATCCAAACTTTAATGAAAGAGAATTTTCCAATTAGAGAGTTAACCCTGCTTTCCTCCGCTCGTTCGGCAGGAAAAAAGGTCGATATAAATGGCCGTGAATATACAGTGCAAGAAGCAAAGCCAGAGAGCTTTGAGGGTGTAAATATCGCATTGTTCAGTGCGGGCGGAAGTGTCTCCAAAGAATTGGCTCCTGAGGCAGCAAAACGCGGTGCAATTTGCGTTGACAACACCAGTGCATTCCGTATGGACACCGATATTCCTTTAGTTGTTCCAGAAGTTAATGAAAAAGACTTATTTGAACATAATGGAATCATTGCTAATCCAAACTGTTCAACCATCCAGATGGTGGTTGCTTTAGAACCAATCCGTCAAAAGTTTGGCTTGAAAAAAATTATTGTTTCCACCTACCAAGCTGTTTCCGGTTCAGGTGCTGCAGCGGTAGAAGAACTTCTTCAACAGACAAAGGCAATTTTAAATGAAGAATCGTATGAACCACAAATTTTACCTGTGAAATCTGATAAAAAACACTATCAGATTGCTTTTAATGCGATTCCGCAAATTGATAAATTCCAGGAAAATGGCTATACCTATGAAGAAATGAAAATGATTAATGAAACGAAAAAGATCATGCATCTTCCGGAGCTTCAGGTTTCCGCGACTTGTGTTCGTCTGCCGGTAGCTGTAGGACATTCTGAATCTGTTTATTTTGAAATTGAAGAGGATAATGTGAGCGCCGCAGAAATCAAAGCGCTTCTTAAAGATGCACCTGGGGTGATTCTGCAAGACGATCCAGAAAACCAAGTATACCCGATGCCAGCCGACTGTGTTGGCAAGAATGAGGTCTTTGTCGGAAGAATCAGAAATGACATCGATAATAGCAAAGGATTTCACATGTGGGTAGTTTCAGACAATCTTCTTAAAGGAGCAGCCTGGAACTCCGTCCAAATTGCACAAAGATTAGTAGAATTAGGGCTTGTAAAATAGAGAAGGCAGGTTTTGGTGTTTACCATGAAAATCATTGTTCAAAAATTTGGCGGGACCTCCGTCAAAGATGAATCTAGCAGGAAATATGCGCAGGGACATATCGAAAAAGCGCTGGCTGAGGGCTATAAAGTAGTCGTTGTCGTATCCGCGATGGGAAGAAAGGGCGATCCATATGCAACCGATACGTTACTGTCCCTGATTGGCGGCAATACAAGTAACATCTCTAAACGTGAGCATGATTTATTACTGTCCTGTGGAGAAGTAATCTCTAGCATTGTGTTTACGAATATGTTGCTTGAGAGCGGTATTAATGCAACGGGATTAACTGGGGCTCAAGCAGGGTTTAGAACCAATAACGACCATACCAATGCCAAAATTGTTGAAATGAAGTGCGATCGCTTACTTAGGGAACTGGAAAGCCATGATGTCGTCGTGGTTGCCGGATTCCAGGGAGCGGCCAAAAATGGCGATGTGACGACGATTGGCCGCGGTGGCAGCGATACATCCGCTGCTGCTTTGGGAGCCGCACTTAATGCTGAGTGGATTGATATTTTTACCGATGTAGAAGGAATTATGACTGCTGACCCGCGCATTGCCGAAAATGCCCGGCCGTTATCAGTTGTTACCTATACAGAGGTTTGTAATATGGCCTATCAGGGAGCAAAGGTCATTCACCCTAGGGCAGTTGAAATCGCAATGCAAGCAAAAGTGCCGATTCGGATTCGTTCCACTTATTCAGAATCCGAGGGAACATTGGTGACTACTTTAAATAAAAATAATCGCGGCAGTGACATCAAGGAACGGTTGGTAACGGGAATTGCCCATGTTTCGAACGTTTCGCAAATAAAGGTTTTTGCCAAAAAGGAACAGTACTACCTGCAGGCAGAAGTATTTAAAGCGATGGCAAATGAGAAGATTAGTGTGGATTTTATCAACATTTCTCCAAGCGGAGTTGTATATACGGTTACAGAAGAAATGACAGATAAAGCAATCCGGGTACTAAATGAATTGGGACATGAGCCAGAGGTTGAACGTCATTGTGCCAAGGTTTCCGTAGTAGGTGCCGGGATCGCGGGAGTCCCAGGGGTTACTTCAAAGATTGTAACGGCCCTTTCAAATCAAGGAATCCGGATTCTGCAATCGGCAGACAGCCATACGACGATTTGGGTCCTCGTCAAGCAGGAGGATTTAGTAAAATCAGTAAACGCCTTGCATAGTGCCTTTCACCTTGAAGATGAATCACTAGAATTAAATAGCTTGGATTTTTAAGAAAACCTTTTGAATAGGATGTTAGAAGCACCAGATTTGGGGAGCGAAAGTTTCGAAAGGAGAAATAAAATGGTTCATTTCGGGCGAGTATCCACTGCAATGGTAACGCCTTTTGATAATAAAGGGCATATTGACTTTGGCAAAACCACGAAGCTAATCAATTATTTAATTGATAATGGTACAGATTCACTTGTTGTGGCAGGTACAACAGGTGAATCACCAACCTTATCGAAAGAAGAAAAACTGGCGTTATTCAGCCATGTTGTGAAAGCCGTAAATAAACGAATCCCTGTTATTGCCGGAACAGGCAGCAATAATACGTACGCATCAATCGAGATGACAAAAAAAGCGGAGCAGGTCGGTGTGGATGCTATTATGCTGGTCGCACCGTATTACAATAAACCGAATCAAGAGGGTCTATACCAGCATTTTAAAGCAATTGCCGAATCAACTACCCTTCCGGTAATGGTCTACAATATCCCGAGCAGGTCGGTTGTGACAATTCACCCGGATACGATTATCCGCTTGTCAAAAATACCAAATATCGTGGCTGTGAAAGAAGCGAGTGGGGATTTAAATGCTATGACGCACATAATTGCTAATACCGATGATGACTTTGCTTTATACAGCGGCGATGACGCGGTTACGCTGCCCGTGCTGTCCATCGGGGGTGCAGGGGTTGTTTCAGTCGCCTCACATGTTATTGGCAATGAATTACAAGAGATGGTAAAAGCATTTTTTGACGGAGAAAATCAACGGGCAGCCAAATTACATCAGCGTCTGCTCCCGATGATGCAGGGATTATTTGCTGCACCAAGTCCAGCACCTGTGAAAACAGCTCTGCAAATCAAAGGCTTGGATGTTGGATCCGTTAGATTGCCGCTAGTGGGATTGACAGAGCAGGAACGTGCTAATTTGATTGAAATTTTAAATCATAAATAAATGCGAAGAAACCAACCGCCAAAAGCTCGGTTGGTTTTTTCCTTTTTTACCATTGTAAAGGTTTTCCGATTTCAAGTATAATAAACCTAACTGATTTCGATCGGAGCAACTTAGGTTTAGGAGGAAAAGGATTTGATAAAGAAAAAAAATCAATCCATCAAGATAATTGGACTTGGTGGAATAGGGGAAATCGGAAAGAATATGTATTTGGTGGAAGTGGACAAGGACATATTCGTCATTGATGCCGGGCTAATGTTCCCCGAGGAAGAAATGCTGGGCATTGATATGGTAATACCTGATATCACCTACTTAAAGGAGAATAGGGACCGGGTTAAAGCAATATTTCTAACGCATGGACATGAGGATCATATCGGGGCTCTTTCATACATACTTCGGCAGATCGATGCGCCTGTCTACGGAATGAAACTGACACTTGCACTGGCAGGAGCCAAATTAAAGGAGCAGGACTTTAATGGAAAAGCTGACTTTATCGAGATAGATTCCAATATGGTTCTCGATTTAGATACTGTCCAGGTAAGCTTTTTCAGGACTAATCATAGTATTCCAGATTCAGTTGGGGTTTGTATTCACACTTCAGAAGGAATCATTGTTTACACGGGCGACTTTAAATTTGATCAGGCAGCCACCAGGCTTTATAAGCCGGAAATTGGAAAAATGGCAGCTATCGGTGAACAGGGTGTATTATGCTTGCTATCAGACAGTACCGAAGCGGAAAAACCGGGTTATACAACGTCTGAAGCAATCGTCGAGCGCGAATTATCGAACGCTTTTTACAATGCACCGGGGCGGATTATTGCTGCCTGCTTTGCATCTGATATTAATAGAATTCAGCATATTTTTGATGCAGCCAAGGAGAACAAACGTAAAGTCGCAGTAGTTGGAAAAAGTCTTGAGCGAATTTACCACATTGCCATGGATTTGGGTTATTTAGAGGTGGCGGATGATTTAATCATATCTATTGATGAGATTAAGAATTATCAAGACAAGGAAATTGCCGTCTTGATGACTGGGAGCCAGGGTGAACCAATTGAGGCGCTGCAAAAAATGGCTAAGCAGACACATAAGCTGATCAATATCCAGCCGGGTGATACTGTCTTGATAGCTGCCTCGCCGCTAAAGGGCAGCGAAGTATTTTTATTTAAAACAATTGATATGTTATTTAGAGCGGGTGCTAATGTTGTTTCCGGGAAACGGACCATCCATGTTTCAAGCCATGGCAGCCAAGAAGAATTGAAATTTATGATTAACCTGATGAAGCCTAAATTCTTTATTCCTGTTCACGGCGAATACCGGATGTTGAAAGCACATCGGAAAATTGCAATGGAATGCGGTCTTCGCGATGAGCAGATTTCCATTCCTGATCGCGGTGACGTGGTGGAATGGAAGGATGGGAAGTTTGCCATTACAGGTAAAGTGCCATCCGGAAATGTCCTGATTGATGGAATTGGCGTAGGCGATGTAGGGAACATTGTCCTGCGGGACCGTAAATTATTGTCTCAGGATGGCATATTAATAGTTGTCGTCACCCTGACAAAGAAGGAAAAGAAAATTGCCGCCGGACCGGAAATTATATCAAGGGGATTTGTTTACGTCCGGGAGTCTGAAAAGTTAATGGATGACTCCACTAAATTAGTCCGTGATATCGTTGAAAGAAATATTGCCAAGGAAAGCTTTGAATGGTCAAGCTTAAAGCAGGAAATTAGAGATGATTTAAATCGTTACCTCTTTGAAAAAACAAAAAGACGGCCGATGATTCTGCCAATTATAATGGAAGTATAATCTTATAGGGGCCTGGCCCCGCTGCACATGATCCACGCAGCGGGGGACAGGCCCCTTTTGATGTTTATTTTTCAAGCATGAATTTATTTCATAGGCGAATACTAAAAGATATCATGCTTGAAGGGAGTATTGGGATGAATAACAATTTTATTAAAAATGACGCGGAGAATCCAGGGAGCACCGAGCCACAAAAAGAGGAAAAACCTGCTTCTCCTTTAGTAGAAAAAATACAGCAGCTTGGACAAACGAATGTCCCGCAATTATCCCCAGATTCAAAAATTCACTGTTTGACGATTGTGGGACAAATTGAGGGGCATATGGCGCTTCCACCGCAAAACAAAACGACAAAATATGAACATATTATTCCCCAGCTTGTAGCGATTGAACAAAACCCGAATATTGAAGGATTATTGATTATCTTAAATACGGTAGGCGGTGATGTTGAGGCAGGACTCGCCATTTCGGAAATGCTGGCCACTTTATCGAAACCAACCGTTTCGATTGTCCTTGGCGGCGGCCATTCAATTGGAGTTCCGATCGCTGTTTCCTGCACGTACAGCTTTATTGCTGAAACCGCAACGATGACAATCCATCCAATCCGCTTGACAGGACTGGTCATCGGCGTCCCTGCAACCTTTGAATATCTGGACAAAATGCAGGAGCGGGTTGTTAGTTTCGTAACCAAGCATTCAAAAATACCGGAAGAAACCTTTAAAGAATTAATGTTTGCTAAAGGGAATTTAACGAGGGATATCGGAACAAACGTGATTGGCGAAGAAGCTGTGAAATATGGGTTGATAGATGAAGTAGGGGGCCTCGGCCATGCGATGAAGAAACTGAATGAATTGATTGAGTTAAAAAAGGATGAAAATAAGGGACTGATTCAATGATTTTATATACGATGATGCCGCAGGAGCTAATATTCCCTTATGATGCAGATGCCTTCAAAAATCAGCAAACGGTTTCCTACCAGGGCATCCCTTTATTGGTCGAACAAACAGACCAGCAAAATTATCAAGTTATTCGTGTATTAAGTAGTGATCCGCAGCATTTTTTGAATGATCAGATTTGCCCTGGTGCAAAAATTTCTTTTTAAGGATAAGGGAAAACTATTAACACATTATGGTATAATAAGGGTAAAGAGACAAGAGCAGCCAAAATAAGGCTGCTTTTCTGCCTTTATCATAAAAAGTCGAGGCATCATTAGAATAAAATCAATAATATAAAGGTGATTGCATGGCCAAAAAAAAGAAACGACAACCGAAAAGACGAGATACCCAGCTAAAACGCACGGTCCAATATGAATTATCGGCACTGGCAATCCTAGCATTAGCGATTATTTCAATTGCAAAGCTTGGGGCCGTCGGCAGAGCAACCGTCCTGTTCTTCCGTTTTTGGATGGGTGAATGGTACATGCTTAGTTTACTGGGGCTGGTTATACTAAGTATTTATTTAATGTGGAAAAGGGAGATTCCATTTTTCTTTCATATTAAGCTTGTAGGCAGTTATTTTATTGTTTCAGCTATTCTTCTTTTGAGTCACGTTACATTGTTTGATTTGCTGAGCAATAATGGAAAATTTAAGAACCCTAGTGTCATCAACAATACATGGGAGTTATTCATGATGGAGGTCCGGGGGGAAACCAGTACACATGATCTCGGTGGAGGAATCCTTGGGGCCATATTGTTTGCTCTGTTTCATTATTTATTTGCAGAAACCGGTACAAAAATCATTGCCTTTATTTTTATTTTAGTAGGGTTTATTTTACTAACCGGCAAATCATTTGGTGATTTTGTAGCAAAAATCTTGATGGGGGTTTTTGGCTTTTCAAAAACCCAGTGGCAAGCTTTTAAAACGGATGTAGCCGAATGGAAACAGAAACAGCAGGAAAGGCGGACCGAGCGGAGCAATCAAAGAAGGCAGGCACAAGAAAACAGGCGGATTCAGCAGACTGCCGTAAACGTTCCCGAACCACGGGCTGATATAGACGAAGCTGTCATCCCTGAACCGTTAATCTCCAATTTTGCGGATCGGGCATATCAGGAGGAGCTGCCTAGGGAAAGACCGCAGCGAGAACCGGCCAAGAGCAGACGGAGCAAACAAGAGGAACCTGAGGAAGACAATACTCCTCCTATCTCATTTGCCGAAGTGGAAAATGCCTCCTATGAATTGCCGCCGCTCAGGCTTCTGAAACTTCCAAAGAAAACCGACCAAAGCGGTGAATATGAGCTGATTAATAAGAATGCAGCCAAACTGGAAAGAACCTTCCAAAGCTTTGGAGTCAAAGCACGTGTTACACAAGTGCACCTGGGACCTGCAGTGACAAAATATGAAGTCCATCCTGATGTCGGTGTTAAAGTCAGCAAAATCGTCAGCCTCAGCGACGATCTCGCATTAGCACTAGCAGCAAAGGACATTCGAATGGAAGCCCCAATCCCCGGAAAATCAGCGATCGGGATAGAGGTTCCAAATTCCGAAGTTGCAATGGTTTCACTAAGAGAGGTTTTGGAAGCAACGCAAAATGATAAGCCGGATGCCAAGCTAATGATTGCACTTGGCAGGGATATCACGGGCGAGGCCGTCCTGGCAGAATTAAATAAAATGCCCCACCTTCTTGTCGCTGGTGCAACAGGAAGCGGAAAAAGTGTATGTATCAACGGAATAATTACGAGTATTTTAATGCGGGCAAAGCCCCATGAAGTAAAATTAATGATGATAGACCCGAAGATGGTCGAGTTAAATGTTTATAATGGAATTCCCCATCTGCTTGCGCCAGTAGTGACAGAACCCAAAAAGGCCTCACAAGCGTTGAAAAAGGTTGTCAGCGAGATGGAAAGACGATATGAGTTATTCTCCCATACCGGAACAAGGAATATTGAAGGCTATAATGACCATGTTCGAAGACATAATCTCGAAGAAGATGATAAGCAGCCGTTGTTGCCGTATATTGTTGTCATAGTGGACGAGTTGGCGGATTTAATGATGGTTGCCTCTTCAGATGTAGAGGATTCGATTACTCGGCTGGCGCAAATGGCCCGTGCGGCAGGGATTCATCTCATTATTGCGACCCAGCGTCCATCCGTCGATGTCATCACCGGGGTCATCAAGGCCAATATTCCTTCCCGCATCGCCTTCGCAGTATCAAGCGGAACAGACTCACGGACAATCCTAGACATGGGCGGGGCGGAAAAGCTTCTCGGCAGAGGGGACATGCTCTTTATGCCAGTCGGTGCGACAAAACCGGTACGTGTCCAAGGTGCCTTCCTCTCCGATCAAGAAGTGGAGGACACGGTTGAATTTGTTATCTCCCAGCAAAAGGCTCAATATCAGGAGGAAATGATCCCAGATGATATCCCGGAGGCTGCTGGAGAGGTTGAAGACGAATTATATGACGAGGCAGTTGAATTGATTGTTGACATGCAAACGGCATCAGTTTCGATGCTGCAGCGCCGCTTCCGGATTGGCTATACAAGAGCGGCAAGACTGATAGATGAAATGGAGCTCCGCGGAGTGGTAGGGCCATATGAAGGAAGCAAACCTCGTGCGGTCTTAATTACGAAGCCAAACGAGGAAAAGAGCTCTTAAAAAAAGGGCCTTATGGCTCTTTTTTTATTCTACTTTTATGGAAAGTTGATAAAATAGTAATAGGCGTTAAAGATGATTTTTATCTTTTCGTCTTTTTTCGACAAAATCATGGATTTCTATTTATTTCTCGCAGAAAACATGATAAGATTATTGCGATTAGTAGGAATGATATCAGAGGTCTGATGTCTAAGGAAAAGGCTGGAGGAAAGCAGCATGTCCATCAAGTCAGATAACCGGCATTTATATTTACAAGTAATCGACCGGCTTAAGCAGGATATTGAAGATGGTGTATACAAAGAAAAAGAGAAACTGCCATCAGAATTCGATCTTGCCAAACAGCTTGGTGTCAGCAGGGCTACACTTCGAGAAGCATTAAGAATTCTTGAAGAGGAAAATGTGATTATCAGACGCCATGGGGTTGGTACGTTTGTTAACGCAAAGCCATTGTTCACATCGGGGATCGAACAGTTAAGCAGTGTTACTGACATGATCAAACAAGCTGGCATGAAACCAGGAACTATTTTCTTAAGGTCATCAACTCAAAGCCCATCGGAAGAGGATATTCGTCGTTTCTCATGTTCTGCTGATGAGGAAATGGTCGTGATTGAGAGAGTAAGAACCGCCAATGGAGAACCAGTCGTTTATTGTATCGACAAAGTTCCAGCACACATATTACCAGAAACCTTCTCTCATGGTGAAGAATCAATCTTCAACATATTAGGAGACGAGGCAAACAGAAGGATTACATACGCGGTTGCCCAAATCGAGCCGATTGGCTATCATGAAAAAATTTCCCCAATTTTAGAATGTGACCCGGAGACTGCATTATTGGTATTAAAACAAATGCATTTCGATGAAACGGATGAACCTGTCCTTTTTTCGGTAAACTATTTTAAGGCGGACAAATTTAGTTTTCATGTACTTAGGAAACGAGTGTAAAAATTTTTAATGGTAATGAAAACGCAATCAGTCCAGTTTTATACCATTTCTACTATCTAACAACATTCTTAGGGGGAAGATACCTTGAAAAAGCGTAAAGTTGGAATGGCGCTATCACTTGTTCTTGCTGCTGGAACACTATTAGGTGCTTGTGGAAAAAGTGATGACAACAAAGGAACTGAAACATCAAAAGGCGGAGAAAAAGGAAAATCATTCTCTGTAGCAATGGTTACTGACGTCGGCGGTGTAGATGACAAATCCTTTAACCAATCAGCGTGGGAAGGCCTTCAAAAGTTCGGTAAAGATAACGGCATGAAAGAAGGAAAAGGCGGTTACTCTTACCTTCAATCCAAATCAGATGCTGACTATGCAACAAACTTAAATACTCTTGCTCGCCAAGATTTTGACTTAGTATATGGGATCGGCTTCTTAATGCAGGCAGCCGTTGAAGAAATTGCAAAACAACAAAAAGACCATCATTTTGCAATCGTTGACGCTGAAGTAAAACAGCCAAACGTAGCAAGCATCCTCTTTAAAGAGCAGGAAGCAGCTTTCCTTGCGGGTGTTGCGGCTGCTTTAACAACTAAAACAAACCATATCGGTTTCATCGGTGGTATGGAAATTCCAGTTATCGAGCGCTTTGAGTCTGGCTTTCTTGCTGGTGTAAAGGCTGCTAAACCTGATGTACAGGTTGACGTTCAATATTCTGGTGCATTTGACAAAGCTGAATTAGGGCAATCCATCGCTTCTAAAATGTACTCTTCTGGTGCAGACGTTGTCTTCCACGCTGCTGGTGCTACTGGTAATGGTCTTTTCAAAGAGGCTGTTGACCGTAAAGCGAAAGAACCAAGCAAAGACTTCTGGGCAATCGGGGTTGACCGTGACCAAGCTGACATGGGTCCAGACGTAGTCTTAACATCTGCATTAAAGCGAGTTGACGTAGCAGTTCAAGACTTGTCCAAAAAGGCAATGGATGGCAACTTCCCTGGCGGAGAAGTGGTATTATACGGCTTACATGAAGATGGCGTAGGTTTAGCACCAGTTAACGCAAAGGCTCCAAACAAAGATGCGATTGATAAAGCGGTTAAAGACTACATTGAAAAAATCAAATCTGGTGACTTAAAAGTTCCTCAAACTCGTGATGAATTGAAAAACTTTAGTGCAAAATAAAACTACTAACAGGGAATAAGCGGATATTATTAAGATAATCCGCTTATTCCTTCTTAATGAATCTTAATTGAAGTGCAGAAATGATTTTCCGCCTTTCAATTAAGGTTTTAATGGGGAGATATCCCTGTTTTTTAAATCTTGGAAAGGTCTGACCTCTTACTTTTATTGGTCGGAATTTCCATCACCTTCATTACAGGGAGTGAGAAAAAATGGATTATGTAATCGAGATGCTAAACATTCGGAAAGAATTCGGCAGCTTTGTTGCAAATGATAACATTACTCTCCAATTGAAAAAGGGAGAAATTCATGCCTTGCTTGGCGAAAACGGAGCAGGCAAATCAACTTTGATGAACGTGCTTTTTGGTTTGTACCAACCAGAAGCTGGAGAAATTAGAGTAAAGGGAAAGCCTGTTAAAATTACCGATCCTAACGTTGCCAATGACCTTGGAATCGGGATGGTCCATCAGCACTTTATGCTAGTGGATACCTTCACAGTAACGGAAAACATTATCCTTGGCAGAGAGATTACATCTGCTGGCCGGATTGACATTAAAAAGGCAGAACAGGAAGTTCGGCAAATTTCCGAACGTTACGGATTGTCAGTTGACCCGCAGGCGAAAATTTCCGATATCTCTGTAGGTATGCAGCAAAGGGTTGAAATTTTAAAAACATTATACCGCGGAGCAGAGATTTTAATTTTTGACGAACCGACTGCTGTGCTGACACCGCAAGAAATTAAAGAGTTAATTCAAATTATGAAAACTCTTATTAAAGAGGGTAAATCTATCATTCTTATTACCCACAAGTTAAAAGAAATTATGGAGGTCGCCGACCGCTGTACTGTCATTCGCAAAGGAAAAGGGATTGGTACGGTAAATGTCAGTGAAACCAATCCAAATGAACTTGCAAGCCTTATGGTTGGACGGGAAGTTGTCTTTAAAACAGAAAAGAAGCCTGCTGAACCAAAGCAAGACGTTTTGCTAGTTAAAGATCTAGTAGTGAAGGATTCACGTGGTGTCACGGTTGTAAATGGATTGGATTTAACAGTTCGTGCCGGTGAAATAGTCGGGATTGCCGGGGTTGACGGTAATGGACAGTCTGAGTTAATTGAAGCGCTTACAGGATTGCGTAAATCGGATAGCGGCAGCATTCAATTAAATGGCAAAGAATTAATTAACCACACCCCTAGAAAAATCACGGAATCTGGAGTAGCTCACATTCCGCAAGACCGTCATAAACATGGACTTGTTTTGAATTATCCAATTGCCGAAAATATGGTTTTACAAACCTATTATCAGAAGCCTTTTTCTAAAAGCGGAGTCTTAAATTTTAAAGAAATTTATAATAAGGCAAGGAAGTTAATCAGTGAATTCGATGTCCGCACACCAAGTGAATATACGTTGGCACGCGCTCTTTCTGGAGGTAACCAGCAAAAGGCAATCATCGGCCGTGAAGTGGACAGGAATCCTGATTTGTTGATTGCAGCTCAGCCGACTCGTGGTTTGGATGTAGGTGCGATTGAATTTATCCACAAACGCCTCATTGAGCAGCGCGATCATGGCAAGGC
Source organism: Neobacillus citreus (assembly GCF_018343545.2). Lineage (GTDB taxonomy): Bacteria > Bacillota > Bacilli > Bacillales > Cytobacillaceae > Neobacillus > Neobacillus citreus. Next base: position 75,959 of record NZ_JAGYPE020000018.1, on the reverse strand, counting down.
CGTCTTGCTTGTTTCTTTTGAGTTAGATGAGATTATGAATGTCAGCGACCGGATTGCTGTTATTTATGAGGGGAAGATCGTTGCTGTTGTCAATCCAAAAGATACAGACGAACAAGAACTTGGATTGTTAATGGCAGGATCGAATAGAAAGGAAGCGGGTGCAAATGTCTAAGCGCTTAACAGGTATCTTAACACCGATCATTTCGGTGTTATTAGGAATCATCGTGGGAACCATTATTATGTTAATCAGCGGATATGACCCGGTTGCTGCTTATACAGCACTTTGGAACGGGGCTTTTGGGGAAGTTTACTATGTTGGGGAAGTTATTCGCCAGTTTACACCGTATATTTTGGCTGGTTTAGCGGTAGCGTTTGCTTTCCGTGTTGGCCTATTTAACATCGGGGTAGAGGGACAATTTATTGTCGGTTGGCTGGCATCGGTCTGGGTAGGGGTTGCTTTTGACCTTCCAAAAGTCATACATCTGCCGCTTGCCATCTTGGCAGCTATTGTTGCAGGTGCCCTGTGGGCCTTTATCCCTGGCTTTTTGAAGGCGCGTTTTCGCGTCCATGAAGTTATTGTCACCATTATGTTGAACTATGTTGCTTTGCATGTGACTAACTATATTATAAGAAATGTTCTAGCTGCTAAGAGCGGTGATAAGACAGAAATGATTCATGAATCTGCAAGCTTGCGTTCAGAATGGCTCCAAAGCCTGACAGATTATTCCCGTCTTCACTGGGGAATTATCCTTGCAATTGCCTGCTGTTTTATCATGTGGTTCTTATTGGAAAAAACAACAAGAGGATTTGAATTGCGGGCAGTTGGTTTTAACCAGCATGCTGCTCACTATGCGGGGATGAATGTAAATAAAAATATCATCCTTTCAATGGTGATTTCCGGCGCTTTTGCTGGATTGGCCGGTGCAATGGAGGGACTTGGAACCTTCGGATATGCGGCCGTTAAAGGCGGATTTACCGGTGTAGGGTTTGACGGAATCGCGATTGCCTTGCTTGGTTCTAACACGGCATTAGGGGTATTCTTCTCAGCGATTTTATTCGGTGCCTTAAAAGTAGGGGCTTTAAACATGCCGCTTGAAGCGGGTGTGCCAAATGAACTAGTTGATATTATTATCGCACTTATTGTTTTCTTTGTTGCATCCAGCTATATAATTAGAGCATTTCTTGATCGAATCGGTAAGAAGGGGGTGAAGTAAGTGAGCTTAATGGACATTTTAACAATTGTTGTTCCATCTACACTTTTATGGGCTGCTCCACTTATCTTCACTGCGTTAGGCGGTATTTTTTCAGAACGTTCAGGTGTCGTTAACATCGGTCTCGAAGGATTAATGGTTATTGGGGCATTTACTTCCATCGTGTTTAACTTAACATTTTTTGATACATTCGGAAATGCAACCCCTTGGCTTGCCATCTTAGTGGCGATGGTCGCCGGTGCCATTTTCTCGTTATTGCATGCAGTAGCGTCCATCACTTTTCGAGCTGATCATACCGTTTCCGGTGTAGCTATTAACTTACTGGCAGTTGGTTTAACAATGTTCCTTGTTAAACAAATTTATGGTAAAGGTGAAACTGGGATTATTTCCAAGGGCTTCAGCAAAATTGATGTGCCTGTTTTAAAGGATATTCCAGTTATTGGGGAAATATTTTTCCAAAATACTTATTGGACATCCTTTGTAGCGATTATCGTTGCTATTATCGTTTGGTATATTGTTTATAAAACACCGTTCGGCCTTCGTCTTCGTTCTGTCGGAGAGCATCCGATGGCGGCAGATACAATGGGAATCAATGTAACTAAAATGCGTTATTTAGGTGTAATGCTTTCTGGAGCACTTGGCGGAATCGGCGGTGCTGTCTATGCACAGTCCATCACTTCTAATTTCAGTCATGCTACCATCAGCGGACAGGGCTTCATGGCGCTGGCGGCCATGATTTTTGGAAAATGGCATCCACTTGGAGCACTTGGAGCAGCTATTTTCTTTGGATTCGCACAAAGTATTAGTATCATCGGTTCAAGCTTGCCATTCTTAAAAGAAATACCAAATGTGTATTTGTTAATTGCTCCATACGTTTTAACTATTCTAGCCTTAACTGGATTCATCGGCCGCGCCGATGCCCCAAAGGCAGTTGGAACACATTATATAAAAGGAAGCAGGTAGATACTTGCTTGGACTCCCAGATTTTCTGGGGGTTCTTTTTTTATAACTTGAATTGTACAGGTTTAATAGTATAGGTTTTATATGAAAGGAAAAAATATAAAGAAAAATGTTTTCATATCATATGTTAAGACCCTTTAACAGACAGGAGGAAGATAAATGGAAGCAGTCGTTGAAAAAATAACGCAAATGCAAGGCTATAAACTCCATGTTGTTGAAACTGATAAATATAAAACGAATACTCTGGTCTGGCGAATGAAAGCGCCATTGTCAAATGAGGATGTCACGAGAAGAGCACTTCTGCCCTATGTGCTGCAGTCCAGTTCTGCCAAATATCCAACGACGACACAGCTCCGTTCCTATTTGGATGACCTATACGGAGCAACTCTTTACGTCGATTTAGGAAAAAAGGGCGAGTATCATATTGTCAGCTTTCTGATAGAAATTGCAAATGAAAAATTCTTGACTGACCATAGTCCTTTATTGAAAAAGGGATTTGAATTATTGTCAGAAATTTTGACGAAGCCCAATGTTTCCGGCCAAGCGTTTGATAAGGAAACAGTTGAAAAAGAAAAACGCACACAAAAGCAAAGAATTCAATCAGTGTATGATGATAAAATGCGCTACTCCAATGTTCGCCTCATTCAGGAAATGTGCAAAGGAGAGCCATATGCTCTAGAGGTTAATGGCGAGGCTGAAGCTGTCGATGCAATTACTCCAGAAAACTTATTCGAATATTTCCAGAGAGCCTTTAAAGAGGATGAGATGGACCTTTACGTGATTGGCGATGTAAAGGAAGAAGAAGTGAAGACTATTGCTGAAGGGCTTCTGCAATTTGAAAATCGCACTCCACAAAAGTCTTCCGCTGCTAAGGTTCAAAACAGAACAGAAGTAAATGAGGTTAAGGAAGTTCAAGATGTCAAACAAGGAAAATTAAATATGGGCTACCGGACAAATATCGTCTTTGGCAATCCAGATTATTTTGCATTGCAGGTTTTTAACGGCATTTTTGGCGGCTTTGCCCATTCGAAACTGTTTATCAATGTTCGGGAAAAAGCAAGTCTAGCCTATTATGCAGCCAGCCGGCTTGAAAGCCATAAGGGCTTAATGATGGTCATGTCGGGAATCGATAATAAAAATTATGATCAGGCTGTTAAAATCATTCGCGAGCAAATGGAAGCAATGCAAAAGGGTGACTTTACGGACGATGAGCTAGTTCAAACGAAAGCCGTCATTCGCAACCAAATTCTTGAAACCATTGATACATCGAGGGGATTGCTCGAGCTCCTATATCATAACGTCGTTGCAAACCAAGATATTAAGCTCGAATCATGGATTACAGATATGCTGAAAATAACTAAAGAAGAAATTATCGCAGTGGCTAATAAGATAAACCTTGATACCATTTATTTCTTAACAGGAACGGAGGCGGGCAAGTAATGGAGAAAATCAGCTTTGACCAGCTTCAAGAAGAGCTTTATCACGAGAAAATGTCAAACGGCTTACATGTCTATATCTTACCGAAAAAAGGCTTTAATAAAACTTATGCAACCTTTACAACTAAGTATGGTTCGGTTGATAATACATTTGTACCTTTGGGAAAAGACAATTTTGTCAAGGTTCCTGATGGGATTGCCCATTTTTTGGAGCATAAGCTATTTGAAAAGGAAGATGGCGATGTCTTTCAGCAATTCAGCAAACAGGGAGCATCGGCCAACGCCTTTACATCATTTACACGGACTGCCTATTTGTTTTCAAGCACTTCAGATGTTGAAAAAAACTTAGAAACATTGGTGGATTTTGTTCAGGACCCATATTTCTCTGACAAAACAGTGGAAAAAGAGAAAGGCATCATTGGGCAAGAAATCACGATGTATGACGATAACCCAGATTGGCGCTTATATTTTGGGATCATCGAAAATCTATTCCAAAACCATCCTGTCAAAATTGACATTGCGGGAACAATTGAGTCCATTTCTGAAATTACAAAAGAATGGCTGTATGAGTGCTATAATACTTTTTATCACCCAAGCAACATGCTTTTGTTTATTGTCGGAGCGGTTGACCCGGACAAAATCATGAAACAGGTAAAAGATAATCAGGCCAAGAAAGACTATAAGGAAATGCCTGAAATAAAGCGGAAGTTCGAAGACGAGCCCTTGAAGGCTGCGGAGAAAAAACAGGTATTGCAAATGAATGTGCAAACCTCGAAATGCTTGGTTGGCATGAAGGCGCTGCATGTGGATCAGCAAGGCCCGGAAATGTTAAAAAACGAGTTAACCATGAATGTGCTCCTTGATTTACTATTTGGGAAGAGCTCTGAAAACTATTACGAGCTATATAATGACGGATTGGTTGATGAATCCTTCTCCTTCGATTACACGCAGGAGCAGGGCTTTGGCTTTGCGATGATCGGCGGCGATACGAATAATCCGGACCAGCTAGCGGACAGAATTCAAAAAATCCTGTTGGATGCAAAGGGTGCCCACACATTTACTGAAGAACAGCTAGAAAGGGCTAAGAAAAAGAAAATTGGTGCATTCTTGAGGGCGGTTAACTCTCCTGAATATATCGCAAACCAATTTACCCGCTACGCCTTTAACGACATGAACCTATTTGATGTTGTGCCAACACTTGAAAAAATCACTCTGGCTGACGTTCAGTCACTGGCTTCGGAAGTAATTGCCGACGAGCGGATTTCAGTCTGCCAGGTCGTGCCTAAAAATAAACAATAGAAATCCAGAGGCCTGCCCCTTAGGGATCAGGCCTCCTTATATAAAGAGAGAGTGAACAATATGCATAAATATGTTCTTATTACGGGAGCGAGCGGAGGAATCGGCCAGGCGGTTGCTTACCATTTGGCAGAAAAAGGCTATCATCTTTACTTGCATTACAATCAAAATGAAGAATCGATTAAAGAGCTGCTGAATAAGCTTTCCCCCTTTAAGGGGGAGTACATACCGATTCATGCTGATTTGGCAGAGCCTGAAGGTTATTTAAAGGTTAGCTCGCAAATCTTTTCGCTGGATGCGATTGTCCATTGCGGAGGAATGGGGCAATATGGATTGTTAATGGATTTAAAGCTTGACGAAGCGATGGCACTCATGAACGTCCATGTATTAAGTCCCTTAATGCTGACAAAAGAACTTTTGCCAAAACTAATCAGTAAAAAATCAGGAAATATTGTTGTGATCACGTCCATTTGGGGGCAAACTGGTGCCGCCTGTGAAGTGGCCTATTCTGCCGCTAAAGGGGCGCAGATTGCCTTTGTAAAGGCCTTAAGCAAGGAAGTTGCATTAAATGGAATCCGCGTGAATGCCATCGCTCCTGGGGCGGTAGATACGCCGATGATGGCCGGATTTACGGAGGAAGAAACCGAAAGAATTGCCTTTGAAATTCCAATGGGCAGGCTGGGGCAGGCCGAAGAAATTGCTAAGGGTACAGCCTTCCTTTTATCTGATGATTCCAGTTATATTACTGGACAGGTGCTTGCCATCAATGGCGGCTGGTATACCTAAAAATTCATATTTTCAGGATGTATAGAAACTGCCTCCGTTTTGCAAAATATACTTGTACCATCTAAAAAAGGAGGCAAAATTATGTCTGTTTTAGATAACTGGAAACAATGGCAGGACTTCCTTGGGGATCGCCTAAACAACGCACAATCTCAAGGAATGAGTGAAGGAGCAATCAACACCATTGCTTACCAAATTGGCGACTATCTGGCAAGGAACGTTGACCCAAAGAATGAACAAGAAAGAGTTCTTTCCGATATGTGGTCAGTTGCCGATCCACAGGAGCAGCAAGCCATTGCCAACGTAATGGTTAAGCTTGTAAAACAATAATGTGTAAAGAGAGGAGAAATCTCCTCTCTTTTTTGATAGATATTAATTACTATTTGGACATGTTTTTTCTTTCATCTTCTATCAAAATCATTTATGATAAGGTTTAGGGCGTTTTTGAAATAGAAAATGATTGATATCCTAAATGGGGGTTAAAGCATGAAGAAAGAATGGTATCTAGAATATGAAATTACAAAAAACCGTCCGGGTTTGTTAGGTGATATTTCATCCCTCTTAGGAATGCTTGCTATTAATATTGTAACTATTAATGGTGTCGATGAAGGAAGACGCGGCTTGCTAATACTGGCAAAAGATGATGATCAAATTAAACGTCTTGAGTCAATTTTAAATACAATGGACACAATAAAACTAATAAAATTAAGAGAACCAAAACTGCGGGACCGTCTTGCTGTCAGACATGGCCGCTATATACAACGGGATGCAGATGATAAAAAAACGTTCCGATTCATCAGAAGCGAGCTTGGGGTTTTAGTGGATTTTATGGCAGAATTATTTAAGGAGGAAGGCCACAAGCTGATTGGCATTCGCGGCATGCCTCGTGTCGGTAAAACCGAATCACTGGTCGCCGCAAGCGTTTGTGCCAATAAGCGCTGGCTGTTCGTCTCTTCAACCCTGCTTAAGCAAACGATCCGCAATCAGCTAATCGAAGACGAATACAATGCAAATAATCTGTTTATTCTTGATGGGATTGTATCGACCCGCAGGGCAAATGAGCGGCATTGGCAGCTAGTCCGTGAAATTATGCGTCTCCCGTCTGTAAAGGTGATTGAGCATCCGGATATTTTCGTCCAAAACTCCGAGTATACGCTTGATGATTTTGATTATATTATTGAGTTAAGGAATCACGCTGACGAAGAAATTACATATGAGGTAGTTGATCAACACAATATGTTCTCCGGATCGGATTTTGGAGATTTTGATTTTTAAAAAATTGGAAGGTGTTAACGGTGACTGAATTAGGGAATCGATTAAAAGAAGCCCGTTTAGCCAAAGGTTTGAGTCTTGATGATTTGCAGTCTATGACAAAAATCCAAAAGCGTTATTTGGTTGGAATTGAGGAAGGCAACTATTCAGCCATGCCCGGAAATTTCTATGTGCGGGCATTTATTAAGCAGTATGCAGAAGCCTTACATCTAAATCCCGAAGAGCTATTTGAAACGTATAAAAGTGAAATCCCGGCTTCCTATAGCGATGAATTGCCTCAGCAATTATCAAGAGTAACGACGCACAAGAAGATTTCACAAGGAAATTCGAAAATTTTTGATGTGCTGCCAAAGGTGTTAATTGGTGTTTTTGTCATTGGTATTGCTAGTCTTTTATATTATTTTTTCGCAACGAATGCGGGTACAGATTCAAATCAATCAACGAACAAGGATAATGAGCAGGTTAAATTAGTCAAGAACGAGAAGCTTGAAAAAGCACAAGCCGAAGAAAAGGCAAAGGAAGATAAAAAGAAAAAAGAAACTGTTAAGGAAGAACCAAAAAAGGAAGAAACCACAACACCTGTTGAAGAAACTCCGAAGCAAGTTTTATCAGTAGTACAAACCAGTGGAAGAAATTCGACTTATTCGTTAAGTGATGCTGATAAATTCGTGGTAAAGATTGTTTCTAGGGGTGTATCCTGGGTCAGTATAAAGAATGGCAAAGGAAAATCTTTCTATTCCGGAACACTGCAAGCAGGCGGTGTTGATACCCAGACTATTGATTTATCAGCAGAAACTGAAGCTGTTATTATCGTCGGAAAAACGGTAGATGCGGACATTTATGTCAATGATCAAAAGCTTGAGTATGCAGTCGCACCAACTGAGAAGGTTCGTCAGGACATTACGATCCAATATGTTCCGAAGGTCCAACAATAGTCATCCTTTCGATGGCTATTTTTGGCGTGTATTTTATAGTGCTCATGAAAGCACGCTGGTTTTTTAGGAGGAAATTTTGATGAATATACCAAATAGAATTACTGTTTCAAGAATATTTTTAATCCCGATATTTATGATTGTTATGTTGGTTCCTTTTGATTGGGGACAAATGTCCTTACTTGGGGCGGACATGCCTGTTACGCATTTCGTCGGGGCGTTGATTTTTATATTAGCCTCCACGACTGACTGGGTAGACGGCCATTATGCCCGTAAATATAATCTTGTAACAAACATGGGAAAATTTCTCGATCCGCTTGCCGATAAGTTGCTTGTTTCAGCGGCTTTGATTGTTCTTGTGGAACTTGGGTATGCCCCGTCTTGGATTGTCATCATCATCATCAGCCGGGAATTTGCTGTCACAGGCCTCCGCCTCCTGCTTGCAGGCGAAGGAGAGGTTGTCGCAGCCAATATGCTTGGGAAAATTAAAACCTGGACACAAATTATTGCGATTTCTGCATTACTATTACATAACATTATTTTTGCGCTGATCCCTTTCCGCTTTGATATTTTGGCATTGTGGGTCGCGATGTTCTTCACGATTTGGTCAGGATGGGATTATTTTGCAAAAAATAGCCATGTGCTGAAGAATTCGAAGTAAAATTTGATTTGTAAGGGGCGATAGATGTGAATGCTGAGATTATTGCAGTTGGCTCAGAGCTTTTACTCGGGCAGATTGTGAATACGAATGCACGGTTTCTATCTCAGCAATTAGCTGAGCTCGGAGTGGATGTATATTTTCATACGGTGGTTGGCGACAATCCTGAGAGGCTTAAGGCAGCGATTGACATTGCCGAGAAGCGTTCGGAAATCATTATTTTTACCGGCGGACTGGGACCGACCAAGGATGATTTAACGAAGGAAACAATTGCCCGCCATATTGGTACAGACCTTGCGCATGATGAAACAGCACTAGAATCGATTGAGGATTATTTTAAACGAACTAACCGAGTAATGACGGAGAATAACAGGAAACAGGCATTGGTTTTGAAGGGATCTGAAGTTTTGCCGAATGACTTTGGCATGGCTCCAGGTATGGTGATGAAAACGGGCGGTCATATTTATATGCTCCTCCCAGGACCGCCAAAGGAAATGGAACCGATGTTTTCCCGCTATGGCAGACAGGCGCTTGCTTCGGCAGCCGGCTCGACGGAACAAATTGTCTCCCGGGTACTGCGCTTTTTTGGGATTGGCGAAGCCGCCCTTGAAACGGAAATTATTGATTTGATTGATGCTCAAAGCAACCCGACGATTGCGCCGCTTGCCGGTGATGGGGAAGTGACGTTGCGTCTGACCGCTAAGCATGTGGATACTGCTGCTGCAGAGGCTATGTTGGATGAAGTGGAGTCGAAGATTCGCGGGCGTGTCGGGCAGTATATTTATGGGTATGGCGATGCCTCATTGTTAGAGGAACTGACGAAGACATTAAAGGCTGGGCAATTAACCATTACGGCAGCTGAGAGTTTAACAGGCGGGCTGTTCCAGCAGGAGATTACCTCGATTTCCGGAGCTAGCTCTGTATTCAAAGGCGGCGTTGTATGTTATGCCAATGAAATTAAGCGGGATGTTGTCGGGGTTAGGCATGAAACGCTTGATCAGCATGGGGCTGTAAGCGAAGAGTGTGCCCGTGAACTAGCGGAAAATACAGCTCGAATGTTTGGGACTGATGTCGGAATTAGCTTTACCGGTGTGGCCGGACCGGATGAACTGGAAGGGAAACCGGTTGGGACCGTTTATATTGGAATCGCTGCTGCTGGTAAGCCGACGGTCGTTGAAAAATTAACTCTTGCTGGTGGAAGGGCCGCCAACAGGGTGAGGGCTGTTAAATTTGGATGTTATTTTTTATTAAAGTTGTTAAAAGCTGAACCACAGGATACCGTTTAGGTGTTTTGTGGTTTTTTTGTTTTTGAAGGTATGGGAAGAGCGGGAATATCATGAGGACAATGTATGAGAAGGAAGAGTATCTCTCTAGTGGTAAAAATAGAGCGATTATTTTACCCGTTTGACGTGAAGGAGAAGGGCAACGGTAAAAATAGAAAGGTAATATTACCTAGTAAGCTGGTTGAAAGCATGCATTGGTAAAAGATAGTGATTTCTCGCCTTTTTTAGTTTTCTGACAACAAGTGAATTCCCCTTTTTTATTCAGAAACCCTCACGAAAAATACAATTCTACAAGATTTTTTGTAATTTTCCCTGCTTTAATTACTCAGAAAAAGGCAGAATAAATGTTCGTGTTTTTTCTCGACAAAAACTCAAAAAGAGGTTATATTAATAATAGGTTTCGTTTAATAGATTCCAGCAATAATATTATTTTATATATAAAAGGAGGAACTATTTGTGAGTGACCGAAAGGCCGCCTTAGAAATGGCGCTAAAACAAATAGAGAAACAATTCGGTAAAGGTTCCATCATGAAAATGGGAGAGCAGCAGGAAACAAGAATTTCCACAGTACCAAGTGGTTCCCTAGCACTGGACGTAGCACTTGGTGTTGGCGGATATCCTAGGGGACGTATTATCGAGATATATGGTCCCGAATCATCTGGTAAAACAACCGTAGCCCTTCATGCAATCGCAGAAGTGCAGGCAAAAGGCGGACAAGCGGCGTTTATTGACGCTGAGCATGCCCTGGACCCAACTTATGCCCAAAAACTAGGCGTAAACATTGATGAACTATTATTATCCCAGCCGGACACTGGTGAACAAGCACTTGAAATCGCCGAAGCATTGGTACGAAGCGGTGCAGTTGATATCATCGTAATCGACTCAGTAGCTGCTCTAGTTCCAAAAGCTGAAATCGAAGGTGAAATGGGAGACGCCCACGTAGGCTTACAAGCTCGTTTGATGTCCCAAGCACTTCGTAAACTATCAGGTGCAATCAATAAATCTAAAACAATCGCTGTCTTCATAAACCAAATTCGTGAAAAGGTGGGTGTCATGTTCGGGAACCCCGAGACGACACCTGGCGGACGCGCGCTGAAGTTCTACTCGACAATCCGTCTTGAAGTCCGCCGTGCTGAAACCCTTAAGCAAGGCACTGAAATGGTCGGTAACAAAACAAAAATTAAGGTTGTAAAGAACAAAGTTGCGCCTCCATTCCGTACGGCTGAAGTCGATATTATGTATGGAGAAGGCATTTCAAAAGAAGGCGAAATCGTCGACATGGGATCGGAACTAGAAATTGTTCAAAAAAGTGGTTCCTGGTATTCCTATAGCGATCAAAGAATCGGACAGGGCCGGGAAAATGCAAAATTGTTCCTAAAGGAAAACCCTGATATCCGCCTTGATATCCAAACAAAAATCCGTGAACACTACGGGTTGGATGGTGAAAAAACTGTCACTGAAGTGGATGACGATGATCAAATTGAGCTACTAGATTAATTTAAAGAGCAAAGCCTTTTCTCTAAGGTTTTGCTCTTTTTGAAACGGAATGTATTTTTATTCAGTAATATACATGAAAAATACTTCTGTAAAAACTGCCCATGTCCCAGTCCCGTCATACTAAATTCGAAATATTTCAAAATGCCAATCGGACTAAACCTTGACAATGATTGGCACCACATTTACAATTAACATGTATATTTTACATTTTTGGAAATATTACATTGCGAAAAAGCCGTAGTGCTTGCTGTATGTTGAGTCTAAACAATGTACATGCCGACACTTAAAAAATGTAAGAAAAGTTCATAGCAAGAGGAGGTGTAACGATTGGATTTAATTACTATCATCTCCATTTTGCTTGGCCTTATCGTCGGTGCCGTTGTTGGCTATTTTATTCGTAAATCCATTGCTGAAGCAAAAATAGCAGGAGCTAAAAATGCTGCAGAGCAAATCTTAGAGGATGCAAAACGCGATGCTGAATCCTTAAAGAAGGAAGCCCTGTTAGAGGCAAAGGATGAAATTCACAAGCTTCGTACCGAAGCAGAACGTGAGGTTCGTGAACGAAGAAATGAACTGCAAAAACAAGAAAACCGTTTACTGCAAAGAGAAGAGAATTTAGACAGGAAGGATGAAACGTTAAACAAGCGTGAAGTTCTTCTAGAAAAGAAGGATGATTCTCTAAATCAAAGACAACAGCATATTGAAGAGATGGAAAGCAAAGTGGACGAGTTGGTACGTACACAACAATTAGAACTCGAACGAATTTCGGGCTTAACTCGTGAGGAAGCGAAGTCGATCATTATAGATCGGACTGAGAATGAACTCGCTTATGAAACCGCGATGATGATTAAGGAAAGCGAAAATCGTGCAAAAGAGGAAGCTGACAAGAAAGCGAAAGAAATACTTTCCTTGGCTATCCAGCGTTGCGCAGCTGACCATGTAGCGGAAACAACTGTCTCAGTCGTAAACCTTCCAAACGACGAAATGAAGGGCCGTATCATTGGACGTGAAGGACGAAACATTCGTACCCTTGAAACGTTAACAGGTATTGATTTAATCATTGATGATACTCCTGAAGCTGTCATTCTATCAGGCTTTGATCCTATTCGTCGGGAAACCGCTCGCTTGGCGCTTGAAAAGCTTGTTCAAGACGGCCGCATCCATCCAGCCCGGATTGAGGAAATGGTGGAAAAATCACGCCGTGAAGTGGATGAATATATCCGTGAGGTTGGCGAACAGACCACCTTTGAAGTTGGCGTTCATGGACTCCATCCTGACCTGATCAAAATCCTTGGCCGCCTGAAGTTCCGTACAAGCTACGGTCAAAACGTGTTAAAACACTCAATGGAAGTAGCACAGCTTTCGGGATTATTAGCTGCAGAGCTTGGACAGGATGAAACACTGGCAAGACGGGCCGGACTTCTCCACGATATCGGGAAAGCAATTGACCATGAAGTGGAAGGAAGCCATGTCGAAATTGGTGTTGAGCTAGCGACCAAATACAAGGAACATCCAGTAGTCATCAACAGTATCGCTTCACACCACGGTGATACCGCACCAACATCGATTATTGCGGTCCTTGTTGCAGCAGCTGATGCCTTGTCAGCAGCAAGACCAGGTGCACGAAGTGAAACTCTCGAAAACTACATCCGCCGCCTTGAAAAGCTTGAGGAGATTTCCGAATCCTATGAGGGTGTTGAGAAATCCTTCGCTATCCAAGCAGGCCGTGAGGTTCGGATTATGGTCAGACCGGAAGCAATTGATGATTTGGCTGCACACCGCCTGGCACGGGATATCCGGAAGCGAATAGAGGAAGAGCTTGACTATCCAGGTCATATTAAAGTAACAGTTATCCGTGAAACTCGGGCTGTTGAATACGCGAAATAAAGCGGTGCTTTTGCATCGCTTTATTTTTTTGCATAAAAAAATATGCTAAACTTCTAATAACACATTTTATTTACGAAAGGGCAAAAACATGAACATACTTTTTATCGGCGATGTCGTCGGTTCTCCAGGCAGGGATATGGTGAAAGAATATCTGCCAAGATTAAAAGAAAAATATCGTCCGCAAATAACGATTATTAATGGTGAAAATGCCGCAGGCGGTAAAGGAATTACGGAAAAAATTTACCGGCAATTTTTAGAGCAGGGTGCACAGGCTGTAACATTAGGCAATCATGCCTGGGATAATCGCGAAATATTTGAATTTATCGATCAAGCCAAATATTTAGTCCGCCCGGCCAATTTTCCGAAGGACACGCCTGGTAAAGGAATTATTTTTCTGAAAATAAACAGCTTTGAAGTGGCAGTCATCAATTTACAGGGAAGGACATTTATGAATCCAATTGATTGCCCGTTTCAAAAGGCCGATGAGCTCGTCACATTGGCGCGGACACGAACACCATTCATTTTCGTTGACTTCCACGCTGAAGTGACGAGCGAAAAGCAGGCAATGGGCTGGTATTTGGACGGAAGGGTATCGGCTGTTGTAGGGACCCACACACATGTCCAAACAGCCGATAACCGCATTCTTCCAGGGGGAACAGCCTATTTAACTGATGTGGGTATGACGGGCCCGTATGACGGCATTCTTGGCGTGGAAAGGGAAGCGGTCTTGAAACGATTTCTTACAAGTCTGCCGGTACGATTTGAAGTCCCAACAGGAGGAAGAAATCAATTAAGCGCAGTGCATATGGTTCTGGATCAAAAAACAGGCCTTGCCAAAAAAATTGAACCAATCTTAATCAATGATGACCATCCTTGGTATTCATAGGAGCAAACACTCTCGTTTGCTCTTTTTATATGCCTTATTTTTGTCCAAGCTGGAATATGTTATTTGATTCGTGAATATAGTAGCAGTGGAATGTTTTATACCTGATTGATTCATGAAACTGCTCATGCGGGATCGGGATTATTACAAGGGGGAGCTAGGAATGGAAATATTAAAAGTTTCAGCAAAATCTAATCCTAATTCTGTAGCTGGTGCACTTGCCGGAGTTCTGCGTGAAAGAGGTGCAGCAGAAATACAGGCAATAGGTGCGGGTGCATTAAATCAAGCCGTTAAGGCAGTAGCCATTGCAAGAGGATTTGTAGCGCCTAGCGGAGTTGACTTGATTTGTGTCCCTGCGTTTACAGATATTTTAATCGATGGGGAAGAACGCACAGCTATAAAGTTAATTGTAGAACCGCGGTAGAAAAAAGCCGTGGGTATAAAAAATTCAAAGTTTTATGTGCCTGGTTGTTTTATACAAGCAGGTATTTTTGTGTTCTCGTTGTGAATGCATTGTTTGCTTACCATAATTAAAGAATACTATTCTGATATATGAGAGAATATTTCGAAAATGGAATACTGGGGCATAACCGTAAAGGCAGAAGAATTAGTAAAACTGTTTAAAAATACTGTAATTGCCCATTTATTCTTGATATTTTTAGAAGGTAAATCAAGTAATTTAAAATAATAAAAAAATATTCATATTTTAGACATTATTTCGAGCCAAAGGGTTGCATTTTTTACTTTATAGGTCTAGAATTGTAAGCGTTTAGTACATCTCCGTGACTCTAGTTTTTGGGGTTTAAAGCATTAAAAATCACAATTTCTAGTGGTTTACTCGGAAATGTGCTATAATCTACATGTTTATTTAATTATCTTTTACATATCCAAAGGGGTGTAAGTCATGATTAAGCAACTTTCATGGAAAGTTGGCGGGCAACAAGGTGAAGGTATTGAGAGTACCGGTGAAATCTTTGCAATCGCACTGAATCGCTTAGGTTATTACCTGTATGGTTATCGTCACTTTTCATCACGTATTAAGGGCGGCCATACGAATAATAAAATAAGAGTAAGCACGACAGAAGTTCGTTCTATTTCTGATGATCTTGATATCCTAGTCGCTTTTGACCAAGAAACAATTGATGTAAACTACAAAGAACTTCACAGCAAAGGACTAATCCTTGCTGATGCTAAATTTGGTCCAACTAAGCCTGAAGATACAGAAGCTTCTTTATTTGTAGTTCCATTTACGGAAATTGCAACAGAGCTTGGTACTTCATTAATGAAGAACATGGTTGCAATCGGCGCTACCGCGGCCGTTTTAGATTTGGATATCCAAGTATTTGAGGTAGTTGTACGTGAAATTTTTGGCAAAAAAGGCGACCAGGTAGTTGCAAAGAATATGGAAGCCATTAAAGCTGGCTTTGACAATATGAAAGATAAGCTTGGACAAGGCGTCGAGCCAATGCATCTTGAAAAAGCTGACGGCAAACAGCGCATGTTTATGATCGGTAACGATGCGATTGCCCTTGGTGCTATTGCAGGCGGATGTCGTTTTATGGCTGCTTACCCTATTACACCTGCTTCCGAGATTATGGAATACTTAATTAAGAAGCTTCCTGCACTTGGCGGAACAGTTATTCAAACAGAAGATGAAATTGCTGCAGCTACAATGGCTATTGGTGCTAACTATGCTGGAGTTCGTACAATTACTGCCTCTGCAGGCCCTGGCCTTTCATTGAAAATGGAAGCAATCGGCCTTTCCGGTATGACTGAAGTTCCGTTAGTAATCGTTGATACACAGCGCGGTGGTCCTTCTACAGGATTACCAACAAAACAAGAGCAATCTGATCTTATGGCCATGATTTACGGAACACATGGTGAGATTCCTAAAATCGTCATGGCTCCAAGTACAGTAGAAGAAGCTTTCTATGATGCAGCAGAAGCTTTCAATCTTGCTGAAGAATATCAAGTTCCGGTAATTTTATTAACTGACTTGCAATTATCCTTGGGTAAACAAACCGTTGAACCATTAAGCGTTGATAAAGTTGAAATTCGTCGTGGTAAGCTGTTAAATGGCGATCTTCCAGAGATTGACGGAAAAGGCTACTTCAAACGTTATGAGGTAACTGAAGATGGTGTTTCACCTCGTGTTATCCCTGGTATGAAAAACGGTATTCACCACGTAACAGGTGTTGAGCATGCTGAAACTGGTAAACCATCCGAATCAGCTGCAAACCGTCTAGCGCAGATGGATAAGCGTATGCGTAAATTAGATAATATTCGCTTTAATACACCTGTGTATAAAAATGCGAAGCATGAAGAAGCAGATATTTTATTTGTTGGCTTTAACTCGACTCGCGGTGTTATTGAAGAAGCAATGGGACGTCTTGAAAATGACGGTTTAAAAGTGAACCATGCCCATATTCGCTTAATTCACCCATTCCCAACTGACGAGGTTCTTCCGCTTATTCAATCAGCGAAGAAGGTTATCGTGTTAGAAAATAATGCGACTGGTCAATTGGCTAATATTATCAAAATGAACGTTGGACATGCAGACAAGATTGTAAAGCATGTGAAATATGATGGTAATCCATTCTTACCTCACGAAGTTTACACAAAAGCAAAGGAGTTGTTCTAAATGGCCACTTTTAAAGACTTTAGAAATGATGTAAAACCGAACTGGTGCCCTGGCTGTGGCGACTTCTCTGTACAAGCGGCAATTCAACGTGCTGCTGCAAACGTTGGTTTAGAACCTGAAAATTTAGCAGTTATTTCCGGTATCGGCTGTTCTGGTCGTATTTCCGGTTATATCAATTCATACGGATTCCACGGAATCCATGGCCGTTCACTGCCAATTGCACAAGGCGTTAAGATGGCTAACCGCGATTTAACAGTTATCGCTTCCGGCGGTGACGGTGACGGCTTTGCGATTGGTATGGGTCATACGATTCATGCAATCCGTCGTAACATTGACGTTACTTATATCGTTATGGACAACCAAATTTACGGTTTAACAAAAGGTCAAACTTCTCCGCGCTCAGCTGCTGGCTTTAAAACAAAGTCAACACCAGCAGGTTCCATCGAACAAGCGATTTCCCCAATGGAAATGGCACTGACTGTGGGCGCAACTTTTGTTGCTCAAAGCTTCTCAACAGATTTGAAAGATTTAACTGCGTTAATTGAAGCTGGTATTAATCACAAGGGCTTCTCTTTAATCAACGTATTCAGCCCATGTGTAACTTATAATAAAGTAAACACTTATGACTGGTTCAAAGAAAATCTTACTAAGCTTAGCGATATCGAGGGTTATGATCCACATAACCGCGAAGCAGCGATGCAAACATTAATGAAGCATAAAGGTTTAGTAACTGGTCTTATTTATCAAAATACGGAGCAAAAATCTTACCAAGAATTAGTTCATGGCTACAAAGAAACTCCGTTAACTCAAGCAGACCTTGAGCTTGATCAAAATTATTTTGATAAATTAGTTGCTGAATTCATGTAATGGTGAAGAAAATCCCGAGGCACTCCCTCGGGATTTTTTTTTATAGAGTGTGATTATCGAAAGCAGCCTAGATTTTCTATTGTTTTCAGGTTCGTAAACCTTTATACTATTATAATGTGCAGATTAACCGTTAATTCTATGCACAGTAAAAAATTAGCATTCTTTATAATAATAGAAGTAATTTTTTAAAGAAAGGGGATTAACCCACATGAACGAAAAGCAACGATTAGAAGGTCAGCAAGTAAACGCTGCTAATTCTTCGGACAAAAAATCCGCCAAGGATTACAGCAAATACTTCGAACAAGTAATTACTGGGCCTTCCTTAAAAGATGCAAAAAAGCGTGGTAAAGAAGAAGTAAAGTACCAAAATGATTTTGCTATTCCAGAAGAATTTCGCGGAATGGGTAAAGGCCGTAAGTTTTATATTCGCACTTACGGTTGCCAGATGAACGAACACGATACAGAAGTAATGTCAGGTATCTTTTTAGCTTTAGGTTATGAGCCGACTGACCGTACTGAGGATGCCAATGTTATTCTATTGAATACTTGTGCGATTCGCGAAAATGCGGAGAATAAAGTATTCGGTGAGCTTGGCCATCTGAAGGCATTAAAAATGGAAAAGCCGGACCTGCTTCTTGGCGTCTGCGGCTGTATGTCACAGGAAGAGTCAGTCGTTAATAAAATTTTAAAAACATATCAGCAAGTTGATATGATTTTTGGTACTCATAATATTCACAGACTGCCTAATATCCTTCATGAAGCATACATGTCTAAGGAAATGGTAGTAGAAGTATGGTCCAAGGAAGGCGACGTAATTGAAAACCTTCCAAAGGAACGCCGCGGCAATATCAAGGCATGGGTAAATATTATGTACGGCTGTGATAAATTCTGTACGTATTGTATCGTTCCATTTACACGCGGTAAAGAACGCAGCCGTCGTCCTGAAGAAATCATCCAGGAAGTGCGCCAGTTAGCAGCGCAGGGCTATAAGGAAATCACTTTACTTGGTCAAAATGTGAATGCTTACGGAAAAGACTTTGAGGATTTGAAATATGGACTTGGAGATCTGATGGATGAAATCCGTAAAATTGATATTCCAAGAGTTCGTTTCACAACAAGTCACCCGCGCGACTTTGATGAC
The DNA here is from genome assembly GCF_018343545.2 of Neobacillus citreus. Lineage (GTDB taxonomy): Bacteria > Bacillota > Bacilli > Bacillales > Cytobacillaceae > Neobacillus > Neobacillus citreus. The sequence continues at coordinate 57,212 of NZ_JAGYPE020000018.1, read as the reverse complement.
CATTTAATTGAAGTCCTAGCAAAGGGCGGCAATTTAATGAATCATATTCACTTGCCAGTACAATCAGGCTCAACGGATGTATTGAAAATTATGGCTCGTAAGTACACAAGAGAACAATATTTAGAACTAGTTAGAAAAATCAAAACCGCCATTCCGGATGTCGCATTGTCAACGGATATTATTGTCGGCTATCCAAACGAGACCGACGAACAATTTGAAGAAACAATGTCACTTTACCGTGAAGTAGGTTTTGAAATTGCCTATACATTTATTTACTCTCCACGTGAAGGCACTCCAGCGGCCAAGATGGAGGATAACGTCCCAATGGAAGTAAAGAAAGAACGTTTACAGCGTTTAAACAACCTTGTAAACGAGCTTTCTGCTGAGGCTATGAAAAAATATCAGGGCCAAATTGTCGAGGTACTAGTGGATGGGGAAAGTAAAAACAATCCGGATGTCCTTGCCGGCTATACAAGCAAGAACAAATTAGTCAATTTTGTTGGTCCTAAGTCAGCGATTGGCAAAATTGTAAAAGTAAAAATTAACGAAGCAAAAACATGGTCATTAAACGGAGAAATGGTGGAAGAACTAGAACCAGCAGAGGTGAACTAAAGTGACGAAGTATACAAAAGACGATATCGTCGCTCGTGCAAAAGAATTGGCTCGCATGATTGCAGATACTCAGGAAGTGGATTTCTTTAAACGGGCAGAAGCGCAAATTCATGATAATCAAAAGGTGAAAACATTAATTGCTGATATTAAGGGATTGCAAAAGCAAGCTGTAAACCTGCAGCATTATGGCAAACCGGAAGCATTGAAAAAGGTTGAAGAAAAAATCGCTTCTATCGAACAAGAGCTGGATGACATTCCAGTTGTTCAAGATTTCAAGGAATCGCAAATCGAAGTAAATGAATTGCTTCAGTTAATTGCGACAACCATTTCAAATACTGTCACAGATGAAATCATTATTTCAACAGGTGGTGATGTGCTGCTTGGGGAAACCGGCGCCAGCATGAAAAATGGCGGCGGAGCCTGTGAAGGACACGATGATTGCGATCACGAGCATTAAAAAATGTAAGCCAGACTTTCTGAAGTCTGGCTTATTTTTTTCCTTATATGGATTCCTCCCGCAAAAGACTACCCCCTTAAGGCACACACCTAGACATCCCGCATAAGATGAATCATGACTAAACTTTTATCCAGTATTCGCAGATTTAGATATCACACTAGTATAGACATTCGCATAGGATGAAATGAAACTGAATGAGGAGGGTTCGCGCAAAATGGGAGAATATAGAGAGATATTTGCGAAGGCCGTAGTAGCGAAGGGACGGAAGTTTACAAAGTCCAATCATACGATTAGCCCGGCACACAATCCATCCAGCGTTCTCGGCTGTTGGGTTATCAACCATAAATATAACGCGAAAAAAGTTGGTAAAACAGTTGAGATACACGGCACTTATGACATCAATACTTGGTACTCCTTTAACGATAACACCAAAACAGAAGTGGTTACGGAACGGGTCCAATACACAGATGTCATTAAGTTAAAATACCGTGACCATGACTGCATGGACGACAGCGAAATTGTAGCAAAAGTATTGCAGCAGCCAAACACCTGTGAAGCCGTCATTTCCCCAAATGGCAACAAAATCATCGTTCATGTCGAAAGGGAGTTCTTGGTTGAAGTCATTGGCGAAACCAAGGTTTGTGTCCGCGTAAATCCTGAAGGATGCAGAGACAATGATGATGAATGGGGCATGGATGTTGACGACGAGGAATTCGAAGAATTAAGTCCGGATTTCTTAGTAGGTGGCGAAGAAGAATAACTTTAACTAGGAGGTTTTTGCTTCCTAGTTTTTCTTTTTTTCAAGAAATGTTTGAATGCATGTTTACCAGTTAAAATCAGCATGCTAATTTCTAGGAGGTGGTAATCACTTGGAAACGAAACAACCGGGAAATAGCAATATGACTGATTTTGATAAGTTAAATGACCGAATCATTGCGGAAAGTCCAACCGGACCCATGTTAGTAATTAAAACAAATTTGGACCCAAAGAACGTTACCGAAAATAATCCTTATTATCATAATGAAAAGGCTAAGGATCCGAAGGAATTTAAAGACTACTTTGAGGAATGAAAAGAGCCAGGTTACTTATTTTCCTGGCTCTTTTCCCATTCTGGCTTTAGTATCGATAATACATATGTATCATGAATATGATTGCTTTGATGCATATAGCCTCGTAGAATGCCCTCTTTCGTAAAGCCCATTTTTTGAAGCAGGTTGACCGAGGCTGCGTTTTCCGGATAAACGATGGCCCCGATCCGATACAATTCCATTTGCGTAAAACTAAACTGTAATACTTCTATAATGGCCTCAGTCGCATACCCTTTTCTCCAAAGAGCAGGATGCAGTTCATAGCCAATTTCGGCCCGTTTGTTTTTCAGTTGCAGGTTATTAAGACCGATGGTTCCAATAATCTTTTGATTTTCCTTCAGCTTAATTCCCCAGCGGATTCCCCGTTTATCTTGATAATTCTTTTGAAACAAATCAATTAATTTCATGGCCTCGGCCGGCAGGGTAAACCGTTCGGTTCCATAGAACCTCGTTACTTCATTTTGCGAAAATATTTCAAACAAACTTTCGACATGGCGATGGGTGAGTTTGATTAATTGTAATCTTTTGGTTTCAAGGATTGGAAAGTTCACAGATTCACCTCGGCTAAAACTTGTTCATCTATCAGTTTATATCGAGGATCGAAAAAAAGAAAGAAATACAATAACGTTTAGAAAATTTTAAAAAATATGATAATTTTTTTCTATGATTCTGATAAGATAAAGAAGAAAACATGGAGTATTCTTTAAAGGAGGATAACGTTTTAGTGAACTTCCCTTTCTATATTTTTGGCATTCACCCCCATCTATTATTAGAATCATTAGCCTATTTTATCGGCTTCCGCGTTTATTTATATACACGAAATAAAGATAGAATCCCAATGGATAAAGCCCTTTGGGTCATTGTTGGGGCAATCTTAGGCGCTGCTTTCGGCTCTAAATTTCTCTATTGGCTTGAAGACCCAAAGGAAACGCTGGAAAATTGGCATAATCTTATTTATTTAATGGAAGGAAAAACAATTGTCGGCGGATTACTAGGCGGGCTGATTGGTGTTGAAACAGCCAAAAAATGCATTGGATGGAAGCGCTCGACCGGCGATGACTTTGTTTTGCCATTGGCTGTTGGAATGATGATTGGCCGAATTGGCTGTTTTTTAACCGGCTTAGATGACCACACTTATGGGACGGCTACAACTTGGATCACCGGGATGGACTTTGGGGACGGAATAAAGCGGCACCCCACACAGCTTTATGAAATAGCTTTTTTGGGTGCTCTTGCCGTCGCACTTTTTCAGCTAAAGAGAAATAGGATCGGCTGGGAAGGCCTGCTATTTCAGCTGTACATGCTTGGTTATTTAACGTTTCGGTTCATGATTGATTTTATTAAACCAACCCCGCACCCATATTGGCTTTTAAACAATATTCAAGTGGCAAGCTTGCTGGGGATCTTGTATTACATATGGCTCATTAATAAAAAACAAACAGAGAAGAGGAGAGAAATCCATGCCTAACCGGCCGTATTTATTTTATGAATTAACAAACAGCATCTGCTCGACCTGTCATCGTAAAGTGGAAGCCAAGGTCATCATTGAAAATGAAAAGGTTTATTTGGTTAAGCATTGTATGCAGCACGGCAGGGAAAAGGTTTTGATTTCAACAGACGTCGATTATTATAAGTGGTGCCGTGAATTTATTAAGCCCTCGGAAATGCCATATCGCTGGAATACGCCAATTAAATATGGCTGCCCGTATGATTGTGGCCTTTGTCCGGACCATGAACAGCATAGCTGTTTAACACTATTGGAGATTACCGAGCGCTGCAACCTGAAATGCCCGATTTGCTATGCGGATTCCTCGCCGCATAAAGGGACCTTCCGCAGCATAGAAAAAATAGAATTTATGCTAGATAGCATTATTAAAAATGAGCGTGAGCCTGATATCGTCCAAATTAGCGGGGGCGAACCAACGATTCATCCGCAGTTCTTTGACATCCTGGACATGGCAAAATCACGGCCAATCCGTCATATAATGGTGAATACAAATGGGCTCCGAATCGCAAATGACAAGGAATTTGTCAAGCGCTTAGCCTCGTATTCTCCTGGCTTTGAAATCTATCTTCAATTTGACAGCTTTGAAATAGAAGCATTGGAGGAATTAAGGGGAGTAGATTTACGAGAGATTCGTCAAAAGGCGATTGACCATTTAAATGAATTTAATATATCTACTACACTTGTTGTCACCTTGAAAAAGGGATTAAACGACCATGAAGTAGGAAAAATCATTCAATACGGTCTGCAGCAGAAGTGTGTCCGCGGGGTGACCTTTCAGCCTATTCAAGCAGCAGGTAGATTGGAGGAATATGACCCTTCTGTTAACCGCTTAACGCTGAGTGAAGTACGGCAAATGATTATTGACCAATCGAATGTGTTTGGATCAAAGGATATAATCCCCGTCCCATGCCATCCTGATTGCCTGGCAATGGGCTATGCCTTAAAGCTTAATGGGGATGTGACACCGCTAACAGGATTAATCGATCCTAATATTTTGCTGGAAGGCGAGCGCAACACCATCGTTTTTGAACAGGACGATAATATTAAAAATATGATATTTAAATTGTTCTCCTTGAACCATTCTCCGGATTCCTCGGCCTTGTCCTTGAAGGACTTGTTATGCTGCCTGCCAAAGGTGGCAATGCCGGGAGAAATCGGCTATGACAACGTCTTCCGGGTGATTATTATGCAGTTCTTAGATGCACATAACTTTGATGTCCGCTCCGTAAAAAAATCCTGTGTCCATATCGCCCATCCGGATGGCCGGATTATTCCGTTTGATACGTACAATTTATTTTATCGGGATGAAAAGGAACAAGAATTGAAGAAAATCCAACAGGAACTGGAAGAACGAACATTTATAAAATAGTAGTTTTGAGCATTTAAGGGGGGAATAGGCATGAATCAAAATCAAGGGAACAATTCAAAGGATGGGAGTTTAAAAGACCTATGGATTGGGATTGGCATCACCATCGGGATTTATCTTCTAGGGTTATTGGTTTTGTTAGTTTTCTCCCCGATGTTTTTTGCTTATCTATGTATAGCCGCCATTGCCATGATTGTGATTCCAATCATTTGTTTTACAAAGGGAAGGAAGCGGATGGGCCAGGGGGCATTGATTGGTCTCGGGATTAATATTCTATTATTTACAGCTTGTTTTGGAATCCTGATTTCCGGGCTTGGTGGTTTATAGAATGTTAAAAGCAAGTGCTTTTTATAAGGTACCTGCTTTTACCATTCATTTATATTGGTTTTGCAACATAGTTATAAATTAATGTGGAAAGCTGGGAGGGACTGCTAATGGATGATCGTTTATTTCGAAATGCGATGGGGAAGTTTGCAACAGGGGTAACAGTGGTGGCAACAGAGGTGGATGGCAAGGCTCACGGGATGACGGCAAATGCGTTTATGTCTGTATCGCTCAACCCAAAACTGGTTGTCGTATCAATTGCGGAAAAAGCATCTATGCTTGAAAAAATAAAAAAGTCCAATACATTCTCGGTCAATATCCTGTCGGCTGAACAGCAGGAGTTGTCGATGATTTTCGCGGGGCAGCTGAAGGAGCATCGGGAAGTGGCGTTTGACCGGCTGGGCGGGGTGCCTGTTATCGCCGGGGCACTGGCGCAGGTCGCATGTGAAGTAACAGCTGCACATGTGGAAGGGGACCATACACTATTTATAGGCAGGGTAATTGAAATTTCCATTGAAGAATCAAACGCCGAACCGCTTATTTATTTTAGCGGGAAATACAGGTCTCTAGCAGAATAGGATATAAAAAGATGGATTAAGCCAGCCTAAATCAAAACTGTTTGATTGGGTGGCTTTTTTTCGTTTTGGATAATTTACCCAATTTGATATCATGGTTTTAGCATAATAATTTATTATTGTGAGAGGAGGAGGAAGATGACATTAACCATTCTGATCTGGGCGGTGGCAAGTGCTTTTATCGTGCACGACTTTGAAGAAATTATTGTTATGGAAGGCTGGCTAAAGCGGAATGAGAAGGATATCCTAAAGGTCCTTCCGCAAAGGTTCCACAACTACTTCATCCGGGTGTTTCCAAGGCATACAGCCGGTTTTGCTTTGGCTGTATTGGTTGAGTATATGGGTATTTTGATAGTGGTTATTGTTGCGATGAGCGGGGAAGCAAAGGATTGGACTTTGATAGGAATTCTTTCGGTCGTTTCCATTTTGTTTATCCATTCCTTTACCCACATTGGCCAGGCTATCATTCTTAGAAGATATACTCCAGGTGTAGTAACCGCCGTTATTTTATTGATTCCATTTTGTCTATATTTCTACCAATTTGCCTTAGAGATTGAGGTCATTGATTGGCCAATGATATGGATCAGCATCCCAGTTGGTGTCATCTTAGTGGTTTTCTTTAATCAAGTAGGGCTAATATTGGGGAAGAGACTGGAAAGATATAATTAAATCTATGAGAAATTTAAATTTTTTATTAAAAATAGGTAAATTCCCAATTCTCGGATTCGGCTTCCGAAAAATATCTGCGGATTTTTAAGGGATATCTGCGAATTTTGAAATATATCTGCGAATTTCCAATTATATCTGCGAATCCCCGAATATATCTGCGAATTCCTGAATTTATCTGCGAATCGTTATATTGGATAAACCCAAACAAAAAAAGTGCCTCAAATCCCCGATTGAGGCACCTCCCATATATTAAAACTATACCCCTTTATAAGCTAGACGCAGGATTTCCATCAGTTCTCTAGTTAATGGACGCTTCGGATTGACGTTTGTATCAGGATCATGAAAGGCATGTAAGGCCATCTCGGCAATCTTACTTTCATATACAGGTTGGCTCACACCGCATTCCTCGACGCTTAAAGGCATATCGAGCTCTCTTGCCAAACTAATCACCGCTTCAACCAAGCTTTCAATACCTTCTTCCGTTGTCCGTGCCGGAAGCCCCAGCATTTTTGCCAGCTCAGCATAACGTTTATCAGCCTTATAATACTCATAACCGGCAAATGGCGTAAATTTCGTCGGCTTCACCGCGTTATAGCGAATAACAAGCGGCAAGAAAATCGCGTTTGCGCGGCCGTGAGCGATATTGAACTCGGCGCCAACCGCATGGGCAAGGCTGTGATTAATTCCTAAATAGGCGTTATTAAATGCAAGGCCCGCAATCGTGGAAGCGTAATGCATTTTCTCGCGGGCCAGCTCATCAAAACCGTTACGGTACGCCCTTGGCAAATACTCAAATACTAGCTGAATGGCCTTAATAATCTGTCCATCTGTAAAATCATTGGCAACGACTGAAACAAAAGCTTCAAGAGCATGTGTTAAGACATCCATTCCGGTGTCTGCTGTGTTTTCCTTCGGAACAGTCATCGAGAACTGTGGATCGATGATCGCCACATCTGGTAAAAGTTCAGGGTCGGAAAGCGGGTATTTAATATTCGCTTTTTTATCCGTGATGACGGCAAAGGAGGTAACCTCCGAACCTGTTCCGGAAGTAGTCGGAATCGCGATCAACTTAGCCTTCTCCCGAAGCTTCGGATAAGTCACAACTCGTTTTCTCGGATTAAGAGTCTTCAGTTTCAAGGTGTTAAAGTTTGCCTCAGAATCCTCGTAAAATAACCACATCGCTTTTGCTGCATCAAGGACAGAACCGCCTCCTAAGGCAATGATCATATTCGGTTTAGCGTGTCTCATCAATTCAGCACCCGCCATGACCGTTTCGATGCTAGGGTCAGGCTCCACCTCAGAAAACACCTCATAGTGGACAAAATCAGGTCGTTTCGTTAGAAAATGGAGCACTTTATCGACATAACCGTTTTTCACCGAACTTGGGCTTGTGACAATAAATGCCCTTTTAATATCCGGGATGATTTCCAATGCCTGAACAGAATTCTTACGATAATAAATTTGTGGCGGTGTCCTTAGGATTTGGGCGTTATTATTGCGTTTGGCCACCTTTTTAATATTAAGTAAATGCATGGCACCGACATTGACTGAAACCGAGTTTCCTCCATATGTGCCCGTGCCAAGGGTTAGTGTCGGCAGTAAATCGTTATAAACGTTTCCAGTTGCCCCTTGGGCGGAAGGAGTATTGATTAGGATCCTTCCTGCTCTCATTCTCATCGCGTACTGTTCAACAATCTGGTCATTAGCCGTATGAATGGAAGCGGTGTGGCCGAGTCCACCGTATTCTAATGTGGCTTCTGCCAGGTTAAAGGCTTCCTCTGTACTATTTGCCTTATAGCAGGCAAGAACAGGGCTTAGTTTTTCACAGGAAAGCGGATATTTTGGTCCGACTCCTTCCAACTCGACCACTAAAACCTTGGTATCAAATGGGACTTCGATTCCGGCCATTTGGGCAATTTTAAAGGCTGGAAGACCGACAATCATCGGATTGAGGAATCCGGTTTCTTCTTTTATCGCTACTTTTTCTAACTGTTTCCTTTCCTCCTCATTTAAAAAGTAACAGTTGTTGGCGATCATTTCCGTAATGACTTCGGTATAGATTTCTTTATCGATGATTAACGCTTGCTCAGAGGCACAAATCATTCCATTATCATAGGTTTTCGACATAATCAGGTCTTGGACGGAACTCTTGATATTGGCAGTTTTTTCGAAATAACAAGGTACATTGCCTGGTCCGACACCAATTGCCGGTTTGCCGGAACTATATGCGGCTTTCACCATGCTAGAACCTCCGGTCGCAAGAATTAGCGATACTTTTGGATGCTTCATTAACATATTGATACCATCCAGAGTGGTAGTTTCCATCCATTGAATACAATTTTCAGGAGCGCCTGCACGGACAGCGGCTTCTCTTAGAAGTTCAGCTGTGAACCTTCCCGAATTCTGTGAAACGGGGTGAAAGGAAAAAACAATAGGATTTCTTGTTTTCATAGAAATAAGAGATTTATAAATGACAGTGGATGTGGGATTTGTCACAGGCACCAGCGCGGCGATGACCCCGACAGGTTCGGCAATTTCATAGCTGCCCTCATGCGCGTTTTCACTGATAATGCCGACCGTTTTCAGATTTCGAAGGGTGTGATAAATCATCTCTGTTGCAAACATATTTTTCGTGATTTTATCTTCGTAAAGGCCTCGATTCGTTTCCTCAACAGCCATTCTGGCAAATTTATCGTGGTTCTCGAGTGCAACAAGTGCCAACTGCTTGACAATTTCATCGACCATTTCCTGCGTAAAGCTGCGAAACTCCGTAGCTGCCTGAGCGGCATTAGCTGCTAATCGGTCAATCATCGAAACTGTTTGCTTTTGCTGTAACATTTTTTCTTCCACTGCCATTGATTGTTCCTCCCTAAAATCATTTATTGTGAAATGTTGAACAATAGTAAATTAATATTTTCCTTACGTTCAAAATATAGCAATCGTAAACCAAGAAATTTGTAGAATTATGCGGCGAAAGTTGGGGAAACACTTATAAATAGAATAGTTTCAAAGAATGTTCATAATTGCTTTTTTTAGAGTGGAAAACTCTCAATATTTTTATTTTCGGAAAATTTTGATACTATATTATGTATAAAGTCAATCATAAGAGGGGAGTAAAATAATGATTCTGCAACTAGAGGACGTTTCGCTCAAACGGAGCGACAAATGGATTTTAAAAAATGTCAATTGGCAAATAGAAAAAGGGGAGCATTGGGTTTTATTCGGTTTAAACGGTTCTGGTAAAACGGCCATCCTAAATTTGCTGAACGCCTATAATTTCCCGACAAAGGGAAAAATTAATGTTTTAGGAATGGAGTTTGGGAAAACCTATCTTGCTGAAAAGCTGCGCAAGCAAATTGGCTTTGTTTCATCCTCACTTCAGGAAAAATTTCACCCGGGCGATAATGCCTTTGAAGTGGTACTAAGCGGAGCATTCGCTTCCATTGGTCTCTATGAAGCTCCCACAGACGAAATACGAAGAAAAGCCATTTCCTTACTTGAGGAGCTTGGCTGCATCGATTATGCTAACAGAAATTATGAAACCTTATCGCAAGGGGAGAAACAGCGGGTGTTAATTGCCCGCGCGTTAATGGCTGACCCGTCTTTGCTGATTCTCGATGAGCCAACAAACGGTCTGGACTTTATTGCCCGTGAAAAACTATTGGAATCAATCGAGACGATTGCCAAAAATCCAAATGCACCAGCCATCATTTATGTTACACATCATGTTGAAGAGATTCTGCCTGTATTCAATAAAACCTTGTTGCTAAAGGAGGGGCAGGTTTTTGCGTACGGAAACACCAATGAACTGTTATCGAGCGAGAGCCTTACCCAATTTTTTAATCTGCCGGTTCGGGTTTCTTGGGATAATAAAAGACCATTGCTGTCGAAGTTGCAGGTGACACATCAAAATATTTAGAAGAATAGGATATCCCGTGTGCAGGGATATCCTATTCTTTTAAATCAAGCAAATCTTTAACTCGCTTGCAATATTCTTCCTTTGGATAGGTATGATACAAACCGCTCGATAAGCGGACTGGGTCTCCGAAGAAGTACCGTTCATACTGGGTTTGCCTTGTACCGAATGAGCTCATTGTCAGGTCCCAGGCTAAGCGAAAAAGCTTTATGCGTTCTTCGGCATTTTTTCTAGAGCCTTGCAGATAAAGTTCCAAATCCTTTTTAATAGGGGAATTAAAGTCCTTTTCAGTCGGCAGGGTAACCATGCCGCTTGCACCGATTAATTGAATGATTTCACTGAATCTCGGATAGATTCTTGGAAAAACATTACTAGCGACTTTAAGAGGAATGAGGTTAGGCCTCATATAACCCCATTCATCCATTTCCGCCTCTTCCTCGGACTTTAATAAAAGGGCCTTCATCGTTTCTAGCCCAATGATAATTTCAGAAAGTTTTTCCTGGATATGCTGATAACCGCAAACATTTATTGTATCCGACAGGGACTCGGCAAGTCCCAATAGAAATTCTGTTTTCACAACCTGTCTAGTGATGGCCTGGTGGTAGGCGTGATGGTAGAATGAGCTTTTCTCCATGAATTCATTTGCTGCATCGACATTTTCGTAAAAAAAGACTCTCTCCCACGGGACCACCACATTATCAAAGACTAAAATCGTATCCATTTCTTCGTAACGCGAGCTGAGCGGATAATCAAAGGCAGACTCACCGCCTACAAACGACTCCCTGCAAAGAAATTTAAGTCCTTTCGTATCAGAAGGGATGGAAAATGCATAGGCATCCGCGTCATTTGTCACTCCGCCGGCTGAATAAACTAGGACTTCATCAGTTAAACCGCCTTGGGTCGCTAACAGGCGAGCCCCCTTGATAATAATTCCCTTTTCGTTTTTCCCGACGATTTTGGCGGCAATTGGTTCTTTCAATTTTTCAAAGTTGATTTGCGACCGGTTAACCTGAGGAGTTATGAAGGTGTGGGTAAACGAGAGATCTTGATTCCTTGCCCTTTCATAGAGGGAAATAATATTTTCCGGAAAGCAATTCTCACTCCCTTTTAAAAATAAGGCGGAGGAGGCAAAGGCCATAACGACTGAATTCATATAATCCGGACTTCTACCCATCAGCCCATTGGTATGCCTGGCCCAAATTTCGATCATGGTCCGCCTTCTTTTTAAATCCTCTTTCGTCCGTGGCTGTAAATAGGATAGCCCAATCCGCTCTTCCGTCTCATCGGATAAAAAGGTTAGCTTTTCTTTCAGGGTCAAATCAAACTGAAAATCATATAAAGATGCTTTGCTTTGAAGAAGGCCTCTAAATGCAGGATGTTCAGAAATTTTCCCTTCCAACCGTTCTCCATCCAGCCAAATTTCCTTGTTTAAACGATCCATACGTTCGATAAATTCTTTTCCGTTAATTGCTCCCATTTGACCACTCCCTAAAATATGGAGCATTAAAAAGTTTTGTAATTTATTTTATTGGGAAAGTGTTTGTCCTGCATGGGTTATCCAAACAATTGGACTAATTTGGGTATAAATGGAAATTAATATGGGTAATTATTCAAAAATAGGAACAAAGTGGTGCATAAAAAGATTGTAATAAGGACTTTAGTAGAATGTCTACAGTCCCTTTAAAATAATATAATGAAAATTGAGAAAAAGAGAAAGGGAGAGGTTGAAACGATGAAGAAGAAGATTTTTGGAAGCGCTTTATCCGTTGCTTTGGGAGCATCCGTTATATTTAGCGGAGGGATTTCAAAAAGCAGTGCTGCACCTGTGAACAAGGAGTACATAGTAATTTTTAAGGATCAATCCCAGCTTCCTGCAGGATATGAAAAAATGATCAAGGACGCCGGCGGAAAAGTGACAGGGAAGTTGGATAAGCTGGGGGCTGTTGAAGTAAGTTCAACGAATACTGCGTTTCTAGATAAGGTGAAAAAATCGAGTCTTGTTTTGGATGCAGGGGTTGAGAATATTGTGTATCCGGAAAAACCAGCTTATCAGGAAGCAGTTGAGCCAGGGGATATTTCCAACGCTGATTTGTATAATCAGAATCAATGGGATATCAAGCAAGTGACAAATAATGGCGCCTCTTGGAGTTTGCCGGGCGGTACAGGTAAACCTGTTTCAGGAAATGATATTGTTGTAGCTGTCGTTGATACTGGAATCGATTATAATCATCCTGATATAAAGGATAATTATGCCTACGGTAAATCATTTGTACCGGGTTATACAGATGCAATGGATGAAGATGGCCATGGCACGCATGTTGCCGGATCGATTGCTGGCAAGGGAAGAATCTTAGGAATAGGACCTGATCTGAAAGTAGCAGCCTACCGTGTCTTTGGGCCAACTGGCGGTGCTGAAACTGCCCATATTGCTGAGGCTCTGATGACAGCAGCGGACGACAATGTGGATGTTGTCAATATGTCCCTTGGCGGTTATGACTGGTTCCAAGATCCAGAGTATGCTACAAAAGATGTTGTGGCAGATGTTCGATTATTTAACAGGGCTATCCAATATGCTATCCAAAAAGGGGTAACAGTTGTTGGTTCTGCTGGTAATAATGGGGTGGATATTAGCAGTCCAGGACAATTAGCTGGTGACGACAATGGTTCTGTTCACAGAAGCCCTAGCAGTCAAACTATGATTCGGGTTTCAGCGGGTGGAGCTCTAAAAAATCTAACATTCTATTCTAATTACGGGGTAGGAAAAATTGATGTAATGGCACCTGGCGGAGATTTAGGTCCTAATTATGATCCAGCCACAAAAACCGGAAGAGACAACTCATACCTTTGTTTTAGTTCTGTACCACTTTATGACAAACAAGGTAACTTTTTAGAGCATGGCTATGCTTGGTATGCCGGCACTTCAATGGCCGCACCAAAAACAGCTGCCTTAGCGGGAGTGATCATCGCGAAGTACGGAAAAGACGTTCTTAAACCTGTGCAGGTAAAACAAATCATTCAGTCTTCAGCAGAAGATGTATTCAAACCAGGTTATGATGAAAAGGCTGGATTTGGATTAATCAATGCGGTTAGCGCATTAAATCAATAAAAAACAAAGAAAAGAAGCGATCGGTCGTGATCGCTTCTTTTCTTTGTTTTTTCACTACAGTGAATCTGAATTTTTTAAATAGAAACATAAATGTGAAGGGATTTTAAGGGTGCTTTTCCATAATCCTCAAACTACCCGCTAACCAATATTAAAAATATATTAAAAAAGCAAATGTATAGACCCTACTTTTACAAAATGTCGAATTCTTTTTGAACATTTAGTGACAAATCTTCCGAATGGGTGTCTTTTAATAATGTTTGGTATTAAGATAGTTACTAATTGATGTGATGTAAATCACAAACAAAAAATTTTTTTAACATGATATTTTTTAAATAAAAGAAAGGGGTACTAGCATGAAAGTAAAATCGGCATTATTACTGCTTGTTTTAACTATTGCCACAGTGCTAACAGGATGTGAACCACTCATGGTTCTTGATCCTAAAGGGCCGCAAGCCGAAAGGCAAGCCCATGATATTTTGTTATCCATTGGGATCATGTCGTTCATTGTAATTGTAGTTTTCGCTATTTTGATTTATGTGCTAATTAAGTATCGTGCCTCAAAGGCAAGCCCAGATTATGAACCGCCTCACATTGAAGGAAATAAATGGGTTGAGCTAATTTGCGTCGGTATTCCTGTCATTATTGTCACTTACTTTTCAATCGTTTCTGTTCAAAGTAACAATATTGTCGAAGCAAAACCAATAAAATATCAGGATAAAGATCCTTTAGTCATTTATGCATCCTCATCTGACTGGAAATGGCATTTTAGTTATCCAGAACAAAATATTGAAACTGTCAACTATTTGTATATTCCAACAGACCGGCCGATTGAATTTAAGCTTTATTCCTACGGACCAATCACTAGCTTCTGGATTCCACAACTTGGCGGTCAAAAATACGCTATGTCCGATATGGTGACGACACTGCACTTAGCTGCAGATGAACCGGGTGAAATGATGGGCCGTAATGCGAACTTCAGCGGTAAAGGTACTGCTGAAAATACGTTTAATGTTACAGCAATGTCTGAAAAGGATTTCGATAAATGGGTAAAAGACGTTAAGAAAACGGCAAAACCTTTATCAGAGAAAAAATTTGATGAGTTATTAAAGCCAGGACACCTTGGACAAATGACTTTTACAGGGACTCATTTAAAATTTAGTCCAGCACCAGAACACGATCACAGTCCTTCCGCAAAACCAGAGAAAGGTCAAACTGACCACTCAAAAATGGAAATGGATATGGATATGTCAGATCACCAAAATCATGAGTAATTGTGAACGGGTTAATGAAACGAATTATTGAAAAAATTAATCTCTCGAAAGGAGTTAATAAAGGATGGAGTTCTTTGAACGTTTTGCCATACCAAATCCAAGTCTTGCAATCTATGCATCTATGGTAGCGATTGGCCTAACAGTGGTTGCCATTATTGCAGGCCTAACCTATTTCAAAAAATGGGGATATTTATGGCGCGAATGGTTAACAACAGTTGATCATAAACGGATTGGAATTATGTATTTACTCTCTGCCTTAATTATGTTATTCCGCGGCGGCGTGGACGCGATTATGCTGCGTGCCCAGTTGGCTGTACCTGATAATAAACTGCTAGATCCACAGCATTATAATGAAGTTTTCTCAACACACGGGGTTATCATGGTCATGTTTATGGCAATGCCATTCATCTTTGCTTTCATGAACTATGTGGTTCCATTACAAATTGGCGCCCGTGACGTAGCCTTCCCAAGATTGAACGCATTAAGCTTCTGGCTGTTCTTCTTTGGTGCGATGTTGTTTAATATCTCGTTTGTTATCGGCGGATCTCCTGATGCAGGATGGACTTCTTATTTCCCGCTTGCAGGGAATGATTTCAGTCCACATGTCGGAACGAACTATTATATGATTGCGATTCAAATATCCGGTATCGGGTCGCTGATGACCGGTATTAACATGATTACAACAATCATGAAAATGAGAGCACCGGGCATGACCTTAATGAAAATGCCGATGTTTACATGGTCTGTTTTAGTAACAAACCTTATCATCGTAACGGTTTTCCCTGTCATTACAGTGGCGCTTGCGATGGGAACGATGGACAGATTGTTTGGAACTCACTTCTTTGCAACGACAAATGGCGGTATGGATATGCTCTGGGCTAACCTATTCTGGGTTTGGGGACATCCTGAAGTTTATATCCTTATATTACCTGCATTTGGTATTTACAGTGAGGTTATCTCAACCTTTGCCGGACGTAACCTTTATGGCTATAAATCAATGGTTGCATCAATGGTTATTATCTCAGCACTATCCTGTATGGTTTGGGCGCACCATTTCTTTACGATGGGGCAGGGGGCAGTTGCAAACAGCTTCTTCTCCATCACAACAATGATGATTGCCGTTCCAACAGGTGTTAAAATCTTCAACTGGTTATTTACGTTATGGAAAGGGAAAATTCGATTTACCGTTCCAATGTTATACTCTCTAGGGTTTATTCCGCTATTTGTAATCGGCGGGATGACAGGGGTCATGCTAGCGATGTCAGCTGCTGACTATCAGTACCATAACACAATGTTCTTAGTAGCTCACTTCCATAACACAATTATCCCGGGTGTAGTATTTGCTATGCTTGCTGGTCTAACCTATTATTGGCCAAAAATGTTTGGCTTTATGTTAAATGAAAGAATTGGGAAATGGTCATTCTGGACGCTTACGATCGGATTCTGCTTAGCGTTCTTCCCAATGTACATTACTGGTTTAGATGGTCAGGCACGCCGTATGTACACTTATTCAGAAGCAACAGGTTATGGACCATTAAATATGGTTTCATTCGTTGGTGCAGGTGTTATGGCCATCAGCTTTGCATTGATTGTCTATAACGTTTATTACAGTGTTCGTTATTCACCAAGAAATGTTGGTGCAGATCCATGGGATGCACGTTCGCTTGAATGGGCAACACATACTCCTGTACCGGAATACAACTTTGCCATCGAGCCTCAGGTTGCTTCTAGTGAAGCATTCTGGGATTCCAAGAAAAAAGGTCATGAGCTGTTCCCGGGTAAAGTGGAAAAAATCCATATGCCAAATAACAGTGGAGTTCCATTTATTATGGGCGCGATCTTCTTTGTGTTAGGTTTTTCACTGGTCTTCTCCTTATGGATTCCGGCAATTCTTTCACTAATTGGAATTTTGGCATGTATGGCTCTACGCTCATTCGAACAGGACCACGGCCGATATATTTCTGTTAAAGAAATAGAAGAAACTGAAACAAAACTGCGAGGTGCTAAATAATGAACGTCGATCACTCGCTGCCATTAGAATATGGTACAAAACAAAATGGATTGAATATTTTTGGCTTTTGGGTTTTCCTTGCTGCTGAAATTATGCTTTTTGCGACACTGTTTACCTCTTATTTTACGTTAGAGCATAGAACTGGGAGCGGTCCAAGTGGTACAGAGATTTTTGAAATAGCTCCGGTTATAATAGAAACACTTTTGTTATTAACAAGTAGTTTTACAATTGGACTTGGCGTTCACGCAATGCGTCTAGGACGCAAAAAAGCAATGATGACCTTCTTTGTGATTACACTTCTTCTTGGTCTAGGGTTCTTAGGCTTTGAAATTGATGAATTCATCACCTATGTCCATGATGGTGCAACATTGCAGACTAGCGCGTTTACTGCCATGCTGATGACTACATTAGGTACACACGGACTGCACGTTACCTTCGGATTATTCTGGGGAACAGCTATCCTTTTGCAAGTGAAAAAACGCGGCTTAACGCCTGAAACTGCGAATAAATCCTTTATCTTTTCACTTTACTGGCATTTCTTGGATGTCGTCTGGATCTTCATCTTCAGCTTCATCTATTTGAAAGGAATGATGTAAGATGAGCGAATTATTCCCACGAAAACAAATAATAGGTTTTGTCTTTTCCTTAGTCCTAACGGCAGCTGCTCTGGCAGTCTATTTCTTGAAACTCTCCTTTGCACAAGGAATGGTTGTCCTAGTTGCCACGGCATTTGTTCAGGCTCTTCTGCAGCTTGTTGTGTTTATGCACGCTGGCGAATCAGAAGATAAGTGGGTAATTTATGGCAAGGTATTTTTTATGATTGCCATGGCCCTGATTACTGTTTTTGGAACATTACTCATTTTCCTTTGGGATATGTAGATAAATGAAGAAAGGGAGCGTCTTTTACAGACGCTCTCTTTTTTCCTAACGCATAAATTCAACTACGCCTCTGTCTTCGTCCTATCGGACTCGCCAATCGGCGAGTTTTCATTTTGCTAATAAAAAAGTATAAACTTTCTGTCGAAAGCTTTATACTTTCTTAACGCATAAATTCAACTACGCCTCTGTCTTCGTCCTATCGGACTCGCCAATCGGCGAGTTTTCATTTATCTTTTTACCAAATATAATCTCGGTTTCATTGGCATTGTCGGGATTTCTAATCCCTTATCCGTCTTTTCTACCATTTCCTCAGTCGCGATAAAAAACATTCCCATCAGAAAGAACATCACCGCTCCCACAATGGTACCAATCCCAATCCCGGTGACCGGCATTAAACCGCTTACAATCCCGTATAAAAAAATCATGATACCTGTTAGTAAGGTAACACTGCCGGCCCATTTTGTTGCATGTAATATTTTCATTCGTGAATTCATTATTACGACCTCCTTGGGATAGGATATTTACACTTCCAAAATTCTTATACTATATATTATTCACCGAGTTCACAAAATTGTCAAAACTTTGTTCACAAAATTGTCAAAAAATATTTTAAATTTGTCACAAATATGTGTATATGTTCGTGAAGACAAAAAGGATTCAGTTACACGACTGAATCCTTAAGGGGGAGAATCTACAAATTCAATTCTTGTGATGGTTCACCATTAAGATTCATAATACGAACGGTTTCTGGTTTTATCTCCAGAAAAATATAGTTCGGATCGTCAGGGCCGTTGAACCATTGATTAAATGACTCTTCCCAATATTGTTGTTTCAGCTGAGTAGAATCATTAACAGCGGTAGTTCCTGATATTTCAACATAGGAATCAGTTTGTCCTTTTTTTTCATAGCCTAATAAAACAGATACGTTCGGATTTTTCTCAATTTCCCCGATTTTTTCAGTATCCCTTTTTGTTGGTGTATATAAGGTTAATTCGTCGTTATAAAAAGTCATATACCGGGAATGAGGTTTATTATTTTCAACTGTCGATAGAATGCCCGTTTTGTGGTCTGAGATAACCTTCTGGACCTTTTCTTTTAAATCTGAATTTGTCATTAAAATCTACTCCTTTAAGTGAAGTACTCAATTTTTGCTTCAGGGAAATAATTATGGATATATGAACCCAAGGTATCTTTGATATCCTCTTGCTCTTGGTCGGTATACACGTACTTTCCGATCCCGTAGCGTCCCCATTTCCATTTCCGTTTCGACTCATCCAATTCCAATTTCGTCATTGGATAGTTTTTTTCTATGACCTTTTTTGCCGGTTTGGTAAAGCGATGTTGAATCAGCTCGAAGGTTAAGTCCTTTTTCGCTGCATTTGGAAGTTCGGCCTCTAATTTTTCAAACATTTCCTTATAGCCTTCCTTCCAACCGTCATGTAAATAGATAGGGGCGATTATAAAACCTAATGGGAATCCTGCATTCGCAACTTTTCCGGCCGCCTCAATTCTTTCTTGTTGGCGGGAGGTGCCTGGCTCAAAATTTTTGATGATATAATCATCGTTCATACTGAACCGAAAGCGGGTTTTTCCATTATGTTTGGCATCGAGCAAATGGTCGACATGGGCAAACTTTGTGACAAACCGAAGCTTTCCATATTCAGATTCACCAAAAAACTCAATCGCTTTTTTTAAGGTGTGAGTTAAGTGATCCACACCGACGATGTCCGAAGTACAGGATGCTTCAAATCGTGTAGGTTCCGGAGCACGTTCCTTCATATAATTCTCGGCTGCTTCAAAAATATCATCAATGTTGACATAGGTGCGGATATAGGGTTTACTGCCCATCGTCGTTTGCAAATAACAATAATGGCAATGACCCATGCAGCCAGTCACAAAGGGAATCGCATATTCTGCTGAGGGTTTGGAGGTATCAAATTTCAGCGTTTTTCTTACTCCGACCACGAGTGTTGATTTGGCGACACGATATCTTTGAAAGTCATTCTCTCCAGGTAAATTCCGAATTTGATTATGGGAGGTGGTTTGCCTGATCTCAATCCCCATATTTTCAAATTTGGACACAAGCTCTTTTCCAAGTGGATAGGTCAATGCATCGGGTTCTACATAGACAAGTTGAGGGACAAAGGGTTTAACCATAATAACCCTCGATTTTTGTGTAGCCGAATGCTTCCTGAAAGGCATTTTCCGCCTCGGAAGAAGAGCTAAAAACTGCTACTTCATCATTTAATGGATAATAGGTTTCATACACAAACAGCGCCAAATCACCTGGTGCATCGGGATTTTGGACAACCGCTGCTTCTTGGACATTGGCCACATCCTGTGCATGAGGATTGCGAATAATTACATATACTATTTGTCCCGGTTGAAAGGATTGAATCGACATGGTTTCATCCTTCCTTTCCTAAATGTGGTTTATTAACATATCCATGCTAATCCTTCATTATTTTCTCCAGTTTAAAATAAGTTATTTCTATTAAAAAAATACAAAAATTTCCCATTTTGTGAAACTATAATGACCTTTCCTCCGTCTAATTCAATGCTGTAAAAAGCAATAGAGAAATAGGGGGAAAACTAAATGAAGAAATTTTTATTACCATTCGCAGCATTAACCATGACTATTGGTCTTGTTTATTAAGCCAATATGGGAATTCTATTTGGTCTATGATTATATTTTTTTATTTAAATGTGAATAAATAGTGAAAATTAAATGTGAAGAAAATGTGAAAATCTCATGAAGGAACTTCACATTTTTTTATTACGTTCTATAATACCCATATAGGTATAAAACCCGTTGGGGTATATCTAATAATGCTTAATTTTATTTCTTAATTGTTAAGATTTATAAATATTACTTGGAGGGAACAAATATGACACAGAAAGTAATCATCGTAGGCGGAGTTGCTGGCGGCGCTACTGCAGCTGCCAGATTAAGAAGAGTAAGTGAAGACGTCGATATAATTCTTGTAGAGCGTGGGGAACATATTTCGTTTGCAAATTGTGGATTACCTTATTATATCGGTGAAACGATTAAAGACCGAAGCAAGCTATTAGTACAAACGGTAAAAGGAATGTCAGAGCGTTTCAAGCTTGATATTCGCAATTTAAGTGAAGTAATGAGCATTGATCCAGAAAATAAGAAAGTAACTATCAAGAATTTGCAAAATGGAGAAGTTTACCAGCAAACATACGATAAGTTATTATTATCACCTGGAGCAAGACCGATCGTTCCACCAATTCCGGGATTAAATGAAAATCAGACGTTATTTACCTTAAGAAATATACCGGATACTGATAAGATCAAAAACTACGTTGACTCCCAAAATCCTAAAAAAGCTGTTGTGGTTGGCGGCGGATTTATTGGAATTGAAATGGCAGAAAACCTGGTAGATAGAGGAATCGAAGTGACCATTATTGAAATGGCAAATCAAATTATGGCACCTATCGACTTTGAAATGGCCAGTATTTTACACACTCATTTAAAAGAAAAAGGCGTAAAGTTGATTTTAGAAAATGGTGTGCAATCATTTGCTAATCAAGGGAAGAAGGTTATTCTTTCTGATGGAACAGAAATAGAAACCGATATGACGATCCTATCTATCGGAGTCAGACCAGAAAATGAATTAGCCAAGACTGCAGGGTTAGAACTGGGAGAGCGTGGAGGTATTATTACCAATGAATACCTTCAAACTTCTAATGAGGATATTTATGCCGTTGGCGATGCGGTGGAAGTTGTCGATTATATTAGCGGAACAAAGGCCATGATTCCGCTCGCAGGGCCAGCAAACCGTCAAGGCCGAATTGCAGCAAATAATATGATGGGGAAAAAAGAGAAGTATAAAGGAACAATGGGTACTTCGATTGCCAAAGTATTTGATCTAACAGTTGCAGCTACTGGAAATAATGAGAAAACATTAAAACGTTTAGGGGTATCATATGAAGTTGTTCATATCCACCCAAGTTCACACGCAGGATACTATCCGGGAGCAGCACCAATTGCTTTAAAATTAATCTTTGATAAAGAAAACGGGAAAATTTTCGGCGCCCAAGCAGTCGGTGCAGATGGTGTGGATAAGCGCATCGACGTGATTGCAACCGCCATTAAAGGTGGATTGACAATAGAAGATTTGACCAACCTTGAATTATCTTATGCTCCGCCATACTCATCTGCAAAAGACCCAGTTAATATGGCTGGTTATGTGGCTTCCAACATCATGGAAGGCGAGCTGGAAATGGTACAATGGCATGAAATTGACAAAATCGTGGCAGACGGAGGGTTATTAATCGACGTTCGTGAACCAATGGAGCGTGAGTTTGGTTTTATCGAAGGGTCCATCAATATTCCTTTAAATGATTTAAGGAATCGATTAGAAGAGCTTCCTAAAGATCAGACCATATATGTCAGTTGCCAGGTCGGTTTAAGAGGATATTTAGCGAGCAGAATTCTAAAAAACAACCGCTATCAGGTTAAAAATGTGGATGGTGGCTGGAAAACGTATTCCTCCGTATTTGGAAGCAATATAAACAAAAAGGTTGAAACCTCCACAAACGACCTTGGGGAAACAGTTGTAAACAATACAAATAACATAAAAGTGGATTCGGTTGTAGATGTAAGTGGCCTAACTTGTCCAATGCCAATCATCAAATTAAAAAAAGGTCTTGATTCATTGGAAAGCGGACAAGTATTGGAGTTGCATGTTACGGATAAGGGAGCTTTAAACGATCTGCCAGCTTGGTCAAAAAATGCAGGTCATACCATCCTAAGAACGGAAATCGATAAAAACATGATCAAGTTTTGGATTGAAAAAAGTAAATAGTAAATCATTCTTTAGACCGCCACGTTCATTGCGGTCTTTTTTTGCATACTGAAAAAAATTTTTAGATTCTATTGACATTAATACCTAACGGGGTATATTATAAACCTTGCCAATGAATTTGTTTCATTGAAGGAGGCTTTAAATGATAGTTTTAATTTTGTTAACAATAATTGTATCATTTATTTTATATAGAAGATATTTTCCGGTTCTTGGTGTTCATTTTATCAATTTGAAGGATCTTAAAGATGATAATATAATGATAATAGATATTAGAGACTATAATGAATGTAATAACGATCCTATCAAAGGTTCAATTAATATCCCGATTGCCTATCTAAACAGAAATATAAACGAAATACCTGATGGTGATTTATATATAATCGCATCGAGTTCACTTGAAAAAAATGTTGGCGTTCGTTTTTTTAGACATAAAGGTTTTAGGGTTGTCGGATATTCCATTTCTGACAATAACAAAATTTCAATAGAGGAAAAATCATTAAAGGTAGAAAATAATTGTTGTTAAAGGAGATAAGAACATGGACTATAATGATCAAATTAAAAATAGGGTAAAACGTATTGAAGGACAGTTAAGAGGAATTTTGAGAATGATGGAAGAAAACAAGGATTGTAAAGAGGTAATCACTCAGTTGTCTGCATCGAGAACGGCCATTGATCGGACAATTGGTGTTATTGTAAGTTCCAATTTAGTGGAATGTGTGCAAAAGGCGAATGACCAAGGAGAAAGAAGTATGGAAGAAATGGTAAAAGAAGCGGTCGATTTGCTTGTAAAAAGCCGTTAACCTAAGAGGAAAATACCATACCCAAAAAGATGTTAATAAATATCTTGGAGGGTATATTATTTTCTCAAGAGAAATACCCCTTTTGGTATATATATAAGGATAAATAATGGAGAAAATTCATTGTAAATAGATAATATAAAGGGTTGACACCTGCTTTACCTTTATTTAATATTATACCCATTGGGGTAATTGATAAAACAAGAGGAGTGGATTTCATATGAATATAGATAAAGTATTAGATGCAAAAGGATTAGCATGTCCAATGCCAATTGTAAAAACAAAGAAAGCTATGAATGAACTTGAATCTGGTCAAGTATTAGAAATTCATACAACTGATAAGGGCGCAAAAAATGACCTAGCAGCCTGGGCTAAATCGACTGGACATGAATTATTGAAACATGAGGAAGAAAATGAGGTATTAAAGTTTTGGATTAAAAAAGGATAATTTTTTTGATCTTCAAAATACCCGTACGCGTAATGGTTTAATTAAAAATTTTACAATCAGGAGGTTGCTACATGACGGAAATGAAAAAAACAACGATTGTCCTATTTAGTGGAGATTATGATAAAGCAATGGCGGCTTATATTATTGCAAATGGTGCAGCTGCTTATGATCACGAGGTCACCATTTTCCATACGTTTTGGGGACTAAATGCTCTTCGTAAAGATGAACAGATTCCATTGAAAAAAGGGTTCATGGAAAAAATGTTCGGAAAAATGATGCCTAGAGGAGCAGATAAAATGGGACTATCCAAAATGAACTTTGCTGGTTTCGGTCCTAAAATGATTAAAGATATCATGAAAAAGCACAATGCAATGCCGCTTCCTCAGTTAATTGAAATGGCCCAAGAGCAGGACGTTAAATTAGTGGCTTGTACCATGACAATGGATCTGTTAGGTCTTCAACAAGAGGAATTGTTGGATAACATTGAATATGCAGGTGTTGCTGCGTACCTAGCGGACGCTGAAGAAGGCAATGTGAACCTGTTTATTTAACGAAAGGGGAGGAATCTTCCCCTTTAATATGACAGGGAGAATGATGGCCTGGAAAGTTGAGAAATTTTTAAAATAATAGTAATACCTGTATTGGTATATAAATCAGGAGGTTTTAAGATGGAGAACATGAAAGCAAACATCATCTTGGACGCTAAAGGTTTGGCATGTCCCATGCCAATTGTTAAAACCAAGAAAGCAATGCAGGAATTAGAGGCAGGTCAAGTATTGGAAGTTCAGGCAACAGATAAAGGGTCCAAAGCAGATATTAAGGCATGGTCTGAAAGCACAGGGCATCAATATTTAGGCACATTGGAAGAAGGAGAAGTATTAAAACATTATCTTAGAAAGTCATCTGGTGATGAAATAATAGAACATAAACATCCGCATGTGATTACCAATGATCAGCTAGAGGCAAAGCTTGAGAATGAAACCATCGTGGTACTAGATGTCAGAGAAACGGCAGAATATGCCTTTAACCATATTCCAAACGCTATCTCCATCCCTTTGGGTGAATTGGAAGAGAGATTAATAGATTTAAACAAAGAGGGTGAAATCTATATCGTCTGCAGAACAGGAAACCGCAGTGATATGGCAGCACAAAAGTTGGCGGAAAAGGGATTTGTAAAAGTTTTTAATGTGGTTCCAGGAATGAGCCAATGGAATGGAAAAACTACTGGTTTAATCAAAAATTAGGAGGAATTAACAATGAATAAAAAAGTAGCAATTATTGCAAGTAATGGCGGTTTATTTGATGCCTATAAAGTGTTTAATATCGCAACGGCAGCCGCTGCAACCGATCAAGAAGTAGCTATTTTCTTTACATTCGAAGGATTAAATTTAATCCATAAGGAAGCAAACAAACAACTTCCAATGCCGGAAGGAAAGGAACATTTTGCTGAAGGTTTTGCAAAGGCGAATGTTCCAACCATTCCTGAATTGGCTGCTATGGCGCAAGAAATGGGTGTTAAATTCATTGGCTGCCAAATGACGATGGATGTGATGGGTTTAGCGACAGAAGATTTTGTTGATGGAATTGAGGTAGGCGGGGCAGTAACGTTTTTAGAGTTTGCTAAAGACGCGGATGTCACTCTAACATTCTAATATTTTTATTTGAAAATATACAGGTTCAAGAACTGGAAATCGGCATGAAGAAGAGAACGGTGTATTAAAGTTTTGGATTATAAAGGGTTAAAAATAAGAGGAACCAGTTTTGGTTCCTTTTTTTAAAGAGGAGGTCAACATGAGTATAAGTTTTATAATTACGATACTCCTAATTGGATTTGTAGGATCATTTATTTCTGGAATGTTAGGAATAGGCGGTGCCATCATCAACTTTCCTATGTTGTTATATATTCCTGTCATGTTAGGAGTAGGTCATTTTACAGCACATGAAGTTTCAGGAATTACCGCAATCCAAGTGTTCTTCGCGACCATCGGCGGGGTCTTAGCTTACCGTAAAAGTGGATTTCTGAATAAAACTTTGATTGCCTACATGGGTATTAGTATATTAATTGGAAGTTTTATTGGAGGATTCGGCTCTACACATATGCCTGAAAGCGGAATTAATATCGTTTATGGGGTTTTAGCACTAATTGCCGTAATTATGATGTTTGTCCCGAAAAAAGGGATTGATAATATTCCTTTGGAACAAGTTAAATTTAACAAATGGCTGGCAGCACTATTTGCCTTTATCGTAGGGATTGGGGCAGGTATTGTAGGGGCAGGAGGAGCCTTTCTGTTAGTTCCGATTATGCTTGTGGTGCTAAAGATTCCTACAAGAATGACTATTGCCTCTTCTTTAGCGATTACGCTCATTTCATCGATTGGAGCCGTTTCGGGAAAAATCTCTACGGGGCAAGTGGAAATCCTCCCTTCACTCATCATGGTACTTGCCAGCTTAATTGCTTCACCATTAGGAGCGAATGCTGGTAAAAAGATCAATACGAAAGTTCTGCAAATCATTATGGGAATCTTAATATTCGCTACGGCAGTGAAGACATGGATGAATATTTTATAAGCTGAGGTCCTATTAAAATATTAAATAAACGATAAAGAGGGGAAGGAGGCTAGGAATTGAGATATAAATCAGATGATTCTACTGGGTTAATAAAGCATCCCGAATGGATACAGAATTATGTTGATTCGACTGAAAAGTAACAAAATTTATATAGACGGACGTTAATCATCTTATCCAATTTAAAAAGGGCTAAAAGCCCTTTTTTTATTTAAGTGGCTGGTAAAAATATTTTAAAGAGTCAAAATAAGAATCCATCTCAAACTTATTTAAGAGATATGTAATTTGAGTTCTGGAGAATTAAAGCATATAATTCCAATAGAAATAAACTGAATGAAATGGAGTATTGATATGAAATTATACAATTCTATTTTAGAACTGATTGGTCATACCCCGATTGTAAAGTTAAATCATTTACCCGACCAGGAAGGCGCTTCTGTTTATGTTAAATTGGAATCCTTTAACCCAGGAGGAAGTGTAAAAGACCGTGCTGCTTTTAACATGATTATGCAAGCAGAAAAAGATGGGAAAATTACTCCTGGCAAAACCGTCATCATTGAGCCGACCTCTGGTAATACGGGAATCGGTTTAGCCATGGTGTGTGCCGCAAGGAAGTATCGTTGTATTATTACAATGCCAAGTAATGCCACAGAAGAGAGAATTAAAATTTTAAAAGCATATGGTGCAGAAGTGCATTTAACTCCTTCGGAAAAAGGCATGCGTGGAGCGATTGAAGAGGCTTATCAAATTGCAGAAAATATTCCTGACCACTTTATTCCGATGCAATTTGAAAACCCTGCCAATTCAGATGCTCATCGTGATACTACAGCGATTGAAATTTATGAATCATTTCAAGGGAATTTAGATGCCTTTGTTTGTACGGCTGGAACAGGCGGAACCGTTACTGGCACTGGTGAAGTGTTAAAAGAAAAAATACAAAATATAAAGATTTATGTCGTTGAACCTGCCGGGTCTCCTGTTTTATCGGGGGGTTGTCCAGGGCCGCATAAAATCCCAGGTACAGGTCCTGGATTCATTCCTAAAATTCTAAATCAATCCATTTATGATAAGATTTTATTAATTGATGATAAAGACGCCCAGAACATTGCACGCCGTGTAGCTGCCGAAGAAGGAATTTTAGTCGGAGCCTCCGGGGCAGCATCCATTTACTACGCTTTAGAAATTGCCAAAAATCTTCCTTCTCACGCGAATGTTTTAGCACTGGCACCCGACACTGGTGAACGCTATTTATCATCTGATTTATTTCCAATTTAAATAAATAAGTATATGTTAATGAAGCTCCTGAATCCATGATTCAAGAGCTTTTTTTGTCCCGTTTTTTGGTAATTAATTAATTTTTACTGCTTTTTAATTCATAAGGTACATCAGCAGGGGCGTCTCCTAACGGAAATATCTTCTTCCACGTTTTTTTGTTACCCTCTGTTACAGATGGTTTCCATACATTTAAGAACCAAATTTATTGTGAAAATAATCTCAATAGAATGAATAACTGACTGGATCATTCCGCAATTATTGACAACTAAATTTGCAATCTTCTCTGCCTGTTGCGAACTAAAAGGTTCATCAGCTTGCACGTTGGCAGTAAAAGTAAGCTTCTCAATTCGATTGGCATGCGCTGGATTTCGAACAGCATTTACCTCCATTTCAATCATCTGAAATGAGATCCGCTTTTTTGTTAAAATATTTCGTAATAACGTACCACTGCACCCAACTAAGGAAGAAACAAATAATTCAAATGGCCTATAACCGTTTTTTCATTTGGGGAAATGTGTAGTTCACCAAATCCTAATTCACCGCTGACTTTTTCATTATCAATTGTAAATTTAATAGTACCTATCAAATGGGTCTTAAATGAAGCAGCTACGGCAGACCTTTTTGTTCATTTTTAAATTTATGGAGGATTCATCAAAAGCATGGCTTCATTATAAGCCGTGCTTTTTTACAGTCTGAAAAATGACATTATTTTGAAAAAACTATGTAGACAAATTATAGTAAATTTAAAGTATAATATGTAATATTACTACTAGAATTTTTGGACGGTCTGTGAAAGGTAACGAAGATGAGTATAATAAAGGATTTTTTACTGCAGCTAACACTTACGGTTATTCCCATATTTATTTACTCCACCTTTATTATGGAGAAGGTGAAGAGTGAAAAAAATAGACACGTCACGATGACCATTCTGTGGGGAATGTCAATATTACTATGCATGTCCTTTCCCGTGAATTTTGGTCAAAATGCCAGGTTAGAGTTAAGAATTATCCCTCTTTTATTAGGAAGCCTATACGGAGGATTTTGGCCAAGTATTTTCCTCTCTGGCCTAATCATACTGTATCGGCTTAATTCCGGCATCAGCATAGGTTTCTATAATACCGTTCTTGTCTTATTGTTAACACTTCCTATTATCTTGTTTTTTCAAAAGTCTTTCAAAAATACGAAAAAAGATAAAAGGGTTAAAATTGCAGTGGGCCTAGCCTTTTACTACTGTTTAATTGGCCTTACTGTTTTTGGGATGTTAAGAGGTTTTACATTTGAACATCTAAAAGTACAGATGATTCATTTGGTTTTTGCAGTCGTATTTACCTGGTCCTTCACTTTGTTAATTGAAAAAATCAGGGAGCTCCACCAGTTGCGGCTAGAGATGCAAGACTCAGAGAAATTGCGAGTAATCAGTGAGTTAACAAGTGTTTTCGCTCATGAAATTAGAAATCCGATGCAGGTGACTCGTGGTTTCCTGCAGCTTTTGGACGAGCCCGATTTGGCTCAAAAGAAGAAGGAATACATTCAACTATCCATTGAAGAGTTAGATCGAGCCAATGAAATTATTAATGATTTCTTATCTTTTGGAAAACCATCCAACCATAACGAAGTAAGAGTCGATGTAGGGAACCAATTACATCGTGTGGTTAATCTCATTCACAGTTACGCCCTTGGCAATAATGTTGTGATAAAAACGGACATTTTTGAAAACGGTTGGGTTTATGCTAATCCTCAAAAATTAGACCAGTCCATGATTAATATTTTGAAAAACGCAATCGAGTCGATGCCGAACGGTGGAATGGTGTGGATTTCGTGTGCTTCAAATGAAGATGGCTATATAAAAATTAGTATTAAGGATCAAGGAATCGGGATGAGCCAAGAGCAAATCGACCGCCTTGGATCTCCGTATTATTCATTAAAGGAAAGCGGAACTGGACTCGGAATGATGGTAAGCTATCAAATTATCCGTTCGTTTAAAGGTAAGGTCCAAGTGAAAAGCGAAAAAGGAGTGGGGACCGAATTTATTGTTCTTTTGCCTCAGATAACCTAAGTGCTTGTTACATAGACTGCCAAAACCTATTGTCGTAATGACCATAGGTTTTTTATTTTGAAAAAATAAATATCTCAAATTCAAGATACTTAACTTGACGATAATTTAATCAAAATGTATCATGAATACATAAAGTAACTAAGGTTATTAAAAGTTACCTAATAAATAAGGATAACCTAAAATAGGGGTGACAATAATGATAGAAGTAACTGTAAAGCTAAGTTACAAAGGGAAAAATTACTTAACCAATGTAATTGTTATAAGGGACACATCTGAAAAACAGATTTTGCATATCGCACAAGAGCAAATTAAGAAACAATGGTTGAATTGATAAAGTGATCTTCTGAACTTTACTTTATATTAGGGTAATGTTTTTCAAATACTAGGAGGAATTAAATTGGAATCAATGACCTTTGTCTTATTTGGGGCAACAGGGGATTTAGCGAAGCGAAAAATTTTCCCCGCCCTTTATAATTTGTATTTAGATCAAAAATTACCACAACCAATATCTATTATTGGACTTGGAAGAGGTACCCTCACTCATAATGATTTTCAAGAAAAAGTAAAAGAATCTATATTAACCTTTTCACGCCGTTTGGAACATGACGCTGGCGAAATGGGAGATTTTCTAGAGGCTTTTCGATATAACACTTTAGACGTTAACAATACAGAAGATTATCAAAAATTACTTCAGTTGGTTAAGCAAAGAGAAGCGGAATTGCAAATAAAAGAAAATCGAATGTTCTATCTTTCTGTTGCACCAAAATTTTTTGACATTATTGCTTTGAATATCAGAGATAGTGGCTTAGGAGCAACGAATGGTTGGAAACGTTTGATGATTGAAAAACCATTTGGGCGTGATCTTCAAACTGCCCGTCAACTAAATAAAAAATTAAGTTCTGCATTTGAAGAAGAAGAGATATTCCGAATTGACCACTACTTGGGTAAGCCAATGGTTCAGAATTTAGAGGCATTAGAATTTGCAAATCCAGTCTTACAATCAATATGGAATAGAGAACATATCGCAAACGTTCAAATTACTGCGAGTGAAACGGTAGGGGTTGAGACAAGAGCAGGATATTACGATCAAGCAGGAGCCATACGGGATATGGTTCAAAACCACATGCTGCAAATGCTAATGATGACGGCCATGAATCTCCCCAAAAAAATCAATGCTTCTGAAATCAGGAATGAAAAAAGGAAGGTAATGGAAGCTCTCAGGCCAGTAACAAAAGAAGATGTTCAAACCCAAATCGTTCGTGGTCAGTACCTTTCTGGTGAGATTAATGGTCAAAAAGTTCCAGGGTATAAGGATGAACCTGGAGTGGACCCTTCTTCCAACACTGATACATTTGTAGCTGCTCGAATTTGGATCGATAATCCGTTTTGGTCTGGTGTTCCTTTTTATATTCGAACAGGAAAGAGAATGAAGGAAAAATCTACTCGTATCGTAATCGAATTTAAAAATTCATTAGATTTACACTATATAAACGATAACCAAAAAGTCGAACCTAATTTATTAATCATCGAAATTAGCCCAGGAGAAAATGTCTCACTACAATTAAACAGTAAAAATCCGATGAATAATGGAAAAATCGAACCTGTCAGAATTAATTTTTCTTGTGAGGATTCATCACGCAATGGCTTAGGAGTACCTGAGGCTTATGAAAGGCTGATTTATGATTTTTTAATCGGAAATTCCACCTTCTTTGCCCATTGGAAAGAAGTAGAATTGTCGTGGGAATGGGTTCAACCAATTCTTGATGCATTCGAGGAAAATCTACTCCCACTACATGAATATTCATCAGGTACTTATGGTCCGGATGCTGCAAATACCCTCTTGTTAGAAAATGGGTTTAAATGGTGGCTAGATGAAAAAGTTGAAGAAAATAAAGAGAAAGTACTTCAGAAATAAGTATCCAGGAGGTTTATTAAAATGACACAAAACATCGAGAACTTAGCAGTTACTACCATTAGAACATTATCTATCGATGCTATTAACGCTGCAAATTCTGGTCATCCCGGTCTACCAATGGGGGCGGCGCCAATGACGTATGCATTATGGGCGAAGCATCTTCATCATAACCCTGAAAACCCGAAATGGTTCAACCGAGATCGATTTGTTTTATCTGCGGGACATGGATCCAGTTTGCTGTATAGCATGCTTCATTTAGCTGGCTATAATGTTACCATTGATGATTTGAAAAACTTTAGAAAGTTAAATAGCAGAACGCCGGGGCATCCTGAATTCGGTCATACTGCTGGTGTAGAAGCGACTACAGGACCATTAGGTCAAGGTATTGCGAACACTGTTGGGATGGCGATGGCAGAAGCACATTTAGCAGCGAAGTTTAATAAAGAAGGGCATCCGATTATTGATCATTACACCTATGCGTTAGTCGGAGATGGCGACCTAATGGAAGGTATTTCCTATGAAGCTATGTCAATGGCGGGTCACATGAAACTTGGGAAGTTGGTCGTGCTATACGATTCAAATGATATTTCACTGGATGGTGAATTAAACGCTTCGTTCTCTGAAAACATTGAGAAAAGAGCAGAATCAGCCAACTGGCATTATCTCAGAGTGGATGATGGAAATGATATTAAAGCTATTTCGAATGCGATTGAAGCAGCGAAACATCATATAGATCAGCCAAGTTTGATTGAAATCAGAACGATAATTGGCTATGGCAGTCCAAAGGTAGCTGGTACCAATAAAGCACACGGTGCACCACTTGGAGCGGAAGAAGGAAAAGCAACAAAACAAGCCTATAACTGGCTCTATGAAGAAGATTTCTATGTTCCAGAGGAAGTAAAAGAGCACTTTGCGCAATTAAAGCGTAAAGGGATTGATGCTGAACAAACTTGGATTCAGCAATTCGATGCATATAAGCAAGCCTACCCTGAGCTAGCTGATCAATTAACCAAAGCTATTGATGGAAAAGTTCTCATCGATACAAAAGATTTATTAACATTTGAATCTGGGAAAAGTATTTCCACAAGGGTTGCCAGCGGCGAAGCCATTAACCATTATGTGAAATCTGTTCCAGCCATATTTGGTGGAAGTGCAGACCTTTCCCATTCCACCATGACTGAAATCAAAGGTGAACAAATGTACGCAGTTGAATCGTATGGTGCACGTAATGTTTACTTTGGAGTCCGTGAACATGCAATGGGTGCAGCAGCGAATGGGATGGCTTATCACGGCGGAGTGAAACCTTTTGTAAGTACATTCTTTGTATTTAATGATTATCTTCGTCCGTCTATCCGTTTGGCTGCACTATCAAAGCTTCCAGTGATTTATGTATTTACGCATGATTCGATTGCAGTAGGTGAGGATGGCCCTACACATGAACCGGTTGAACATCTGGCAGCGCTTCGTTCCATACCAGGGTTAACGGTTATTCGACCAACAGATGCAAACGAAACAGCTAGTGCATGGGCATATGCTCTTCAGCAAACAGAAGGACCTGTTGCATTAATCCTAAGCCGACAAAATTTACCGGTGTTTAATGAAACAAAAGCAAATCTAGAGAAGCTTTCTAGGGGAGCTTATGTATTAGAAGAAACAAATGCCACACCAGATGTTATTTTAATTGCTACCGGTTCCGAAGTATCCTTGGCCGTAAACGCAAAAACAGAACTTGAAAAGGATAATATCTCTGTGCGGGTTGTTGCAATGCCAAGCTGGGAATTGTTTAGTCACCAATCAAAGGAATATAAAGAAAAGGTCCTCCCTTCTTCAAATTCTAAACGAATTGCCATTGAAATGGGGATTTCCCTTGGGTGGGAGAGGTTTGTGGGCTTTGAAGGAAAAATTCTTTCCATAGAGACATTTGGTGCTTCAGGTGATGGAACAGCTGTTATGAAGCAATTTGGATTTAGTCCTGAAAATGTTGTAAGTATTGCGAAAAGTATCTTAAAACATTCTTAAGTGGACCATTAAAGAAATGGAAAAATTATTATCCAACATTGGAGGAGAACATAATGAAGGTAGGACTTATTGGTTTAGGAAAAATGGGACTTAACTTAGGGCAAAATTTAATGGATCACCATCACGAAGTGGTAGCATTTGATGTTAATCCAAGTGCAGTAGAAAATATGAAGAAATATGGAGCAACTGGTGTATCAAGTTATAAAGAACTCATCCGGACCTTGGAACATCCAAGAATTGTCTGGATAATGGTTCCTCACGCAGTGGTTGATATAGTTATTGGTGAGATCTTACCCTATTTGGAAAAAGGCGATATTGTCGTTGAAGCCGGTAATTCTCACTATAAAGAATCGATTCAACGCTACAATGAATTAAAGGAAATAGGCGTAAGATATATGGATGCCGGTACTTCTGGCGGTATGGAAGGGGCCCGAAATGGAGCTTGTTATATGATAGGAGGCGACCCAGATGCTTGGGAGATAGTGGAACCCCTTTTCAAGGATACAGCAGTGGAAAATGGCTTCTTATATGCCGGAAAAGCTGGCAGCGGTCACTTCTTAAAAATGGTTCATAATGGTATCGAGTATGCGATGATGGCTGCAATAGGCGAAGGCTTTGAAGTGCTGGAGAAAAGCGATTTCGATTTCGATTATGAAAAGGTCGCCAGAGTTTGGAATAATGGTTCTGTTATTCGTTCATGGTTAATGGAATTGACTGAGAATGCCTTTTCAAAAGATGCAAAATTAGATGAAATTAAAGGGATCATGCATTCCTCAGGTGAGGGAAAATGGACTGTGGAAACAGCTTTAGATTTACAAACGGCTACTCCAGTTATTGCAATGTCTTTATTAATGCGTTACCGTTCTTTAGATAATGATACATTTACAGGTAAAGTTGTAGCCGCATTAAGAAATGAATTTGGCGGACACGCTGTCGTAAAGAATTAAAATAACCGAATTTTTAACAATAGGAGGAAAACAAAAATGAAATTTTTTATTGATACTGCAAACTTAGATGAGATTAAAAAAGCGTATAAAATTGGAGTTCTTTCAGGTGTTACAACCAACCCTTCATTGGTAGCAAAAGAAGGAGTTAAATTTGAAGACCGAATTGCTGAAATCCTAAATGCCGTTCCAGAAGTGGAGTCCGTTTCAGCCGAGGTAACACCCAATGCTTTAACTGCTGACCAAATGATTGCAGAAGCAGACGAGCTTATTAAAATTAACGGCGGCGATAAGAATATCACCATCAAGCTTCCAATGACCCTTGATGGACTAGAGGCTTGCCGCTATTTAACTAAAAAAGGTGTTAAAACCAACGTTACCTTGATTTTTAGTGTGAACCAGGCATTGCTGGCAGCACGTGCAGGTGCTACTTATGTTTCACCATTCTTAGGACGTTTAGATGATATTAATGAAGATGGTGTACAACTTGTCGCAAAAATCGCAGAGATGTTCCGGATTCAAAATCTAGATGCGCAAATCATTGCTGCATCCGTGCGTCATCCAGACCATGTTACCCGTGTAGCGATGGCAGGAGCGCATATTGCAACGATTCCATTCAAGGTCATTGAGCAATTGTCAAAACATCCGTTGACCGATCAAGGACTTGAAAAATTTGCTGCTGACTGGAAGACTGTATAAAAACATTTAAAAGCTAAGGGCGTTAGTCAGAGGAGAATTACCGCCCTTACATAATAAAACCGGTGAGGGGAACAAGCGTATGTCAATTACTTTTGATTATTCAAATGCATTATCTTTCATGCAACAGCATGAAGTGGACTATTTAAGTGAATTTGTAAAAACTGCACATGAGATGCTCCATGAAAAAAAAGGACCAGGATCTGATTATCTTGGATGGGTAGATTTACCCCATAACTATGATAAAGAAGAATTTGCGCGTATCAAAGCAGCAGCAGAAAGAATCCGCAGTAATTCTGATGCTTTAATTGTCATCGGAATCGGAGGCTCTTATCTTGGTGCAAGGGCTGCTATTGAAGCATTGTCTCATACGTTTCATAATCAAATGGATGGCACTACTGAGATTTATTTTGCAGGACAAAATATCAGTGCTACTTATCTGACCCACTTATTTGATGTGCTTAAGGACAAGGATATTTCCGTTAATGTGATTTCAAAATCAGGTACAACAACAGAGCCTGCTATTGCGTTTCGTATTTTCCGAGAATATTTGGAGAAAAAGTATGGAAAAGAAGAAGCAAAAAAACGTATTTATGCAACAACCGATCGTGCTAAAGGCGCATTAAAAACACTTGCCGATGAAGAAGGATATGAAACCTTTGTCATTCCTGATGATGTTGGCGGCAGATACTCTGTGTTAACAGCCGTAGGTCTATTGCCAATTGCAACTGCAGGATTAGATATTGATAAAATGATGGCAGGCGCCGCAGCTGCTGCGGATAGATATAATAACCCGAACTTGTCAGAAAACCATAGTTATCAGTATGCTGCCGTCAGAAATGCTCTTTATCGAAAAGGAAAATCAGTAGAACTGCTAGTGAATTTTGAACCCTCTCTTCATTATGTTTCTGAATGGTGGAAACAATTATTTGGAGAGAGTGAAGGAAAGGACCAAAAAGGTCTTTATCCTGCTTCTGTTGATTTCACCACTGATCTTCACTCCATGGGACAATATGTCCAAGAAGGACGCCGTGACCTTATTGAAACCGTGGTATCTGTAAAAGAACCTAAAGTTGACATTACTTTAGGGATGGAAGAGGCAGATCTTGATGGATTAAATTATTTAGCTGGGAAGACAATGGACTATGTAAATAAGAATGCTGCACAGGGTACGGTTCTAGCTCATGTGGACGGAGGAGTTCCTAACCTATCTGTAGAGCTGGATCAATTAAATGAATATACCTTCGGTGAAATGGTTTATTTCTTTGAGAAAGCATGTGGAATCAGCGGCTTGTTAATGGGAGTAAATCCTTTTGACCAGCCGGGTGTAGAGGCATACAAGAAGAACATGTTCGCGCTTCTAGGAAAACCAGGATATGAA
The DNA here is from genome assembly GCF_018343545.2 of Neobacillus citreus. GTDB lineage: Bacteria > Bacillota > Bacilli > Bacillales > Cytobacillaceae > Neobacillus > Neobacillus citreus. The sequence continues at coordinate 20,500 of NZ_JAGYPE020000018.1, read as the reverse complement.
GCGGAAAGAGAACAATTACAAAAACGCATTACTAAATAATAGTAAATGAAAGCAACCTTGTCTTAAATAAGGTTGCTTTTTCGTGAAGTATGAAACATTACAAATACACAAAGGAGGAAAAGCCAATGTGAATTGAATATTTTCCTCATTTACATTTAATAATCCCTCAAGTACAGCCAGTTTAACCTTTAATTCCTTGATTTCCAAGCTGCTAACTACATTTGTTTTTCTTAGGTTACCTATCATATCTGCTACCACTTGTTTAAAAATTTGTGAATCAATTAATAAATATTGAATTAATTCCATTGCTGCTTCTTTTTCTTGTTGATTTTTGACGGCAAAGATACTTTGAATATCGGGTTCTAGAACGAAAAGAGATTGTAAATCCTCCGAAATTCTTATACGAGCAAAACTTTTTTTATTTCCATAATACTTATTATCCCTAATCCGTTATTAGATCAAGGCCAATCATAAATTCATGAAATTTCTTATCGAGAGAACGAAACCCGTTAATTTCAATGTTTGATTTTTCATCTATAAAAATTTCTTTTTCAAATCTCGTTTGAATTACTTTTGATTCTAACATATTCATATTTTACTACCTCACTTCTAATTTTTATATAAAAAGTAACGTGTATACTTTAAGTAACCTAACTACATTATAGTAAACAAAGGGAAATAAATCAATATAAGTTGCATGAGATTTTATTAGGAGTGTCAATTAATAATTTTTTATAATAATAGTGTTGACAAATAGGGAAGAAGAAATATAATAAAAATATCCTTAATTAAAGATAATTAAATTCGAGATAATTGGGAATCAATAAATAATTGATTTAACTTGATAAGGAGAGAGTGTTTAAAATGGTAACTTTATTTCTAACACCAAGTTGTACCTCATGTCGAAAAGCAAGAGCTTGGTTTGAGGATCATCAAATTCCATTTAAGGAAAGAAACATTTCTTCTGAAAAGCTTACGATAGAAGAGATTAAGAACATCCTTCAGTTTACAGAGGAAGGAACAGACGAAATTATCTCGACAAATTCAAAAGCTTTCCAGAAACTGAATGTAAATATGGATTCTTTATCACTTCGAGAATTATTTAATATTATTAAAGAAAATCCTGGGTTATTAAGAAGACCATTAATCCTTGATGAAAAAAAATTACAAGTGGGATTTAATGAAGAAAAAATACGGAGTTTCTTGCCGCGTAATATGAGAGTATTCCTGCTAGATGAAATTGATAGCTTTTTAGAAGAAGTTCAATAATGCCGATTTTCAATTGGATAGTTTTTTTATTTTTTAATATCTCGAATTAAAGAATCTTGGATTAAAGGGTCTATAATTTCATTAAATAATAAACAATAATTTTAAAAGGAGTGTTTCTCTTTTCCATTGAAAGTCCGAAATAAATCTTCAAAAAAATCCTATGGTGAAACGAGGAGATTCTTACAATGCAAAAAACGTCAGGTATCCACCATATTTCTGCGATGGTAAATGATGCCCAAAGGAATATCGACTTTTATGCGGGTGTACTGGGATTAAGGCTGATTAAGAAAACAATCAACTTTGATCGTCCAGAGGTGTATCACCTTTACTTTGGAAATGAAACGGGCAACCCGGGAACAGTCATTACCTTTTTCCCCTGGGAAAAACAGCTAAAAGGGCGAATTGGAACCGGACAGGTAGGAGTAACGAGTTACATCATCCCAAAGGGCTCGCTTCCATTTTGGAAAAAGCGATTTGAAAAATTCAATATTGAATCTACTTCTTCCATTCGCTTCGGAGAAAAGTATATCCGATTTAACGACCCAGACGGTTTGCTGCTTGAACTTGTCGAAAGTGATGAGGGACCAACTAACCAGTGGAGCTTTGGTGGGGTTCAAGCGGATAATGCCATTAAAGGGTTTAGCGGAGCTATCCTTAACTCTGCTCAACCGCATAAAACAACAGATGTACTAGAAAATGTGATGGGATTAGAATGTATCGGACAAGATGGAGATTATCTAAGATTTAAGGCTGAAGGACATCTTGGAAATACGATTGATATTCAGCTTACCCCATCTGTCCGAGGATTAATGGGGGCAGGCACGGTTCACCATATTGCCTGGAGAGCAAAGAATGAAGAAGATCATCGCAGATGGAAGTCGCTTCTTGAGGAAAATGGTTATCATCCGACAGAAATTCTCGATCGGAATTACTTTAAGGCAATTTATTTTCATGAACAGGGAGGAATACTCTTCGAAATAGCAACTGACCCGCCCGGTTTTTCAGTCGATGAACCAGTTGCGAAACTCGGCCAGAAACTTATGCTGCCATCTTGGCTAGAGTCAAAAAGGGAAGAATTAGAAGAAACCTTACCGCCTGTAGAGGTTCGAGTTCTGGAGGGAGATAATTAATGAAACATATATTTAATAAGGGGCAAGATCATTTTATTATTACTAAATAAGATAACAAACCGGAGGATTTACGAAAATGGTATATCTTATCATTAATGGAAGCAAGCTATTCGCAATAAGCCACTTGATATTTAACAAGGATTCAAAAGAGACTACAAATGCTTTCTAAAATTTAGAATGTAAAATTAAAAAAAAGAAATAATAGGAGGTGTATCAATATGGGCTTTCTATCCAAATTATTTGGAAATTCATCAGAAAAGGAGAATGAAAAAATGACAAATGTTAAACTAGCAGTTATTTATTACAGCATGGGCGGAACAAACTACCAGTTAGCAAGATGGGCAGAAGAAGGTGCTAAAGAGGCAGGTGCTGAGGTAAAAGTATTAAAAGTACCTGAACTTGCTCCACAATCAGCTATCGAAGGGAATCCGGTTTGGAAAGCTACAGTTGAAAAAACAAAAGATGTACCAGAGGTTAAATTAGACGACTTAGAATGGGCAGATGCAATTATATTCAGCGTACCAACTAGATTTGGTAATATGCCATCACAAATGAAACAATTCCTAGATACTACAGGTGGACTTTGGTTTAATGGAAAACTTGTAAATAAAGTTGTAAGCGCAATGTCATCAGCACAAAATGCTCACGGCGGTCAAGAGGCAACTATTTTATCACTATATACAACGATGTATCACTGGGGTGCAATTGTGGCTGCTCCTGGTTATACTGATCCAGTTACATTTGGAGCTGGTGGAAACCCATATGGAACAAGTGTTACTGTTGGTCAAGATGGAAAAATGATTGAAGATGTTCAAGCAGCAGTAAAACATCAAGCAAAGCGTACTGTTACAGTGGCAGAATGGGTAAAAAAAGCAAATCAATAAACGGAATAAATATAAAATTAAGAGAGCTATTCAAAGAGAGAGAGGATTGGCTCTCTTTTTTGATATAACAATAAAAAACACACTGTGAACTTGCAGTGTGTTTTTTCTTAAAATTAAAATGGAAGTATTTTTATTTTATAACCATTTGTCTGCCCATTCTTCTAAAGCTTTGAGCGATCGTCCAAGCTCTGTACCTTTTTTTGTTAGCGAATATTCAGTCCGTACAGGACGGTCTGCAATAACATTTCTTAACACAATCCCATTGTCCTCAAGCTCTTTCATCCGTTCATTTAATACTCTTTTACTTAAATCTGGTATAAAGGCATGGATTTCACTAAATCTTTTCGGTTCCGCCATTAGTGTATGGACAATTAATCCCATCCATTTCTTTCCCATAATATGATAGCACTCTTCAACTTTGCTGCATAATTTATTTTCTGTATCCATATATAAACACCCCTAATGGTTCCTAGGTTATTTTTAATAACTATAATTTAATAATAACAGAGTCAGTTAATAAAATAAAGTAACTACTGGATTTTAATTACCAAAACAAAGGTTTTGTCCTGGTTCATTCACAAAATTGACACATATAAATTGATAATTTAGTTACAAATAGTTATTATGTTTACACAAAGTAACCAAACGATTGAACCTTTATTCGAATAGTGAATCATGAAAAAGTCATTTAGATACCAGGAAAAATTAAAATGGTATGAGGTTAAATTGATAGGGGGGATCATTCAGGAAATAGAAATTATTTTTTTATATTTCATCTCGGTACTGAGATTATTAAATTGAAGATAAAAATTCGAACATCACTAATATTCATGATGAGTACGATGCTGATTGGTGCAGTTAACGTATATTTGTTTAAAGAATACTTCCATAATACAGCAGCATTAAGTATTATCGGGATTATTCAAACAGTCACTGTATTTATTGCTATTCCTTTAGTAAAACCGTTAGTGAACAAATTTGGTAAAAAGGAGACTACAGCAATAGGAATGTTAATAGCAGGTTCGGTATATATGCTTTTATACCTCCTGCCAAATTTATCAACAACTCAATTCATTGCCATTTCAGCTGTAGGAATGTTTGGATATGCCTTCTTTAATACCATGATATGGGCTTTTGTTACGGATGTAATCGATTACCATGAATTTCTGACTGGATTAAGAGAAGATGGTACAGTATATTCTTTCTATTCTTTTGCCCGCAAAGTTGGTCAAGCCATTGCTGGAGGTATCGGCGGCTTTGCCATTACAGCCATTGGCTATGATGCAGCACGTGCAGTGCAAACCCAAGGTACGCTGAATGGACTTTATCAACTAGCTACCATCGTACCTGCAGTTATCTATTTATTGATTTTCTTTATATTAGTCTTTCTATATCCATTAACGAAGCAACACATGAAACAGCTATCGATTGATTTAGCTGAACAAAGGAAGACTAGAAAGTGATAGAATTACTGTTTTTTCATTCCTTCTCATATAAATGAAACAACTAACAAATACTACCTTATAGCAAAATAATAAGGGGTAATTCAAGATGGTTAAAACAATTGCATCGCTTCTGTTAATATGAATTTTTGGTTTTTTTCAATCTATCCAAACATATGCTCAAGTCATTTATGAAACAAAATATGGAGATACCTTAACCAATATAGCAATTCAATACAAAACTAAACCAGAAGCTATTGCTAAATTAAATGGCTTAAAAAAAGATGCGCATCTTGTTGTAGGACAAGCCTTATTAATTTCAGGTTCTTCCTGCATTTGCTCCCCTAAACGAAATACGGTATATGGATATGGAGTGATCATTCATGGACAGCAATAATTGTGACTTCTCACCTATGAAACAACATTTAGAAGATGGAATTCAACATCTAATTCTTATGCTCCAATCTAACTTGAATGTACTTGGTAACGAAAATTATTGTTTGTTGGGAAGTCTCGAAGATGTTAAAGAACATCTAATGGAAATTGAATCAATGGCTGCTTCTTTTTATTTGAATTGCTATTTATCATCTTTTACGGACACTTATAAAGATTTATCCACCTCTGTTCAGCACCTTTCGAAACATAGGCATGGTGCACTGATCGTTGTGGAACGTCGTGATTTGGTTGAACCTAATATTCAAATAGGAACAGCAATTGGAGCATTAGTAACGCCTAAATTAATAGAATCCATTTTTTATCCGGGCAACCCTTTGCATGATGGGGCTGTTTTAATTCGGGGAAACCAACTTATTTCGGCAGGAAATGTTCTTCCTTTAACCACAACTATAATAGAAGAAAAAAAACTAGGGACACGGCACCGAGCAGCTCTTGGAATTTCAGAACAATGCGATGCGCTTGCATTGGTTGTTTCAGAAGAAACAGGTAGAATTTCATTTGCCTTAAACGGAAAATTGTATCCAATTAATACCACTAAGCCCATCAATTTGAAGGGTAATTAGGTTTAAACATTTGAGATAAATTTATTCCAGGAGGCTTCCTAATGACTAAAAAAATATTATTTTTCCTTTTAACAGTTTTCATGGTTTTAATGACTCCCATTTATACTTATGCCCAAGTAATCCATGAAGTGAAATCTGGTGACAGCCTGTCAAAAATTTCGAGAAAATACCAAATCAACAAAGACGATCTTGCTAAGCTAAATGGTTTAGCAAAGAATACTCAACTTGTGCTTGGACAGTCTTTATTAATACCTGGTGAGACATATGTCGTTCAACCCGGTGAAAGTGTATGGGAAATTGCTAATCGACACGCTATTAGTGAGGAAACATTAATGCGGCAAAATGGTTTAAAAAGCCGTGTAATTATTCCAGGTCAGAAATTGAGTATTCCTCGTCCGCCAAAAATGAATATTTGGACAGGCACCTATTTTGTTCCAAAAGATAAGAATTCTAATGCTTGGATGTTGGAAAATTATAAAAGTACACTTACTAGTATCTTCGTGTTTGAGTATAGGTCCGATGAACAAGGAAACATCATTGAAACACCCGAAAACCAGGCTCATAAGATTGCATGGAATAAGAACCTCCCTCCGTTTGCAACACTTACAAATTTAAGTGAAAAGGGGTTTGATCCGAACCTAACTCATAAGTTAATAAGCACGCCGTGGTTAAGACAGAAATTTGTCAAAAATATTTACTCGCTTTTAGATAGCCATGATTACAAAGGAGTCGTAATTGACTTTGAACAGGTTAAGACAAAAGATCGGGCAAACCTTAACCAGTTTATTCAGGAATTAGCTGCCAAGCTACATCCGGCAGGAATGGAAGTTATGATGGCGGTACCACCAAAAGAAGGGGATCAGAACCCATCTTATTCTTCTGCCTATGATTACCGAATACTAGGGAAATACTTAGATAGAATGTTTTTGATGACGTATGATTGGCATTGGCCAGGAGGTCCTTCAGGTCCGATTGCTCCAATAGACAAAGTAAAATTAACCCTTGATTATGCCGTATCTGTTGTTGATAAATCCAAGTTGATGCTTGGAATTCCTCAATATGCCTATGATTGGGTTATCGGAACGAATAAGCGATCAGGTTCTGCTTATTCCACCCAACATGCCATTGATTTATATACTGGATACCAAAGTCAAGTTCATTACGATGAAAATGCTGCTGCCCCCTGGTTCCGTTATGTTGATAAAAAAGGAAATCTACATGAAGTATGGTTTGAGGACCCAAGAAGCCTGCTTGTTAAATTCCGTCTTGTTCGTCAATATGGATTAGCTGGAATGGGCTGCTGGCATTTAGGTCTAACCATGCCTCAAACAGAAAAAATGCTGCTTGAGGAATTTAATGTGCATAAACATTAATTACAAATTTATAGATATGGAGGTACAAAAATGCCCAAAATCACTGTTTTGGGACATGGAACTTTTGATATTGAACGTGGTAAAAAATTGGTATTAGCATTAGAAGACAACGGTGTAAAAATACTGCACAAATGTGGTGGGAGGGCAAAATGTACAACCTGCAGAGTAGAAATTTTGGGCGGTGAATATTGCGATTTAACAAATGTTGAGAAAGTTGCATTTTATGAGAAGGGAATTTTTGATGATCATTTGCGCCTGTCCTGTCAAATCCGTGTGGAAGGAGATTTAGAGGTGCGACCAGTAATGACCGTTGAAAATTCGGGGATGGATGAAGGTCCAAGGCCTGAAGATTAAAAAATATAAAAACTAAAGTTACCATCATACAGCAAAAAGCTAATCGATAATTCGGTTAGCTTTTACCATTATGAACTCAAATTTTTATACATGGCAACTGATATGATATTAGACCTTTCTAAATTTTAAGATTTGGGTGAGAGCTTCGGATAACACGAGACCGAAAGCAATTGCACCAGAAGTCATTAATGCTTTCGCGGCAAACTGAATAGCTAAGTTATAATGATTTTCAACAAAATTTCTTGTTGCATCATATGCTAAACCTCCAGGAACTAAAGGAATAATACCTGAAATGGTAAATATTATTATGGGGGTTTTATAAATCTTTGCAAATATTTGACTAATTACAGCAATAAAAAATGTTGCGGTTAAAGTGGCGAGGATTGTATTAATATTATTGTTTACCATTAATACAAGTAACAGTCTACCTATCATACCAACCAAGCAACATTGGAATAAAGAATTTAGTGGAACATTAAAAATTACAGCAAATGCTCCTGATACAATAAAGTTTGTTAAAACTTGTAAAATCATACATTTATTCCTTTCACATTAAAAAAGTGCAAAGACGATTGCTATGCCTGAAGAAATTGCAAATGCTGTTAAGGATGCTTCGGCACCTTTTGATAAGCCGGAAACGAGGTGTCCTGCCATTAAATCCCTTACCGCATTGGTAATTAGAAGACCTGGGACTAGAGGCATCACGGAAGATATAATAATATTAGATAGATCATGTCCTGCACCAACTTTTATAAAAAGATATGACATTAGTCCAATTACAAGAGAGGCTAAAAATTCCGCGAAGAACTTTATATTAACCAAACGATCAAGAAATATTTGGCAAGTAAAACCTGCCCCTCCTATAATGAATGATGGTAAAAAGTCATTCCATCCGCCATTAAACATAATTAAGGAAAAGCCGCTTGCTATAGAAGCTGCAGCAATGTTTATATACATGGGATATTGAGGATATCCCTCTTCAATTGATTTTAAAATTTTGTAAGCTTCTTCTGCTGACATATCTCCACTACTAATACTCCTAGAAATATTGTTTACTTTGATAACTTTGTTTAAATTCGTTGTGCGTTTAGTTATTCTTTGTAATTTTGTTTTCTCAGCACTATGTAAAGAAAATATAATTCCTGTAGGTGTTACATAGCTTTGGGGATCATTGCTGCCGAAGGATCTAGCTATCCGCATCATGGTATCTTCTACACGATAGGTCTCAGCCCACTTTGCAACATAATTTTTCCAGCTAGTAAACATACTTCTGTGATATCATTTATCACTTGCCTATTTCTCATCGTTCATCTCTCCAAGTGTAAGTAGATGTACTTAAGGTATCCAATACGCAAGTGATATGTTCAATGCTAATGAAGGTAAATAATTGAAAAAAAGAAATTTTGTTCAGTAATATGCCAAGCACTAGAAGCGTGGTCCACGTGTTTCTAAATATGTATTCTTTAATTAGGATATCAATTTAGAGTGAAGGAAATAATAGGTAGGGAAAAATGAAAATTAATGTAGAGCAATACTGATTCGGTAATTTGCTCATTTTTTTCATAAAAGAAAAGGAGAATGAGAACGATGTCAAATGTAAAGCTTGCCATCATCTACTATAGTTCGACAGGTACAAATTATCAATTAGCTCAATGGGCTGCAGAGGGAGCACAGGAGTCTGGAGCAGAGGTGAAGGTCTTAAAAGTACCAGAATTAGCTCCTCAATCTGTGATTGATTCTAATCCGGAATGGAAAAACTATGTTGAGGAAGTTGCGGTATGTGTTCCGACTGTATCACTTGGTGATTTAGAATGGGCAGATGCCATTATTTTTAGTGTACCAACCCGATTTGGTAATATGCCATCTCAAATGAAACAGTTCTTAGATACAACAGGTGGTCTTTGGTTTAATGGAAAACTTATCAACAAAGTGGTAAGTGCAATGAGCTCTGCACAAAATTCACACGGTGGTCAGGAAGCCACAATATTATCATTATATACGACGATGCATCATTGGGGAGCCATTATTGCAGCACCAGGGTATACAAATCAAGTCATTTTCGGGGCCGGTGGAAATCCGTATGGAACCAGCGTAACAGTAGATCAGTCAGGTAAGATGGTTGAAGATGTCCGTGCCATTCAAGATGCCGTGAAACATCAGGCAAAACGCACTGTTACCATAGCAGGATGGGTAAAAAAAACAAATTAATAATTTTTTAATAAAAACTAATCGGGCCTCCGGTTAGTTTTTCTGTCTTTATCCAAAAATCTTAAAAATTGTAAACTAATAATAGTCTTCAGCAAAATCACTAATCCCTTTTCTTACGTAATAAGTCCAAACATCTCGTTAGCATAAATAACTCCCAATCCGTAAGCACCTCCGTGCTGTCTAACAATATCGAGTGTCCCATTGTAGGTTTCTTTATGAGCCCAATCACGTTGTAACTCTAGCAAATATTGTAGCCAAGTAATTGGGGTTGCTCCAGCTTGTGTCATACGTATGACGGCCATGTCGTGGGTCTCTTTACTCACCCCACCTGAGGCATCCGAGACAAAATACACTTCATATCCGTCAGAGATAGCGCTCAAAACCGGTTCAAGCAAACATACCTCTGTCCAAAGACCGGCGATTACTATTTTTCGTTTCCTATATTCATTAATTTGTCTTACTACTCTGGGATCCTCCCATGCATTCATCGTTGTTCGATCAATAGGTATTTGATCAGGAAAGACTGATTGGATTTCTGATAAAATTTTACCGCTGAAAGTTGCCGCGGTTATTGATGTCAATATAGTAGGGATTCTGAATAATTTCGCGGTTTTTGCCAATCCGGCAATATTGTTGCGCAGGAGTGCACTATCATGTGATTGGACCGAAAAAACCATTTGCGGTTGATGGTCGGTTAACATCAGGATATGGTCAGTCGGAGTAAGCAAACGCCGGAATTGGCGGCCTGATGTCGTTCTCTTTGAACTTCCGGGGACTCCGGAAGGAATACCATAAAAATGGTTATTACAAAATGGGCACCTATAAACTACAGGTTTCATGTTAATTCCTCCAGAGTTTTTGGGACTAAAAATTTAATTCTTCAAAGTATATGCATAAAGACCATACGGGGTGATTTACTCTTGTTAATAAAATTTCCTCACTATTTATATCCCCATATTGTTCTAGGCAGGAATGGAAGTCACATTTATGTAACACATTTGTTTTTGATTTCAATTACCATTCAAAAGGTTAAAAAAATCATGAGTCAACGACCTAATCCATAGAAACGTTTCGTTAGTTTTCTTTTAAAAAAAATTCTAAAAACTACCTGTATTAAAGATTTGTTTTGGGCAATTTAAGGTTATCACGATTACAGAAAATGAGAGGATGTTAATAGGTGGAGAAAAAGTTGTTAAACTTATTACTAGCAGTATGTATTGCTTCTTTTCCATTTTTATTCAAGGGACCAAAAATGAGAGAAAATCTTTTGATTTTTTTCTCAAAAGGTGTTATTGCTACTCTAATTGATGCTTATGTTGTTGGAAGACAAAAACTTGAATATCCAGTTCGTCCTTTTCCAAAAATTTTTAAAACGAATATTATTTATGACATGTTATTTTTCCCGATTTTAAGTGTGATCTGGGTAAAGATCTCGTATAATGATAATTTCGGTAAAATTTTGTTAAAAAGCTTAATTTTTAGTGTACCAATGAGTGTGGGGCAATGGATTATGGAAAAGTACACCGGTTTATTTAAATGGAAAAAATGGTCACCTTTCCATACATTTGTCAGTGTTAATTTCACACTGTTTACAATTAGAGGGTTTATTGGGTTAATAAAAATTTTAGATAAGTTAAAAGGCAAACAGGAAATAACCGAATCTTAAAGTACGGATGATTCATTTGGACAAAGGAATCGGGATGAGCCAAGAGCAAATCGACCGCCTTGGCTCCCCGTATTATTCCTTAAAGGAAAGCGGGACGGGGCTCGGAGTGATGGTAAGTTACAAAAGGGTTGGGAACCTTCATTTTGTATTAGACAGAATACCGATTTAATTTTTGTCCTAGAAGATTCCCTATTAGAAAAATTGGTATCATCAAAACAGTGAGCGGAATACTTTTGAATAGTAACTGTTTGTCGATGAAACCTAGTTCGAACAAGCGGTAATAGGTTAGAAAAGAATAGGGAATTACGATGAATAAAGCTGTTATAACACCAGGCGTATAATCACGAAAAATGATTGTTTGACCAACATGGGAAAATGCCTGGAGAAAAAACAGATTAAATATAGTCAGAAATACAAGGAAGTTTGGCAGATTTCTCACCCAACCTTTTTTTAATGGTTAGTATAAGCTTGGCGAAGAAACTATCCGGAATCTGTTTTTTGTACTTTGTTATAAAACTCTCAATAGTTATGATCTCTTCCAAGGCATGGAACATAAACATGATAGGGAATAACCAGATAATGATTTCAATATTGATAAGTTTATGAAATACCTCAATCATAATAATCCTCCTGACCTAATTCGGCAACCGAAGCATGTCTAATAATTTATTTTTATGTTCTGAAAGGAATTTCATTACTTATATATTGAACAAACTAACCGAGTGTTTTAGAAAAACTAAGAGAGCAAATCAAAAACACCCTTGCATCGGCAAGGGTGTTTGTATGTACGTCCCGAAGAGGATTCGAACCTCCGACCTACAGTTTAGGAAACTGTTGCTCTATCCTGCTGAGCTATCGGGACAAATAAAAATTAAGGAACGTTTATTATTATAATTCGAACATCGAAAAAGGTCAATAATGAAGTTTAGCGAATTGGCAGTTCTTTTATTTTTTTGGTGTTTCCGTTACCTTTTTCCCGGAAAATTAACCAGACGATAAGACTTAGCGAGATTAACAGCCCTTCAAGCGATAAAATATAGTATGGATATGGCCCCAAGACGTCTAATAAACTTGCTGTTTTCGGTTTGTGGCTTAAATACATATAATTTCCGCCCACAAGTTTATTGATCCACATGATGATTGGCATCAGCACATTTAAGAAAACAAAAAGCTTTACGACAGACCAAATAGTTGGGCGGTAGCCCTTAACCCAAGTGAAATAGAACACTACCCAGATGTCCATCAAATGTGTGTAAAAGAAATGAAAGAAACGAAAATGTGGAAAGTCAAAGTTTAAGGCTGGGGTAAAAATGGCCTGTGACGCGCCTAATAGGGCTGTGAACAACAAAATTTCATATATGATTTTCTTCCTAGTTAGTAACAAAAGTACAGTCAAAATTAAGCTGATGCTGCAGAGTTCTAATGGAATAGCGTGACTAACGTCCCAGTCTCCGTTTATATACATCCAGAAATGATAGGTCAGTTCTATTAAAATTAACGAGACCGCTGCTCCAATCTCTACCTTTCTCCATTTGTTGTTGTCGAAAAATTTTCTCCGATTTACAAAAATTGCAGTGGATCCTGCTAGTAAGATGGCAATGATCATCCAATGACTGATTGAGAACATTTCGAAATCAAAGTCTTTATAGCTGCCCCCAAACCAATCCATTGATACCATCTCCTTTTCCCATTCGATTTTAAATACTTCTAAGTATATTATGACCGTTTTATATTCTGCTTGTAAGGACCTATCGGTTTGCAAATTATTACAAAATTTTACAATAGTGTTTCCGAATTTGTATCGTAGGTCTTACATCTTATAAAAATTGAAAACGTTACCAAAGTTGCGGGAATTAAGTACCTTTTGACTACTGGAAAAATTTGATATGTTTGAATAGTACGATTTTATTAGGAGGGATGCTCTTGTTAAAAGTATTATCGAAAACCGGTCTAACATTGGCGTTGGCAGGAAGTATTGCATTGGCGGGATTCCAGCCGGGCGGAGAAGCAAAACAGGCTTCTAGTACATATGGTTTAAGTTTGGCCCATTATGTAGGTGCGGCTCCGGAACTAGCTGAAAAAGCTAAGAAGCTGGGAAAAGATCTTTCAAAGGTTGACCCTGCAGAAAAACTGGCAAATCAAGGGGCAAAATTCCAGCAGGCCGGAGACAATCATGTTGCTTACCGTGATGCAAAAGGTGATGTGCCTGTACTTGTTATTTTGGCTAAATATAAAGATGGTGACGAGCCGATTGGGGACCTGAAAGGACAGGTGCCAGCGCATTACTATGAGGATTTGATTTTTGGAACAGAGTATAATCCGTATGAATTACCATATTTCTCTCAATATGCAGAATATAAAGGCGTACCAGCACCAACGGACCGTACAATGCAAAATGCTTATACCGAATCTAGTAATGGTGTAATTAATCTTGTTCACGATGGTAAACAATTAGTTTGGGTAGAGTTGCCCCACGGAGCCTCCTACTATTTAGACCAGGAAGGTAAGTTCGCTGAAAATGGGAAATATGTTTTAGGTAATGTGAACGGCGATGCCCATACAGGTGAGTTCATCCGCGACTTATTAAAGGCTGCCGATGACCAAATTGATTTTTCAAAGTACGCTGTAAAAGGGGAAGTTCCGAATGTGTTCGTCATCCATGAAGGAACCGGTGCGGAGTGGAGTGCAGACCCTGCTCAGTTCTGGTCTCATAAGTGGAATCTATTAAGTGCGTTGTACTATGGCAAATACTATGAAACTGGTAAACCGGCTGATGTATATGCTGGAATGAGCCAAGGGGCTTGGATTAATAAAACGATTGCGGAAGACATGACCTACGACGGAGTTATCGTCAATAACTACAACATTCAGCCAGCCATCGGCGGGAACGTAGCTGGATTTAACGAAGCTACAGGCGGATATGATGAAGCATCGAAAACGGGTCCATATCCTGCTACTGCCGGGGTTTATGCCCATGAATTCGGCCACGCTTTAGGATTGCCGGATTTCTATGATACGGCATACTCATCTGAAGGAGTAGGAAACTATTCCATGATGGCAGGTGGCTCTTGGATGCGATATCCGGACAGCGGCGCGTATTCCGGTAACTCACCGACCCATTTTGATCCTTTTTCAAAAATTTTCTTAGGATGGGCTGAGCCGATTGAGGTTAAACCTGGGGATGGTGTACAAACAATTACCTTGCCGGCAATTAGTAGATCTGCTGCGAATAATGGCATCGTTAAAATGGAAGTGCCAGGCTCCAATGGAACAGAGTATTTCTTGTTTGAAAATGTCCAGCAGGACGGCTTTAACAAAGGGCTAATTCGCCAAGGTGCTGATTCGCACGGTTTAGTAGCATGGCATGTTGATGAAAATATCATCAGCCTCTATCAGACCGCCGGTTTCCGTCCGAATAACGTGGAAAACTGGATGAACAAACGCTTCCAATACAACCAGTCAGCGAAAGCCGGTGACGGCACAGTTGTTACTCACTACGGATTATCTGTCGTGCAGGCGGACGGAAAATATGACTTAGAGAAAAATAAAAACCGTGGTGATGCAGGGGACTTCTTTAAGACAGGTTCCAAGATTACGCCAACTACGTCCAATGTTCACACAGGTTCATACTATTTCTGGAAGGGCAATAGCGCGACACCAGCCGATTCTGGTATCCATGTAACCGATATCAAAGAGAATGGTGATGGTTCCATTACCGCGAAGTTCTTCTATAGTACGAATGAAGGTACAAAATAAAAAAACAAAGAAACCTGGGCTTTTATTTAGCTCAGGTTTCTTTATTATTGTTTCTTCTAATATCTAGGAAGAAGTCTGTTATATAAATGATCGATTTTTAACGCCCGAACAGCACAAGGAAACAAGTCGCCGGTCGTTATGAAGGGCTCATAACGCCCGAACAGCACAAGGAAACAAGTCCCCAGTCGTTATGAAGGCTCATAATGCCCAAACTGTCACTGCAATCCTGACTCTGGTTGATTAGATTTTACCTTTTAGAAGTATATACCATCGATAACCTGAAGAATTTTTTAACAGCAATAGAGATAGTTTTTTCTACCAACAAAATATCCCCCCATTTATGGTATAATTGTTTGTCGAAGATAATCGAAAGTTTTTAAACGGTGGAGGAAATTATGACAGCATACACGCCGATGATACAGCAATATTTAGCAGTTAAGGCAGATTACAAGGATGCCTTTTTATTTTTTCGTTTAGGCGACTTTTATGAAATGTTTTTCGAGGATGCCATTAACGCATCCCAGGAATTAGAGATAACCTTAACCAGCCGCGAAGGCGGTACAGAGGAACGGATTCCGATGTGCGGCGTTCCTTACCATTCAGCGGCCAATTATATTGAACAATTAGTTGCCAAGGGCTACAAGGTAGCGATTTGTGAGCAAACAGAGGATCCGAAGCAGGCAAAAGGAGTCGTGCGTCGGGAAGTGGTTCAGTTAATCACCCCTGGTACGGTGATGGACGGCAAAGGGTTAACTGATAAAGAGAATAACTATATTGCCTCGGTTACCGCTTTCGACGATACCACATTCGGACTAGCATATAACGATATTTCCACAGGTGAAAGCAGAGTAACCCTACTGACCAATTTTGACGAGGTCCTGAACGAGCTCGCTGTTTTAGGTGCGAAGGAAGTCGTCGTTG
Organism: Neobacillus citreus; assembly: GCF_018343545.2. Taxonomy (GTDB): domain Bacteria; phylum Bacillota; class Bacilli; order Bacillales; family Cytobacillaceae; genus Neobacillus; species Neobacillus citreus. Next base: position 4,478 of record NZ_JAGYPE020000018.1, on the reverse strand, counting down.
CAAGTAATTTTGACGGCGAACTTCAGAAGAAGATGCGCGAACGCGATGTACTGGCCATTTCTTTTGAGGATAATAGTTCAATAGAGATGAATTTTGCCAATCTGCTCGAGGATTTGAACCAGGATAAACTGAAGCAGACGGCAGCAAGGCTGTTTCACTATCTATACCGCTCGCAAAAGAGAAGCCTTGACCATCTTCAGCCCGTCACAACCTATCAAATCCATCAATTTATGAAAATTGATTACTATTCGAAGCGCAACTTGGAATTAACTGAGACGATTCGCTCGAAAGGGAAGAAAGGCTCCTTATTATGGCTGTTGGATGAAACGATGACAGCGATGGGCGGCAGGACATTAAAGCATTGGATTGACCGGCCCTTGATTAACCGTGAACAAATAGAGCATCGCCATACATTGGTGGAAGTTCTCATGAACCATTATTTTGAGCGTCAGGAGCTTCGTGAAAAATTAAAGGAAGTTTATGATTTGGAACGATTGGCGGGCCGTGTTGCCTTTGGTAATGTAAACGCCCGTGATTTGGTGCAATTAAAGTATTCGCTCCTGCAGGTACCATTTTTAAAAGAAATTCTTCTCAACATGCAGGATTCCAGAGTGAACGAAATCGCTGAAAAATTGGATCCGTGTGAAGAAGTCACCGATTTATTGGAGCAGGCGATTGTCGAGAATCCGCCGCTTTCGTTAAAAGAAGGAAATATCATCCAGGACGGCTATAATGACCAGCTTGACCAGTATCGTGATGCCAGCCGCAACGGCAAAACGTGGATTGCCCAGCTGGAGCGGGAAGAGCGCGAGAAAACTGGTATCAAATCCTTAAAGGTCGGTTACAACCGTGTGTTTGGCTATTATATAGAAGTAACAAGAGCGAACCTTCATCTCCTTGAGGAAGGCCGATATGAGCGGAAGCAGACCTTAACAAATGCGGAACGCTTTATTACACCTGAATTAAAGGAAAAAGAAGCGTTAATTTTGCAAGCGGAAGAAAAAATTGGCGAGCTTGAATACGAGTTGTTTACGGAAATCCGCGAAACGGTGAAGGAATACATTCCGCGCCTGCAAGCTTTGGCGAAAACCGTGAGTGGGCTGGATGTGCTGCAATGCTTTGCCCAGGTGAGCGAAGATCGCCGCTATGTGAAGCCGCAGTTTTCATCAGAACGCCGGGTTGTCGTGAAGGACGGCCGTCACCCTGTGGTTGAAAAGGTGTTAAATACACAGGAATATGTGCCGAACGACTGTTTGATGGACGGCGACCGTGAAGTGCTGCTGATTACCGGTCCAAATATGTCCGGTAAAAGTACGTACATGCGCCAGATTGCGTTGACAGCTATCTTAGCGCAAATCGGCTGTTATGTACCGGCTTCAGAAGCAGTGCTGCCGATTTTTGACCAAGTCTTTACCCGCATCGGGGCAGCGGATGATTTGATTTCCGGACAAAGTACCTTTATGGTGGAGATGCTTGAAGCGAAGAATGCCATCGCAAATGCGACGCAGAACAGCTTGATTTTGTTTGATGAAATCGGCCGCGGGACGTCCACATATGACGGGATGGCATTAGCGCAGGCGATCATCGAGTATATTCATACTCGTATCGGGGCGAAAACTCTATTTTCGACGCACTATCACGAATTGACGGTATTGGAAGCAGAGCTTTCCAAACTGAAAAATATCCATGTCAGCGCGATTGAGCATCATGGCAAGGTTGTCTTTTTACACAAAATTAAGGAAGGTCCAGCGGATAAGAGCTATGGAATTCATGTGGCTCAGCTGGCCGAACTTCCGGCTGAATTAATTGCAAGGGCAAAAGAGATTTTGACTGCTTTTGAACAGCAACCGGGAGGTCCTGGGGAAGTGAAGGAACAACGAGTGGCCGAGGCTGCTCCGGCTGCAGTTCAGGAATCAATGACAGCGGCGGCTGACCAAGTTGTTCCAGACCATCTCACCCAGCTCTCGTTCTTTGATGAACCGAAGGAAACGAAGAAACCAGAGCTTTCTACCAAAGAAAAGAAGGTTCTTGATAAAATTAAGGAACTGGATTTATTGGATGTGACACCTCTCCAGGCGATTAACGTGTTGTTCGAACTGCAGAAGAAATTAAAGTAGTTTTTTTAGGAGGCGGAATGCATGGGGAAGATTATCCAGCTAGATGATGCCCTGTCTAATAAAATAGCGGCGGGTGAAGTAGTCGAACGCCCCGCCTCTGTTGTCAAAGAATTGGTTGAAAACGCCATTGATGCCGGCAGTACGGTGGTTGAAATTGAGGTCGAAGAAGCGGGACTAGCGAAAATCCGCATCACCGATAATGGTAATGGAATCGAAGAGGATGACGTTTTGCTGGCTTTTCAGCGTCATGCCACGTCAAAAATAAAAAATGAAAATGACCTGTTTCGGATACGGACACTAGGTTTCCGTGGTGAGGCCCTGCCGAGTATCGCCTCTGTTTCGAGACTTGAGCTGAAAACCTCAACCGGTGAAGGTGCCGGGAATCGCGTAGTGATTGAGGGCGGCAAGGTTGAAATTTTTGAAAAAGCATCAAGCAGACGGGGAATGGATATTACCATCACCGATTTGTTTTTCAACACGCCTGCGCGCTTGAAATACATGAAGACGATTCACACAGAGCTAGGGAATATCACCGATGTCGTCAACCGCTTGGCCCTTTCTCATCCCGAGGTGGCGTTCCGATTGATTCACAATGAGCGGAAGCTGCTGCAAACGAACGGAAACGGCGATGTCCGCCAGGTTCTTGCCTCCATTTACGGCATGAGCATCGCCAAACAGCTGGTGCCGATTTCGGGAAAATCGCTGGATTATAAAGTGAGTGGATTTGCATCCATGCCTGAGGTGACCAGGGCTTCAAGGAACTATATCTCGACAATGATTAACGGCCGTTTTATTAAAAATTATTCGCTGGCTAAGGCGATTACCGAAGGGTATCATACGCTGTTGCCGATTGGCCGGTATCCAATCGTGCTTCTCAATATTGAGATGGATCCGCTGCTCGTCGATGTAAACGTTCACCCATCGAAAATGGAGGTCCGCTTTAGTAAAGAAGCGGAAATGAACGAACTGGTCACTTCTATTATAAAAAATGCGTTTAAGTCGAAGATACTGATTCCAACAGCCTATACGAAAAGAGAGGAACCTAAAACGGAGCAGACGGCTTTAGCGCTCGATGAGGGGACTTCTCCTGCACGTTCTTCCTCTGGCTTTGGCGGGGAGCGGCCGACTGCTGTTGCTGAGCCATTTTTTACAAAAATGAAAGAAGAACCCGTGCGGGAAACTGACTTTTCGAATAGGAAAGAGGAATTCGTCCCGCAACCTGAAGTTGGAATTCCTTACTTTAGGGAAATGGAAAAAGTTAAACCGACTAGTGAAAGGGAATATGATTCATTTGAAGATGAGGAAATTCCTCAACACGAGCCCGAGGATTACCCTGAAGTGGAGCCAGCTGTAGAGACAGAGAGCAGGGTCCCACGGATGTATCCGATCGGGCAAATGCACGGAACGTATATTTTTGCACAAAATGAAAATGGCTTATATATCATCGATCAGCATGCTGCGCAAGAACGGCTTAAGTATGAGTATTTCCGAGAAAAAGTCGGTCGGGTTGCTCCGGAGCTGCAGGAGATGCTGGTCCCGTTGACTTTTGAATATTCAACTGATGATTATATTAAAATTACCGAGCATAAGGATGAGCTTGAAAAGGTCGGTGTTTTCCTTGAAGAGTTCGGTATCAATAGTTTCATTGTCCGCTCCCACCCTCAATGGCTGCCAAAGGGGCAGGAGAAGGAAATCATTGAGGAAATGGTTGAACAGCTGCTATTAATGAAAAAAGTGGATATTAAAAAACTCCGCGAGGAAGCGGCAATCATGATGAGCTGTAAAGCCTCCATCAAGGCGAACCGCCATTTGCGGGGTGATGAGATCCAAGCACTTCTCGACGATCTGCGAAAGGCGTCCGATCCGTTCACCTGCCCGCATGGCAGGCCGATTATTGTACATTACTCTGTGTACGAGATGGAGAAAATGTTTAAACGTGTGATGTAGACTTAATTAGCTTAGTTGCGAAACGGGACATATGGCCCTAGATACGGAAATGCCGGTGGATATCCGTAGAGCGTTGGGATCAAATGATAGTAGTGATGTCCAACGTGGATGTAATTATGATTCTGGTGGATGGGTTGGTTCCAAGGACCAACCATAGGTGCATGGACACCTGAGTAAATTGCCCAGTTTGGTCCGGTTATGATATGGGTCATGCTATCACCAACTTTTTGGATTTTTACATTATATGTATTTATAAGAACAGTCGCCAAAAGAAAACTAAGGTCCAATTCGGGAGTGAATTGGGCCTTTTTTGTTTGTAATAAAGAGGGGGGATGGCTATTTTGCCTGAGAGCCTGTATCGATGGGGTGAAGGGTAAAAATAGAGCCGTTATTTTGCCCGTGGGCAAGTGTCGG
>NZ_JAGYPE020000017.1 GCF_018343545.2 Neobacillus citreus | reverse complement strand
CGCTTTATTTTGCCCGGGAGTCAGAATCAGATGGGTGAAGGGTAAAAATAGAGCCGTTATTTTACCCGAAAAATGTCTCTTATATGAAAATAGGTAAAAATAACCATTTACCAATGAGATATTAATCCAAAAAGATTGCGAAAATTGCAACAAAATAACCTTAAAACGTATTGGAATGATTTAACATTGGTGAAATAATAATATTGTAAGGATTGACCATTTGAAAAAATGGGGGTATTGCCTTGATTGCCTTTAGTCTATTAAGTATATTTTTACCTGCAGTTTTGCTTATTTTTATTGTTGTTTCTGTAGTGAAATACAAAGACAAGGGGGGAGAGGCTGTGATACGCCATCTTTATACGTATTTGGTGTTATTTGCAACCCTGATGATGGTCATCGGAGGCGGGATCTCGATTTTTATGGCAGCCGCTGATTTGATTAGTCCGCCGGGCTATTATCAAAGCTATGAAGATTTTAAAATGATGAAAGAAAGCGGTAAGATTTCGAATGAAAATGGAGAGAAATTGACTGAGAAAGAACTTCGTGCGAACTACGAACAGGCCGTCGAAGATCAAAAGAACCGAACACGAGAGCAAGCCAAGAACCAAATTATCAAAAGCCTAGGATTCATCATTATTCCGCTGCCGATTTTTCTATATTTTAATAGTTTACGAAAAAAACAGAGTGATATTTAAATAAAAAAAGCCGCATTCTCCTTCGAATATAGGAGAGAATGCGACTTTTTTGTTAAAAAACTAAAATTGCCATTTTAAAACTAACTTCTAGTTTGAGGTATCAAATATATCAGCGATCCCGTTTTTCAATCCAAAAATACCTCTATTTCACCGCAACCTGAATCTTACTCATATATTGCAACGCCTTCCCGGTGCCGATGGCGACTGACTCAAGCGGACTAGGTGCCAGCTGGACGGGTACAAAGATTTCACTGCTCAGCCATGCCTCCATCCCGTTCATTAGCGCACCGCCGCCTGTGATAATTACACCACGGTCGACGATATCTCCGCTCAACTCGGCCGGGCTGTCTTCAAGTGTGGCACGGATGACCTCTAAAATATGCAGTAGTGATTCCTTCATCGCACTACGAATTTCGTAGGATGAAAGTTTAATAGTTTTTGGTAGACCAGTCAGCAAGTCGCGGCCGCGAACATCCATGAACTTTTCTTCATGGTCGATTAACGCAAAACCGATTTCCATTTTCACATTTTCTGCCGTTCTTTCACCGATTAGCACATTGTATTCCTTACGAACATGCTGAATAATATCATCATCAAGACGGTCGCCGCCGATTTTAATGGAATGGAAAGCAACCACGCCTCCGAAGGAAATAATCGCAACCTCTGTGTTGCCGCCGCCGATATCCACGACCACATTGGCAACCGGCTCGTCGATTGGCATGCCTGCTCCAATTGCAGCAGCGACCGGCTCTTCAATTAAGGTAATCTTCTTGGCTCCGGCGTTCCTTACGGCATCCTGAATTGCCCTTCTCTCAACACTTGTCGAACCGGACGGAATGCAGACCACGACATTTGGCTTTCGCATTGCAAAGCCAATCTTTTTAGACGCCATTTTCATGATTTGTTTAAGCATTTCTGTTGTGACATCAAAGTCAGCAATGACACCATCTTTTAACGGGCGGACTGCCACGATTTTCTCAGGTGTTTTCCCAATCATTTCTTTCGCTTCGGTACCGACAGCGACGATATTTTTCGAAACGGTATCTATTGCCACAACGGATGGCTCGTTTACGGCAATCCCCTTATTTTTGCTATAAACCAATGTATTTGCAGTACCTAAATCAATTCCAATATCAAAAGTAGATAACATTCTATTCACCTAATTTCTAATTTTTCTTCATCCAATGACAAAATACGATTAATTTTTACAAAATATCCTACGTATTAGCCTACCATGAATCTGGGGGTGGAAAGCGCTTTGTAAAATAACCGTTATCTTTTTGTAAATAGACGAAATGTAATTCATACATTTGAAATATAAATTCCTCTTCAAAAAGTGCATAGAAAAGAATATTATTGTATATACTTATTTGATGTTCAACTGCTTTTAAAAATTGTGTTACGATAAAGGAGAAACGCTCCTAACAGGCGTCGACTGTAAATGAAAACTCGTCGATTGGCGAGTCCGTGAGGACGAAGACAGAGGCGTAGTTGAATTTATGCGTTAAGAAAGTTTATACTTTCTTATTAGCTAAAAAGGGATAAGGCAGTGTGAAAAGATTGGAATTAAATCAGAAATTATTAGTGATCATCGGACCAACCGCTGTGGGAAAAACAAAGCTGAGCATTGAAATGGCTAAATCTTTCAATGGCGAAATCATCAGCGGGGATTCGATGCAAATTTACCGCGGCATGGATATTGGAACGGCGAAAATCAGGAAAGATGAAATGGAAGGGATTCCGCATCATTTAATTGATATAAAGGAGCCGGATGAAAATTTTTCCGTTGCTGAATTTCAAACCCTTGTTCGTGCTAAAATAAAGGAGATTGCCGAAAAAGGGAAATTGCCCATCATTGTTGGCGGGACAGGGCTTTATGTTCAATCTGTCATCTATGATTATCAATTTTCCGATGCTTCTGGAGATGACGAATTCCGCAGGCAGCTCGAGGAACGGGCGAATAGAGAAGGGAATGAGGCTCTCTACAAGGAACTCTCCGAGGTTGACCCGGAAAGTGCCGCTGAGATTCATCCTAATAATCTCAGAAGGGTGATTCGTGCTCTAGAAATCTTCCATCTTACAGGAAAAACCAGACAGGAATTTCAAAAATCTCAAGCGCCGGACCTGCTATACCAAACCGCCCTAGTCGGATTAACGATGGACCGTGATAAACTTTATGAGCGAATTAATGCCCGCGTCGATTTAATGATGCAGGAAGGGCTATTGGACGAGGTAAAGGGACTGTACGAACAGGGTTTGCGCGACTGCCAATCCATTCAGGCAATAGGCTACAAAGAGATTTATGACTATCTTGATGGTAAAATATCATTAGAGCAAGCTGTCGAGAACCTAAAGCAAAACTCGCGGCGTTATGCCAAACGGCAGCTGACATGGTTCCGCAACAAGATGGAGGTTGAATGGTTTGATGTAACAAATGTGAACAGCTTCGCAAAAAAATTCATGGAAATTTCACAATATGTTGAAGGAAAGCTTCAAGTAAAATCGAATACATATTAGTAGAGATAAAAGAGGAGGATATACAAAATGAAAACAACAATCAATATTCAGGACCAATTTTTAAACCAATGCCGGAAAGACAATACCAATGTGACGGTATTCCTTTTGAATGGCTTCCAGTTAAGAGGCTGTATCAAAGGCTTTGATAATTTTACGGTTTTGTTTGAATCAGAGGGGAAACAGCAATTGGTTTATAAGCATGCCATTTCAACCTTTGCACCGCAAAGAAATGTGCAGTTGGACTTGGAAAATCAATAAATCTTCACCCGTGGGCCCATACAATTTGGGCTCTTTTTTTTATTTTTTTCAAAAGAAAACTTTTTTAATGAATTTCCCGAACGGTGAATACAAATAGAATGAAGGATTATGATTTTCTTGAAATAACTCACCACAAACAAGAAAGGCATACATTCCTGCAAGCTAATTTACGTATCCTGGTTGCGTTTAGGAGAGGTGAAGGCTTTGGATCAACCGATTCGTATGAAAAGCAATGGCCAAATAAGCGTTTCTCTCAACTCCCAAAAAAGAAAAACAGTAACGAAGACGTTAACTGATTTTCAAGTTGCTCCAAAGGTTATTCCCCCTGAGCATTCCGCCTTAAAGGAAATCGAAGAGGAACTTGGTGCTTTGGTTGGCATGGAAGAAATGAAACGAACGATAAAGGAAATTTATGCATGGATTTATGTCAATAAAAAGCGCGAAGAAATGGGTCTCAAAGCAAAAAAGCAAGCTCTTCATATGATGTTTAAAGGTAATCCGGGAACGGGGAAAACCACAGTCGCACGGCTGATTGGCAAGCTTTTTCAAAAAATGAACGTGCTAACGAAGGGACATTTAATCGAAGCGGAGCGGGCTGACCTCGTTGGGGAGTATATCGGCCATACAGCACAAAAGACGAGGGACTTGGTAAAGAAAGCTCATGGCGGGATATTGTTTATTGATGAAGCTTATTCCTTAGGACGCGGCGGCGAAAAGGATTTTGGCAAAGAAGCGATTGATACTCTCGTGAAGCATATGGAGGATAAACAGCATGAGTTTGTCCTCATTTTAGCCGGCTACTCAAGAGAAATGGATTATTTTCTATCGTTAAATCCAGGGCTCCATTCCCGTTTTCCATTAGTGATCGATTTCCCGGATTACAATATTGGACAATTAATGCAAATCGGGGCGAAAATGCTGGTGGAAAGGGAATATTCGTTAAGCCATGAGGCAGAAAAGAAAATAAAGGATCATTTAATATGGGTGAAGTCTGTCTTAAGCCCCAATCATTTTTCCAACGGGAGATACGTCCGCAACATCATTGAAAAATCGATTCGGGCCCAGGCGATGAGGCTGTTATTGCAAAACAGTTATGACCGGCACGAGTTGATGACGATTCGCAGTAATGACTTGGTGTTTGATGAGGATGGTTAAATGAAAAAATCGACGAGGGCTATCCCCGTCGATTTTTTTATTGTCTAGCTGCAAAAGTAATGCTTCGAGAGCATAAGCTACGCACGACTAAAAGCGATAGCTTTTAGGAGGAGCGCCTGGTCAAGGCGCTTCCGCTTTTCTTAGTTCATACGCTGCAAGCCGTGTGTCGGCAGCTTCCAGTCGTATGTGTAGGAAAGGACACGCAGCGCTGTCACGATAATGAACAATGTATACAATTCCCAAGATTGTGTGGCTATTTTAAGCCCGATGAGGAGCCCGGCAAGAATCGCCCAGACTGCATAGATCTCAGAACGCAGCACAATCGGCTTTCTTCTTGCCAATAAATCTCGGATAATACCGCCGCCGCTTCCTGTTAATACGGCTGCAACGATCACCGCGCTTAGCGGATGATTCATATTTGCTGCGTAAATGGCACCTTGGATAGCAAATGCCGACAGCCCGATGGCATCGGTGAAATTCCCCCACTTTTGCCAGTGTTTTAAAAGATTAGTTGGAAATAAGAATACGGCCGTGATCGATAATATAGCAACCTGAAAAAATAACCCCTGTTCCCAAATAGCTGAAACCGGTACACCTATTAAAAGATTGCGAATCGCCCCGCCGCCAAAAGCGGTGACAATCCCCAAAATATATACTCCTAAAATATCATATTTTTCTTCCATGGCCACAATCGCGCCGCTGACCGCAAAAGCGATAGTGCCAATCATGCTTAATACTTCCCATGTCATTTCGTTCCGCTTCTCTCCGATGTATATTTCTTTTTATAAACAATAAAAATTTTATCACGATACTCCAAAATTACAATAAAAAAGTATTGGGAAAATTAGAGTATCGGAGTGTTTTTTGTTAAGATGGAAATTAGAGCTTTAACGGAAAGGAAGGATGCCGTTTGGAACAAAGAGAAACAAAGGAAAAAGCCATTCTGGTCGGCTGCCAAATCGATGATGACGACCTAAGGTTTCAATATTCAATGGATGAGTTAGGATCCTTAACGGAAACGGCGCAAGGAGAAGTATTGGCTTCGCTTGTCCAAAAGAGAGACCGTCTCCATCCAGCAACGTACATAGGTAAAGGAAAAGTGGAAGAATTATCAGCGCTTGTGGCCGAATTGGAGGTTGACTTGGTCATTTTTAATGATGAGCTTTCTCCAAGTCAGAAACGGAATTTAGCTTCCGCAATTGAGGCGCGTATCATTGACCGGACCCAGCTGATTTTAGATATTTTTGCACAAAGAGCCCGTTCTAAAGAAGGTAAGCTTCAGGTAGAGCTTGCCCAGTTACAATATATTCTGCCGCGTTTGGCTGGACAGGGTACGGCATTGTCACGTCTTGGCGGGGGAATCGGAACAAGAGGTCCAGGGGAAACGAAACTGGAGTCAGACCGCCGTCACATCCGCCGCCGTATAGATGATATCAAAGGCCAGCTTTCGGTGGTCGTGCAGCATCGCGAGCGTTACCGCGAACGCAGGAAGAAAAATAAAGCCTTTCAGGTTGCCATTGTCGGTTACACGAATGCCGGGAAATCGACGCTTTTTAACCGGCTTTCCGAGGCAGATTCATATGAAGAAAACCAGTTGTTCGCCACGCTCGACCCGATGACACGAAAGCTGATTTTGCCAAGCGGCTTCTTGTCTTTAATTACTGACACCGTTGGCTTCATTCAGGACTTGCCGACCGCGCTGATCGCCGCCTTCCGCTCAACTCTTGAAGAGGTAAAGGAAGCGGACCTATTGCTTCATGTTGTCGATATGTCGAATCCGGATTATTTTCAGCATGAAAAAACGGTTAATAAACTTCTTGAAGACTTAGATGTCAAAGATATCCCGCAATTAACCGTTTATAATAAACGGGATCTTCAGCATCCCGATTTCGTACCGACCGCTGACACGCCGACAGTGTTCATTAGCGCTTTTAATGAAGAAGACCGTCATGCGTTAAAGGTGAAAATCGAGCAGCTTGTCGTGGGCATGATGGAACCATATGAAGTAATGGTACCTTCTACAGAAGGAAAGCTCTTGTCGCAATTAAAAAATGATACGATTCTCAGGGAACTTACCTTTGATGAAGAAACTCAAGACTACCGCTGCAAAGGGTATTCCCTAAAGGATCATCAAATAACAGGCCAATTACAGAAATTCAATGATTAAAGGGAGTTAACAGCATGTTTCAACACTTGAAAAATGGGGAAAAGCTTCAGCTGATTGTAAAGGAAGTCGAAAAACAAATTACTGAAGTACATAAGGCTATAGAGGAGCGCATTGAATCCAATCAGTTCCGAGTTTTACAAAGCTTTCAAAAGCACCGGGTAAGTGATTCTCACTTTATTCCTTCTACTGGTTATGGTTACGACGATATCGGCCGCGATACGTTGGAATTAGTGTATGCGGATGTTTTCGGTGGAGAAGCGGGTTTAGTTCGTCCGCAGATTATTTCTGGGACTCACGCCATTTCAATTGCGTTATTTGGTGTGCTTCGCCCCGGCGATGAGCTATTGTACATTACCGGAAAACCGTATGATACCCTTGAGGAAATCGTCGGAATCCGCGGGAATGGAGTAGGTTCCTTAAAGGAATTTGGAATTTCCTATGACAGCGTTGCATTGACCGATGAAGGCGGGATTGATTGGGAAGGAATCGCTCGAAAAATTAAACCAACTACGAAAATGATTGGCATCCAGCGCTCAAAGGGGTATGCAGTCCGACCATCGTTTACGGTTGCGGAGATTGGTGAAATGATCAGTTTCGTAAAGGAAATCAAGCAGGATGTTGTCGTGTTTGTTGATAACTGCTACGGAGAATTTGTTGAAGATGTGGAGCCTTGCCATGTCGGAGCAGATTTAATGGCGGGGTCATTGATTAAAAATCCAGGCGGCGGCCTTGCTAAAACTGGCGGCTATATCGTTGGGAAAAAACAGTGGGTGGAAGCCTGTTCTTATCGGATGACCTCTCCGGGAATTGGTGCCGAAGCGGGGGCTTCTCTTTACAGTTTGCAGGAAATGTATCAGGGCTTTTTCTTAGCGCCTCATGTGGTCGGGCAGGCTCTGAAGGGTGCTGTTTTTACCGCTGCCATGCTGGAGCGGCTGGGGATGAATTCTTCTCCGCGATGGGATGCGCGGCGGACAGACCTGATTCAATCCGTTCAGTTTGATGACCGGGATAAAATGGTCGCCTTCTGCCAGGCTATCCAGTTCGCCTCACCGGTGAATTCTTATGTCACACCGCATCCAAGCTACATGCCTGGTTATGAGGATGATGTCATAATGGCTGCTGGTACATTTATTCAAGGTGCAAGCATTGAACTGACAGCAGATGGCCCGATCCGCCCGCCATATGTCGCTTATGTGCAAGGCGGCTTAACCTATGCCCACGTGAAAATGGCTGTATGTTTGGCATTGGATCATTTGGTTGAAAAAGGGTTACTGGATTTGGAATAGGGGAAAATTGTATAGGACTTATATGAGCCCGAACGCTTGAAGGAGTGGTTGGTTCGGTAGCATATAGGACTTATATGAGCCCGAACGCTTGAAAGAAAGGTTGGTTGGGAAGCATATAGGACTTATATGAGCCCTAACTTTTGAAAGAATGGTTGGAACGGTAGTATATGGGGCTTATATGAGCCCGAACGTTTGAAAGGATGGCTGGTTGGGAGGCATATAGGACTTATATGAGCCCGAACGCTTGAAAGATAGGTTGGTTGGGTAGCATATGGGTCTTATATGAGCCCGAACGCTTAAAAGGATGGCTGGTTGGGAAGCATATAGGACTTATATGAGCCCGAACGCTTAAAAGGATGGCTGGTTGAGTAGCATATAGGACTTATATGAGCCCCGAATTCTTGAAAAATCACCGGTTGGATAGGATAAAGCCTTATATGTGGGCAGATTGGCGAATTAGGAGGATTCATAACACCCGAAGCAAAGAAGATATTACCGATTCAGTCGTTATGAATGCTTCATAACACCCGAATCAAAAAGAAAAATCCCAATTCAGTCGTTATGGAGGCCTCATAACGCCCGAAACAAAGAAGATAATACCTGTTCAGTCGTTATGAACGCTTCATAACACCCGAATCAAAAAGAAAAATCCCAATTCAGTCGTTATGAGCGGCTTCATAACGCCCGAAGCGAAGAGGGAAATACTAATTCAGTCGTTATGGAGGCTTTATAACGCCCGAAGCAAAGATGGAAATGCCAATTCAGTCGTTATGACCGCTCCATAACTCCTCTACCAGAGAAATCCAAGGAGGTTCGGTCGTTATCAATGAATCATCACTCCTCTTGCCAGGATTTGTAGCCAAAAATTACGATTTTAAGAAACTATTAAAAAACCATGTTAGATTATCTTACATATCATTGACATATTTCCTAACACCAAATATAATACAAATATAAATTAGCAAAAGGGAGGAGAAAATTGGTGAGTGGAAAAGAAATTCGCCGATCAATGCCATTGTTTCCCATCGGTACAGTGATGCAACTGACCGAACTTACCGCCAGGCAAATTCGCTACTATGAAGAACACCAATTGATATCTCCGGCACGTACGGAGGGAAACAGGCGACTTTACAGCCTAAATGACATTGACAGGCTGTTGGAAATAAAAGACTTAATTGACCAGGGAATCAATATGGCTGGCATTAAGCAATTATTATTGGTTAAAGAACAGCAAGAGTCGCTGCTTGAACAGCAAGCGAAAAGTGCAAAGCGCGAGGTTACCGATGATGAGCTGAGGAAACTTCTTCGCAATGAACTGATGCATTCAAACAGACTGAATCGTTCGTCATTGAGACAAGGAGATCTTTCACGCTTTTTTCATTAATTTTTAATAAAATTGGAGGAATTGCAAATGCCGAAGTACACAAGAGAAGATATTCAACGCTTGGCTAAAGAAGAAAACGTTAAATTTATCCGCCTTCAGTTTACTGACATTCTTGGAACCATCAAAAACGTGGAAATTCCAATCAGCCAGTTAGAAAAGGCACTTGATAACAAAATGATGTTTGACGGCTCCTCTATCGAAGGGTTCGTACGTATTGAAGAATCTGATATGTACCTGTACCCAGATTTAAACACTTGGGTAGTATTCCCTTGGACTGCTGAAAAAGGGAAAGTGGCCCGCTTAATCTGTGATATTTACAATTCAAACGGAACACCATTTGCCGGAGACCCGCGCAATAACTTAAAGCGTGTATTAAAGGAAATGGAAGAGCTTGGCTTCACTGACTTCAACCTTGGGCCTGAGCCAGAATTCTTCTTATTTAAATTAGACCAAAAAGGCGAGCCAACTTTGGAATTGAACGACCAAGGCGGATACTTTGACTTAGCTCCAACAGATCTTGGTGAAAACTGCCGCCGTGATATCGTGCTTGAGCTTGAAGAAATGGGCTTCGAAATCGAAGCATCCCACCACGAAGTAGCACCTGGCCAGCACGAAATCGACTTTAAATATGCAGATGCTCTTACAGCATGTGACCAAATCCAGACTTTCAAGCTAGTTGTAAAAACAATTGCCCGCAAGCACGGCTTGCATGCAACCTTCATGCCAAAGCCATTATTCGGCGTGAACGGTTCCGGAATGCACTGTAACGTTTCCTTATTCAATAATGGTCAAAATGCATTCTTTGAGCCAACAGGCGACCTGCAAATGAGCGATACTGCACGTCAATTTATCGCTGGTGTACTAAAGCATGCACCATATTTCACAGCAGTTACCAACCCAACTGTTAACTCTTATAAGCGTTTGGTTCCAGGTTACGAGGCACCTTGTTATGTGGCATGGTCTGCACAAAACCGTTCACCGCTTGTTCGTATCCCTGCTTCCCGCGGCTTGAGCACACGGATTGAGGTTCGCAGCGTGGACCCTGCAGCAAACCCATACCTAGCACTCGCTGTCATTTTAAAAGCAGGTCTAGATGGAATCAAAAACAATTTAACTCCTCCAGCACCAGTTGACCGGAACATCTATGTGATGACGAAAGAAGAAAGAATCGAAGAGGGCATCATCGATCTTCCAGCAACATTGGCAGCAGCACTTGAGCTATTGAAATCAAACGAAGTTATCGTTTCTGGCTTAGGCGAGCATATCTTCGAACACTTTGTGGAAGCTAAAGAGATTGAATGGGATATGTTCCGTACCGTCGTTCACCCTTGGGAACGCGAACAATATATGAGCATGTATTAATATGATGAAAACCCCCTGACGCTAGGCGTTAGGGGGTTTTTGCTACTTTTTTGTTCGAGAATCGGAAAGATAAAAAAGGTTTAATCTTAACTTTTTGGGGAGGGTTAGGAGCCTATCCATTCAAAGTTAAAAAGGTAATCCCGATCCAATTAAATAAAAAAAGCCCAATCAAAATACAGATTGGACTCCGGGAAATCTATCAACTAATGAATCTGCCGATAAACCCCAATAACTTTCCCCAAAATGGTAACATTGTTTAAAATGATTGGATCCATCGTAGAGTTTTCCGGCTGCAGGCGGATGTAGTCTTTCTCCTTGAAGAATCTTTTACAGGTAGCCTCGTCTTCTTCGGTCATCGCAACAACGATATCCCCGTTGTTAGCAGAAGGCTGCTGCTTTACAATAACGTAATCCCCGTCAAGAATCCCTGCTTCAATCATACTTTCTCCCATGATTTCAAGCATAAAGACATTCTCGCTAGAAGGAGCAAGTCTTTCAGGAAGAGGAAAGTATTCCTCAACATTTTCAATGGCCGTAATCGGCAGTCCGGCAGTAACTTTACCGACAACTGGGACATTTACAACATGGTTTCGAGGGATATGAGCAGCTTCATCCGCTTCTAGGATTTCGATAGCCCTTGGTTTTGTTGGATCTCGTCTAATTAAACCCTTGCTTTCTAATCTGGCTAAATGCCCATGTACAGTAGAACTCGATGCCAGTCCGACTGCTTCGCCAATTTCCCGAACAGATGGCGGATATCCCTTTGTTTTCACTTCTCCTTTTATGAAATCAAGGATATCCTGCTGCCGCTTTGATACTTTTACCATGATAAATTACACCTCGCCTGGTTAATGTTGTTTTTATTATAACATGTTCGCATAATTTATACAAACATAAGTTCGAATAAAGCTTGACAACAAACAAACGTTCGGATTATAATCAAATCAAATAAAACGAACATACATTCTAATCAGGGGTGTTTTTTAATGAAAAAAATATGGAACCAATACTCGTACGCTATTATTCTTCTATTATTAAGCTGCACATTAGCATTTGTATTAGCATTTCAGCAAAGTCCGAAAAATCAGGATAAATATTTGAAAGTGACTGTAACAGACGGAGACACACTATGGGAAATTTCCCAAAAGTATGCAGGCGAGCATTCATTATCGAACAAGGAATTCGTCAACTGGGTGAAAAAACATAATCGGGATGTAGGGGATGAAATTTTTCCAGGTGAAGAAATTTTAATTCCGGTTAGTAATGAAGCTCCCCCAGAAAGGGAATTAGCAAGTGCATTAGAGAAATAGGAAGGACCTAAAAAATGAACGCAATTATATATTGCCGCGTAAGCACGAATAAGGAAACGCAGGAAACATCATTGAGACGCCAGGAAGACGAGCTTGTCCAGCTCGCCAATCGATATCAATTCCATATCGATTCAATTATTAAAGAGCAGGCGAGCGGCTATGATTTCGACAGAGATGGTATCCTGCAGCTTTTAGAGCGCATTAAAGATAAACAAGTCCAAGCTGTCCTAATCCAGGATGAAACAAGGCTCGGCCGAGGGAATGCCAAGATCGCCATCCTGCATTGCATTTTAAAAGAAGGAATTAAACTATACAGCATTTCGCATAGTGGTGAATTGCAGCTTTCCGAATCGGATTCAATGGTGCTTAAAATCGTCAGCATGGTGGAAGAGTACCAGCGCAAGCTTCATAATGTAAAAATAAAACGCGGCATGAAGCGGGCTGTTGAACAAGGCTACAAGCCAGAAAAAAATTTAAAGAATCTAGGAGAGCATTCGGGCCGGGATAAAATTGAAGTCCCTGTTCAAGAAATAGTCAGGTTGAGAAAAAATGGCCTGACCTTTTCAGAAATTGCCGCAACATTAAGAGGCTTTGGTTATAACATTTCGAAAGCCACTGTACATAGAAGATACCAGGAATTCATTGAAGAGCAGGAGGAATAAACCTTCATCCTTGCCAGGTGGATTCTTTTCTAGTACAATCTTGTCTTAATGTTAGCAGTTTTTTGGAAAGGAATGTACTTGAATGCTATCCAAGGAAAAAATGGCCAGAATCAATGAATTGGCAAGGAAAAAGAAAGCGACGGGTTTAACAGAAAAGGAAGCAAAAGAGCAGTCATCACTTAGAAGTGAATATTTAGCTGCTTTTCGGTCGCAAATGCTGGATACCCTGACAAATACAAAAATAATTGATCCACTTGGGAATGACGTTACACCTGAGAAAATAAAAATCAGAAAAAAAAATAATCTTCATTAATGCATCTGGGAATACAATTTATTTGTATTCCTTTTTACATATACTGCGCTTACATGTGTCAAAATAAATAATAAAGTGAATTTTGCTACAAAATAAGTAGTAATTTGTTGAATAAAAATCCACAGCACTATAATATTAAAGTTGTTTGTATTTTCCGAAGAAGGAAGGTTGTAAAAAGATGTTTAACACAATTGATGATTTATCTGTCACCACGATTCGTACGCTTTCAATTGATGCTATCGAGAAAGCAAACTCTGGACACCCTGGAATGCCGATGGGTGCCGCTCCAATGACTTATACATTATGGACAAGATTTATGAACCACAACCCAAAAAATCCACATTGGTTCAACCGTGACCGCTTCGTATTGTCCGCAGGTCATGGCTCTGCATTGCTATACAGCATGCTTCATTTATCCGGCTATAATTTATCCATGGATGATTTAAAGCAATTCCGTCAATGGGGAAGCAAAACTCCAGGACATCCTGAATATGGTCATACTGAGGGAGTAGAAGCAACGACTGGTCCGCTTGGTCAAGGTATTGCAATGGCAGTGGGAATGGCTATGGCAGAACGTCATGTTGCTAGCGTTTATAACAAAGACAAATATGAACTTGTGAATCATTTTACATACAGCGTTTGTGGAGACGGCGACTTAATGGAAGGCGTATCTGCTGAGGCTGCATCACTTGCCGGCCACCTAAAGTTAGGCCGTTTAGTAGTATTATATGATTCAAATGATATTTCCTTGGACGGAGACTTGAATAAATCTTTCTCTGAAAGTGTGAAGGACCGCTTCCAATCTTACGGATGGCAATATCTTCGCGTTGAAGACGGCAACAATTTCGAAGAAATCGCTAAAGCACTTGAAGAAGCAAGAAATGATTTAGACAGACCAACCATGATTGAAGTAAGAACAGTGATCGGTTACGGTTCACCTAACCGTGCCGGCACATCTGGTGTTCATGGCTCACCACTTGGTGCAAATGAGCTAAAGCTTACTAAAGAAGCTTATAAGTGGACTTTCGAGGAAGACTTCCATGTTCCACAAGAAGTTTACGACAACTTCAAAAAGCTAATTGTTGAAAATGGTGAGAAAAAAGAAAAAGAGTGGAACGACATGTTCGCTCAGTATAAAAACGAATATCCAGAGTTGGCAAGCCAGCTAGAACAAGCATTAAATCATGAACTTCCTGAAGGCTGGGATAAGGATGTTCCGGTTTACACTGAAGGCAAAGGGCTTGCAACTCGTGCTTCTTCAGGTGAAGCGTTAAACGGCATCGCTAAAAACCTGCCGATTTTAATTGGCGGTTCTGCTGACCTTGCTGGTTCAAACAAAACAATGCTTAAAGGGACAACTGACTTCATGCCAGGCGCATATGAAGGCCGCAACATCTGGTTCGGTGTTCGTGAATTTGCTATGGGCGCTGCCATGAATGGTATTGCCCTGCATGGCGGGGTTAAAGTTTTTGGAGGAACATTCTTTGTATTCTCTGATTACCTTCGTCCGGCAATTCGCCTTGCCGCATTAATGGGTCTTCCTGTTACCTATGTATTTACACACGACAGTATCGCCGTTGGGGAAGATGGACCAACTCACGAACCAATCGAGCAGCTTGCGGCATTACGGGCAATGCCAGGTCTATCACTAATTCGTCCTGCTGATGCCAATGAAACAGCAGCAGCGTGGAAGCTTGCAGTTGAATCAACAAACAAGCCGACAGCTCTAGTATTAACTCGTCAGGACTTACCAACATTAAAAGACACAGATAAAAACGCATATGATGGAGTTTCTAAAGGAGCATATGTTGTTTCCCCAGCAGGAAATAATACTCCAGATGCCCTATTGCTAGCAGCTGGATCCGAAGTAAGCCTTGCAGTGGAAGCACAGAAAGCACTTGCTGGAGAAGGAATCCAGGTTTCTGTTGTCAGCATGCCATCATGGGATCGTTTCGAACAGCAATCTCAAGAATACAAAGACTCTGTCCTTCCAAAGAGCGTGAAGAAGCGTCTTGCTCTGGAAGTCGGAGCATCCTTCGGCTGGCACAAATATGCTGGTGATGAAGGTGACGTATTAGCCATCGATCATTTTGGAGCATCTGCACCAGGTGAAAAAATCATGGAAGAGTTCGGATTTAGTGTGCCAAACGTCGTTGCTCGTGTGAAAGCACTTTTACAAAAATAATCAAATGACGAGAGAGAGCGGAAATTTCGCTCTCTCTTTTTTATATGGAGGAAATCCGTCAGCTTCTATCGAAATAAATAACTGATATAGGACTCAAATTGCAAATCGACAAAATTAGTGAAAGTTTTTGCCGCGATAAGACAAATGTTTTCGGAGCGATTCTTTATAATAGATAAAAGGATTGTCAGCGGAGGAGAGGTTGGAATGAGGAAATATCAGCTTTATTTAATAGAAGATGAATTTGCCACCCATTACTTCGGACGAGAACGGTTGTTTTTTCAACTATTCCAAGAACATCAGCACGCACGGGGCGAGCTTCAATTTATTACAAAAAAACAAATTGCCTATATAACAAAGAAAATAGAAGTATTAAAAATCCACCAGCTGATTCAAAGACAGCTTGGAAAAATAAAGGGCTTTAAAGCAGACCATGGTGCATATACGATCGATCTTAGTGGAAAAATAAGTAGGGCAAAATTGGAAGTCTACCAGGATTTAATCTCTCTGGAGGCACATGGAAGCTATGAAGCGGAGACAGCGTTTTTTGAAGTGCTGAGAAAGTGTGAATCCTCCTTTTTGGCAATTGACCTAGAACATGAGCGGTTTGGCTGGTTAAAGCCAATTAAAGAAAGAAAATATGTCTAATTAAAATCGAATATTGTCTAATTTCGTTTTATTTAGTACACTGTTGTATGGTAGACAACATGAAGGAGGAAATTATTATATGATGTACGTTCTAGTTGGTATACTGGCACTTGTCGCTGGTGTAGCACTAGGATTTTTCATTGCTCGCCGTTATATGATGAGCTATTTAAAGAAAAATCCGCCAATCAATGAGCAAATGCTTAAAACCATGATGATGCAAATGGGTATGAAGCCTTCACAAAAGAAGATCAACCAAATGATGCAGGCCATGAATAAGCAAACTGGCAAGTAACACGTTGATATATCAAGGTTAGTCAGATGGTTGAGAGCAATTTTTAAGAATCGGATAAGTTTACGACTTAATCCTTCATCATAAATTCTTATAAAATTGCTTAATCCTTCAATATTTCAACACAAAACCACTTTTCTATTTGGAAGCTTAACCAAAGGAAGGTGGTTTTTTTGTTATTAGAGGATGTAATTAAAGTCTTCGGGACAAGTTTAGAAGGTTCTTAATATTTAAATGGGGTTTTTTACAAACTGGCTTATTATTTTACTTTTTAGATGCTTGCTTTTGTTATCGAAGCGTGTTACACTAGTAAAGAATTATTTTTGTTCGGTGTAAAGGATAGTATAAGGAAAACTTTTCGTCTTGATGATCACTGAGAGCAAGGATAGTATTACATTGTGTGTTTACACATTTCAGGAGGCAACAAAAATGGAAAACGGTAAAGTAAAATGGTTTAACAGCGAAAAAGGTTTCGGATTCATCGAGCGCGAAGGTGGAGACGATGTATTCGTTCATTTCTCAGCTATCCAAGGCGAAGGTTTCAAAACTTTAGAAGAAGGTCAAGCAGTAACTTTCGATGTTGAGCAAGGACAACGCGGACCTCAAGCAGCTAACGTTCGTAAAGCTTAATTAAACCAAAAACAAAACAGGCTCTGTAAAGGGTCTGTTTTTTTTATGCATAAAAAAAACCCCTATTCACGAATGAATAGGGTCATGAAAACAGTAAATCAAATGGTAAACCAAGTGTAACATATAATCTTGAAATTACCTAGTTTTTTCGGAAATTTGTTGATAAGTACACTCATCATAGCGTTGAGTGTCTTTTTTATTGCGTTAAAGCGTTAATTTCCTAATCTTCCTTATTTTAGAAAAATTTGATAAAATAAATCTTCGTCAGGCTAAATATTTTTTACCAGTTATGAACGGTACATGATTTTAATCCGTTTGGGGGAGGTCATATGAAGGTTTTTTTAGAGCTGGGCTGGTTTTTTAAACAAGAGAAAAAAGCATACATATCAGGGGTTTTCTTTTTACTAGTGGTGGCTTTGCTGCAGCTGGTTCCGCCTAAAGTCATCGGAATTGTGGCTGACCATATAAATGAAGGGACGATGACGAAAGGACAACTTACGGAGTGGGTTTTTGTACTTGTTGGTGTCGGACTTGCTACCTACATCCTTAGATACTATTGGCGGATCATGATTTTCGGATCCTCAGTAAAGCTAAGCAAAATTTTAAGAAATCGTTTATATCATCATTTTACAAAAATGTCCCCTGCCTTTTATCAAAAAAGCAGGATTGGGGATTTAATGGCACATGCGACCAATGACCTTCAGGCTATTCAGCAGACAGCAGGGGCGGGGGTTTTGACTTTAGTAGATTCATTGTCAACCGGCGGTTTTGTTATTCTGACAATGGCCATTACAATCAGCTGGAAATTAACGCTCATTTGTTTAATCCCGCTGCCGATTATGGCGATGCTGACAAGCTGGTTTGGGACTATGCTGCACAGAAGCTTTCATAAAGCCCAGGAAGCTTTTTCATCCTTAAATGATAAAACGCAAGAAAGCATTACTGGAATAAAGGTCATCAAGACATTCGGCCAGGAACAAGAGGATATTGAAGACTTCAAAAAACAATCAGATGATGTCGTTCAGAAAAATATCGTCGTCGCCAAAATTGATTCCCTCTACGATCCGACTATTTCCATCATCGTCGGAATTTCCTTTTTCCTATCCATTGTATTCGGTGCCAAGTATGTGCTGAATGGCGAGTTGACGATTGGTGAATTAATATCTTTTACTACCTATTTAGGTTTATTAATCTGGCCGATGCTGGCATTCGGATGGCTATTTAACATTGTGGAGCGGGGCCGGGCTTCCTATGACCGTGTTGCAAAGCTCCTTGGCGAAAAGGTCGAAATTACCGATCATGAACAAGCGACGGACATGGTACCATGTGGTGATGTAGAGTATCGAATCCATGAATTTACGTATCCAGGTGAATTGCAGCCCATTCTTAAAGAAATTCAGTTTAAATTAAACAAAGGGGAAACTTTAGGGATTGTTGGAAAAACTGGCGCCGGAAAAACAACACTTTTAAAACTCCTGATTCGCGAGTTTGAAGGCTACAAAGGGGAAATCCTCTTTGGCGGTAGGGCTCTACAGGATTATAAACTGGAAAAATTAAGAGAAGCGATTGGTTATGTACCGCAGGATCACTTCTTGTTCTCTGCAACTGTTGCCGAAAACATTGCCTTCACAAATCCATCAGCAGACCGTCAAGAAATTGAAATGGCAGCAAAATTAGCGAATATCCATGAAGATATTCTCCAGTTTACGGACGGATATAGGACAATTGTCGGTGAGCGGGGAGTATCGTTATCAGGCGGGCAAAAGCAGAGAATTTCGATTGCCCGGGCACTGTTGATGAATCCAGAACTGCTGGTGTTTGATGATTCCTTATCGGCCGTTGATGCGAAAACGGAGGAAGCGATCCTTTCAGCGCTTAAGGAAAATCGTGAGGGGAAGACAACCATCATTACGTCCCACCGATTAAGCGCGATTCAGCACGCCAACCTCATCCTGGTTTTAGAAGACGGAAAAGTCATTGAACGAGGCACACATGAGGAATTGATGGAGCAGAACGGCTGGTATCAGGAAATGTATTTACACCAGCAGCTAGAAGAGCTGGTTGAGCATGGGGGACATTAATATGGAAGAAAAAGTTCAATTATCGGAACGCGAACAAAGGAAAGTTTTATTCCGTCTCCTTTCCTATACCAAACCACATAAAAAGACGATTTCTCTTGCCTTCGTCCTGCTGCTGCTAACAACAGTGGGAGATATTGTTCTGCCGCTTCTCGTCAAAATCTTCCTGGACGATTATTTGACACCGGGAAATCTGGAGTTTAAGCCATTGTTGCTGCTTGGCTCTTTGTATATGGGAATACAGATCGTGAAAGCGATTCTCTTATTTTTTCAATTGGTAAAATTTCAGGAGATAGCCTTATATATCATCCAGCAGCTCAGAATCGATGTTTTTTCAAAAGTGCAGGCATTGGGATTGAAGTATTTTGATAAAACACCGGCGGGGAGTATTGTCTCACGGGTTACCAATGATACGGAAGCGATTAAAGACATGTTTGTCACGGTGCTGGCAACCTTTATTCAGAGTGGTTTTTTGCTGTTTGGTATTTTCATAGCCATGTTTATCTTAAACGTGAAGCTAGCCTTGATGTGTGTGATTATTATTCCGATTCTTATTTTTGTAATGGCTCTATACAGAAAGATGAGCTCGCGATTTTATTTGGATATGCGGGAGCGGCTCAGCCAGTTGAATGCCAAATTGAGCGAATCACTTCAGGGTATGGCCATTATACAGGTCTTTCGGCAAGAGAAGCGCCTGCGAAATGAATTTGGAGAAATCAATGAAAAGCACTATAACGCGGGAATGAAGAATATAAAAATAGACGGTCTGCTGTTAAGGCCGGCTATTGATTTAATTTATATTTTTGCCTTAATCATCGTGTTAAGTTACTTTGGGATTACTTCCTTTGATACTAGTGTGAAAATTGGTGTTATTTACGCCTTTATCAATTATCTGGATCGTTTCTTTGAACCGGTGAATCAGATGATGATGCGCCTGTCATTATATCAGCAGGCGATTGTAGCAGGCTCACGGGTATTTAAATTGCTCGATGAAGACAGCTTAGCACCTGCCCATAATGATGAGGGGGTCAACCAGATTGAAAAAGGGAAAGTAGAGTTTAAGAATGTGAGTTTTTCCTATGATGGGAAACGAGATGTCTTAAAAAATATTTCCTTTGCCGCTAATCCTGGTGAAACAGTTGCCCTTGTCGGTCATACAGGAAGCGGGAAAAGCTCGATTATCAATTTGATGATGAGGTTTTATGAGTTTGAACATGGTGAAATTTTGGTAGACGGGGAATCCATCCGCAACTTTTCAAAGGTTGAGATACGAAAGAAGCTAGGCCTAGTCCTTCAGGATCCGTTTTTGTTTTATGGGACGGTAAAGGATAATATTCGTCTCCATCATACCGACTTGACTGACTCGCAAATTGAAGAGGCTGCCCGATTTGTTCAGGCTAATACGTTTATTGAAAAGCTTGAGGATGGCTATCAGCATAAAGTGGTCGAGCGGGGCGCAACTTTCTCAAGCGGGCAGCGGCAGTTAATTGCCTTTGCCCGGACGATTGCAGCGAATCCGAAAATTTTGGTACTTGACGAAGCGACTGCCAATATTGATACAGAGACAGAGGAAGCAATCCAGACGGCCTTGGCAAAAATGCGGAAAGGGCGAACCACCATTGCGATTGCCCACCGGCTATCAACGATTCAGGATGCCGATTTAATCCTTGTGCTGCATCAAGGTGAGATTGTTGAGCGGGGGAACCATCAGGAGCTTCTGGCGCAACGAGGACTCTATCATAAAATGTTCCTGCTGCAAAACGGGTTGGTAGAAAAAATGGAGGATGTCATCAACTAGAAGGGTAAACAAATAAAGAAGCCTGGAATGCCAGGCTTCTTTATTTGTTTGTATGGTTATTGAGCAACGAACGATGACGAGATTTTTGTTATATATGCTCTATTGTATTCATTTATTAAATGGTCAAGCTCCTGACTGTAGCGAATGGCAATGGAGGAGGTCAAGCCGTTTTTGGTCGCAACTTTATAAAGCTCAGCACGTTTTTTTTCAATTAAAGTAACTATATCTTGTTTAACCACGGCTGATATCCTTTCTGGAAAAATCCCAAAAATTTTACTTAGAGGTCTGACTTCTAAACTATTAAATGGAACTGTTTTACTAGTATAACCTAAGTTGTAAATTATTTCAAAGATAATTTGTAAATAAATATCCATCTATAATGGCGATATTTACTAATATCAATGATAGACACAAAATATTCATGATAATCATTATCTTTTAGCCTTAAGTTTTGTTAGAATGAAAGGGTATCGACTATATTGGGAGTGTTAATATGGCAGATGTAAATTTATTTTTAGCGCTGGGGGCAGGGTTCTTAAGCTTCATTTCTCCATGCTGCTTACCGCTTTATCCTGCGTTCTTGTCGTATATTACGGGGATGTCAGTGGGTGAATTAAAAAGCGAAAATGCGATGCTGACGAAACGGAGCCTTTTACATACATTATTTTTCCTGATTGGTTTTTCCGTTATTTTTATTGCGATTGGTTTTGGTACATCATTCGTTGGCAGCTTCTTTCAAGAATACAAGGATTTAATCCGGCAGCTAGGCGCCATATTTATCGTATTCTTCGGATTAGTGATTGTCGGCATTTTGAATCCCGAATTTTTGATGAGGGATCGCCGCTTTGAATTTAAAAACCGTCCATCCGGTTATATTGGTTCGATTTTAATTGGGATGGCGTTCGCAGCAGGGTGGACCCCTTGTACTGGTCCGATTCTTTCATCGGTTATTCTGCTTGCCGCGTCCAATCCAGGCTCAGGCGTTTTATACATGACGGCCTATTCGCTAGGGTTTGCGATTCCATTCTTCATTTTATCATTCTTTGTCGGCCGGATGAATTGGATCAAGAAACACAGCGTTAAAATTATGAAAATAGGCGGCTATATCATGATTGTCATGGGAATTATGCTGTTTTTTGACTGGATGACAAAAATTATTCAATTTCTTTCTCCATTGTTTGGCGGATTTACTGGATTCTAAGACTTTTTGAAACCATTTTCGTTTATTCGAAAAATGGTTTCCTTTTTTTGTATTGGTTTCCTTGTGCATTCAATTTTTCCACGAGGATAACAGTAAAAATCTTTATCCATTTTCATAAATATGAAGTATAATGGGAAAGTAAATTATAGGGTAAGGAATGAATCCAATGAATTACGTTCTTATTTCAACAATAGGTGCCGTTTTTATGGGCACTTTAGCATTTTTTGTACGGATGAAAGCTGCCGCAAAGCCAACCAGTGTAAAAAAGATTATCTTACCGCCAGTATTTATGTCGAGTGGGGCATTAATGTATGTAGTTCCGCAATTCAGATTAACGCCAATGGAAATACTCGAGGCTGTGGTGGTGGGGATGTTTTTCTCAATATTCCTCATTAAAACATCGAAGTTCGAGATTCGTGACAATGATATTTATTTAAAGAGGTCAAAAGCGTTTGTCTTTATCTTAGTCGGCCTCCTACTTATTCGTATTGTACTGAAATCAATCCTAAGCAGCACGATTGACGTTGGTCAATTAAGCGGTATGTTCTTCCTGCTAGCGTTTAGCATGATTGTGCCTTGGCGTGTTGCGATGTATACGTCTTATAAGAAGCTTTATAAGGAACTTCATGGAATAAAATTGTTGTAATTTATGGAACACTGGCTTTTAAGGCCGGTGTTTTTCTATTTTAATAGAGGTCTACGTGCCTGAAAATGATGAAAGTGCTAAGGGAAAGTCACGTAAGAAAGTTCTACTTGCCTAAAAAGGGTAATGAGGTGAAGGCATGGTCACGTAGATGAGTTCTACGTGACCAAAAAGGGTGAAGCTTTCAAGGAAAGGTTACGTAGAAGGGGTCTACATGCCCGAAAAGGGTGAAGGAGCTAAGGAAAGGTCACGTAGGGGAGATCTACGTGCCCGAAAAGGGTGAAGGTGTCAAGGGAAGGTCACGTAGGAGAGTTCTACCTACCCGAAAAGGTAATTGAAGCTAGGAATTCGTCACGTATCATTTCTAATTAAAATAAAAAACCGTTCCTAAGAACGGCCTAAAATAAATGCTCATATGGAGCAACATCAATTTTATTCTCAAATAGCTTTTTCCGTAAAAACTTATGATCCCGTTTAGGAGTAGCTTGGATATACCCGCGAATGACCAATTCTTCAGTTATCCTTGGAGCCTTTTCATTAAGGGCAATCTCGCCGATTTTCCCCGCAATTTTGTGCCGTGCTACATCACGGAATAATTCCGGAACAGGGCTGACTAAATCCTCAAGCAGCGCTTTTTCATCAGGTCCCCATAAATGGCGGGATTCATTAACGTAATGCTCCTCCCAATCCATAACTGATTTCCCATCTTCTTTTGGCATCTTTTTTAAGAACTTTCGAAACATAAAATATCCGCCAATAGAAAATGATCCTATTAAAAAGAATGTCCAAAAAAGGATAAACCACAAAAACCAACCTTGAAGTTGAAACATGTTATTTCACCTACATAAACGTTATATTCAACCTTCATTATAGTCGGTTTTTAAGGGAATTGACAAGTTATCATAAAACGCCGATAATGAAAAAGTCTATTTGATAAGGAAATTGTTAAAGTTCCTTCTATTAAAAAAGTTGTCGAAAAAATGACAATGGGGTTCAATTTATTGATTAATACTATATTTCAATGTAATATAGTGTTACGAACAAGGTAATTAAACAAGTCTACTTTTAATACGGGGATGGATGGGGTACTGGTGTCCTCCACAGTCTTCAAAACTGCTTGAGACCTGCGTGCCAGGTCTGGTGGGTTCGATTCCCACGCATTCCCGCCAACCTTGATATATAAGATTTTTTGAAGGTTTTTGAGTAGTTAAATTGAGGTTTAAAGTTGTTGGCCAACAACTGAAAATATTACATAGGTTATTTAATGAGCTGCTCGAATTAGTGGGCAGCTTCTTTTGCATAATTGGTAACACATGAGATGAAGAAGGTAGAAGTAACGTTAACCTAGAATATCAGAAAGAGCACTTTTTACATCTGTATAATGAAAGGAGTAATTGTGGTAAAGTGCTTTTTGAGGAAGTACTCGCTGCCCTTTTAATATAACCTGACTCATTTCACCAAATGCCACTTTTAAAAAAAACTCAGGCACACGGAGCCAATGTGGGCGGTGAAGGACGTCTGAAATTGACCTTCCGAATGATGACATGCGAACTGGATTAGGAGAGGTCACATTCAACGGTCCATCTATTTCGGGATTAATGATGGCGAAGTAAAGCATCTCAACCACATCTTGAATGTGAACCCAGGAAATCCATTGCATTCCATTGCCGATTGTCCCCCCAATACCAAATTTATACGGCAACACCATTAGCGGTAAGGCACCCTTTTGACCAAGAATGATACCGAAGCGTGCGAAGACCGTTCGAATGCCAAATTCTTTTGCCGCAGCCCCTTCATTCTCCCACAGCCTTACAACTTTTGCTAAATAATCATTTGCATTACTTTGTGAGGTCTCATTAAACGTCTTGAAATCTGACATCCCGTAGTAACTTAAACCTGAGGCGTTAACAAGAACTTTTGGCTTGGGATTAAGATGTCCTAGAATTCGAATTACCTCTTTTGTGGCTGTGAGACGACTATTCAAAATAGCCTCCTTTTTACTTTTGGTCCATCGCCCGCCATTGATTGATTCCCCGGCTAAATTGACCATTGCATCCACATCCTCAAGTTCGTTTTCAGGCTGATTATCTTCAGAAAGCCATTCAACATAATGAACGAACTCATCTGTTCTATTATTATCAGGAAGACGTCGTGTTAATATGGTTACCCGATGGCCTTTTTGAGTCAACAGGTGTGTTAAGGCTTGACCCAGAAACCCGGTTCCTCCTGTTAAGACAACATGCAAATTACTCGCCTCCAGCAACTATCTTTTTATGATGGATTAACTTATCGGTTAAATGAGGAAAAGCAGCCATGTTATTCAAGAATGAAATGCTGACCAAGTAAATAAAAGAGTGAGGCCAAGTTAGTGAATAAAATAACGGCCTATGAGATTGCCTACAAGAAAAATCGGGATCATTAATAGGCTGACGGGAATACTTGCGAAAATTAAATGCCCGTCAATCAGGCCGCGTTCGAATAAACTGTAATAGGCAATAAGACAGTAAGGGATGAGGAGGAACAGCGCCGTTATGATACCAGGTGTATAGCCTTTAAAAAAGATGGACTGAACAATATGCATGGTCGCCTGCAGAATAAATAAATTGAGAATTGCTGTATATAAAAGAAATCCCCTTCCGTTCAAGGAGAAATGGGCAGTCATCAATGTGGTGAATGAGATAATCAGCAAAATCCATGTAGCCGAAACAGAAAGTTGGGCAGCGGTCGAACCTAGTTTTCTCCGCATTTTTAATGTTAGTTCGACGAATGGAGTTTTTTGAGAACTATATTTGTATTTACTCATGGAAGATTCAATTGTTATGATCTCTTCTAGGTCATGGAAAATAAAGATGATAGGGAACAACCAAATGACTGTATTAAGGTCGAAAAATTGGAGTAAAGTTTCAAGCATATTTTACCTCCTGCTTGTTAAGACTTTGTATGGTTGTAGTTTTGTTCAGTGTATGGGACAGGAAATAAAAATATGCCAGCCTATATGTTTTATCACTCTTTTTGGCATCCCTAACAGCCAACTCGCCTTGTTTTTAACTCCCTTCAGCTAAATTTTTATAATGCGCGAGTGCCAGTAATGGAAAAACGTATTCATAACAATGATAATTGAGATAAAAGGATCCCGCCATTCCCCTTCCTTTTGGATAGGTCTTTGTCCAATCTTTTTCTTTTCCGTCCGCTAAAAAAGCTGCACCGTGTTCAATTTCAGGTGTAACATCAGTCGCGGCCGAGATAAGTGTGTCAAGGGCCCATGCTGTATGAGTACGGGTACTTTCGCGGAGCGGCACATAACAGTTATCGATATCACTCTTACAGGATTCTCCCCAACCCCCGTCTTGATTTTGAATGGATTTTAACCAGTTAACTGCCTTCTGAATGGATGGATGATTAGGTGAAACCCCAACCGCAACTAACCCCGTTACAGCCGCCCATGTTCCATAAATATAGACGCCCCAGCGACCTACCCAAGAACCATCCGAATTTTGTTTCTTTAACAGCCAACGAATCCCACGTTTTGCCATGGGATGGTGAAAATCCAAATGGGTGTAGTTACCGAAGAATTCCAATGCCCTTCCTGTTAAATCAACTGTAGAAGGATCAATCAACAAATCTTTTCCGCCATCAATCGGTAACAGGTTCAATATTTTCTTGTTCACGTTCTTTTCGAATGCTGCCCAGCCACCGTCATTGTTTTGTATGGAAATGAGCCAGTTGATTCCGCGATCCCATGCCTGCCGACAATCTGCCTGTTCGATAGCCAAAGTTCGAATCGCTCTGAGTGCTACCGTTGTGTCGTCAATATCCGGATGGATTGTATTCAAGTCCGCAAAGCCCCAGCCTCCAGGCAGCAAGTTCGGTTCATGAATGACCCAATCCCCGTATTTGATATGTTGGCGGGAGAGGATATATTGGTTTGCCTTCTGGACGGTATCGGCTGAATAGGGAACACCCGATTCTTGCAGAGCATAACTAATTAACGTTGTGTTCCATACCGTAGCCGTCGTATATTGGCAATGAAGTTCTCCCTCAATACGGCAGGTCATCGCTTTTAAACCTTGCACGGCACGAGTAATTACCGGATGTGAATTCGAATACCCCCTCGCCAGTAAGGCATAAATCATGAGAGAAGTAGTGCTGAAATAATTTAAATAGGTGCCGTCCGGTTCGATTCGGTCCAGCATATATTTTTCGGCACGATATAATGCCAATTCGCGAAGATTTACATGGGATTTCAGACCCTTAATCCCCTGTTTAATCCATTTGATCACCGAGCGGGCGTCTTCTGCTTGATCCTCTGTAAAAAAACGAATAGCTTTTTTTTGAAACAAATCGGAGAGATTGGGCGATCGAGGCGTTCTCTTACGAAAATTCGTATTGGCGAGAATCAAAAAAGGGATAATGTTCGCTCTTCCATACACGGAGAGGTCAAAGAGATTGATGGGAAAGGAGTCTGGTAAAAGCATCACTTCAATATTAATAGGGAAGTGCGGCCACTCACATTGTCCTGTTATAGCCAACATGATTTTCAAAAACATATGGACTTCCGTAGCCCCTCCGTTGGCCAAAATAAACCTTCTTGCAGCTTGGAGGTCCTGGTCTTTTCGATCGCGGTAACCAGAATAAAGAAGGGCAAAATAAGCTTCCACTGTGGCTGTCAGATTTCCTTTTTCTTGGTCATGAAATAGCTTCCATGACCCATCTTCCTGCTGTTTTCCTGCGATACGTTCAACCAATTCTTTTATGAACTCCTCATCATTTATCTCCAATGTCCGTAATAGGATAATCATACTGCAGTCAGTTGCGATTCCGGTCTCGAAGGGATATTGCCAGGACCCATCAGCTGATTGGTCCTTAATGAGCTGATCGGTGATTCGGTTGATTTCCGCATTTACCCGATCCATCATGATACCCACCTTCTTTCAAAAACTCACTATGTATTCATATTCATCTAGAAATATGAATATGCATTTATTTAATGAGTAAAAAAATCAAAACGATTAGTAAAATTTTAATAGAAAAGGAGCGCAAATTTTATTTCGCGCTCCTTTTTAACTTTCTTTTTTTTACGTGCAATCCCATATGTTCAAATCACTTTTGCGTGCTGGTAGATTTTTTGAAGCCATTTCTGGCGAGTTTTATAGGTAGAATGTTTAACAGAAGTTAATCGAGTTCTTTTGATATTTTTTATGCCGCAGAACTTTAAAATGTAATCTCTTACAACAATCCATTCGACATTTTTTCTAAACAATCGAATAAATAAAGAGGGGGCATCGATGGTGTAAATAACCCATGCCGATTTATTCTTCAATAACCCTTTCGGAAATGCTCCTTTGTGTTGATACGCAAATCCGGAAACAAACACGCGATCAAAAAAGCCTTTTAAAATCGCTGGTACACCATACCACCAAATCGGGTAAATGAAAATTAACTGGTCAGCCTGCTCAATTTTTTTTCGATACTTTTCAGTATATGGATCATGGATTAAATCCCTTGGTTTATGCTGATTATCGATGACTAAAACAGGATCAAATTTCTCAGCGTATAAATCAATTAATTCAAATTTCCGTTTGGCTTCCTTTAATCCTTTCATGACGTTCTCTAATATCGCATGATTAAGGCTATCCTTATTTGAGTGGGCATAAATAATTAAGGTAGTCATATGGTACCTCCATTAATGGATAATGAATTTTCCTTAGGCCAACACTGGCGGTTTTAGACATATCATATTCTAAGTAAATCGCTAAGTTTACATCCTTTATGGGATTCTATGTTCACCTTCTGGGATTCGAGATATGCGCTCGGCCATTGAGGTGGGAGTGTTACTAAGTGAAGACGAATTAAAAGAGCTGTCCAATAAATTCGGAGAACGGGCAAAAACTCCTCCAGATAGATTTATTAAATATGAAGGTCTTAAGCAATTACTGGACACGATCCTGAAAAATAAAGAAAAAAAAGGATGGAAATTTAAAAATGAGAAATAAGTTTCCGATAAAGGCTGTGTATTTCCATTCTGATCTTGTTAACGATGATTTGGATGAAATAGCGCAAGAAATGGACGAATAAAAGTTGGTGTAACGATTGAGTAAAAAGAAACAAAAACGTAAAGCAAGGAAGAAGGAACCGAGTACGTTCGGTACAGCACTAAAGCTATTAGGCTGTTTTTTCGTCGTATTGTGTTTAGGATGGTATATGATGGTGGGTCATTTAGATGGGGAAACTTTTCATGGAGTCGTGGAGCTCCCCTTAAAGGAAAGCTATGCGAACCCAGTATATGGTATGGCATTGATACATTGGGTCATAGGAATTCCTAGCGTCATTGTCGCTTTAATATTAATAGTAAAAGGGAACAAAAGGGAATTCATGATATCCAGTTTCTATAGTGTTCCTATTTTTTTAATGAGTTTAGGATTTACGATTCAGTATATGGTTTTGTTAGTTAAAGTTGGTGCTGAATCCTTATGGTGGTTTTATGTTGCTGCAGCAGTCCTCGGATTCCTAATAGCTAATCTCTTAATCTATTTGGATAAAAGTAAATTACATCCTATTCTTTTTGGACTGGGTGCTGTGTTAATAGTCCTCAGCTGGATCCTTTTAGTGTTGGCGAACTCTGCCGATGGAAATTATATTGTTACATATAGGAATAAACTAAGAGGAAGTTTCTCGATTAAGATCATGGTAGGAACATTTCAAACTTTGGGAATTATGGTTTTCATCCTTATGTATGGTTTTCTATTGAATCTTCGATTTGGTGGGGAGGAGTAAGAGTCTCTCTTCCCACACCCTACTATTACGTTTTAAGTGATTCCCCGTAAGAGATCTTATCATCTACCATCAATACTTTCATTTATTTTACTAAAGGAAAAACTGTTAGGGTAAGACTTTTAATTTTGTTATTATAAAAAGGTGAACGATGCCATACTTGGTGCCATATTTCTTGAAATTACGGAACACAAGAAAATACAAAAACGGTAAAAAACTTGATATAACAGCATTTCCGGCAACTGCAAGGTACTAGAAAAACATGTTCAGCAAACTTCAAAAAAGCTTGAGTCTTGCGTGCTAGGTCTGGTAGGTTTGATTCCCACGCATTCCCGCCATTAAGTCAATTGTATCAAGGGTATTAGCAGATTTACATTGATTATAGTTTTTACATATTCCTTCACAGTTTCACACTTATCTGCTGCAAGTCTGTAGAGAGGTTGATACCGAGACTGTAGAGGACTTTTTCTTCAACCTCCGAATAATTTTTTATCGGAGGTTATTTTTATGCAAACGAATGTTAACTCAAAACTAGGTAAGATAAGAGAAAGTAGTAAAAATAAAACTAGTGATGATCATCCACTTTCACATTTTTAAATATAAGCTATAGAAAATCTTAATAATGATAATAGAAAATATATCTTAGACTTATATATTTCAGAATGTTATAAATAGTGTAACAATTACACGCGTTTGAAATTAAGTTAATACAGAATAATAGGGAAGAAAGTAGTGAAATTACAAACTGTATTAGATTTAAAGATATGTAAATTAAACGAAAGGAGATGCAAAACATTGTCAAACATTCTTAAAAATATTACGGTGATCGATTGGACGCAAAATGTTGCAGGACCTTATTGTACCCAGTTATTGGGAGACCTTGGAGCAACGATCATAAAAATTGAACGTCCAGGTACCGGAGATGATACTAGACAATGGAATTCCCCTTCATGGGAGGATGAAGCGACCGCTTTTCTTGCATTCAACAGAAATAAAAAAAGTATTTGTATAGATGCAGATGATTCAAAAGGTCAGGAAGTCATAAAAAAATTAGTGGAACATGCAGATGTATTCATTCACAGTTTAAAGCCAGGCAGCGCCGAGAAGCGTGGATTAGGATATGAACAACTAGCAAAAATTAACCCTTCAATAATTTATTCCGCAATCAGTGCATTTGGTGAATCAGGTCCATTACGGGAATATCCAGGTTATGATCCTCTTATTCAAGCTTATACGGGAATTATGAGTGTTACTGGGAACCCCGGTGATGATCCTGCTCGAGTTGGGGTTTCTCTTATTGACATGGCAACTGGTATGTGGGCACTTACCGGCATTCTTTCTGCGATTATCAATCGTTCTAATACGGGTAAAGGTTGTGTAGTTGGAGCGAGTTTGCTAGAAACAGGATTAGGATGGATGAACTTACCTTTGACGAACTATATGGCTACGAGAAAGGTTCCTGAGAAGTTAGGTACTGGTACGGCCATGGTAGCTCCATATGAGGCTTTTCGAACTAAGGATAGCTGGGTTATTATAGCCGCTGGTAACAATCGACTCTTTTCATCTTTATGCCATGCCCTTGGTATACCTGAGCTATTAAATGATCCGAGATTTGAAAGTAATAAAAATAGAGTTGCATATCGTAAAGAATTGCATCAGACCATAGAAGAGCGCTGCCTTGGGTTTAATACTACAACTATAATCAAAATTCTCCAACAAGCAAATGTCCCTTGTAGTCCTATTAACTCGACTAACGATGTATATGAAGACGAACAAATTAATTCATTAGAAATAATAAAGAAAATAGATGGATTCAGAATTTCAAATTTTAAAATAATTGATCTACCTATCCGCATTAATAATCAAAGAAGTACTTTCCGTTTGCCGCCACCTTTGCTTGGTGAACATACCGTAGAGATTTTAAAGGAAGCTGGATACAATTCAGAAGAAATTGAATTACTTAAAACTGAAAAAGTTGTTGGAGGGTAGGGAGGAGAATAAAAAGTGGGATTACCTAAAAGTGTCATTATTTATGAAGTTGGCCCCCGAGAGGGATTCCAGATAGAAGATGGCCCTATTTCCACTAGTGATAAAGTGAATTTGATCAACGGTCTAACCGAAACCGGACTCACTAGCATCGAAGTAACTTCCTTTGTTAGCCCAAAATGGGTACCCCAAATGGCAGATGCAGAAGAAGTATTATCCCAAATAAAAAGGAAAGAAGGGGTATCGTATAGGACTGTATATCTTAATATAAAGGGATTACATAGGGCATATCAGAACAATGTGACATTGGATGGAGTGTTAATGCTTACGGCAAGTAATACGTTCTCAAAAAGGAATACGAATAAAGACATTAAAGAAACCTTATCAACTATTCCTTCCTGGATTCAAGCATATAAGGAATATAAAATTCCGGTAGAACAGATTGCAGTTATGGCAGCATTTGGCTGTAATTTTGAAGGGGATATAGAACAACAGAAAATATTGGATATTCTAAGGCAAACGATCCAAATGGCAGAGGAAAATGGGGAAACAATCCAAAAATTTAAGTTGGCTGATACCATGGGGTGGGCGAACCCGCAACAAATAAAAAATATGATCTATACGATTAGAAATGAATGGCCGCAAATTAAGATTCTTTTGCACCTTCATGATACACGTGGTCTTGGAATGGCCAATGCTTATGCGGCAATGGAGGAAGGAGTGAATGAATTTGAAACCGCACTTGGCGGGTTAGGCGGCTGTCCATTTGCGGCAGTCAAAGGTGCCGCAGGAAATATTGCCACAGAAGATTTTGTCTTTATGTGTATGGAACTAGGAATCGGCACAGGGATCAATCTTGATTTATTAATTGAAAACGTTTCCGCGGCAGAAATGATCGTTGGTCATTCACTGCCAGGGCATCTTTTAAGAGGAGGACTTTTACGAAGATAGATTCATTATTTAATATTTTATATTAAGAATGGGAGGATTTAAGGTGAACTTTGAATTTAATGACTTACAGAATGAGATTCGTTCAGGTGTGAGGTCTTTATGTTCACGATTTGATTTGAACTATTGGAGCAATTGTGATAAAGAGGGTGCGTATCCAGAGGAATTTGTAAGATCAATGAGCGAAGCAGGATGGTTAGGAATACTTATTCCAGAGGAATATGGCGGGGCTGGTTTGGGTATGACAGAGGCAGCGATTGTATTAGAGGAGATTAATCGTTCAGGCGGCCTCGGAGCGGCTTGTCATGCGCAAATGTATACTATGGGCTCTGTTCTCAGGCATGGAAGTAAGGAACAAAAGGAAAAGTATTTACCGTTAATTGCAAACGGAACCCTGCGTTTACAGGCCTTCGGTATCACAGAACCCGATGCTGGTTCGGATACAACTAAGATTAAAACGTTTGCGAGAAAAACAGATAATGGATATGTCATTAATGGGCAAAAAATCTTTATTTCTCGTTATCAGCATTCGGACATGATTTTATTGCTTGCACGGACAACACCATTAGAACAAGTAAAAAGGAAAATTGACGGGATGAGTCTTTTTTTAATTGACTTAAGAAAAGTAGGAAGTGCAATTGAGGCTAAACCGATCAAGACCATGATAAATCATGAGACAAATATACTTTTTATAAATGATTTGGAAGTACCCGAGAACTGTTTAGTAGGCGAGGAGGGAAAAGGGTTCTACTACTTACTAGATGGAATTAATGCAGAGAGAATTTTAGTTGCTAGTGAATGCATAGGGGATGGAAAGTGGTTCATAGAACAGGCAGTAAGATATGCAAATGAACGAGTCGTTTTTGATCGTCCTATTGGGAAAAATCAGGGTATCCAGTTCCCTATTGCGAAAGCTTACATGGCTGTCCAAGCAGCTGAAACGATGAATTTTAAAGCAGCATCAAAGTTTGATAACGGACTTCCTTGCGGAGAGGAAGCGAATATGGCTAAATATTTGGCATCAGAGGCATCCTGGGAAGCTGGAGACGTAACGATGACTACATTTGGTGGATACGGTGTAACGGAAGAATATCATATTGAACGGAAATGGAGAGAAACTCGTTTATTCCGTACGGCCCCAATCTCCAATAACCTAGTATTGAGTTATATCGCTGAGCATAGTTTGAAATTACCAAGATCTTATTAATATTGGTGGAAAAGGAGAAAAAATAGAATGAGTGACCTTCTAATAGAATATAAGGGAGCAGCAAATGAAATTTTGATCGTTACACTTAATAGACCTGAGGTTATGAATGCATTAAATACACAGCTTTTTAAGGAGTTACTGCAACTTTTTAGAGAACAATCACTTAATGAGGATCTAAGATGTATTGTTTTAACCGGAGCAGGGGAAAAGGCTTTCTGTTCAGGTGGGGATTTAAAAGAAAGAAATGGCATGTCAGATGAAGATTGGAAGAAGCAGCATCATTTAATAGAAGAATTGTTCCTATGCGTTAGAGATTTTCCAATCCCAGTGATAACGGCAGTGGAGGGTTATGCATTTGCGGGTGGATGTGAAATAGCGCTTATGAGTGATTTTATTATCGCTTCTGAAACGGCTAAATTCGCTCTGACTGAAACAACCAGAGGTATTATGCCAGGCGGAGGGGGATTGCAAAACTTGCCAAGAAGCATAGGAATTCGAAGAGCTAAGGAAATGATTTTTACAGGCCGGCAAATTGACGCTTATCTTGCCTATGAATGGGGTTTAGTCAATCGTGTTGTTTCAAAAGGGGAAGCTATGAAAACGGCGCTAGAACTGGCTGATAAAATTGCTGAAAGTGCCCCATTATCTATAAAAATGGCAAAAATGGCCATGAATAGAGGAACTGAAGTAGATTTCCATACCGGTTATGCTCTTGATATTGCTGCTTATAATGTGTTGGTTCCAACCGAGGATAGGTTAGAAGGGATAGCAGCATTTAATGAAAAAAGAAAACCAAAATGGAAAAACAGATAGGAGTGTTGATTAATGAGATCCTCCTTAATGGATAGATTAGTAGAATATATAACAACTTGTCATTATCAACAATTGCCGGAAAAATTGATACTACAAGCAAAATATGCCATTTTGGACACGGTTGGTGTTGCCGTGGCGGGATGGAATGAACCCGTTGTTCAGATTGTAAAGCGTGGATACATGTCAGAGAATCCATCTAAAAAAGCATCGCTTCTTGGAGAACCAAGTTTTACGGAATTGGAATATGCGGCGCTTATTAATGGGACAGCGAGTCACGCCTTAGACTATGATGATGTATCTCCAAGTATCCTTGCTCATCCAAGTGCAGCAATTCTATCAGCAGTCATTCCGCTTGCAGAGCATCTACAGTGTTCTAGTAAAGATGTCATAACTGCTTATGCTATCGGAACTGAAGTAATGATAAAGTTAGGACTTGTCATGGGGCACAGGCATTATGACTTAGGATGGCATGCTACAGATACGCTTGGGACCATTGGAGCCGCGGCTGCTTGTGCCTACCTCATGAATTTAAATCGTGATCAGATTGCCTATGCAATTGGAATCGCCTGCTCGATGTCCGGAGGGTTGCAGAAAAACTTTGGTACGATGACTAAACCGTTCCATGTAGGACTAGCTAGTTCACATGGTCTTCAAGCAGCATGGCTAGCTAAACAAGGGTTAACCGCAAATCAGGATGTTTTTGAAAGTAGAGGCTTTTTCTTTTCGTTTAGCGGTGGAATGGAAAAGGTGAATTTAAAAGATGGTATTCAGTTTGGAAAACCGTATAGCATACTAGAAACAGGTCTTTCTATTAAGAAGTTCCCATGCTGTTACCTCACACATCGAATGATTCAAGGGGCGTTGGATCTAAAGGATGAGTTTCAACTTGAATTAAGTGATGTAATGGGAATAAAAATTGTAACGCCGCCAGCCGGGCTGGTCGCATTAATACATCATCTCCCGAAAACAGGCTTGCAAGGAAAGTTTAGTGCTGAATATACCGTTTTAGCTGCAATCAGAGATGGTCATGTAGGATTATCTACGTTTGAAGATGATCATGTACAAACGCCTGAAATTCAACAACTTTTACCACAGGTTAAAGCCATCGAGGAGGAAGGTGAGATACTTCTAGGGCATGATTTAGAAAAAAATCCAATCCAGATTCTTGTCACAACGAAGAATGGAATATTGAAAAAAGACATTTTGCTTACACCAGGGTCTAAGGAAAGCCCGTTAAGTCAAGAGGATCTTCGTTTGAAATGGCAGGACTGTATCGCTCATTGGATAAAGAAATCAGGTATAGATAATTCCGCTTATCTGGGTGAAAGGGCTAGCAACCTATTTAATAAAGGTTTATTAATAGAGGATTATGATAAATTTGGTAGCTGGTTGAGAGAGTTGCGTGAATTTCATTTAATTAATAAAAAATAGGGAGGCTCAATATGATTAAATTTTGGAATAAAAGTATACTAATTGGTACGATTTTGCTTCTCATCCTTGCAGGATGCGGTAAATC
Organism: Neobacillus citreus; assembly: GCF_018343545.2. Classification (GTDB taxonomy): domain Bacteria; phylum Bacillota; class Bacilli; order Bacillales; family Cytobacillaceae; genus Neobacillus; species Neobacillus citreus. Next base: position 56,960 of record NZ_JAGYPE020000017.1, on the reverse strand, counting down.
CTCGGAAACCTCTTCAAAACAAAATGGGGACGCACAAAAAGAGATGGATGTACGAATTTCTTATAATTTGCCAGCCGAACATTCTACAGGGATTTATTTTGAAGAGCTAGCAAAGGAAATTAAGAAAAATACAGCAAATACCTCTATTAAATTGAATCCTCAAACCTTTCCAAACGGTCAGTTATATAATGACCAGCAATTACCAGATGCGGTAAGTAACGGAGCGGTTGAAATTGGACAATTAAACGTTGGTTTTCTTGCAGGGGAAGATGCAGAGCCTCTGCGTATTGTTGACTTACCTTTCCTATTTGATTCATGGGAAGCAGAGTGGGCAGCTGAGGATGGGGAATATGGAAAACTATTTGGTAAGCAGTTAGAAAAGTATAACATGAAAATGATTGGCTTTGCACAATACGGAACGGTGGAATTATATGCGAATAAGACAATAAAGTTACCTGAAAATCTAAAGGGATTAAAAATGAGGGCATTTGGCAAAGGGAACGCCCTTATGTTAGAAGAAATAGGGGCATCGCCCGTTAGTATGAGTTCCCAAGAAGTTTATCAGGCCATGCAGCAAGGGACCATAGATGGATACTCAACTGGACCATCATCTGTTGTAGACCGGGGACTTACCGAGGTAACAAAATATGGGACTGATATGCAAATACATTACCTTCCCTTCCAGTCGGTTGTAAATATGGATTGGTGGAATAAGCTTCCAGAGGATGTACAAAATGCAGTGCTAAAAGCTTCCGAGACAGCGCAGAAAGCTTCTCGCGAAAAGGCTAAAAGTGATGCTGAAGAGTATCTACAAAAACTTTCAGCTAAGGGATTGGAGCTTTATAAACCATCTGCGGAAGATCGGAAGAAATGGGTAGATTCAGTAAAGGGCCGTTATGATTATTATTTAAAAAAATCAGGAGATATGGGGAAACAGCTATATGATGCAGCTCAAAAGGCAAATTAACACGAATCAGTAAATTGCTACATTCATTGAATAATAGGTACGGGAGGATGGATCCTCCCGTACCAAAACTTTAAACAAGGAGGGTGAAAAGCAAATGCATATATTCTTAAAAATGATCTATAAGGTTCAACATACTTGCGTCTATATTTCAGCATCTTTAATGGCAATTTTAGCTATTTCTATTTTTTATGATGTAGTAGCAAGGTATATTTTTAATTCTCCTACAATCTGGGCAAATGAAGTTTCAACCTATATTTTACAATTTATTGTGTTTTTCACAATGGGTTGTATTCAAATGGAAGGAAAGCAGTTGCGTGTAACGTTTTTAATTGAAAGATTGAAGGGGACTCCACGAAAAATTTTGGAAGCCTTTTCAGCATTTCTAATACTTCCTTACTCCATTGTACTTGTAGTGTACGGATATCAATATACCAAAAATGCTTTTAGATTAGGTATGGGGTCACCTACCCTCCTTGAAATCCCTTTATGGATACCCTATTCATTTATCTGTATTGGTGGGGTTCTTCTTGTAATTGCAGCGGTATGTTCAGTAATCCAAGCCTGGATGCCAGAACAGCTTAAAACGGAAAGGGGTGTATAAAATGATATCTTTAACATCGATACTTATATTGCTAGCTGTTCTACTGATTTGTTTAATCTTAGGTGTACCTATTGGGTTTTCACTAGGACTGTCCGGTTTGTTAACGATTCTCTTCACGGTAGGCGATCAATTTATAATTCAAGTGCCTATGACTCTATACAAGTCATTATCTGAATTTGTTTTTGTAGCCATCCCACTATACATTCTGATGGGGGAGATTTTATATCAGGGTAAAAGTGGAGAACGTATATTTTGGGTAGCTAATTCATGGTTGCACCGAGTTCGTGGTGGAACCGGTGTTGCTACTGTTGCAGCTTATACCTTTTTTGCTGCCATTGTTGGATCGAGTATGACTTCCGTACTGACAATTGGAAAAATTGCTATTCCTGAAATGAAAAAACAAAAATATTCCAAGGGACTTACCTATGGTCTTTCGGCTATCGGTGGTTCTTTAGGTATCCTTATCCCGCCTAGTATTCCGCTTATTCTTTATGCATCATTGACTAATACATCACCGGGAAAGCTATTTATGGCGGGTATTATTCCTGGATTAATTTTAGCTTTCATTCTTTCCGTTTGGACGGCAATGAAAGCACCTCGGGGTCTCAATATTGATTCATCTCATTCGACAAGTGATCGACTGCGTAACACGCTTAAAGCTCTTCCTGATATGTTGCTGCCCGTGGTTGTTCTTGGTGGAATTTATAAAGGAATTTACACACCTACAGAAGCAGCTGCAGTTGGTGTGATTTATGCCTTAGTTTTAACAGTCTTTATTCATAAAAATTTAAGTATTAAGGACTTAGGGAATGTTCTAGTGGAATCTGTAAAAACTACGGCTATGCTTCTGAGCATCGTTGTTGGCGCACTCGTCTTTGGTGCCGCTCTAACTTTAGTGGGTCTTCCAAAGTATTTATCAGATGTACTAATTGGACTATCAGTAAGTCCAGTACTGGTCCTGCTCATTATGAATATCATCTGGATCATTATGGGTATGTTTTTAGAGGTGGTTTCTATATTATTAATTACGACACCTATCTTTTTTCCGATTGCAATGGCTATGGGATTTGATCCTGTTTGGTTCGGAATTATTATGGTATTAAATATGGAACTTGCTGTAATTACTCCACCCGTGGGGATGAACCTATTCGCTATCAAATCTATCATGCCCGAAGAACCTTTAGAATTAATCATGAAAAGTGTCTTACCATTCGCGTTATTTGCTGTACTAGTACTTGTTATTGTTTGGATTTTCCCTTCAGTAGCAATTGGTATTCTATAATGGTATAAAATATAATGTTCATACACTTTAATGTGGATAATTTCGAAGGGTCTTTCAAGAATATTATCCACATTTTTTTAATTTAGTCTTCTTTTAACCGGTGTATTTCGATTTGGTAACTCTTTTCATAATGTCGATAAAGGAACGCGCTGCTTTAGAAAGATACCTTCCATTCTTGTAGACAAACACGACTTTTCTCTTATGGTTGTTAGCCAAACGAACTGGCAAATAAACTAACGGTTGGGGAGCCGGCGTGTTTTTTATTACCATACCCGGGACGAAGGTAATTCCCATCCCTGTTGATACTAGAGAAAGACAAGTCAATATATTAATACTTTCGAATATAATCCTTGGTTCAAAACCAGCCTTTCTACATAGATTCTCCGTTTCTATTCTAAATGAAGACTCTTTTTTTAATAGGATAAAGAACTCATCTTGAAAATCATTCAAATTCACCTTTTTAGATTTGGCTAGAGGATGTGAAGGAGGAATGGCGAGATAAACATCGTCTTCTAGTATGGTTTCTATTTCAAGTTCTTTATGTGTTATGGGCATAGATTGTAAGCTAATTTCAACCAGCCCCCGTAACACCAGTAATTCTAGGTTGGGAGCATTATCTTCAAGTAGGACAAGTTCTATTCCAGGATATTTATTTTTAAATGCTGAAATGGCTTCAGGTAATAAGTATGCACCTGTTGTTGCCAAACTCCCAATACACAACTGACCTTTCTGCATATCGGTTACATCATCGATTTGTTTTTTTAACTGATTGAATTGATCATTTATTTTTAAGGCGTGTTCGACAAAAACTTTTCCTGTATAGGTCAGTTGGACTTCACCATGACCTCTATTGAATAATTGAGTACCAAGCTCATTTTCTAATTTCATAATTTGATAACTTAAGGAAGGCTGCGCCATATGAAGTTTTTCCGCCGCTTTTGAAAAATTTTTCTCATTTGCTAGCATAATCACATAGCGAAGGATTTTGGGTTCCAAGACTCTCACCCCACACCTATAGAATTTAGATATATATTAATCAAAATTTTATCTTAGACTCTATGGAAATACAATGAAATGAAATTAAATATTTATACAAATCAAAATATTTAATTTTTGTGGAATTTACTAAAGCCATTTTTGGGTTTTACTGCCCATTTTGAATCCCCCAGCTGCAACAGTGTTTTTCATTGTTCGTTTTTGCCCGCATTTCAAGTATAATGACTAATATTCAGATTATGCATATGATTTTTGTTCGAGAGAATCCTATAGATAAGCCGAATAATACATAAAAACGAGGTTAATACATGAGTGAAACTAGTTTTGAGGTTTATAATTTAAGCGATGAAATAAGAAGATCTTTAGAGGTATTAAAATATGAAGCTCCGACAGAGGTTCAGCGTAAGGTCATTCCGTTAGCATTGGCAAATCAAGATCTTGTTGTAAAATCTCAAACAGGCAGCGGTAAGACTGCGTCCTTTGGAATTCCTATTTGCGAACTGATTGAATGGGAAGAAAAAATGCCACAGGTCTTAATCCTTACACCAACCAGAGAACTGGCTGTTCAAGTTCGCGATGACATTACGAATATTGGAAGGTTTAAACGGATCAAAGCTATGGCTGTTTACGGAAAAGAACCTTTTACGAAACAAAAAGAAGAATTGAAACAAAAAAACCATGTAGTTGTTGGTACTCCAGGTCGTGTTATAGATCATATTGAAAGAGAAACTCTGATTCTTGATAAAATAAAGTATCTAATTATTGATGAAGCTGATGAAATGCTAAATATGGGTTTTATCGATGAAGTAGAATCAATTATCAATGAACTCCCTTTAAACAGAGTAACAATGGTATTTTCGGCAACATTACCTAAGGATGTTGAAAACCTCTGCCATAAGTATATGAAAAATCCTATTAATGTCGAGATTGAGGCTACCGGTGTCACGGCGGATACAATAGAACATCGTTTAATTGAAGTGACGGAAGATAAAAAAATTCCACTCTTGAAAGATGTTACCGTCGTTGAAAATCCAGACAGCTGCCTTATTTTTTGCCGAACAAAAGAACACGTTGATACTGTCTATACCGAATTGGAAGAATCCAATTATTCTTGTGAAAGACTCCATGGCGGATTAGAACAACAAGATCGGTTTGCTGTAATGGATGGTTTCAAAATGGGGAATTTCCGTTATTTAGTTGCCACCGACGTAGCAGCACGAGGGATTGATATTGATAATGTGACACTTGTTATCAACTTTGATGTTCCAATGGAAAAAGAGAGTTATGTCCATCGTACTGGCCGAACCGGCCGCGCGGGAAATGAAGGAAAAGCGATTACGTTTGTGACACCTTATGAAGGAAAATTGGTTAAAGCTATTGAACGGTATATTGGCTTTGAAATTCCAATAATGGATGCACCTAAGCCAAACGAAGTTGCTGATATGAAAGCTTCTTTCGAGGAAAAAATCAGCGGCCGACGAGTCGTCAGAAATAATAAAACCGCCAGAATTAACCAAGATATCATGAAACTATATTTTAGCGGTGGAAAAAAGAAGAAGCTTCGTGCGGTGGATTTTGTTGGAACGATTGCGAAAATTCCTGGAGTAACTGCCGATGATATTGGGATTATTACGATCCAGGATCAAATGTCCTATGTTGATATTCTGAATGGAAAAGGCTCTCTCGTTTTACAAGCCATGGAGAATACAACCATAAAAGGGAAGAAGCTAAAAGTTAGTAAAGCCCTAAAATAATTTCACACTGAATTCTAGTGCCTGACCCCCGACATTTAAAGCATTACAGCGCCGGGGGTCAGGCACTATTTTTCGGTGAATTTTTCACTGATTCGTTTTTTGTTTATTTCAATCTATTATTTTAGAAAAATTTCATTTACGAACAATCACGCAACTAGTTTATAATAAAAGGATGTCTAAAATATTAATAGGAGTCTTTTCATGACCCTAAGAAGATATAAGTAGGTGAGTACAATCGACATCATTGAAACAAGGGTAAGAGGGTTTATTAGCGATATTCAACACCCTAAGCAAAAAAAGAAAATTAATAGTAACGATTTAGAATTTCAGTTGCGTAAGTTAGTGGATGATTATTTTGAAATGGACGGATATTCGTTGTTTTATCGCGCGATCGAAACACTGCAGGCTGAGGGACAGCTAATCCCTATTCAAAATAATCAATACAATGGTAAAACACCAGCTCTTTCCTTATATTACTGGGTAAATATAAAAGTTCAGGCCGACAAATGGGATCGTCTTGAGATGATGAAATTAAGTGATCGGTTTGATTTTTCCTATTATGAGCGGCATCCCGAATGGCAGACGAAAGAAGAGTGGCAGCGAATCCAGAATGTATATACGTTTCTAAAGTCCAGCCAGGAACGGGAAATCGTATCATTCGAAGAAAGAAGCCTGGAGCTCTTTGGCCATGAAAAATTCTTATTGGATAGTGATGAATTTCCTGATGGAAAAGGATTTTTAACGAGAATAGGAATATCAGAGGACCAACTTAAAATGGTGAAGTATGGGGAGCCTTTTGTATTTTGGATGAAACAAGGGAAAGAAATAAAAGATATTCATAGAGTACTCATCATCGAAAATCTATCGTTCTTTCATACTTCTATTAAATTATTGGAAGCGAATCAACTCGATTATGAGCCAGAACTCATTATTTACGGGGAAGGCACGAAAATTGAACAGAGCTTTTCCTTTTTCTTTCGAATGTTTCCGCCCAAATCCTATCTATTCTACTACGCAGGTGATCTTGATGCGGCGGGGTACGGTATCCTCATCCGGCTGATCGAAAAATACCCGGATAACAGCATTCAGCCTGCCTTAAAAATTTATCGGAAAATGCTAGAATGTCGAGATCAAAAAAATGACCAGAAAATGGGGCAAACGCAAAACCTCAAATACCGTGATTTATTTTTTCAATGGTTTACAGATGAGGAGCAAGCATTATTACATCAATTATGGCAGGAAAAAAAGCGAATCCCGCAAGAGGTATTAACGATTGAAACATGGAGGAGATGGACTTGAACGAATCATGGGAAGGTTTTGCCCAGCGGATGCAACGATTAAATCCTCTGTTTGAGCTTGGCAGGGGAATGGAAGTAGGGGAGCTGAAGCCTTATGTCCAAACGATTCTCATGCAAGTGCTCCTGACCATCTTTTACCGGGAATTAAATGATGATGATCATAGACGCAAATCAGATATCAAGTATATGGTAGAGGACACCATTAAGCAAATGAAGCTGCTGGCAGATGATAAACAAATTGAACGGATTACAAGCGGGTTATTATATCAGGGAAAAGAAGAGTATAGCCAACCATTTGAAGCCTTATATTACGATGAAATAAAACAATCATGGGAAACTCAGGTTTTCCGTTATGTCACGATGGATGAAATCTATACGAATTTAGAGTTGGGCGGATCGATCGTTTATAAACTTACGGATGTCTCTCAGGAAATGATTTTTATGAGCAGGGAGATGGCCGAAGAATTCTCCATTACAATCGAACAACTCTATAGTATGCAGCTAATTAAGAACGGTAATTTTAGAAAAGCTACCCGAAACCTCGATCACCTTATTTCACGCGTAAATCGCTTAATGGCAAAGGAATTCACTTTCCAAAAGGAAATGATAAATAATCCCAAAATCTTGCTGATGGAAGAAGAATGGCAAAGGGCCGACAATCGGGTTGAAATTGAAAAGCAATTTGAGGAAGAAAAAAATCACTTCCGGACCATTACTAGGATGATAGAGAAATCGAAACGAAGAAATGAAGAGGACCATCCTATCCAAAAGGAATTGTTCCTGCTCCAAGAAAAAATTGGCCATACAAGGCAGCTGCATGACCGCTTTGCCAAGCTAGTCATCCAAAATATCTCCTATGAGATGAAATTAAAAGCGGAAAATCCCTCCTTGTTTTGGGAAACCAGTCTGGTTTCATTTCGCGAACAGTTTTATGAAAATTGGTTAATGATAGAAGGGGTCAACAGTTTCGAGGCGATCGAACGAGTCCTTTCTCCCTTATTTTCACCGAAGAATGAATTTATTCTGCCGCTTGATTGGATCTGGGGCGAACAAGAATTTGATGAAAATCAACTAACGGATCCTGTAATCGAAGAAGAATCAGAAGAAAGCATTACTCGAGTGCGAGTGACGAACTGGGATTCAGTTGTTAAGGCATGGAGTTATGTTTTTCAGCATTTACAAACATACGGGGAGTTTTCATTAGCTGATTTATCGACGCTTCCATTAGAAGTACAGGATTTATGGTTTGAAGAATCTGAATCAATTGATTTATGGATGATGTTTGATAAAAAGCCGCTGAAGGTTCAGGTGCTGCATCGGAAAGAAGAAACATTAAGTGACGAGCGGGAAATTCTTCTTTATAAACTAATGCAGGAATATCCACAATTTCAAGTGTTTGAAGGCTTGAAAATCTTCACCATGTTTGACCATCGGGCGGAGTCTTTTCTTTGGTATCAAACGAAAATTACCCCGTTTAAGATCTGTGTACTGGAGGAAAAAAGATGAATGCAGAATCTATAAAAAAAGCATCAGCTGTCTATTTTACTCTATTAAAAGAAAAAGTAATTGACGAAAATAGCGAACATTTCGAGACGTATTTTGATCCGGAAGTGAGACAGACGGTTCTTTTATTAGCAGACGAATCAGGTACATATATTATTGAATCGCCGAAACGGATCCATTTGGTTGTCCAGCCCACTGGCTCGATCTTTGCGACGAATTTTACGCATCTGAAAGATAAACATAAGCAAATCGAATCGAAAAAGCACTTTCATCTTGTTAGTATTGTCATCATGGCATTTTTAGCGGCCATTGACAGCAACCAAGCTGCTAAAATCCGTACGAAGCGGGAAGGAATTAGCTATTACGCATTAGAGCGTCTTGTCAACGATCTGATCATGAAATGGGATAGCATTCTTAAAGCGAACTCTGCCTTCGGAGAAGAGGAAAGAATTGATATGAAGGATGTTGTGACAACCTGGAAATACATGGAGGTTGAAACGGATGATTATGGGGCTAAAAAAGGCAATAGACGAACTAGAATCGGTTTAATAGCAAGCAGCATGCGCTTATTAGAGACGGAGGGACTGATCGTCATTCTGGACCGGGATGATATTCCAAAGGCAATCCCGAAACAGGAGCTGTTTGAGCGAATTGAATACCTCTATCACGATTATGATCGTTATGAATTATTCAAAAAATTAATGACTGCGGAGGTGGGGGAGCATGCCGAAAATCCATCGAATTAGAATTGTAGGCCTGAAGTATGATGGCATGCAAAAGCAATATAAAGATACCACCTTTCACTTTCATAATGGCGAGACATCCACAAATGGCCTTATTGCAATGATGAATGGGGGCGGGAAAGGAGTATTTCTGCAAACCATCTTCCAAATACTTAAACCTGGAACCTCATGGGGAAAACAAAACAATCGTTATTATCAGCAGTTCTTTTTTAATAATAAAGAGCAATTTATTCCTTATACCTTTCATGTTCTCATTCAATGGGAATTGGACGGTTCAGACCGCAGGCATCTGGTAACGGGAGGAATGTTCTCAGCCGAACAGCGGATTTCGATGAATGAAGAAAATGGCAATGATCGCAAAACCTTGGAACAGGAAGCCAAGATCATCCCTAATATTACGTTTTACACAAGAGAATTTGAACGGAAAGAAGAGGTATCGCTAGAGCATATTCCATTATTTGAAAATGATGAAGTTGCTGATACTGAAAGCCTGAAGGACTATTTAAAATGGAATGGCTACGATGTTTACCGAGATACCAAGAAACACTATCGCATTCTTGATACATACGGAATTAACCGTAAAGATTGGGATATTATGAAGGACATTAACAAGGATGAAGGCGGCGTTGGCAAATACTTTGAGGGGGCCGAGGATGATCATTCCCTATTCCAAAAACGAATCATTCCTACGGTTAGTCAAGTGTTGCACCGGACAGAAGAGCAAAAGAACGATCTTGTTGAGATTTTCAAGAGTCAGGCGAGTATCGCAAAGGATTTGCCTATTCTTCTAAAAAGAGAGCAGGCACATAAGGAATTTTTAGAAGACATTGTCCCTTTTGAAGAGAACTTGGCTAAAGGTGCCGAACATAAAGACATTGTGCAAGCAAGTATAAAGGAAGGAAGACAACTATTAGGTGCTTTGGAACATTTAAAGCAATCCGAAGAGGAAATGCTGCTTGTTTTAAAGGAAGACATTGAAAAATTAACGATAAGGCAAGCTGATTTACGCTATCAAAAAGACAATCTAGAATTTGCAAAAGCTCACCGAGAGGTACTGGATTGGGAGAAGAAATTAGGAGAAGAAAAGAATAAGCATACTTCCTTACAAGCAATTGTTCAGGAGAAACAAGAACGAAAAGAACAGCTAGCCTTTCAGGTATTATTAAAGGAGTGGAGTGAAAACGAGCAAAGTATTCGCGCTCTTTCACAGCAGATTGCTACATTAGAACAAAATAGCGGCCTAGAGCAAGTAAATCAACGAATGGATGAAATCAAAAAAGAAGCAGGTAAGCAATGGGATCAGTCTTATCTTTCCATTAAAGAAGCTGTTAAGCAGTATCTGGGCTATCAAAAGTTCTTGAAGAAAAAAGGAAACGACCTGTCGCAGCAGGAGAAACTAAAGACTGGTGAGATTGCTCGGCTTAGTACGGAAATTGATCTCCTATATACACAAATGCATACATTTGAGTCTAAGGAAGAAAACCTCATTAAAGAATTTGGTGACCGGATAACCTATGATTTAAAGGGCTTTATCGAGTTTCTTTCTAAACAAATTGACAACAAAAAGGTTTCGATAGAAGAGCTGCAAGCAAAAGATAAAGAATCTAGTGAAGCGCAAAACGAATTAGCCACTATACATGGTACGCTTGTCCAATCGATTCAGTTTTCGGAAGAAAAATGTGAAAAACTAAAGCAAGCAAATGAGGAGCAAACACAAAAAGAAGCAAAACTGTTGGATCGTCTTCGTGGATTGTTAGATGATGTCGCGGCACCACTAACTCATGCGCTTCTTTCGAAATATGTCATCCAAATTGAAGACATACTAGGCAATAATAGGGAACAAGCTGAACAAATTAAAAAAGATTTATGGGAAATTCAACTGGATCATTCCTTAAATGATGAGCACTTCTGGATTCCGAATAAAGATGTGAAAGAATTAAAAGAATGGATTGATGAAAAAACTGGCATCGATGTGTTTTATGGAACGCAATTTCTCCAATCTTTAAGTAAAGAAGAGCTTGCAAATCACCTTGAATCCTATCCGCTCCTTCCGTATGGGTTAGTTGTTAGCGGACAGCAATGGCAAAAAATTAATCAGCAGGTTCTTTCCGGAAGAATGTTCAAAAGTCCTGTTCCGATCTTTTTGCGTGAGGAAATGAACAGTGAAAATCACCAGCCAACCTTTGTGATAATTAACGGAACTGAGAAAGAGCTATTAACGGATAAAAATCAATTTACCAACTGGAAAATTAGTATTGCTAAGCAAATAGAAGAAAAGAAAGAAACACTTATTGAAATTGAAAAGACAGAAACTTCCTTGCGTCGTATTCTAAAAGAAATGGATCGATTTTTATCACACGAGCTCGCGGTGGATATCGAAAGAGAGCTTAATCAGGAACAGTATACTCTTCATTCTATGAAGACGAAATTACAGGAAATCACAACACAGCAGCAAAAAGAAAAAGAATTGCAGCTCCAGCTAAAAGAACAGATTGAGACGGCAAAAGTAAAAATTGAAACGCTGACAAAAGATGTAGAAACATTAACGGAATATGAGCGTGAAAAGCTAATTCATCAAGAAAATAAACGTTTGAAGTTAGAGAAAGAGAAACAAAAGGAAGCCGCGAGTTTAGCGCAGCAGGAAATAGGAAAAGAGCACCAACATATCATTGACCTGCAAACCAAGTGGCATCAAACGTATTTAGAATGGAAGGTTACAACCGAGCAAACGATTAAAGAGATTGGCGTCTTTATTGAAACAGCGGTATTTCCTCCTGATGAAAAAGTAGAGCAGTGTGAAGACATCCCACGGTTGTCAGCTCATTTATTAGAGGAGCTAAATGGCAGTATTGAAGAGTTAAAACAGCTCCAAAAATCAAAAGAAGAACAAGCAAGAGAATTGCTGGTTATTCAAGCAAAAAAAGAAACAGAACAAAAGCAGCAAAATAAATTAGAGAAAAAACTAGATACCTATAATAAGGAGTGGAAAGACGCTCCGGAACCAGATGAACCTATAAGCATATTAGAAAATATGCTGCAAACAGCCCAAAAGGAAGCGAAGACGGCGGAAAAAGAAGAACGGGAACAAGGAACGGCTGTAACCGTCGCAGAAACTTCCTTAAAGCATGCAATTGTTCAGCGTGATAAGTCAGGAAAGAAAGTGGCCAAACATGAAAAGCCGCCTGAAGAATGGGAAGAGCTTGACTTAGAAGTAAAGGGTGTAGAAATACAAGACCAAACGAAACAAACGCTAGAGGAAGTAAAGCAGGCTGAAAAGCGCCAAAAAGAAATAGACTCCAACATTGCGGGTTTCGAAGGGGATTTGTTAACATTATCCGTGGTCCTTAAGGAGGAAGCGGCAGCCTTTACTGATATGGATGTAGAAAAAATCAGGAGTCAAGGGAAAGCATGTATCATATCCTGGTGTGAAAAACATCAAGCGATTCAGGAAGAAGGCAAAGAGAAGCATGCGAAAATCGAACAATCCTTACGTAATGTAAAGCAGACGATTGAAGGAAAGGATTGGGAGATTCGTTTTAAAAATGAAGTATTAACAACATTAGACCATATGGATACAAGGCATTATTCGCATATTCAAAGCATCGTTAAAAATATGAAGCGCTTCTCACAAGGTGGTTTGGAACAATTAGAACGGGACAAAGAACGGGCAGAAAAGGCTCAAAACTTCTGGGCCAGCCGGGCAAGCATGAAGGTGATGAGTATTTCAGAGGCGATCCGTTCGATGATTGCAAAGATGAAGCTGAAAAATGAACGAGGATCCTTCCCGCTTGTGCAGCTAAAAGAAGATATTTTACCTAAAAAGCCCGAAGATATCGAGCCGCTGCTGAAGCAGCATTTTGTCGCTGCCATCAACAAAATTACCAAACAATTTGATACGATTGATCACAATAATCTTGCTGTAGACCAAGAAATAAAACAACTTATTAGTGATGAGCAGATTTTGTTTGTATCACTACGAAATAGATACCCGGAGCTTCTCGTCTATAACATGCGGACGGATAATGCCTTTATGTACGGAAAACCGCAAAGAGAACATTATTCAACCTGGCAGACCATTAATCAAGGTTCAAAGACGAAATCAGATGGCAGTGGAGGACAAAAGCTGTCTGCCCGAATGGTTATGATGATGATGTTATTGTCAGTTAAAAATGAGTCAGATCAAAGCTGGGTTCCGTTAGTCTGTGATAATCCGTTCGGACAAGCCGCATCAGCACATGTCCTCGACCCGATTTTCTCAGTCGCCGAAAAACTGAAGTTCCAATTCATCGTCGTCACTCCGCCCGAACTGGTGAAGACGGAAATCAGCCGAAGATTCGATGCCTATTATAAATTGGACTTCATTCGTGAAAAAGGAAAAGAAATTGTTTCCGACACAATTGTTCCAGCATATCGAATTTATCAGGGAACTGAAGCAGCTCAGGTAAGATGAAATATTGAAAAATACTTTGAAACCATTTATAATTAGTAGAATATTAACCAAGCAATCAATATCAATTGTTTCAGTTTGTTTAATTTGTTATAATTAAGTGTTTTTAACATTCTTGAGGGGGAAAACCATTAATATGTCAGTAGAAATTGGCAGCAAAGTACAAGGTAAAGTAACAGGCATTACTAATTTCGGAGCTTTTGTGGAATTACCGGATGGATCAACAGGTCTTGTGCATATCAGTGAAGTAGCGGATAGCTATGTTAAAGATGTAAATGACCATCTTAAAATAGGCGACCAAGTTGAAGTAAAAGTAATTAGTATGAAAGACGGGAAAACTTCCTTGTCCATTAAAAAGGCGGTTGATAAACCCGAAGGACAAAGCTCTTCTTATTCTCAACGCCCATCACGTCCGGGTGGTAGAGGGGATAACCGTTCCAAAGACTTTCGTTCAAAAGGTAATTTCAAGCCAAAGGAAAGTTTTGAAGATAAAATGGCTAAATTTTTAAAGACTAGTGAAGAAAATTTGTCTACCCTAAAACGCAACAGTACTGCAAAACAGGGCGGTAGAGGTGGAAGACGCGGATAAATTGCTGCGATTTTTATCTTTCATCATATAGGTAAAGAGGCTGATCCAAAAGGTTGTTGAAAGACGACACTTTTGGGTCAGCTTTTTATTTGGCTCTTTTCTAAATGAATGTTGCTTTTCGAATATAAAAAATGCTCTTGAGTTGAGGGTTAACGAGTAAAGTCTTGAGTTGGGCGAGTAAATCATGAAATTAGGCGAGTAAAAGTCAAAAGTTGACGAGTAAAACCCCAAATTCAGCGAGTAAATTTTAAAAAGGTATTATTAAGATCTCATATGTTACCTAAGCCAGGCTCTCCGCCTGGCTTTTTGGTGTGAATTCCCACCGGTAAAATAGTTTGGAAAGTAAATCAGGTATTCTGGAAAGTATTTGGCCAGAAAGTGTAAGTAAAATCGTAAAAATAGAAAGTAACTGCCCCCAATTGGAAAGTAACCACTCCAAATCGGAAAGTATATCCAAATATATGGTAATCACCCCAAAAAGGTAATTGAAAAGTTACCTTTTTGGGGAAAGTGATCCCGTTAATTACGAAAACAGCTTTTTATTTTTATTCTAATGTGACAAGAACGAATTAGATTCTGAGACTCGGCTGAAACCTGCGGGAATTTGTAGAATTTAGAGGAATTTTAGAAAATATAGAGAATTAATTAGTTTATTCGGAAAATTCTTAATTGAGAAGTGGGGTTGTATTAAATGTTTGTCTCAGAACAATTAGAAGAACATGTAAAGCTGCAGCCGGACAAGGTGATTACCGCTTATCAGGGCAGGGAGATGACCTACGGCCAATTATACCAGCAGGCGAAAAATTTAGCCGGGTATTTCCAGGAGAAGGGCTACCAAAAGGATGACATCATTGCGGTCTATCTGCCCAACTCTGATTATTTTGTAATCTGTTATTATGCCTGCCAGCTGGGCGGATTTTCGGTCATGCCCGTCAATACCAAATTAACTGCACCGGAAGTGGAGTATATTTTCAGCCATTCTGAAGCGAAAGCGATCATTTATGATGTAAGGTATGAAGCCCAACTGAATCAGATTTCCTTAGAGCAGTTTAAGGACCGTTTAGCAGTTGGCGGCGAGGATTCATTACTAGCAGTTTTAGCAGACGACAAAATCCCTTTTCAGCCTGTGAAGGTTGATGAGGATGATACAGCGGTTGTTTTTTACACATCCGGAACGACTGGCAAGCCCAAAGGGGTTATGTTATCAGCCGGAAATGTCCGTGCGACTGCTCAAATTTGGTCAGATGTAATGGAAATAACCGCAGCTGACCGCATGCATATCGTGACCCCGCTGTTCCACTGTGCTGCGAGTCATTGTTTTACTGTTCCTACTATTTATAAGGGCGGTACAGTGGTAATTGAGGAGGCTTTTTCACCGGAACAAACCTTGAGGACAATGGAAAAAGAAAAGGTGACCATTTTCTTTGGAGTCCCGGCCATCTATAGTATTCTATTAAATACTCCTAAAATGGCAGAAACTGATTTATCTAGGCTCCGTTTGTTCACGTACGGGGCGGCTCCTATGCCATATGAGCTGGTCCGTACGGTAAAGGAACGCTATCCTGATGTAAAAGTACAAAACTTATATGGCCAGACAGAAAATTCACCTGGAGCTACAACCTTAAAGGACCATTATGCACTGGACAAAGTCGGTTCTGTCGGCGAACCATTGCCAGGGCTCGAGGTGCAGGTGGTTGATGAGTTTGGCGAGCCAGTACCAACGGGGGAAGTAGGAGAAATCGTTGTTAAAGGGCCGCTTGTGATGAAGGGTTACTTAAAAAATGAAGAAGCCACAAGGCAGGCTTTAAAAAATGGCTGGTTATACAGCGGAGATTTAGGCCGATTTGACCAGGATGGACTGTTATATATCGTAGACCGAAAAAAGGATATGATTAACCGTGGCGGCGAAAACGTTTATCCCGTCGAGGTCGAAGAAGTCCTATATCAAATTCCGGAAATCTTGGAGGCTGCTGTTGTCGGCGTCCCGCATCCTATTTACGGTGAAGTCCCAAAAGCGTTTGTGGTACCTAAAGAAGGAAGAACGCTTACAGAAGATGATGTCCTCACCTATTGCAAAACAAAACTGGCTAAATACAAACTGCCCGTGGAACTAGACTTTCTCGATACATTACCACGTAATGCGAGTGGAAAAGTCCTGAAACACGTTTTACGGGGATAAGCATGGAGGAAGCAGAAGAATAGTTTTCTGCTTCCTTTCTACTGTATAGCAATTTTAATTGAATTATATGGACGATTATTAGCCCAATTACATTATTTAACGAGAGTATGCTGTTCGATTTCTTTTAGCGGCAGATTAGTGTAGTCAGGGTTACTTGGTGTCATTATCATTTTTAGTAGATAATTCTTTGAGCATGAGAATATGTGGGATTCCATCTTCCATAAAGATTGCCGAAGAAGTTCGGTAACCAATTTTTTTATAAAATCCTTCTGCCTGCATTTGCCCATGTAATTTAACCTGCGAGGCTCCCCGTTCTTCAGCGATTTCTTCTAACGCTTTTATAATGTTTTTTCCAATACCAAATTTACGGTAAGGTTCAAGGATGCAGATTCTCTCCAATTTACCTACTCCATTAATAAAGCTTATCCTTCCCGTTCCGACGGGTTGTTTATTGTAGTGGACTAATACGTGTTCGCAAGTTCCCTCAAGTGTATCAAATTGATCAAATTAGTCTTCTAATGGAACGCCTTGTTCTTTTACAAATACTTGTTTCCGAATAGCAAAAGCTGCCCTTAAATCTTCATCAGCCGTTATTCTTTTTGTATACATTTTTCAGTCCTTTTACAAAGAAATTTTGTTGCAAATGCAACAAAGATAAGTTAAATTTAATCTATATCATTTTTATTGCATTTGCAACAAAAATATGTGTAAAGGAGTTAATAATGAAGGAAATTCTTCGTGAGATTGGTATGATTGCAAGGGCGTTAGATTCGATAAGTAATATAGAATTTAAAGAATATGACCTTACAAAAGGGCAATATTTGTACCTAGTGCGAATATGTGAAAATCCAGGAATCATTCAAGAAAAGTTAGCTGAGATGATAAAAGTAGATCGAACAACAGCAGCTCGTGCGATAAAAAAACTTGAGATGAATGGTTTTATAGAAAAGAAAGACGATCAACATAACAAAAAAATTAAAAAACTCTTTCCAACAGAGAAAGGGAAAAATGTTTATCCTTTTATAAGACGTGAAAATGATTATTCCAACACCGTAGCATTAGAGGGATTTTCCGAAAGAGAAGTAGAAACCATTTTCAATCTTCTTCAAAGAGTAAGAAAAAATGTAGAAAAAGACTGGGAATTTGTCAAAAAGGGAAACAAGAGATTTTATTAAAGGAGCGAAATATAAAAATGACTATAAATATAAAAAAATGCACCCTTGAAGATTTACACACCCTTCAAGAAATTAGTTATGAAACATTTAATGAGACATTTAAGGATCAGAATTCATCCGAAAATATGATTGCCTATTTGGAAAGGGCATTTAATTTAAATCAATTAGAAATAGAATTATCTAATCTTTCATCGCAATTCTTTTTCATTTATTTTAATAATGACGTGGCTGGATATTTAAAGGTCAATATCAATGATGCTCAGTCCGAAGAAATGGGTGAGGAATCGCTTGAAGTTGAAAGGATTTACATAAAGAAAGAATTCCAAAAACATGGGCTTGGTAAAGACCTGCTAAATAAAGCGCTGGAAATTGCCATGGAACGTAATAAAAAGAAAATCTGGCTAGGTGTATGGGAAAAGAATGAAAATGCTATTGCTTTTTATAAAAAAATGGGGTTTGTTCAAACGGGGACGCACTCTTTTTATATGGGGGATGAAGAACAAACGGACTTTATAATGGCCAAGATACTGATATAACTTTTTTGGAAAGGTGGATTTTATGTATATTCCTAAATATTTTAAGGTCCGATGCTGCACTTCCTCACTTCCTTTTTCTGTTATAATGGCTTGTGGACAAATCGATAAAAGGAAGTGTTTTCTTACTTCTTGACTTATCTAAAAAATATGGAGGCGCACTATGAATTGGATTATGACCCTTCTCGCTGTTATAGCAGGTATATCTATAGGTACTCAAGCGGGAATTAATGGAGGTTTTGGAAAGAAAATAGGGGTAATTGAGGGTGCTTTTGTTTCGTTTGCTATTGGTACATTAATCTTATTAGTGTGTACTATTTTTCTAGGTAAGGGGAACCTATTAAACGTTTTCTCAGTTCCAAAATGGCAATTAACAGGCGGATTGTTAGGAGCTATATATGTGCTTATTATGGTATTAGCTGTACCGAAAATCGGAGTAGCTACAACAATTGTATCTGTTATATTAGGCCAAGTATTAATAAGTGGAGTAATTGATCATTTCGGTCTTTTTGGCGGAAAACAAATTCCTTTTGATTGGCAAAGAGGTGTTGCCGCACTTTTACTAGGAATATCATTATTTCTTATGTACAAAAAATAACGATTTTCTTAACAATCATATTCTTTTATTTCATCATCTTTTCTATGCTCTTTTTTAAATGGGAGAGAACTTTCTGTTTTTAGTTTGAGATTCACAGTTTGATAAAGTTGGAAAGAGCTTTAAATAAGGAGAGTGGACTATTCCCATTGGAGTCTACTCTCCTATTTTAGGTTGTTCTATGAATTGGAAAAAGGATCAAATTTATTATTTTTCCCTGACAATCAAGGCCGAAATCCAGCCTTCGACCCCGTTTGCGGTTTCAACTTTTAGCCACTTAATTCCTTTGGAATCTACTTGTTCTTCATTCAAAAAGTGGATGATTTCTCCGTTTGTAATCGTGTAAAGACGTGGTGCGGTTAGTGTGGGAGCTTCACGAATATTTCCTCCGTCTTCATATTGCTTATTTAAAATAAATTCTTTTTGAACAGGGGAAGCCACGGTTGTTTGTACGTGTACAGGTTCTTGGTTTAACCAAGCTTCAGCTTTCTTCCATTTTTCTGTATACCACTTATTTGGATTGCTGATGATTGCCGC
Source organism: Neobacillus citreus (assembly GCF_018343545.2). Taxonomy (GTDB): domain Bacteria; phylum Bacillota; class Bacilli; order Bacillales; family Cytobacillaceae; genus Neobacillus; species Neobacillus citreus. The sequence continues at coordinate 37,761 of NZ_JAGYPE020000017.1, read as the reverse complement.
TGTCAGCAAAATTACTAATGTGGTGGCAGAGTAGAAGGTCCATCTTTTCAACCTTGTCCTATTCCTTTTCCGTTTCATGAAAAGCTGAATGATTTTGTTGAAAAAACCTTCGAGCAAGGAAAACATTCCTTCAATAAACTCAATCCAAACAGGTATGCCAGCTTCTCCTGCTTCTCTCCGTCTTCTTTGCATCGTGCAAACGAATGTCATGATTGGATAGGAAATGAGATACAGCATTTTTTTCAACAAAAGGGCCAACAAGTTTAAAAAAGGCGGAACAAGGTACAACAACATCAGCCTTACAAGCTGCAATAGAACAAAGAGAACCAAAAAAATACGCAACCATTCCGGCAGGGCAGAGATAGGTGACCAAATCCAAAACAGCTGTTTTAAAATGGATTCCACAATCGCTAATCTCCTTTATTTAGATAGGATTGAAGTTCTTTCCTTGGACTATCAATCTGTTTTTTTCTATTGCTGTTTTCCAGATTAACAGGGAGATAGGGGAACAGTTTTTTTAGCTTGGCCAATCTTTGTTCTGCCTCAAACTGGTCAATAGAGTGATCGTTGATCAAGTTTAAAAGTTGTTTGTTTACCTCATATTTAAAGGCTCGATTTTGGCTAAACTCAGATTCCACTAACCGTTTTGCCATTTCATTCTTTTCTCCAAGTTTCCCTGCCGTGATAAAATCACCCGCTTGAAGGGCTTCTTTAATAGAGGCCGAAATCCGGCGCGCTTCCTCCAAGTCGAGAGCCTCTTGATAGGCAGATAGTTCTGCGTTCCGGTCTAAATCGGCAATCGCCTCATCATGGTGCTGGTCCCGAATACCTTGCCGGGTCAAAACACGAACATTTCGAACCACAATTCCAGCCTCTCGTAACACCTTAACCAATCTTGATGTTTGAAAAAATTCTTCAATATGCCGGGCAAAACTCAGTTCCTCTTCTATAGGATAAAATCTTGCTTCCGATTCCACCCAGAAGGGCAGATGATTGTTGAAGATCTGGCCAATTTCCCCTGCATTTTGTTGAACTAACAGTTCGGGGTGGTCAACGGCAATATCGATAGATAAATTGACAGAAAAGCTTCTTCCTCTTGTGGCCGAGGGAACTTCCTCATTGTAGGTGAAGGTTTGCTGCTGCATATTGACGGTATAAACTCTTTTATATTTGCCAATCCGCAATTCACTGCGTGTCAAACGCTCTCCATTTTTAACTGCAAAGTGTTCGTTGTCATTATTAACATAAACAAAGGCATAAGACATAGACGACGCCGGCGGTTTTTCCAAAAAGCTAAATTTCACGTCTTTAATGTCTTCAATAAAATTCATTAGGTATCTCCTCCCGGTTAAGGTCACTTATACTTGTCTACATTCTATGCAGATAATCTGCAGAAAAGCCCCTATATCTTTGTTATAGGAAAAAGGTACCCCATACCAAATGATAAACTGACTGTTCCATTATTCTTATTTTTGACAAGCGAGTTCAGCATCTATTTTTTAATCCGCATTTGGACATAGCTGAACTAGTATATAACTTTCACTTGCCTATTATCAGAAAATTATGTATATTCTACTTGAAGTATTTTGAAACCTCCCAATCCTACTAGATATGAATTTTCTGATATCCTTACTCAAAAAATGGGATTGATTTAAGGATTGATGGTGGTTTTAACTCTATGTAATTATGTGCCCGATGTATCACAATGGTTACACATGCCAAAAATTGTTTCAAAAGTAAAGGAGTATATGAATATGTAATACTATTAGAATAAGGGGTGTTCAGGCAATGATAAATGAAACAGCACGTTTTGAGACGATTACATGGGAGAAGAAGGGGGAAATAGGTTTATTGACCTTTAACAGGCCTGAAAGATACAATGCCATTTCGTATCAGCTCATGGATGAAGTGGCAACTGTGTTGGACAGTTTAAAGTACGACACGGACTGTAGGGTTTTGGTGCTTACGGGTGCGGGTAAGGCATTTTGTTCAGGGACTGATTTAAAAGAACAGCGGCAATTTGAAGGAAACATAAAAGAAAGAGCGCCACAGCTTTTTGATTCACAAAAAAGGTTGTCCGATTTAATTGTAAGGTTTAGACAAATTCCGCAACCGGTAATAGCTGCGGTAAACGGGGTTGCAGCAGGTGGTGGGATGTGCTTTGCTTTAGCTTCCGATGTGAGAATAGCCGGTCCAAATACCAGGTTTATCGCCTCCTTCGTGAACGTGGGTCTTTCCGGTGGTGAATTGGGTGCCAGCTATTTTTTACCCCGTTTGGTCGGAATGTCACGGGCCTCAGAACTGCTGTTAACAGGGCGAGAAGTTTTAGCTGAAGAAGCACTGCAAATCGGTTTAGTATCTCGGCTAACTGGAGAGGGTGGGGTTCTTCCTGCCGCCTTTGAAATTGCCAATTTGATGTTGGAAAAATCGGCACTTGGTTTGAAAATGACAAAAGAAATATTAAACACAACTCTTGAACACGACCTCGAGGCTAGTCTTCAAGTCGAGAACAGATCGCAAGTGTTGTGTGTCTTAAGCGGAACATTCGAAGATGCCATAAAACGGTTTGAGAACCGAAAAAACAAAAAGTAAACAGAATATTGTAAAGCCATGCATATGTAAAATCGAAAACTATCAATCTAAATTTTAATAAAAAAGAGGGTATTAGCTAGTTTAGGGCTGTCGACAATGTTGACAGCTATTTTTTTTACAATAAATCTTTTTTGTTTTCGTACAGACTTCTGTTTCAATCCGATTGTTTTGGAAGGGATGACCCCGGAGGACAGGTATTTTTATCTCTATCTCCTTACCAATCCACAAACAACACAAATTGGAATCTATAAAATTACGAAAATGAAAATGATACATATATCGATGAGGAATACGAAGCGATAGACGATACGTTCACGCATTGTTTTCCGATACGTGGACAAAAAGAAAAAGAAAATAAAAAAGAAAAACAAAAACAAAAAGCTTTGCATCTCACTCCACATACAGCGAATAATCAAAAAACAGATGATGTCAAAGAAAAGAAGGAGCACCTTAACAGATTCGGTTACTCTTGCAAAATGGACCCGTGAAAAACAAGGAATATAAAATGTGGTTTTTCAGTTAATGCAGGATATTCTAGCCAATTTAGGAAAGTATAAGAGAAAAACTTCCAAATGGTGCTAATATGGCTAATCTTTTTAAATCAATTAAACACATTATTAACAAAAAAAATATACCAACTAACCAAAAAGACCACCAAAGCAGCCTGGTAAAACGTGAATATAGCAAGGACCAAACCGAAGACTGGGAAAAGGAACTTACTAAATCAAAGGATTATCAAAAGAGCTATTACTTTAATCAAAAGTCAGGAAAGAAATTTACACTCACATACTTTTCTACACTTGTTGAAGAAAAGGTGATGGATAATAATGCTGTTCCCCCTCTACTCGAGGGTGAGTTTTACACAATTGCCGATGTTAAAAAGCTTCTTCCTATAGCAGATGTAGAACTATCGAACAGCTCTAATGATATCCCGGAAATGTTGATGAAAGGTTTTGTCATGCTTACCTTAGAAGGGGAAAAGGAGTTTGCCTTCATCTCCTCACCTAAACAAGTTGTCCGGTCGGTTTCTGCACCAGAGATTGAATTTAGTGTTGTAGGTCCTAAAGAAGCCTTTGTAGAAGCCATTGACCAAAACATAAATATGATCCGAAAGCGTTTGCCAATTAAGGAACTCATCGCGGAACAATTTATAGTTGGAAAATTATCGTTAACCAAGGTATGTGTCCTGTATATCAAAGGGATTACGAATAAGGAAATCATTAATACGGTCAAACAGCGGATTAGCGATCTTGAAAAGGATGAAATCGCTGACAGTTCCTATTTTACTCAGATTATTTCAGATAATGGGAATTCTCCTTTCCCACAGCTGCTTGATACAGAAAGGCCTGACCGGGTGACCTCCAGTTTGGCTGAGGGGAAAGTGATTATTTTAGTTGATGGCTCACCGCATGCCTTGATTGGGCCAACCTCTTTGACAGAGTTCTTTAACTCTTTCGAAGATTATTTTCTTAACTGGATTCTTGCAACCTTTATTCGATTAATACGTTTATTTTCCGTTATCTTCTCGATTATGGTTACACCTCTTTATGTGGCAGTGGTGACTTACCATTATCAAATGATTCCAAAAGACTTATTAATTACCTTAGTTACCTCAAGGCGTGTTGTGCCTTTCCCGCCCATTCTTGAGGTATTGTTTTTAGAAGTAACGATTGAACTTCTAAGGGAAGCAGGGGCAAGGCTTCCAACCAAGGTCGGCCAGACAATCGGTATCGTAGGCGGTATTGTCTTGGGGACAGCATCAGTGGAAGCCGGGCTTACAAGTAATGTTCTGTTAATTTTAATTGCCCTTGCTGCACTAGCTTCCTTTACCACACCTGTCTATCAAATGAGCAATACCATCCGGATTCTGCGTTTTCCGTTTCTGATCATGGCTGAAATATGGGGGTTAGTAGGGATTACGATTGCTTTTTGTTTTTTGCTTACACATTTGCTGCGGCTTACATCGTTGGGCTTCCCCTTTATGGAACCAGTCTTTCCGCTTAGAGTGAAGGATTTTAAAGATGCTTTATTCCGTCTGCCTTTCAAAAGTCAGGCGAAACGTCCACAGTTTCTAAGGACCAAAGACTCCACCCGGTTTAGCAAGGAGAAGGCTAATAAAAAGAAGGACATTGATGAATAAGGAAGGAAGAGGAGTAATGATTCAGGGACCCGTCCAGGAGAGACTCCAAATATCACCATTTATGGCCGCCTATGTCATCATTTCGATGCAGATTGGAATAGGAGTTCTTGGTTTTCAGCGCATTATTGCCAAAGATGCTGGCACTGATGCCTGGATATCGGTTATTGGGGCAGGATTAACCATCCACATCATCGTGTGGATTATGTATAAGATTTGTGAGACTGTAAATGGGGATGTACTGGATGCCAATGTTTATTTATTTGGAAAAATAATCGGCAACAGTATAAATACCCTCTTTATTTTTTATTATACAGTTACTTGTGCAGCGGTACTTGGCGGCCTGTTTGAAATTATTCGTACTTGGATGTTTCAAAGTTTAAGCTCGTTTTGGTTCGCAGCTGTATATTTACTTTTAGGAATCTATATCGTATACGGAGGCTTTCGGACCGTAGCCGGAATCTCCTTTTTTGGACTAGTTATTCCTTTTTATTTACTTTTTTCTTTCGGATTTGCCTTACAGTATGGGGATTTTACCAATCTATTGCCAATATTTGATCATTCCTTTATTCAACTAGTAAAAAGCGGCTACCATATGTCACTGAGTTACCTTGGCTATGGCATTTTATTGTTTTTTTATCCTTTCATTAAGAAACCTGAGCAATCAAAAAAATTTGTTCATATCGGGCTTTTGGCAACCACTTTTATTTATGCTGCTTTAGCAGTTATTACCTTTGCCTATTTTCCTCTTGGTCTGCTTGAAAAATCGATTTGGGCAACATTGGAAATGTGGAAAATTGTCCGGCTTCCGATTCTAGAAAGGTTTGAGTATTTGGGAATTGCCAATTGGGCTTTGATTTTACTCCCAAATATTGCCCTTTCTTTATGGGTAGCCAGCAGAGTGACCAAACGCATTTTTCATATTAGTCAAAAAAAATCGGTTATTTTTATTGCGTTGGCATGTCTGATTATTGTGGTGCTCATTTCTACTAGAGAAAGACTGAACGTTCTTTTCGACTATACGGCACTTGTTGGCTTTGCCTTAGCTTATGTTTACACACCGCTGCTATATTTTTCACTACTGATTAAAAAGAAGGTGAAAGCGAAGTGAAAAAGAGCCACTTTATCGTTGCGGTATTGTTTTGCATGACAATCCTGTCTGGATGCGTGGATAGAAAAGTGATTGATGATGTAAATATTGCCACTGGGATCGGGATTGATAAAAGTGGTAACCAGTTCCTTGGAAGTATCATGATCCCCGTGTTTAAGCCAGACAAGTCATTCGGGAATTTTACGTTTGTCTCCAAAGGAAATGTTATCCGGGATTTGGTATCTGAAATGCAGAAAAAGGCATCACAGCCAATTGTCAGTGGAAGTCTTGATATTGCCCTTTTTGGCGAGGATGTCGCACGTGAGGGACTAATTAAAACTCTAGACGTCTTTTTACGGGATCCAAGCGTGGGAGCAAGGGTTCAGTTGGCTGTAGTAGATGGGAAAGCGATTGATATTTTTAAAGGAAGATATGGGGACCGCGGGAATTCCCAATACCTGACACAGTTACTAGAACATAATATGAATCAACAAAATTTGCCTATAACCAATCTTCATCGTTTTTTAGCCAATTTTTACAAGAGAGGGCAGGATCCATATTTACCAATGCTTAAGAAGAGTAATCATAGTTTAGTGACCATAACTGGATTAGCCCTTTTTAAAGATGAAAAGGTTGTCGATATTCTCCATGAGAATAAAATGTTTTACTTCAAACTCCTTGTTGACAATCACATATTGGGGGCAGTTAAAGTAAAGGAGGCTCATGGTGAATCTACTGTCAAAAGTATTGGGTTAAAGAAAAAAATGAGGCTGATAAGAAGGGACCCCTATACATTCTCGATCAAGATTAAATTGAAAGGAGATCTCACCGAACACCAGGAAAAGATGCTTAAGGAAGGCGAGATTCAAAAAGTTGAGAACCAATTGGCGAAACAAATCGCTCGGGAATGCAAAATGTTAATTGAAGATTTTCAAAGAAAGGGCATTGACCCAGTCGGCTTTGGCCACTTTGCAAAGTCTAGGACACGAAATTTTGATTTTAAAAAGTGGAATACGGAATATAAAAATGCCAAATTTAAGGTTACCGCAGATGTTCATTTGATTGGACACGGTGTAGTTGAGTAACAAATATTTGATAGGTTCCTTATTTTAGTTAAATGCTCATTGTTAATCTTAATGTTGTAGAACGGTATAACTATTATTATCAGAAATATAATTTAAAGAAAAAATTATTAAAAATCTTTTGAAAAGGGGGAGCACAGCAATAGGAAAGATTTAAAGAGTATGATCATACGTCTGAAAATTATTTCTGCTCAAAAAGTCGTTACCAAGGGAGGCAAAATAATGGAAAAGTTAACTCCATGGAAAATTGGGACTTTAGGTCTTCAACATGTATTGGCCATGTATGCTGGGGCCGTTATCGTTCCCCTTATTGTTGGACCTGCGGTAGGTATGACCCCGGAGCAATTGTCTTTCCTTATTTCTATCGACCTGTTTACCTGCGGAATTGCCTCATTACTTCAAGTAGTGGGAGGAAAGTATTTTGGAATTAAGCTTCCAGTTATATTAGGGTGTACTTTTACGGCAGTTGGACCGATGATTGCAATTGGGAAACTTCAGGGTATAACCGCTATTTATGGTGCCATCATCGTCTCCGGGATCATTGTCATGATACTTGCTCAATTTATGAGTAAAGTAATGAGGTATTTTCCGCCTGTCGTAACAGGATCTGTTGTAACAATTATTGGGATATCACTCATTCCTGTAGCGATGAACAACGTTGCAGGAGGAGTAGGGGCACCTGATTTTGGGAGCATAAGAAATTTATTACTGGCGGCATTGACCCTAGCCCTCATTATTTTTATTAATCGCTACCTATCAGGCTACATGAGAGCTGTTTCTGTTCTAATTTCCATGATCTTAGGTACTCTGGTTGCGATGGGGATGGGAATGGTGAATTTATCATCAGTTAGCCAGGCTTCCTGGTTTCATATGGTGCAGCCGTTTTACTTCGGGATTCCCACTTTCCATATAACTGCTATCTTAACGATGATTCTCGTCGCCATCGTAAGCATGATTGAATCAACAGGTGTATTTTTGGCATTGGGGGATGTCTGCGAGAAGAAACTGGAATCGTCTGATATCAAAAAAGGATTGAGGGCAGAAGGTTTGGCTAGTTTTATTGGAGGAATCTTTAACGCTTTTCCATACACGACATTTTCCCAAAATGTGGGGTTGGTCGCCCTTACGAGAATAAAAACACGCAATGTCGTCATTGCCGCCGGTGTGATTCTGATGATATTAGGATTGGTGCCAAAAGTGGCAGCGCTTACAATGATTATCCCAAATCCTGTTCTTGGGGGAGCAATGATTGCGATGTTTGGTATGGTTATTTCTTCTGGTATCAAAATGCTTTCCCGTGTTGATTTCCAAAGAAATGAAAATCTGCTGATTATAGCGATTTCGGTAGGAATTGGGTTGGGAGCCGCAGTTATCCCTGATGCATTTGCTAAATTGCCCGAGGGATTGCGTTTGCTTTTCCAAAACGGGATAGTAATTGGAAGTTTTACCGCTATTGTGCTTAACCTATTTTTAAATAAAAGGGAAGAACAAAAGAATAATGATATATTAGAAGATCTCAAATCGGATCATTCGGCAGACGCAAGTATTTGAATAAATAAATCCGAAGGATCACTGTTCATTTTTGTGATCCTTTACGTTTTATTCTAGGAGGTGACCAATATAGAAGCTATCATCCTAGCAGCTGGATATTCCAGCCGGGCGAATGCCTATAAAATGACTCTGCCACTAGGGCATATGACCGTATTGGAGCAAACGATTTCTAAATTTGAAGGAATAATTAGCAGGGCTATCGTTGTAGCGGGGTTTCAGGCGGAAATCATCCTGGAGGAAATAGTAAAAATCAGCAGTAAAAATGCCTATTCATTCGAGATGAAGTTTGTTTATAATGAAAACTTTAACCAAGGAATGTTTAGTTCCATCCAAAAGGGCTGCTCTGAAGTAAATGCCCAAACCATCTTACTAACTCCGGGAGATTGTCCGCTTGTTAAAAAAGAGACCGTTCAGCTAATCGCAAAACACAAAGAGGATGTAGTTATTCCCAGCTTTAATTATAAAGGTGGTCACCCTATTAAATTATCAAGTGATGTGAAACGGAAAATTCTTGAAACCGATCCAAAAAGTAATTTACGGATGGTCCTCGCTAATTACGATAAGAATTATCTGAATGTAAATGATCCGGGTGTTTTAATGGATGTCGATACGCCGGAGGATTACCAAGAAGCCATGGATTATTTTAAAACTAAAATGGCTTATACAACGTAATGGTGCAAAAATGAATCATAAAATATCATTCTTATTTATAAAATTGTAGGAAGAGGTTTCTATTAATAAATAATGAGTCGAAGGGTGTTGTTGTATGTAATGAGTCTCAAAGACATAAGCACCGCAGTGCCCAAAAAGGACCATAGTGGTAAAGTGTCGGGCCAGTTGGCTTATATTAGCGACGTGAAAGTGGAAAACATGGTTTATGGCGTTTTGGTTCGTTCGCCCATTGCTTATGGAAAAATCAAATCCATTCAATTGCCAAAATTTCCTGAAGGGTATGAAGCGGTTGGGGCAGAGCAGATCCCCGGTCCGAATGTTGTGAAAATCATCCAAGAAGATCAGCCCATTTTTGCCAATGACTGGGTTAATTATATTGGGGAACCGATTCTTATGCTCGTTGGAAAAGAGCTGGATATCCTGTACCGTTTGCTAAATGAAGTGAAGATTGAATTTGAAGAACATCAGGCTATTTACACATTGGATGATGCCATCCAACAAAAATCAGCACACGGGGTTACAATGGCAAGCTATGAATTTGGAGAAAGCTTAGATGCGATTAGGACGATTGAGCAGGGAGCCCACCAAATCATTGAAGAAGAATATGCTACGGGTTATCAGGAGCATGTCTACCTAGAGCCACAAGGAATGTTAGGTATCTATAAGGATGATGAAATTGTCGTCCAAGGCTCGATGCAATGCCTTTATTATATAAAAAATGCGTTAATAAGCGCTTTAGCCTGCGGTGATGATGAAGTTAGAGTGGTTCAAAGCCCAACCGGCGGAGGTTTTGGCGGCAAAGAAGAATTTCCTTCGATGATGGCGTGTCATGTCGCGGTTGCGGCAAATGCCGTCAAGAAATCGGTGATGCTCGTGTTCGATCGCTCTGAAGATATGGTGGTAACCACGAAAAGGCATCCGGCCAAATTCAAATATCGAACGGCTATTGATGAAGAAGGAAATATCTTGAGCATGTGTGTGGATGTCTTTCTTGATGGCGGAGCAAATGCTGGATTAAGCTCAGTCGTGCTGCAGCGTGCCTTATTAAACAGCGCAGGCGTTTATAAAATTCCACATTTTCATGCAAAAGGATACGTCTTAAAGACCCATACCGTTCCAAATGGGGCCTTCAGAGGGTTTGGAGCTCCGCAAAGTTTTGCCGGAATCGAAAGTCATATGGGCCATCTTAGTAAACTAGCAAACATCGAACCACTTGAATATAAACGAAAATACCTCGTCAAACAAGGAGACCCCACCATTACCAAAGGCCAATTCCGCGACCCAATCTTAATGGAAGACATGATTGAGGATTTGCTTAATGCGTCAGATTTTAAAAAGAAAAAAGGGGAGTTCCAGCGTTTCAATCAACAAAATCTTCGCTATAGAAAAGGCATCGGAACTTCGCTGTTCCTACACGGCTGTGGATTTACAGGCAGCGGCGAAAGGGATCATATTAAAGCAACGGTAAAGCTAGTTAAATCAAAGGATGACAAAGTTATATTAAAGATCTCCAATTCTGATATGGGACAAGGAATTTATACGACGCTAAGTAAAATTGTCGCCCAAGCAATCGACCTCCCATTCGATAGAGTTTTGTACCCTGACCCCGATACAAAAGAGGTTCCTGACTCCGGTCCAACTGTAGCCTCCCGGACGACGATGATTGTCGGGAAATTGCTTGAACGCGCCGCCAAAAAACTGAAGACTCAGTGGAAGGCAGGGGTGGAGCAGGAAGTAGTGGAGAACTATGTTCACCGTGAAATGATTCCGTGGGATGAGAAGACCTTTACGGGGGATGCCTACCCGGCTTATTCCTGGGGCGTTAATATCGTAGAAGTGGAAGTGGATACGTTAACAGGAAATGTAAAGCTGGAAAAAGTATACGGCAGTTATGAAGTGGGGAAAGCCATTGATAACCGGATTTTGAAAGGCCAAATTGACGGCGGCTTGGCCCAAGGATTGGCGTACGGGTATTTAGAAAAGATGACGTCAAAGGAAGGAAGAATCCAGCAAAAAAGCATTTCAGATTACGGTCCACCGACTTCAATGGACGTGGTTTCCATCGAAAGCAAGGTCTTTGATAATCCCTATGCCGATGGTCCATACGGGGCGAAGGGCGCAGGTGAATTGACGTTAATCGGCGGTGCCCCAGCTGTCCAAGCGGCGATCGAGGATGCACTGCAAACGTCTTTTCAGCAAATTCCCATTACACCGGAAGTCATAATCGAAAGTCTATGAATGAGAGCAGGTGAACATGGTTGATAAAATTTACTCTTAATGGAAGATTGGTAGAAACGGATGCCCCTCCCACAGCAAGATTACTAGATTTTATTAGAGATGAGTTTGCGTTAATCGGAACAAAGGAAGGCTGCGGTGAAGGAGAATGCGGAGCCTGCAGCGTGTTTGTCAATAATCTTCTGCAAAACAGCTGCCTTATTCCGATTGGATCGATTGATGGGGCTGACATTGTAACGATAGAGGGGATTATGGATACAGAACAATTTAAGATTTTGGATGAGAGCTATTCCAGTGCCGGAGGCGTGCAATGCGGTTACTGTATTCCGGGGATGGTCATGGCTAGTGCCGCTTTATTATCCAAAAACCCTCATCCTTCGGAGGCTGAAATTCGGGAAGGGATTTCCGGAAATCTGTGCCGGTGTACGGGCTACAATATGATTGTGGATGCGATCAACCTGGCAGCGAAAAAAGGGGACGGCTTATGGCAGAAAAAATAACCGCATATCGCTTCGATCGTTTAGACCAAACGTTGAGCCAATTGAATAAAGAAAACTGTACTATCATTGCCGGAGGAACCGATGTTATGGTCCTTCACAAAAGTCGAAGGGGAGTCCCCCCGAAAATTCCAAACCCAGTTGTTTTTATTGACCAACTATCCGAACTTAAGCGTGTGTATCAAAATCAAAAGGACCTCCATATCGGTGCCTGCTGTACCTATAGCGAATTACTTGAAGAACCGTTAATTCCTATTCCGTTAAAGAACGCAATCAAAACGATTGCTGCACCGGCCATTCGAAACAGAGGGACATTGGGAGGGAATATTTGCAACGCTTCTCCGGCTGGTGACACACTGCCACTGTTATATGTGTACAATGCCAAGCTTTTGCTGCGGTCCGTTAATGGTGATCGGGTCGTTGCGATTAGCGATTTTATACAAGGGGTGCGAAGGGTTGGGCGTCAACACAATGAAATTTTGGCTGAAATTATCTTGCCGTCCGTGCTCGAAGAAGGTTCACATGTTGTGTTTGAGAAGGTCGGCAACCGCAACGCAGATGCCATTGCTAAAGTAGGGTTTGCAGGACTTATCCGGGTCAATGATTCTCGAGTCGAGGATGTCCGCTTTGCATTTGGGGCGGTTGGCCCTACGATGGTCCGTTCCATTGATATTGAGAAGAAGTTGCTTGGAAAAACCATACCTTTAGCAGATTCAGACATCGCCGAGGTTGTCGCAGCCTTCGATAAGATTATTCGGCCAATCGACGATCAGCGCTCCACTGCTATCTATAGAAAAAAAGTAGCTTTAAATCTATTACGTTATTTTCTTAGTTTGAAGCAATATCAACCGAATTAAATCCAGCACTTTTATTTGCGTTTTTACGAGTGTTATTTGCGAAATCAACCCTTTTATTTGCGATATTGCAATTTTTATTTGCGAATACTCATTATCAACAATCTTTTAGAAAAGAGCCTTTCAAAAAAGGGGGGAGCTTTATTCATGCTACTGATGGAAAAAGTGGCCATGCTGAACAGTCAAAACGAAACCTTTGCACTCGCTATGATAATTGAATCAAAGGGCTCGACTCCCAGGCATGTTGGAAAAATGATTGTATACCGTGATGGGACGATTGAAGGCACTGTCGGCGGGGGATTGGCCGAACACTATATCATCGAGGAGAGTGTAAAGGCGCTCGAAAAGGGTCAATCGAAAATCGTTGAATACAAATTGAACAGACATGCAAAAGATGGGATTCAAATGAGCTGCGGCGGTACGTTGCGGGTGTTTATTGAAGTGTATAAAAGCAGGCCAGAACTCGTTTTGGCTGGTGCCGGTCATCTGGCGCATGCGCTGGCAACGCTCGCTGACTTCCTTGAAATTCCATATAGCGTTGTGGATGACCGGGTTGGTTATGCGACAAAGGAACGCTTTCCTAATGCAACCAACATCTTTGTACATGAGGATATTGGAGAGGCTTTGCGCCAATCAAGCCCAAATGAAAAGTCTTATGTGGTAATAGTAACAAAAGATGGTGATGATATTGTATTAAATACGGCACTAAAATATCCGATTGCCTATGTTGGCATGGTCGCCAGCAAGCGTAAAACCATCACCATACTTCAAAAACTAAAAAATGAAGGGGTCAGCGAAGAACTATTAGAGCAGGTCCATTCTCCAATCGGATTGGATATTAGCTCGGAAACAACACAAGAAATTGCCATCAGTATTATCGGGGAAATCATCAAAGTAAGTAAGGAGGCGACAAAGCCTATAAAAGTGAAACAATTAAATAGATAGGAAAAGCTTTAAGGATTTTTAAGTAGGGGTATTCGATTCAACGTGCCCTACTAATGAGTATTTCAGAAAAAATAACCGCCGTCGGTGTGACGGCGGTTACTTTTTTAAGCTTACCTACCTGTTAAAGGAGCTTTCTTAAGGTCAAACCACTCCACGCACGTCTTCGTTTTTACTAAAAATCCCCAGTGTGAAAAATCCTTTTTACTTAAATAGGCTTTATTAAATTATCTATTCCTAAACCCTAGTAAAAATTGTAAATACTTCCTTTATTAATGACGAAATCAAATTCATCCAGTAAAAATATTTAGTAAAAATGATAATAAAACCGTTTACATTTAGTAAAACTGAGATTATAATCAAAATGTCAGAATAAAAGGAGGACCACTATGAAGCTAGTAAAATCAATTTTATCTTTATTCATTGTATCAGCATTGCTTTTAGCAGGCTGCAGTTCAACGTCTAGCAAAAACGACGGCGATAAAACTGCAGACGGAAAAGTCAAAATTCGATTTGCCACATGGGATGTTGGCGACGATGTTAAATTACAGCAAGGTTTGATTGATAAGTTTAATGAAACTCATAAAAATATAAAAGTTGTTTTAGAAGCTTACGGAAGTGATTATGATACAAAAATCACGGCTGGTATGGGTGCGAAGGATGCACCAGACGTTATGTATATGTGGAATTACCCGCAATATAAAGATGCATTGGAACCTCTAGATTCTTATATTGAAAAAGAGGGTGCAGAGTACAAAGATAATTTCTATGAAACTCTTTGGAACTACAATTCAGCAGATGGAAAAGTCCTTGGATTGCCAGTTGGATACACAACTCATGTAGTTTACTATAACAAAGCCCTTTTTGATAAGGCTGGAGTTGAATATCCAAAAGCGGGTTGGACCTGGGAAGATCTGCAAGAAACAGCTAAAAAGCTGACAAACAAAGATACGAAAGAAACGGGATTTGCTTTTTCAGGCAAGCCGGATCCATATGATTTTGAAATGTACTTATGGGGCAACAATGCTTCCTATGTTGATAAGGATGGAAAATTAAAAGGAAACCTGGATTCAAAGAAATCAGTTGAAGTATTTAAAATGTTCCAGAACATGGCGAAGAATGGCACCGCCATTACAACTGAAGGTTCAGGGGATACAGAAATGAAATCTGGTAAAGTGGCCATGTTTGTTTATGGAGCATGGGGAATTAACCCATTAAAAGATGCGGGCATTGACTACGGTGTGGTTGAATTACCGAAGTTTAAAGATGGAAAAAGTGTAAGTATTTTAAGCTCTTCAGGTATTTCTGTTTCGAAAGATTCCAAACACAAAAAAGAAGCATTTGAGTTTATTAAATTCTGGACTAGCGAAGAAGCGAATAAAGCGAGAATTGATTTCGAGCTTCCAGTTCTAAAATCTGTGGTAAAAAGTGAACAGCTTGAGCAAGATGAAATTAGAAGTGTGTTCTACTCAATGCTGGAAAAGAGTGACGGTTACACGCCTTCTTCCTTCATCGTTGATGATTGGAGTCAGGTATCTGAAAATCTAAATCTTGCATTCGAGGAAATCTTTAACCCTAGTACAATGATGGATCCAAAAGAAGCATTAAGCAGTGTTGTGGAGTAAAACATAAGTACGTTATGAGGTAAAGCACTTCACATGAAAATGTTGGGTGCTTTCCTCCATTTTAATCTGAACTTTAAGGGGTCATCTTATGTTTAGTAAATCGAAGAAGGCGAATAGCTATCAGCTGGTAAGTAGGAAAGTGCCCTATTTATTTATTTCACCGTGGATTATTGGGTTTTTGGTGTTTACCTTGGGACCATTGGCGTTTTCTTTAATCATGAGCTTTTATGATTGGCCCATTACAAGTGACCCGACATTTATTGGAATCGACAACTATAAAAATATGTTTACAAACGATCAGCAATTTTATAAATCCTTAGGTATAACCTTGAAATTTGCCGCTATTTTCGTTCCGTTAAATTTGGTTATAGCCTTAATTCTTGCACTTCTTATTACGCAGCCTGTAAAAGGAATTAAACTATTCCGTACAATTTTCTATTTGCCCGCTGTTGTTTCCGGTGTAGCGATTTCTATTATTTGGGGATGGATTTTCAACTCTCAATACGGAATTTTAAACTATATTTTATCCTTAATTGGGGTTGAAGGGCCAAAATGGCTTGTCGATCCAAAGTGGGCCATCCTCACAATCGTAATTGCAAGTGCCTGGGGCGTAGGTACCATGATGCTGATTTTCTATACAGATATTAAGGGGATTCCAGCAGAAATATATGAAGCGGCAGCGATTGATGGTGCGAGCCCGCTTCGTCAGTTCATTAGCATCACAATCCCATGTATAACGCCAACGATTCTTTTTAACGTTATTACATCTGTTATTGCGGCCTTACAGCAATTAACATTGGTTCTCCTGCTGACTGGCGGCGGTCCGTTAAAATCAACATATTTCTACGGTCTGTATGTATTTAATAACGCATTTAAGCACCATCATTTAGGATATGCAAGTGCAAACGCATGGTTCATGTTCATCATTATTTTACTTTTAACAATGTTAATTTTTAAATCATCGTCCACATGGGTGTTTTATGAGAATGAAGTGAAAAAAGAAGGGAAGAAGAAAAAATGAAGATGTCAAAGAAGCATAAAACAATCGTATACATCCTTCTCGGGTTATTTTCACTTTATTTCTTATTACCGTTTGTGTGGGTCATCCTTTCCGCTTTAAAAACGGAAGCCGAAGTTTTCAGCTTTCCGCCAAAGATTTTTCCAGATGTTCTTCAGTGGGGCAACTTTATTGATGCCTGGAAAAGCCAGCCTTTTGGAACTTATTTTATAAACTCGGTAATTGTTACTGTGATGACTACTTTAGGACAATTGATTTCATGTTCCTTGGTCGCTTATGGGTTTGCAAGATATGATTTTAAATATAAAAATATCCTATTCATTTTATTGCTAGCAACGATGATGATTCCATGGGATGTTACGATGATTCCTTTATACATGGAATTTAAAATGTTCGGTTGGATTAACACCTTAAAGCCCTTAATTATCCCAGCGTTTTTTGGGTCTGCTTATTATATCTTTTTACTAAGACAGTTCCTTATGAATATTCCCAAGGATCTTGAAAATGCAGCGAGAATTGATGGAGCAAATGAATTTCAAATCTTCTTTAAAATATTCCTCCCGATTATGAAGGCGCCACTTATCTTAATCGCGGTATTAAATATTTTATTGGTTTGGAATGACTACCTTGGTCCATTAATTTATCTTCAGGACCAATCAAAATATACGTTGGCACTGGGACTTGCAGCGTTTAAGGGAATTCATAACCTGCAAATTTTACCGATTATGTCTATTACATTAATCATGATTGTTCCGCCAGTATTAGTCTTCTTGTTTGCACAGAAGTACATTGTGGAAGGAATTAGTGGTTCAATCAAGTAGTTTTCGTAAAGGTAAAAAATGCCCGGATTTCAACTAAGATTCATACGGAGGAAGAGATTATGCAACGTGAAATGAAAAGATGGGAAAATATCCATCTGACTGGGATCAATAGACTCCCCGCACACACGAATTTTTATCGATATTATAATAGAGAGAATGCAACTACCTTTAATCGAGAAAAAAGTATCGGATATCGATTGCTCGATGGAGTTTGGAAGTTTCTATATGTAGAGGCACCGGAGCTTTCACCAAAGGGCTTCGAGACAGAGGAGTTTGCGATTGAGAAATTGGAATATATTGAGGTACCGTCCAGTTGGCAAATGAAGGGCTATGGCCACATGCATTATACCGATGTGTTATACCCTTTCGCGATCAACCCCCCATTTGTACCGCAGGAAAACCCAACTGGGATCTATTTTCGAGAGCTCGTGATCGACGAACTTTCAGATGAAGAAGTGCTTATTATAAAATTTAATGGTGTGGATTCCGCGTTTGATTTATATGTAAATGGACAGCATGCTGGTTTCAGTAAGGTTTCAAGATTGCCTTCTGAATTTGATATTACGAATTTTGTGAAAAAAGGAAGCAATCGCATAACAGTTAGAGTCTATCAATTTTCTGACGGGACCTATTTAGAGGATCAGGATATGTGGTGGCTCTCCGGAATTTTTAGAAGCGTTGAGTTATTTACGATCAATAAGGATACGCTGCAGGATGTGTTTGTAGAAACATTGCCTGGTGAAAACTATAAAAATTTCACAATGAAAATTTGCGGAGCATTTTTTACCAATTGCGTAAAAAATCTTAGAGGGACTCTTCGATATAGAAATGAAAAAGTGGATGAATTTGAGATTAATGTAGTTGAGGGTATCTTTGAATTTAGCAGATTAGTAGAAAATCCTCTTTTATGGAATGCCGAGGAGCCTAATCTTTACACACTTGAGTTCGAATATGAATTGCCAACCGGTGAAACAGAGATTGTACCGCTCAGAATTGGTTTTCGTTCCATTGAAATCATTGAGAACGAAATTCGCGTCAACGGAAAGCGCATTTTCTTTAACGGTGTGAACAGACATGATGCCAATCCAAAGACTGGACGAACGGTAAGCTATGAGGATATGCTCAAGGATGTCAAATTGATGAAGCAACACAATATTAATGCTGTTCGGACTGCCCACTATCCCAATAATGATGTGTTCTATGATTTGTGTGACGAGTACGGTTTATATGTGATTGATGAGGCCGATCTGGAGTGCCACGGCTTTGAAAATACAGGCAACTACAATTGGATTTCCGATAATGAGCTATGGGAAAAACAATATGTTGACCGCGCCGTCCGCATGGTGAAAAGAGACCGCAACCACCCAAGTGTTATCATGTGGTCACTGGGAAATGAATCAGGTGCAGGACGGAACTTCACTGCTATGTACAATGCGATCAAGACCATTGATTCAACTAGATTGGTACATTACGAGGGTGACAGAGTTGCAGCCTACAGCGACGTATACACAACGATGTACACTCGATTGAAGCCGCTCGAAGAAATCGGAAGGGATGCTGAAGGCAAGAAGCCTCATATTCTATGTGAATATGGCCACGCAATGGGGAATGGCCCTGGCGGCTTAACCGAATATCAACAGGTCATGCGAAAGTATCCGAGATTACAAGGCGGCTTCATTTGGGAATGGTGTGATCACGGTATTGAAACCACCAATGAAAATGGTGAAACCATCTATCTTTACGGTGGCGACTTCGGAGACTTCCCGACAAACGGAAACTTCTGTATTGATGGGCTTGTGTTCCCTGACAAAACACCATCACCTGGACTCCTTGAGTATAAAAAGGTGATTGAGCCGATTGTAACAGAGGAAGCCAATTTACAAGAAGGCAAGATTCGCGTGAAGAACCTGTACGATTTTAGGAATCTGTGTGGAATCGATCTTCTCATTACGGTAAAATCTTTCGATACTCTCATTGAAGAAAAAATAATCAAATTACCAAGCATCGATGCACAGGAAGAAGTGGAGCTTGTTTTACCGGTCGATTTAGCGAAAGCGGCTCAGTATGACGATGCTCGGATCTATCTAAGCTATCAGGAATCCGAAAATACCCTCTATGCAGAAAAAGGTCATGAGATTACGAAGGAAAGCTTTTTGCTTTCTTCTACTAAAGTTAAGAAAACAGTAAAAGCAGCCGTCTCTAACGGTTCTGATTTTAGTATTGAGGACGAAGCGGCTTGGCTTACAATAGAATCCAATAAGATCAAGGCTGTTTTTTCAAAGGTATTTGGTACGCTGAAATCGTTCACAGTAGAAGGGGAAAAAATGATCCATAAAGGCCCTGAGGTAACACTTTGGAGAGCAATCATCGATAACGATATGTATAAAAAGGATGACTGGATTAACAAGTACTTCCTGAAGAATACAAAAGAACAGATGGGAACAGTTAATTACGAAATGGCTGAAGATTATATAGATATTGAAATCACCAAATATTTATCAACCGTAAACCAAGCGTGGGGTTTCCACCTGACTTATAACTACCGCATCACGAAAAATGGTGCCCTAAACATAGACCTTAAAGGCAGAAAAGTACTAAGAGGGAAGGAAATTCCCGAAATGCTGCCGCGAATCGGAGTCACAATAAATCTTAACCAGGATTATAACCATGTAACTTGGTATGGACGAGGCGATTCTGAATCGTACCAAGACACAAAACGCAGTCAACAGATAGGGTTATACAGTAAGACAGTTGAAGAAATGCATACTGATTATGTGTATCCACAGGAAAATGGCTCACGCTGTGATACTTCTTTCTTGGCAGTAGCAAAGGGTGAAGACATGTACTTATTCAATTTTAAAGGGGAATATGATTTCACCATCCATGATTATGAAACAAGTGCTCTGGAAGAAGCGAAGCATCGAGGCAATATCAAAAAGTCATCTTACAATGTGTTAACGATTGATTATAAGCAAAGTGGGGTTGGAAGCAATAGCTGCGGCGAAGAACAGCTTCCTCTATATCGGGTTGGAGTCGAGGATTTCCACCTTCAATTTGAAATGAGAAAGATCGGTAAGGGCAACATGGTGGAAGAAAGCAAATTCTTTACGGCACGTTAACAGTGAGCAGGGGAAACCCTGCTTATGATATAAAAGGAGAAAGAAATCCATGAAACTTGATATTAGAGAAATTCCTTTTTCCAGATTTGGTTCGTATTTTTGCGTATCACAGGAAAAGGATTCTGAGGAAATTTATATACGAGATGTACACGGTGGAGATGACGCCCCGTCAAAGCTGTTTAAACTGGATATTTTACATGACGACGTTGAAAAAGGGTTGGATATTCTCGCAACGGAAACGGCTATACGCTTCCAATTAACAGGAAATGAAGAGAAGTATGCGGAAATTATTATTCCAGAGGAGGATGAACTTCATATTCAAACAAGCGGAGTTGAGGTCCGTTTGCAGGCTAGTAAAGTGAAGTACGATACCTTGCATGAATATGAGGATGGAATGTATGAATATCATATCTATCCGAAGGAATTAAAGCTTATGATCAGCAAGTTGTCAGGAGAATTCTCGGTTGAGGCGCCATGGAATGTGATCGGAAATGATTTTATCGACATTCGTATGAAAAATGGCCATTTTGTTATTGAAAGCTATCGCACCGTTTATAAACAAAAGCAATACGCAAGCTTTGAAGCAGGCAAGGAAAAGGTCGAAACGCTATATCGAGAATGGAAGGCGAACATTACAAAGAGCAATGAGGTTTACCAATCTTCGATTGATCGGGCTACCTATATTACTTGGTCAAGCGTGGTCCACCCTCATGGCATCCTTAAAGATTATGCAATGTATATGTCAAAGCTTTGGATGTACAATATTTGGTCATGGGATAACTGTTTTAATGCGCTGCACTTAGGTGCAAAGTATCCGGAGATGGCTTATTCGCAGTTGAAAATCTTTATTGATGCTCAGGACGAATCAGGGACATATCCTGATTTTGTCAATGATAAATTTGTATCTTATAACTGCATTAAACCGCCGATTTTTATGTATGTTTATGAAAAGCTGATGGATAAGAATGACTATTTTAAAGATGAAAATCGACTGCGGGAGATTTATGACTCTTCAAAAAAAGTTTTGCAGTATTATGATTTATACAGAACCTATGAAGATAGGATTGCTCATTACAAGCATGGAAATGATTCTGGCTGGGATAATGCGTCTTTGTTCCATCAAGGAATGCCGGTTGAAGCACCAGATTTAGCAAGCTTTTTAATCAGATCATATGATAGTTTATCTCGCTTTGCGGGGATGCTTGGAGAAGATTCAGAAGCCAAACAATTTACTAAAAAGGCAGATTCTCTATTTGGGTTACTGATGGAGCGGCTGCATGACGAAAATGGTTTCTTTGGACGGGTTGGTAAAGATGCGGAAAAGATAGAAATCCGATCAAGTTTGATATTACGATTGCCTGTTATAATTGGCTATCGTTTGGATAAAGCGGTGATGGATCAGCTTGTTGCCGATCTTGTGGGAAACTTTGAAACTCAATATGGTTTCGCAACCGAAATGCTATCAAGCCCGTATTATAAAGAAAATGGCTATTGGCTTGGATCGATTTGGGCGCCAGTTACTTATCTTTTAGTTGATTCTTTACTAAATTTTGGCTACAGTGAGATTGGAAAGAGAATCAGAGACAAGTTTTTAAATCTTACGTTAGTAGGCGGTATGGCAGAGAATTTTGACCCGATCTCTGGGAAGGGACTCGTCGATACCTCCTTTACGTGGACTTCCAGTGTCTTTCTCGAACTGGTAGAGAAAAAATTAGAGGTTGATTAAATGCGTAAATACATTGGGGAAATTAGTCTTACCATTGTAGCGATTATTTGGGGAAGCGGATTTGTGGCAAGTGCGGTTTCACTGGAGCATTATACACCGTACCAGATTTTAGCTATTCGGTTTTTGATAGGTGTACTTTTATTAAGTCTTGTATTTTTTAAGAAATTAAAAAGGATTAAAAAGATTACAATTATAAAAGGCTCCATTATTGGAATCTTTTTATACTTGGCATTTGCCCTGCAAACAGTGGGATTGCAATATACAACACCATCAAAAAATGCTTTTCTTACTGCGGTAAATGTGGTGATTGTTCCATTTATTGCCTTTTTTATTTATAAGCGAAAAATGGATAAGTTTGAGCTTTTTGGGGCAATCCTGGCGATTACGGGGGTTGGCGTTATTTCTCTCAAGCTTACGGCTGAATTAAATATCGGGGATCTTCTTACTTTGTTGTGTGCGGTTGGATTTGCTTTCCATATTTTCTACACAGCAAAGTTTGTAAAGGATGAGGATCCCGTTCTATTAACCATTATTCAGATGGCAACCGCAACGATTTTAGGATTTATTGTCGTCTTTTTCAAGGGAGAAACAAGCTTTTCGATGAATGTCGAAGGGGTTTCCAATGTGTTGTATTTGGGCGTTTTCTCCACTACAATTGCGTTTTTGATGCAGACATTTGCGCAAAAATATACGACAGAAACAAATGCGGCCATCATTTTATCAACCGAAGCTTTATGGGGCATGGTATTCTCTATCATCCTGTTAAGTGAGGTTATCACTATGAAAATGATTATTGGGGCAGTCCTGATTCTTTGTGCCATTATCATTTCTGAAACGAAGCTCAACTTTTTCAAAAAAGAAACCATTGAGGAAGCCGCATAGATAGGGATATTATTTCAAAAACAGATGTATATTGCTTGAAATAATAGAAGTATATAAATAAAAGTTAAGTGGGTATGCACAATGGCAACGATTAAAGATATAGCTGATTTAGCACAGGTTTCAATGGCGACAGTATCCAGAGTGTTAAATTATGATGAAACATTGAATGTTTCACCGGAGACGAGAAAGCGGATTTTTGAGGCGGCTGAGGAATTAAATTACGTCATTACCCCGAAAAAGAAGAAAACAAAAAAGAAGGGACTCATCGGCCTTTACTACTCCTATTCGCTTGAAGAGGAATTGATTGACACATACTATTTGTCCATTCGTGTGGCTTTGGAAAAGAAGCTTGAGAATATGGGGATGGAGTTATATAAAATTAGCAAAGAGGATACAAAGAAAAGCGTTTCGAAACTAGACGGCATCATCTGCCTTGGAACGTTTAAGAAGGCAGATATTGAGTTAATTAAGAGTTTAGATAGGCTGTCCGTGTTTGTCGATGCGAACCCTGATGAGAATTATTTTGATTCTGTCGTCATTGATTTCAATTCCGCTACGAAAAATGCACTCAATTATTTAATTGAATTGGGTCATCAAAACATCGGATTTATTGGTGGGGTTGAAACCGATATGTACGGGAACCGGTTCAAAGATTTGCGACAGGATGTTTTTGAGTCCTATTTAAAGGAAAAGGGTATTTTTAAAGAGGATTTCGTCAAAATCGGCGGCTACAATCCAAAGGATGGATATTTGATATTAAAGGAATTGTTAAGCGGGGACGTTAGACCAACTGCCGTGTTTGTCGCAAACGATTCAATTGCAGTCGGCTGTTATAAAGCAGCGTATGAATTAGGAGTCAAAATTCCTAATGAACTCAGCATCGTTGGTTTTAATGATGTATCATCCGCGCAATACATGGTTCCGCCGCTAACAACAGTAAAACTATACACCGAAATAATGGGGGAAACCGCCGTCGACCTCCTATTAGAAAGAATCGCAACCAAACGCGAAATATGCAAAAAAGTAACAATCCACACCAAACTAATCATACGAGGCAGCGCAGCCACAGTAAAATCTTAGTGCCTGCATTCCGAAATTTCTTGTAAGGTTGCGTTAGTCTAGTATTGTTGTTTTCTTTCCACACAAAAACCGCCATCAGTTTGACGGCGGTTTCTTTATTATACTTACTTCGCTGCTAATTGACCTTTCTTAAGCTCAGCCGACTTAAGATCGTAGCGGTCTGCATTCATGACCTTGACCCAGGCTGCGACAAAGTCATTCACAAACTTTGCCTTGTTATCATCTTGAGCATAAACTTCAGCAATAGCACGTAGAACGGAGTTGGAACCAAACACTAGGTCCACTCTAGTTGCTGTACGGACTACTTCACCTGTTTGACGGTCACGTCCTTCATAGACGTTGGCTCCTACAGGCTTCCACTGCACTCCCATATCAAGCAAGTTAACAAAGAAGTCATTCGTGAGTTGGCCTACACGCTCAGTGAATACACCATGCTGTGTGCCGCCGTAGTTTGTACCTAGAACACGCAAGCCGCCAATTAGGGCAGTCATTTCTGGAGCAGTTAGGTTTAGTAGTTGTGCCTTGTCTACTAGAAGCTCTTCTGGGCTTACAGTAAAATGTCCTTTTTGATAGTTGCGGAAACCATCAGAAATAGGCTCTAGTACCGCAAAGCTTTCTACATCTGTTTGCTCTTGTGTGGCATCACCGCGTCCCGGAGCAAAAGGAACTGTTACATCAAAGCCTGCATCTTGTGCAGCTTTTTCGATTGCGGCACTACCGCCTAATACAATCAAATCGGCCAAGCTGACTGGCTTATCTAACTCTTTTTGAATGCCTTCAAGTACTTGTAGCACTTGTGCTAGTTGTTCCGGCTGATTCACTTCCCAATCCTTCTGTGGAGCAAGACGGATGCGTGCACCATTAGCACCGCCGCGATGGTCTGATCCACGGTAGGTACTAGCAGAAGCCCAAGCAGTTGTTACCAGCTTGCTGATTGTAAGACCTGAGTCTAAGATTTTTGCTTTAATCTCAGCTATATCAGCATCTGTTAAATCATAATTGCCAACAGGTACAGGATCTTGCCAGATTAGTTCTTCTTCTGGAACTTCCGGGCCAAGATATCTTGAAGCAGGACCCATGTCACGGTGTGTTAGTTTGAACCAAGCACGGGCAAATGCATCTGCAAACTCTGCTGGATTCTCATGGAAACGACGAGAAATTTTTTCATAGATTGGATCATAACGCAATGCCATATCTGAAGTGAACATCACTGTCGGTACACGCTTTGATGAATCCTCTGCATCTGGAGCAAGGTGTTCCTCGGCAGGATCTACAGCAAGCCACTGATAGGCACCTGCAGGACTCTTTGTAAGCCACCATGTATATCCAAATAATAGATCAAAGTAACCATTATCCCACTGTGTTGGGTTAGCAGTCCAAGAACCTTCAAGACCGCTGGTGATGGTGTCACGGCCTTTACCGCTGCCGTATGTACTTAACCAGCCTAAACCTTGTGCTTCAATAGGAGCAGCTTCTGGTTCTGGACCAACATGTGAAGCATCGCCTGCACCATGTGCCTTACCAAAAGTATGTCCGCCAGCAATTAGTGCTACTGTTTCTTCGTCGTTCATTCCCATACGGGCAAAGGTTTCACGGATGTCGTGAGCCGATGCAAGCGGATCTGGTTTGCCGTTTGGACCTTCTGGGTTAACATAGATAAGTCCCATTTGAACAGCAGCAAGTGGATTTTCAAGATCACGTTCGCCTGTGTAACGATTATCACCTAGCCATTCCTTTTCATTTCCCCAATAGATATCTTCTTCTGGATGCCAAATGTCTGCGCGGCCGCCTCCAAAACCAAATGTCTTGCCGCCCATTGATTCAATCGCTACATTACCTGCCAAAATCATTAAGTCGCCCCAAGAGATCTTGTTCCCATACTTCTGCTTAATAGGCCATAGCAGGCGACGTGCTTTATCAAGGTTACCGTTATCAGGCCAGCTGTTAAGTGGAGCGAAACGCTGGTTGCCAGTTCCGCCGCCACCACGGCCGTCACCAGTACGATAAGAACCTGCAGAGTGCCAAGCCATACGGATAAAGAATGGACCATAATGTCCATAGTCAGCAGGCCACCAATCTTGGCTGTCTGTCATTAGAGTCTGAAGATCCTGCTTAAGAGTAGCGTAGTCTAATTTATTAAATTCTTCTACATAATCAAATTCTTCACCCATTGGGTTAGATTTTCTGTCATGCTGATGGAGAATATTCAAATTTAACGCATTTGGCCACCAGTCTCGAGTTGACGTACCACTTGATTTGACACTTGTAGCACCGCCGTGAAAAGGGCATCCTTGGCCAGTTCCATTGTTTTTAGCATCCATGTTATTAATCTCTCCTTTTGTATAAGTTTAGAAGTATTATAATTATATATCTAGTTTTAAACTAGAATTATAATAATTATTATGTAATCATTATAATAAAACATAAAACAAATTGAAAGCAAATAATGAATAAAATTTAAAGAAAATTTAGAATTAATTTTAATAATATAAATCTAGCAAATAAGGAAAAATATATTACGGCAACAAGAAACTTCTCGTAATTATGAAAAGGTGTACTAAATAATGAAGTTTCATAGGTAATGTAAGTAAAGTCTAAGTTTGATTTGTGAAATTCATGATAAAGAGGAAAAATTAAATATTTGAGAAATACTAAAATCCTGATCCAGGGCACCCGGACTATTATAATAGCTGTTCAAAAAAAAGTAGAGGAGAATGAAAATAATAATTGTAAATGAGAATGTAAAAGAGCTCTTAGAAGAATTATTGCAGTGATAATTGCATTGAATAAAAGGTTTTTAAGAAATTATATATTTTCCTATATTACCATTATAATGAAATGGAATGATATTAGGCAAGTCAAAGCATTGAAAAAGCACCGAATTGAACGGTGCTTTTCATTATAATATAGTGGCTTTTGCTTCTTTTGCCAAGTTGTTCTTTAAAAACACTGCTACTACCAAAATAATCGCCATCGCAATTGGCACAACTAAATGGAGTGAATCCGGAATTAAGATGTGGAACTTTTCTAATCCTTTATCTTCAACCATCATTTTACCCGCAGCATAGGTTAATAATCCTGCACCTGCATAAACGATGATTGGATATCTCTCCATTAAGCTCGTTAATAATTTGCTGCCAAAAATAATGATTGGGATAGAAATGGCAATGCCAATTGCGATCGGCAGAATTCCTTCCGCAACGCTTGATAATGCGATCACATTATCAATAGACATGGCGAAATCGGCAATCGCAATCGTTTTGATTGCACCCCAAACTTTATCTGATGGTTTGATATTCGGGTCATCTTCTTCTTTATGTGCGATTAAATTGTAACTGATCCGTAACAAGATTAAACCACCCACTAATTGCACAAACGGTAAATCTAAAAATTGAATTAAAACTGTTGCTGCTACAATCCTTAACACAATAGCCATTAATGTCCCGCCGAAAATAGCACGATTTCTCAACTGAGGTGGTACTTTGCTGGCAGCTAATGCGATAACAACTGCATTATCACCCGATAACAAAATATCGATTCCTATTAAACTTAAAATTTGTAGAACCGTCATGTCGTTTGATTCCCCCGTGTTTATGTATATTTTTTGAACTTCTATGATATTGGTATATCATATCTTTTTGGATTTAGGTAGAAAACATTATGAACTAAATATGGAAGATTTTTTCCAAATCTATATTATAGACAACGATTAAACAAAAAAATAACCCGGCAGCAGCTGGGTTATTCTTTGTTTCATGTAACGATTTCAAAAACACTACCTTGGTTAAAATCAGTGACTTTCATAGAGCCATTAACCCCTAAATATAGTCTGGTTTGGTCCAGATTCGTTCCCAAACTAACGTAGTAGGCAGATTGAGGACCAAAATTATAATCGGTTTCAATAACACTAAAATCATTTAGTTTACCATCTATTCTTACCCTAGTATAAGCTAAAACTCCTCTAACCGGAGGTTGAGATTCTGGCCTTCGGGCAAGGTCGGTAAACACGACGCTTCCCGTTAAATTGGGGATGGCATTTCCCAAATAGGGCTGGACTCCCGTCAAAGAAGTCCCTCCAAACTTATCGGGGCGGGGATCTTCATGATAATAACTAGTTAAAGGTGGAAGACGCCTTACTGAAGTTTTTACTGCTTCATCGTAATAAGCAATTGTTTTCTCGTCCAGGTCCGGATTTCCAGAGCAGCTCGTAATAATGGAAGTAGGAAATGCACCTTCCCAGCCTCGCCAGCCAAAGTTAATAAATCCTTCTTGGTCTGGTTCGGTGTTTCTTAAAGCAGTTTGAACAAGTTGAGTAACCGGTATTGGTTTATAATAAACGAATGTAAAAATCGACTCTACCAGGTCCTGCCCGACATTTCCAACATATTTGATATATTGATTATAAAACCTTTGAAATTGAATGCCAGGTATATTGCGAACCCCTTTCGCAATGACCGTAAGTGTTTCCTGAATAGATACGGGAAGTTCATCAAAACGTGTGACTACAGGTGGATTATCGATAAATGTATTCTTAACTATGTCAATTTCTATGATTTTTCCGGCTATTTCCATATTATTCTGGCTTAAATTAAATGGATCATAGCCCGCTCCGCCATCTCCGGTTGTTAAAACTAGTTTTCCTGTTTCAGGTGAAAAGTTTAAGCTATTGACGCCATTATGATTGAAAAATGGTCTTCTTACGTTAAGTAATGTCCGTCGTTTTTGAGGTTGCCTATTTGATTGTACAATCCATTCTTCGACTGTATCAATATGATCATATTGAGTTTCTCTATTGATCCACTTTAGGTTTAAGGTTGCGGGATCACATGGGTTAGGACTAAAATGTTTAGAAAGAGCCCCTGGGCCTTGTGTTTCAGCTACTGAATAGTGGAGATAAAACAGACCGTTATAATAAAATTGCGGATGAAAAGCAAGCCCCAGCAAACCCCGTTCATCATAGCCGCCTCTAGAAGCACCTAGTTTTATAATTCTTGAGCGAATATCTAAAAAAGTCCTGATAGCACCATTTCCTATGTAAAAGATCTCTCCTACCTGGGTTGCAATAAATAAGCTTTCTGTTGAGTCACCCGGGAGCATAGCTGTTTTCAAAACAGTGGGCAAATTGATTTTACTTACAATCGGCTGTAAACGAATCTTAACTTTTTTCACCCAAATATACACTCCTTTCTAATTGTTCCTTTTATAAAAATATGATTAGAGTGTTTCTGATAGTACCAATTAAGGCTGGGGAATCAGATAAGGATCGTTCCATTTTCCGCGTAAGCGCCTGCTTCTGGTGCCGAACTTTTTGAAATGCTAAAAAACACTAGTTATTAAAAGGTTTCCTGAAACTGAATCATATAATTATACAAATAAGAAATGCTTTTTAAGTCTATAATTTTAAGGAATGAAAGGAAAAGGAAAATCTTTTAAGGAGGCATACAAATTGGAGGAATTTGATAAAGGGATCGTCCCATTACCCGAGGCATTTTATGAACAGCCTACTCTTGAACTGGCAAAGGCTTTGCTCGGATGCATCCTAGTAAAAGAAACAAATGAAGGTATTGCGGCAGGATTCATTGTAGAAACAGAAGCTTACATGGGTCCTAGTGATAGGGCTGCGCATAGCTATAACAACAGACGCACTCCAAGAACAGAGGTGATGTTCCAACGATCCGGCCTTGCCTATACGTATTTAATGCATACACACTGCCTTTTCAATGTAGTCAGCGGAAGTGAAGAAAAACCTGAAGCAGTTTTGATTCGTGCACTGGAACCTATTTATGGCATCGGGCTTATGATAAAGAGGCGAGGCATTGAAGATCAGTCCAAACTGACAAACGGACCCGGAAAACTTACAAAATCATTAGGGATTTCAATGGAGGACTATGGCCGTCCGCTAACGATTCCCCCTTTATATGTGGCCCAAGGGTTCTGCCCGGAAAGTATATCAGCTGGAAAAAGGATTGGCATTGAAAATTCTGGCGATGCTAAAGACTATCCTTGGCGCTTCTGGGTTACTAATAATAAGTTTGTTTCGAGGCATCAATCGGCTATACATGTATTCTATAACTCTACAGACATATGAAAACTCGGGATGCCAGGTCTGGTCGGTTCGCTACACTTCAAAAGCAGTCCCGCCCAACTGGATTAAAATCAAGTGAGAGTCCCAAGCGCATGTCAATAGAACTGCGTTACATAAAACTAAAAAAGGGCTTGCAAGAATCCTACAAGGCCCGAATTTTTCTGGGAATTGATTTGTATGGTTCGCCCAGCTGAGTATAAACTTTTTTTGAAGTACGCACAAAAGCCGGGAAATCAATATCTGTCTCCGTGAGAATATGCATTTCATTTTGATGGGCTATTTGCAAATAAATCGGATTATTTCTTCTTAAAAAGTCCCTTTCAAAGTCACGAGCAATTCTTGATGCATCGGAGATTTTTATCTTTATATCCAAAGAAAAGTGATCATATTTTCCTTTGTTCATTACAAATAAAGCAGGATTGTAAATGTGTCCAGTTAACGTTAATTCACGCTGAACCTCGTAGAACCTATTCGGAACAATGTTTCCCAAAGAATTCTCCTGGCCATCCACGGTTCCATTCCTTAAAGCCTCATAAAGCTGAGGATAAGGGACAGAAACAGGGTTGGCTCCCCAAACGTGAAATAGTGTGCGGTGAATTTGATTATCCATGGTCCTGATTTTCAGCCCACGTAGATTCTCCGGTTCAATAATGGGTGTCTCAGCCGTCGTAATATGGAGATATCCGTTTTCCCACCAGGCCAAATTTTTTAACCCAACGAGGTCAATTTCTTCATTTACAAAATCACCGATTTCACCATCCAATACCCGGTAAGCATGTTCATGGCTTCGAAATAAATAAGGAAAATCGAACGCATTCACTATAGGTACAAGATTTCCTAAACTGCTCGAAGACGTGATGCCGATATCGTATTCTCCTGTCTGCACCGCACGAATTAATTCAATGCCACTTAGGTTAAGGCCAGAAATTATTCTTACTTTTATTTGTCCATCTGTCATTCTTTCTAAGATTTGTTTGAACACCTTGGCCCCCTGATCGTAGGCTGAACCAGGAGGGTTCAAATGGCCGATGGTGATTTGCATAGAGTCACTCTCCTTAAAATTAATAGATTAATAGGATATTGAAATTGATTTCTTTAGAGCGTAAAAACCAAAACATTAGCCGTTGTCGTAAGGTGTGCAAATTACAGTGCAATTACCTGCATCGTCACAAACTATATCGCAATGAATTACTTCTCCTTCATTAAAGGATATTCATGAAGGGGGACAAGGGTTCGGTTGATAATCGAGGGAATTAAGGAAATGGGTAAGTGTAATTCTCAAATTATTTCTTTATATGGAGGATTAATTTAAATTAGTTAGGCAAGCCCCAGAACCGGTCTATTAGTACCATATTAGGGCTGACCAAAAAAGGCTTGCTGACCGCCTTTTTTTGGCCACTGTTGAGATTTTTTTCTGGACATGAATATTCTATATTACGCTCCAGTCAAATCTTTCGAAAGGGTGATATTGTTGGCAAAAAAATCAAACAACAACAAAAAGCAGAACAATGCAACATCTAAAAATAGCAATAACAAAAATAATAATTCCAAAAAATCAAACCAAAAGAATAAGAATAAATGAATGATAAATACTTTTATTTTATAAAGAATTGAAGAAGGGGTTTTGTTTAATAGGCTCTTTTTTACAATATTTATGAAAACAGCAAATAAATATTTAGAATGATAGCTTGGCAGGAGATGGATTTCTCCTGCCGTTTTTTTGATTTAAGAATATTAAGAGCCTTGAAATTTGCAAGACATCCTGGAATCCAAAAATTAGCGAGGAATATTAAGATATTTATCCGAAAATTCGAATGTTAGGACATCTCTGTTAATAAAGTAATGGTAACGGGCGAAAAGCTTTTTAGAACCGAGAGTTTCATATAGAAGGTTAAGTAATGGCACCGCCATTTGCTTTTACAATAAAAGGAGGGATTAAATGCTGCACATTGTAGCCTGTATTAAGCAAGTACCTGACACCAAAATTATCAAGATGAATCCAAAAACAAACACGATGGACCGGAGGACGGCGCCTGCAATCTTGAATCCGTATGATGCCCATGCGGTTGAAGAGGCGGTTCGTATAAAGAATAGGTATGGAGGACACGTTTCCGTTGTGACGATGGGGCCGCCTCCCGCGGTTAACGCGATTAAAACGTGCATTGAAATAGGCGCTGATGAAGGTTATTTAATCACGGACCGCCGGTTTGCGGGGGCAGATACATTGGCAACGAGTTATGCCGTAACAAAGGCGATTGAAAAAATTTCAAAAACGAAGCCGGTAGATCTGATTATTTGCGGAAAAATGTCCATCGATGGAGATACCGGGCAAGTCGGACCTGGAATAGCAAGAAGGCTTGATATTCCACCGCTGACTTCGGTGAACAAGGTAGAGGAAATCAATCAAGAAGAAGGATATGCCATTGTCCATCGCAAGTTGGAGGATGGCTATGAAGTCGTGAAGTCGACCTTGCCGTGCTTGTTTTCTGTTGAGAAAACAATCAATGAAGTGCCGTACTCTCCGCTTCCCAACATGCTAAAGGCTGCTAGATATAAACCGCATATCTGGTCGGTTGATGACTTGGAGGATGTAGATATTAAGCAGCTTGGTTTAAAGGGATCGCCAACAATTGTCTCCAAAGTATGGGCTCCGCAAAAACCATCTGGGGGAACGTTATTTGAAGGTAACCCAACGGCACAAGTAGAGCAATTGCTCTCTGTCCTCTTTGAAAAGAAAGAACTCTTTGAAACAAAGGAGGGGCTGTAATTGGATTTCCAAGATTACAAAGGCGTTTGGGTATTCATAGAACAAAAAGATGGAGCGGTTGCATCCGTATCCCTTGAACTTTTGGGTGCCGGAAGAAAGCTGGCAGACAAACGGGGAGTAGAATTAGCGGGTATTTTAATCGGAGAAAATGTTAAGCATTTAACAAACACAGTATTTGAATACGGGGCAGATACCGTGTATGTCTATGACCAACCCATCTTTAAACATTACCGGACAGAATCTTATATGAAGGCACTGCTAGAATGCAGCGATAAACATAAACCAGAAATTATCCTGTTTGGGGCCACGTCGACCGGAAAAGACCTGGCAAGCGCGGTAGCCACCGACCTGCCGACAGGTTTGACGGCGGATACGACGGAACTCGATGTGGAAGAGGAAACAGGGTTGCTATTGGCGAGCAGGCCAGCTTTCGGTGGAAATATCATGGCAACCATTCTTTGTAAAAAATACCGGCCGCAAATGGCGACGGTTCGCTCCAAAGTCATGAAGGCGCTGCCTCCACAGCTAGGGAGAACAGGTAAGATAGTGGAAGAGACCATAGCTTTAAAGGAAGAAGATATTCGCACGAAAGTCTTGGAGATTGTTAAGGCAACGGTAAAGAAAGTAAGAATCGACGAAGCGGATATCATTGTTGCGGGCGGAAAAGGGTTAGGTAGTTACGAAGGATTTCAGTTAATCCACCAATTGGCGGAAACGCTAGGAGGCGCGGTTGGTGCGAGCCGCGATGTAGTAGAAGCGGGCTGGATTGACCACGCCCATCAAGTCGGGCAAACTGGTGTGACGGTAACGCCAAAGATTTATTTTGCGATTGGAATTTCCGGTGCGATTCAACATATCGTCGGAATGAAAAACTCCGGGTTAATCATTGCCATCAATAAAGACAAAGAAGCCCCGATTTTCCAGAACTGTCATTATGGCATTGTCGGCGACGCCTTTGAAATCGTTCCAATCCTAATCGAGCAATTTAAACAAGCTTTATCAAAAGAGAAGGTAACCAACACCAGTGGCTGAGACGCGGGGACGGTTCTCATGCATCATTTTATTGATGCACGAGAACCGTCCCTTTGCTTTATCCCAAAAGGCTTATATTTGAAAGCAAAATTGAATACTTTAAAGAAAGGGGGATTTGTAATATGGCTCTTCTAGAAATAGAAAAGGGGATATTGATATGAAAAAGATGATTGTCTTCTTTGCCTTCGTCATTTTGATTGGAAACCTTGCTGGTTGCGGTATTCAAATCGGAAACAACAACGCCGAAAATAACAACAGCAAGAACAATAGCACCGCCAACAATAATGATAAGAACAATAATGGCACTTCCGACAATAATAAGGGTGATAAAGAACCAACGACAAATTCAGAAACCATTAATGATTATTATCCTATGAAGAAAAATACTCGATATATATATGAAGGAACAGGAAACGAATTTGCCTCTTATGATGTTTACAATGATTATATTTTGGAAGGGAAGGTCCAACAAAGAATCGATAATGGCGGTACCGTTTTGGTCAATATATTGGAACTTAAGGATGGCAAGCTTACTAAAGTCTTCTCAAGAGGAGAAACCTACTACAGAGAAAATCTGTTAAAAGCTAACAATGATGAAAAAGAAGTCATTTTGATGACCCCATTAACAAAGGGGACTACTTGGACATTAAAGGATGGAAGAGTGAGAACAATCACGAATACAGCAGTAGATATTACAACGCCAACAGGGAACTATAAAGCAATCGAAGTTACCACAAAAAATACAAAAGATAAAACCATTGATTATTATGCTAAAAACGTTGGTTTAGTTAAATCTATTTTTGTATCTGGCGGTACTGAAATATCCTCCACACTAACTAAAATAGAGGATAATGTGCCATTGGTGCAGAACATCAACTTTTTTTACCCGAATATTGATGACGGAAAGCTTTATATTAAAAGCAAGCAATCAAAGCTTTATACCAATGACATTACGAGGAAAGTTTTGGCGCAGGCATACAAGGAGCCAATAAACAATCAATTGGGAGTTGTTTTTTCGAAAAATACGGAGATTAACAGCTTATATTTAAACCAAGATGGAATTGTGTATATCGATTTGAATCAGGCCTTTAGGGATGAAATGTCAGCTGGAGCAGCATATGAAGAAATGCTTCTTCAAAGCGTTGTCAATACAGTAGGTCAATATTATCAAACGGCAAAAGTATATCTCACCATTGACAATAAGCCCTATGAATCAGGCCATATCAGCATGAAAAAAGGAGAGTACTTTAAGGTACAAACTCAGAACACCATTGAGATGAAGGATTCTCACTAATCCACTTTATAAAAAGACCGGTACATGATCTGCCCCCCTAAGGTTGGACTATTAGTCCAACCTTAGGGGGGCAGATCAACACCCGGTCTTTTATTTGGTGCAACGCCAGAACGGTGGTGCCTTTCTTAAACAAATTTTCAATTCATACTTTACAGATAGGAATTATCAGTTTATAATGAAATTATCAACCAACGGCTATTGTAAGCTTTTTGTAAAATCAAAGGAGTGTTTCTAATGAGAAATAACGACGAAAAAAAGCGACGAAAACTTATTAATAAACTAATTTTCCTTAACGTATATAATAAAGAAGATCAAAACCTTTATGGAATGACACTAAGAAAGCTAGAATCTGAATACAGAAGATATAAATTAGTAAACCATCCTCACGGTGAGTTCGGCTCTATTCAAATAATATAGGTTTTAAATTTTTTAGACTGTATGGTGTTTCTGCACCTGCGGTCTTTTTTTATTCAGGCTCTATTAATCCTCTTTCAAATGCTCCACGAGCCGGCCAAGCAAATCGCTTAACACCACGATTTCTTGGTCATTGTAAATATGATAAGTCTGGGCATTAAAATCATTTCGTAACGAACTCAATTGCTCATAGACTCGGTGTCCTTCCTCAGTGATATTCACACGAGTTCGTCTTTTATCTTCAGGGTCTTGATATAGTGTTACTAAATTGGATTGCTGCAGGCGGTTGATCATCCCTGTCATATTTTGTTTCGTGACAAGCATTTCTTCTTTTAAATCACCGATGGAAATACTTCCCTTTTGAATGATTGTTCTCAGAATCACCCATTGCTGGATGCTGGTCAATCCAACATCGGCGACCATTTTTGCTCCATATCTGCTTAAAAGATTAGATATTCTCATAAAGTCTAAAGTAATGTTTGTTTTTAAATTTTCCATATAAACCTCCGTATAATTGATTATCTATAATTTTAGTCAAGTTGTTGACTAAAATACAATGATAACTTAAAATAATTTAGTCAATTACTTGATAAATATAGGGATTGCCCTGATTTAAGCAAATATAAGGAGATAAAAACATGCCAAAAACAACTACGAATCGTAAAATGGTTACTGTTGCGATGCTGGTTGCGATTTTACTCGTCGCCATTGATGTCACGGTTGTCAGTACCGCTATGCCGCGGATTGTCAGTGACCTTAGCGGGTTAAAATTGATCAGCTGGGTGTTTGCCATCTATACTCTCACCACTTCTGTAACAACACCGATTTATGGAAAATTAGCTGACTTATTCGGCCGAAAGAAAGTTTTTATGACAGGGGTTATTTTGTTTGTAGCTGGCTCGATGTTGTCAGGCGCTGCTCAGACGATGCATCAATTAATTTGGTTCCGTGCTTTTCAAGGAATTGGAGCAGGGGCGGTCATGCCGTTAACCTTTACGATTATCGGTGACCTTTACCCAGGTGAACAGCGTGCAAAAATGCAGGGAGTGTTTAGCTCAATTTGGGGAATTGCGGGACTTCTCGGTCCATTGGTAGGCGGCTTCTTCGTTGACCAAATCAGCTGGCGGTGGATTTTCTACATTAATTTACCGGTTGGGTTAGTGTCCATAATCTTAATCACCTTCTTCTTCCACGAAACAGTTGAATTGAAAAAGGAACGTAAAGTTGATTATCTTGGAGCCGTTACGTTTACAATCGGGATTTCAACTCTTTTATATGCATTACTAAATGCGGGCCCAGGGCAAAAATATGCATGGAATTCAGCTACAATTTATATGCTGTTTGCTGTTGCGGTGATCTTTATTGTGCTGTTTGGCTATATTGAAACCAAGGTGAAGGAACCGATGCTTCCGCCATCGTTATTCAAGATTCCAGTCATTCTTGTTTCAAATTTTATCGGTTTTCTGGCAAGTGCTGTACTTATAGGAGTGAACGTTTATTTGCCAATGTGGATTCAAACCATTCTTGGACATAGTGCGACAAGCTCAGGGCTTACGCTGATGCCAATGTCGATTGCATGGCCTTTAGGTGCCACTTTTGCCGGACGTTATATGTACAAAATCGGTTCAAAGTTAACTGCCGTCATTGGTGCTGTTTTGATTGCCCTTGGCGGAACATGGTTACTGGCAGTGGAACTTGACTCCCCGTATTGGTATTTTGTGGGAATTATGATTGTGATCGGTCTTGGGATGGGGTACGCGACAACCCCGACAACTGTACTTGTTCAAGCTGCAGTAGGCTGGCAAATGCGTGGGGCGGCAACCGCTTCTAACTCATTTACCAGGTCAATCGGACAAACGGTGGGAATTGCTGTGTTTGGAACTATTTTTAACAACTCACTGATTCAGTTTGGAAAAGAACATTCAAACGGAGCATGGAGCGGAGGCGGCAATATTAACAATCTCTTAAGCTCAGACGCTGTTAATAAACTTCCTGCAAACGTCATGACGTTGATTCAAGAGGCTCTCGCTCATGGTATGCACCTTGTGTTTATTCTCGTGTTCTTTATCGCAATCGCAAACTTACTGGCTACGTTCCTCCTTCCTTCACACAAGAAGGTAATGGAGCAGCAAAAGCAGGTTCAACACTAAAATGTAAAGCCGCCATTTGTGAACTGCACCAAAATTGTTAGACACAAAACTAACAATGGAGGTGCAGTTTTTTATATGGCTAAATTTACATTCGAG
>NZ_JAGYPE020000016.1:81412-93382 GCF_018343545.2 Neobacillus citreus | reverse complement strand
CGGCCAATAAAGCGTCAAAACTAAACCCTATCCAAGCCTTAAGGTACGAATAAGTTGTTTGTATTTAAGCGGCCCTTCTTTTGCGGCCGCTTTGTTTCCTATATAATAATTTTAATAAATATTTTGGGAGCGTTCATTTATGCGTTTATTAGTGGTAGAGGATAATCTCTCCTTGCTGGAATCCATTGTCCAGCTATTATCCGATGAATTTGAAGTGGACCAGGCAGCCAACGGAGAAGATGCCTTGTTTTTAGCGATGCAAAACATTCATGATGCAATAGTATTGGATGTGATGATTCCGGAGATTGACGGTTTTGAAGTCCTCCAAACCATTCGCAGGGAAGGCCTGAAAATTCCGGTTCTTTTTCTAACGGCACGGGACTCCTTGGAGGACCGGGTAAAAGGACTAGACAGCGGCGGGGACGATTACTTAGTGAAGCCGTTCCAAGCAGCGGAATTAAAGGCGCGGATCCGTGCGCTATTAAGACGGAGCGGGAGCTTAACGACCAACCAAACCATTCAATACCGGGGAATTGAATTACTGGGCCGGGAACGGGAAATTGTGGTGGACGGCAAACCCATTAAGCTCACGGCCAAGCAATACGAGCTGCTTGAATTTCTCATCCAGAACAAGGGAGCGATTTTAACAAAAGAACAAATCTATGACCGTGTCTGGGGGTTTGATTCCGACACCACCATCGCCATAGTCGAGGTATTTATGCATCATCTTCGGAAAAAGTTGGAACCATATGGCTACCACTCCGATATTAAGACTATTCGCGGCGTCGGCTATATGCTGAACGAGGAATAGGGGCGGCATATGTTCAGGCGCACACATATTAGGCTGACTTTGTTAAATTCGCTGGTTTTCATCGTGTTAATCAGCATTCTTGGAAGCATTATTTATTTTTATACGGATAATCGATTATATCAGGATGTAAACCGGTCGTTAATGGAATCTGTTAATCATTTTCAACAGCAGCCAGGCGTTGACAATGATGATCATGATTCTCCCGGCCCTAGGTTCATGAAACGGGACCCAAGGATCATGACCTTATTGTGGCAGGGCGAAGGTAAACAGCTGATCGGGGAACAAGGCCGTGAAACCGAGTTGTTTTCGGGTAAAGAGGAGCAGATTCGCCCGAAAAAACTAAATTCCTTGCAGGATGTGGTAGCAGGAGGGTTTTCCTACCGATATATCGCTTTTGATGTGAATACTACAGCCGGAAAAGTCACCGTACAATTTATTCGCAACGTCAATTCGGAAAAAGAATTATTAGATAGGCTCATTTTGATTATGTTTATCGGTTGTGGTATTGGTGTCGTTTGCGCGCTGGTTTCCGGGTATTTCCTGGCCGGCAGGGCTCTTGTCCCGATTAAGAAGGCTTGGGATAAACAGCAGGAATTTGTCTCGGATGCCTCTCACGAGCTGCGGACGCCATTGGCAGTCATCCAGGCTAAAACCGATGTGCTGTTCCGGAATCCAAAGGCTACCATCCAGGATAAAATTCATGATATCTCCACTATTTCGAAAGAATCGCGCAGGCTTTCCAAGCTGGTGACCAATTTATTGACGCTGGCAAGATCGGACTCCAATCAACTGGAAATGAAGAAGCAAGAGTTTCAAATCGATGAGCTTTTAAAAGAAATCCTTTTGCAATTTGAAGATATTGCTTTATATCAAGAAAAAACAATACATTTACAGGCACCTGAGCCCGTTGCTTTTTGCGGGGATAAGGAAAGGATTCATCAGCTCATTGTTATATTATTGGACAACGCGATGAAGTATACAAATGAAGGCGGAGAAATCCAGCTTTCTTGCTTGCAAAGCCACTCTTCCATTATCCTTTCCGTAAAGGATACCGGGATTGGCATTCCCGAGCAGGACATCCCGCGAATATTCGACCGCTTTTTCCAAAGCAATAAGGCTCGGACATCTGCTGAGGGAACGGGGCTTGGCTTATCCATCGCTAAATGGATTATCGACAAGCACCATGGCAAAGTAAAGGTAAACAGCTCGCTTGGTAAAGGAACATTGATTGAAATTGTCTTTCCAAGAACCCAAAAAAATTAATTTGGGTTCTTTAATTTTTTTAAGAATATCTTAAGGAAAGCTCTTCATAATGAGGGTATCTAATGGGTACAAGCATATTGAAGGGAGAAA
Source organism: Neobacillus citreus (assembly GCF_018343545.2). GTDB lineage: Bacteria > Bacillota > Bacilli > Bacillales > Cytobacillaceae > Neobacillus > Neobacillus citreus. The sequence continues at coordinate 91,218 of NZ_JAGYPE020000016.1, read as the reverse complement.
ACTTTAAATGAAAAAAGTGAGAAAAGGGCATTTATGGATTGGTTTGATCGCTTCTGTGTTAATCTTTATGGAGTCGCTCACAGGGCTGCTTATGAATGAACCATGGCTGATCGGACAGACCCAGATGGGGGAGCGCGGCAATTTCCAGCCTGGTCAATTTAGACAAGGTTTTATAAACGGCGCTGGACAGACTCAAGGAGGGTTTAATCGCCAAATGGATGGCCAAGCAGGCGATAACAACCAAGGACAAACAAATGGGCAATTCGGAAATCAAATGCAAGGGCAAGATGGTAATCAAATGCAGGGGCAGAACAGAAACGGCCAATTCCAAGGAGGAGCTGGCAGGTTTAACGGAAACTTCACGAGAGGGTTCCGCGGTGAAGGCATAGGCCAAACATCCGCTATGGGCATCATCAGAGGACTTCATGAAGGCCGAATCGGAAATACTAATGTCAAGTGGTTGATCGACCTTACTGCTATTGCGATGATGTTCCTAACAGGTTCAGGCATCTATCTTTCTATTAAAGTCCTAGGTGCTGAGCGCAAAAGAAAAAAACGCCAGGAAGATCCTTATAATGAAGTGGTCTAATTTAGACAAAGCAAACTGAACATAATAGTCTACTAAAATGGAAGAGATACATCCGAAATGCGGAGAGTGTCTCTTTATTTTTCAGAAAATTAAACAGGAATTCGAATGGGAAATGCCGAATAATAGGGAGTAGAATTTTTCGAGCAGCGGAGGAATGCGGATTTGATAAAAGATATGGAATCAATATTAATCATTGATCAAAAGGATGGGTTCGGTCCTGAGTTCAGCAAATTGGTGTCGATGATGGAATATGCCAGGGCCACTACGATTGAAGAGGTAAAAAATCTTACGGTAGAGGAACTGGATTTTCTTTATGATGAGGACGCCAATTCCATCGGCATGCTCCTGGCCCATTTTGCGGCTGTTGAAAAAGCATACCAAATCGTTACCTTTGAAAATCGGGACGACCTAACAGATGAAGAGGTTGCCAGTCTGAACCCAGGTCTAGATTTAGGGAACCCCGGGCAGGAACAAATTAATGGTAACAGCATTGACTATTATTTAAATCATTTAGCAGAAGTAAGGGCCGTAACCATTGAAAGATTTAAAGCCCTCCCGGATGAATGGTTATTCGAGCAGACCCCGTTTTGGTGGAATCTACAGGCAAATAACTACTTTAAATGGTTTCATGTTTTTGAAGATGAGCTGAACCATCGAGGCCAAATTAGGATTATAAAAAAAATGATCAAAAAGGCCAACAAGAAAAGATAAACAAGGAGTGGAGATTTTGAACATTTATGTTATCCGTCACGGTGAATCTGAGCACAACGTTGACCGGACCGTGATGTCACATACGCATGATTCCCAGCATAGTTTGACGGAACTTGGTTTCAAGCAAGCACAAGTGACGGCCGATTACCTCAAAACAATCATCGAAGGCAAAACCGTTCTTTACAGCTCACCCTATTTACGGACAAAACAAACCGCCCAGGCGATTCATTCCTTATTGCCGGGGGATGTTCCATTTTTGGAGAACCCGCTGATAAGAGAATGGGAGCTTGGTAACCTGTATGACTTCAACAACCGTACCCCTGAGGCAAAGAAGGAATATAAGGCAGCAGGGCAATTTTACTTCCGCTTTCAAAATGGCGAATCCCTCGCTGATGTGTACCTGCGCGCAACCATGTTTATGAATACGGTGGTTGACCGCCTGCAGCGGCAGCAGCGCTATGATAATCTTGTGATTGTTACGCACGCCGCTTTTATTCATATGCTGCTGGCATTCCTAACGGAGACGCCGGTTGAAGATTTATTAAATTTCAAGCCGATTGAAAATGCATCTGTCACCAAGATTGATGAGGTGGATGGGGACTATCAGCACGAAAAAATCTTTGTGCCGAAGGTTGAAATCTAGTCATTATATGCAAAATGGCCCCGCCAAAAAGGCTGAGGGCCATTTTATTTATTATAGTAGAAAATTATAGATTAAGTCATTGTGGATAACTTGTAACAGGATAGACACGTCCAGCTCCAGCGCCCTAGCGGCTAGTGTCCTTCGCTCTCCGCCCTACGATAAGTCAAGCACGAATGCGCTTGCGCTCTTCGTGTTTCCTTTATCTCAGTTGGAGAGCTCCAGGTCATACGCCGCTGACCAGGGCGCTTGCGCTTTTGTTCTTATAGTGCTTCGTTAATCACCTTTTTGTAATAAGCCACCGAGAGAACACCAAAAATGGAGTAGAGCGCCGCATACAACAGCATTACAACCAGCATCGGTGTCCAAACCTCTGCACCAAACAAAAACCAACCGGATTGAACCGCAAAATAACCGTGTGCGAGTCCAACCGCTAACGGAATGCCAAAGCTAAAGAGCTGCTTTCCTTGAATTCCTCTTAACAAATCCCCTTGTGTAAAACCAAGTTTTCGTAAAATCGTATAATTGGGCTTTTCCTCTTCACTTTCACCCATCTGTTTAAAATATAGAATGCAGCCGGAAGTTATCAGAAAGGTTAACCCAAGGAAGCCAACGATAAACATGGCCAGCCCCATTGTATTTTTCTGCTTTTTGATCAAGTTGAGGCGGGAATCATTTCCATGCTCGCTGCTAAAATGAAGACTGGAGAAGATCTTATTGGCTTTTTCAAGCTGTCCCTCGTTTTTTAAATTAATTCCAATGAAAAGGGATGATTCTTGTTGAACCTTTGGATCCAAATCTTGTTTCAGCCGCTGAAAAACGGCATCATCTACAATGGCAGTCGGTGAACCGCCAGCTGTGTAGTACCAGGAAATCACGAACTCTTTTTTCAGTCCCGAGTATTTTAACGGAATCACTTGATGAACCCCCTTAAATTCAATCGTTCCTGAATCCTTTAAGGTCATAAACTTCTGCAGCAAATCACTATAGCCGGTAAAAATAGTTTCACCCGGTGTTGCATCAACATTTTTTACAGATCTGTCGCTGATGACTGACATAGGCATGTCGGCAGGGGCAACCATCATTCCTTCCAAATTCCGTTCTAGGATTGGCTTCAGGTTTGCGCTGACCTGAATAACCTCAATACGTTTTTCATGAAAGTCGATTCCTGCATTGTCCAGGGAGGTCTCAAATTTCGTTGCATCCTCTTCGGTAACAAAAGCAAAATCAGCGGCCACATTATTTTGGGCTGTTTTGTCAACAGAATAATAGGAGATATAGCATAACGATAATAGACCGATCGCCAGTGCCGATACAGTTGTGATAATCGTTAATAACATGGCATTCGATTTCATTCGGAACATGATGGAGGACAGCGACATCACTTCATTAATTGATAAATAGCCGTCTTTCTGTTTGCGGGTGAGTTGGAAAATGAAACTGACCGAACCCTTATAAAACAAATATGTTCCGATAATAACTGATCCGAGAATTCCCGTCATCGCCGCAAATAATGCCGGCATGGTGGTAAAATCTCCGCCAAACAGCTTGGAAGAAACGTAATAGCCGGTGGCAATCAACACTAATCCAAGAATCCCAATAACGTTTTGAACCATGGATAGTTTTTGGATTTTTCCTTCTGTTGAGGAAATGACTCTGAACAATGACAGGATACTCTGCCGTTTGATAAAGATAAAGTTCATTAACATGATAAACAGGTAAATCACCATAAAAACTATGATGGTCTGTACAAGTGCCTGAGATGAAAAATGGAGGCTGGCGACAGCATCGACGCCGGTTATTTTAAAAAGAATCATCAGAATCAACCGCGAAACCGAAAACCCGAGAAAGATGCCAATCACTAGGGAGCCGAAGTAAAGGATAAAGTTCTCGGCACTGAGAATCCGGAAAATCCGGCCTTTGGTCATTCCGATTAACTGGAATAATCCGATTTCTTTGCTCCGCCGCTTGATGAAAATGTTATTGGCATACAGCAAAAAGATGGAGACAATTGCGACAAGCAAAATCGAAGCTGTCCGAATGGCGGCGGCCCCTTTGATGGTCCCTTTCGCTTCCGTCATCGCCGGGTCATACTGCAGCGTAACAAACGCGAAATATAAAGCTACACTAAAGACCAACGCAAACACATACAAAAAATAATTTTTCAAGTTCTTTTTCAAGTTGCGAATGATCAGTTGATTAATGTTCATATTGAACACCGCCCAACACCGCTTGAGTTTTCATAATGTCTTGAAAGAAGGCCTGCCGGGGCTGTTCGCCCTTATTTAACTGGGTATAAATCTGCCCGTCCTTAATGAAAATGACCCGGCTGCTAAAGCTGGATGCAACAGGATCATGGGTGACCATCGCAATCGTAGCATTACGCCGTTGATTTAATCCACTAAGCTTGTTTAACAGGTCTGATGCCGATTTGGAGTCGAGTGCACCCGTCGGTTCGTCCGCAAAAATAATGCTCGGTTCATGGATAAACGCCCTTGCGGCAGAAGTCCGCTGTTTTTGTCCGCCGGAAATTTCATTTGGATATTTGTCCTTGAGCTCGTAAATACCGAGTTCTTCAGCCACTTCGGCAAATTTTTGATCCGCTTCTTTTTTCGGCATTTTCGTGATGGACAGCGGCAGGAGAATGTTTTCTTTTACCGTTAATGTATCTAAAAGGTTATATTCTTGAAAAATAAACCCTAAATGATGTTTCCGAAACTCAGCCAGCTGTTTTTCTTTCATTCGAGTGATTTCGTTTCCTTCAATTTTGATGGAACCGTTGCTTGCTTTGTCAATTGAAGAAAGGACATTCAAGAGAGTTGTTTTTCCGGAGCCAGAGGCACCCATGATGCTGACAAATTCTCCTTTTTCAATACTTAAATCAAGTCCCTTTAGAACGTCCTGTTTATTCCACTTGTTGCCGTAGCTTTTATAAATTTTACTAGCTTCTAAAATTGGCATTTCGACACACTCCTAATTTCGATAGCTTTAGTATAAAGGTGCGTGTGGATCACTTCCTTCGTTTCGCCGAACAAATGCGGCAAAGCATGTGACAATGTTGTCACATGCCTGATATATGAAGGAATTCATTTCTTTTTGGAAAAATTAGCGTAAATGTCGTGCCTTCTCCTAATTTGGATCGCACCTCGATATGGATGAATAGCGGCTGGGATGCCTTTTTTGCAAGATAAAGCCCCATGCCGGTAGCCGCGCTGTCTTGATGTTTGGTGGTCGAGGTGAAGCCCTTGTCAAAAATGCGGGGCAGATCCCTCAGGTCAATGCCTCGGCCGAAATCGGTGACTTCAAGTATGGTCAGTCCATCTTGAAGGCCGCTTTTGATGAAAATATCCGAGGCTTCGCTGTATTTCACAGCATTGGTTAATAACTGTCTGAGAATAAACGCCAGCCACTTGGCATCCGTCAGTACCTCGGTGGTGCCCAGCTCTACATCAAAACCGATCCCTTTTTGCATACACCATGATTGCAGCGTTTTAATCTCTGAATAAATAATCGGCTTTAAATCTGTTTTTTCGATATATAAGTCATTTTCCATAAATGGTATCCGCTTTTGATGAAGCTGCTGGTCAAGCAGCAGATGAATACGCAGCCACTCAAATCTTAGGTTTACCCGCAGCTTGCTTTCCTCCATGCGGTCAATCATTAAAGACATAGCTGTCAGTGGTGTTTTCACCTCGTGAATCCAGGATAACAGCTCATCCTTTTCCTGCTCCAGCATCGTACGATTCGCGGAAGCCTCTATTTTAAGGGATTCGGTTTGGCTGATGACGCTTCTTTCAATAATTTTTTCAAAAGGGCTACTGGCTTTCGGCAGGCCAGTTAGATCAAGGCTGCTTTCCCAATCCGCCAGGCCTTTATAGAAGTTCGTCTCCTTGTGGAAACGAACGGTTAGGAAAATCGCAAAGATAATGAGCGATAGAAAAACCATATACAGGACGGGCAAAAACGGGATAGCAGAATCAATGTAGGCGATAAAAACGATGAGGAATTCTAAGGATAAAGTGAGCAGAATCCAGCTCCGCCGTTCTTTTATAAAATGTTTTATCATGGCAGCTGCGCCACATCGACCGCCATATAGCCTTGTCCCACTTTCGTTTCGATAAAATGCCCGATGCTAAGTTCATCGAGTTTTTTGCGGAGCCGGTTTACGTTCACCGTTAAGGTATTATCGCTGACAAACCGCTCGTCATCCCACAAGCTTTTGATTAACGCTTCGCGTGTGACGATTTTATTCTTTTGATTAATAAGCTCTCTTAAAATAAACATTTCATTCTTGGTCAGCTCGATTGAACCTGCGTCGTTCCCGACTGTATTTTTTTGATAATCGACTGTCGCTCCGCACCAGGTTTTCAGTTCAATTTGGCTGTCGCTGCTGTAATCATAAACCCGGCGCAGTATCGCCTGTATTTTTGCAATCAGGACATCGAAGTGGAAGGGTTTTTGGATGAAGTCATCTGCGCCAAGCTGCATCGCCATCACCATGTCGGAAGGGTGATCCCGTGATGATAAAAATAAAATTGGCACGCTCGAGTGGGAACGAATCATCCGGCACCAATGGAAACCGTCAAATTTGGGCAGCTGGATATCAATGATGACCAAATCAGGCTTGGTAGCCGTGAATTCCTGCATGACTTGGGCAAAATCTGTTATTCCATACACGTCATAGGACCAGCCGGATAGCCGTTCCTTCACTTCATTGAATAATGTAGCATCGTCTTCAATCAATAAGAGCTTAAACATTGGTATCACCAACTTATCTCGGTTTTTCCTCAATTACATAGTATAGCAAAAATTTCCTTTTATCTATTAAAAAAGAGCCAACTTTGTGAAGTGGCTCCATTCTAAATTATGGATGGTCGGCTGGGAAAACGATGCCGGCGTCCTTTCTAGCTGCAACTAGCATCTCCATGACTGAGTAACTGTAATCAAGCAGTTTATAGCAGCGGTCAAAATCCTGATTTTTAAACATTTCTTTGAATGCCAGCAGTTCATAATAAAGCTTGTTCGTTGTCGTCTGGTTGTTTAAGGTGACGGCAGTTCCTTCGGTATGTAAGATGACGTTTTGACACCCATTTGCCCCATGTTCAACATGGATATATCCCTTTTCACCTTGGATTAGAACAAAGTTCAGGCCTTGTGTATCCTTACTTCCCACGCACTCGGCGATAAAATCAGGATATTTCAAAACAAGAACTCCGGAGGTGTCGATTCCGTTCGGGTGCTTATTGGCAGTATAGCGGATGGAATCCGGTGTGCCGAACAGGTTCATCACGAAATGCAGGTTATAAATGTTGATATCAACAAGGGCGCCGCCGGAAAACTTCGGATTAAATACATTCGGTGTCTCCCCAGCAAGCAGGGCATCGTACCGGCTTGAGTATTGGCTGTAGTTGCACTGGATCATTCTTACTTGCCCTAGCATTGGCAGGTTTTCTTTAATGAGTTGATAGTTGGGCAGGTGAATGGTTGTGATGGCCTCAAACAGCATTAAATTCTTTTGTTTGGCGAGTGCGATCAAGCTTTCAAGTTCTGCGACGGTCGATGTGAACGGCTTTTCACATATGACATGCTTCCCGTAGTGGAGCGCTTGAGTGGCCTGTTCGTAATGCAGGCTGTTTGGGGATGCCAGGTAAATAAAGTCGATGCCTGGGTCCTGGAACATTTTTTCGATGTCGGTGTAGATAGTTGGGATTTGATATTTTTCGGCTAACGGTTGGGCAGTTTCCTGCTTTCGGGAATACATCGCCACACATTGGGCGTCATCGATTGCGTTTAGTGCAGAAAGGAAGGTATCCACGATCGAACCCGTTCCAATAGTAGCAATATTCATATGCTCAAGTCCTCCAATAACAAAATACTCCTAACATCATAATGTATTTTGGCGGACTTGCCAAATGTGGAATGAGGCATGGGGACGGTTCTTTTGCATCACTTTTGAACAGTGGGGAGGCCTAGATCTTCGTGAAGAAAATAAAAGACAAAACCGTAATTTTGCGCTGGTAAAGTGTCCAATAGAAGGCCTTCAAAGGACAAAACGGAGAGCCTGCGCTGGCAAAGTATCCAATAAATGAGGTTAGTATAAAAAGTGGACACATAAAAATGAGATTAAGTTTATAATACAATCATCATTTATAAGGACGTATTCACTATGGGGAAGCACCATACACAGGAGTATAGAGATTATGTTTCAAAATTAGTGGTAGAGGAGGGCAAAAAGCTACAGAAGTAAGTCGGGATCTTGAGATATCCTCTAAAACGATTAGTCGGTATTCAAAAAAACAGCCAAGGAAGAGCTGGTAAAAAGTAATCCTTTCCTTAGAAAAACCATTTTCATACCAGTCGTTCTTTTGCCAATTGGAATAATACGTTCTTTCATCTATATGGTTATTCTTTTTTCAAATGGGTTCATACCAGGGCCATGAAAAATTATTTAAAGGAGATGTGGAAAAATGAAACTAGATTCGTTGAGACATGATCAACTAAAAGATTTTGTTGAATACTGTAAAAAACACCGTAGGGAATTAGATGATTCTTTTTTATATGATGACGATTTAGCAAAGTTTGAACTTAATAACGAAAATCCCACTTACATTGTGGCAGATCAACAGGGGGAGATTGTCGCTGCAGCCTCTTTAATTATCGATGAATATCAGCGAAGGGGGAAACGGGCTCGGTTTCGGATATTCCATTCGGAAATAAAAGATGTTGAAGTCTATAATATGCTCATGAAAGCATTACGCAAACATACTGCCGATATTGAAAAACTGTTTATTTTTATCCCATTGGGTAACCAGACATTGTCTAAAGTGATGGAGGAGTTGGAGTTTTCCATCGACAGGTACGCTTTCCTGCTTGTTAGAGAGGACATGGATGTACCTGAGCTTAGTTTGCCTGAAGGTTACATGATTAGAGATTTTCTACCAGGAAAAGATGAAGAAATCTGGTGTAAGGTCCGAAATGCAGGGTTTTCGAACCTAAAGGGAAATGAAACGCCCGTTACTCCTGACATGGTCGAGAAGTTGGTTGAAAGTGCGGATTACATTGACGGCGGAATGAAAATACTCTTTGATAAGGACATTCCGGTCGGCGTTGTCAGGGGGGCTAAAGATGAATATGAAGGGGCGCCGATTATGAATATCGGCCCGCTTGCCATCCTGCCGGGATACCAGGGCAGAGGTTTAGGGAGAATTCTTTTAAGAGCGGCATTGCATTTTGCAAAGAGAAAATCGTTTCAGAGAACGATTCTTTCGGTTAATGGGGAGAATGAGCGGGCAAAATCCCTTTACCTTCAGGAAGGGTTTGAGCAAGTGGAGGGTGTAGCTTGTTATCAATATGATCTATAAATGTTTCCAATTGTAAACAAATAAATTATATTAATATAATTAAAATGCATTGTGAGGGCGCCTTTCATTAATAGGAGGGTGCCCCTTATTTATAGGTTTATTAAAGTAAAAACTTAGGTGCTTTAAAGTGTTAGAAATTCCGACTTGACTCATAGGAATAAATATATTAAACTTTGAAAATATAAAATAGGGGGTTATGAAATGAATAACATATTAATTATCGTGAACGTTGTCGTTCTTCTGTTTCTGATGTTCGGCTTGTTCATGATGCAAAAAAAGCATGTTTCTTTTTCAAAACGTGTGTTCACCGGACTCGGTTTAGGTCTTGTATTTGGATTTATCATTCATCTTATTTATGGTGGAACACATGAAGTAACAACACAGTCGATTAACTGGTTTAATATTGTCGGCGGCGGTTATGTCAAACTGCTGCAAATGGTTGTTATGCCATTAGTGTTCGTATCGATTGTAGGGGCTTTTACAAAGTTAAAGCTGACTAAAAATA
>NZ_JAGYPE020000016.1:73553-81312 GCF_018343545.2 Neobacillus citreus | reverse complement strand
GCTGCAAATGGTTGTTATGCCATTAGTGTTCGTATCGATTGTAGGGGCTTTTACAAAGTTAAAGCTGACTAAAAATATTGGGAAAATCAGTTTTCTTGTCATTGCCATCCTTCTTGGGACTACGGCGGTTTCTGCAGCCATCGGTATCGGATCTGCACTCGGATTCGGGCTTGATGGAATAAAGTTAACGGCGGGGGATGCTGAAAATGCCCGCAATGAGCTATTGAAAGAAAAAGTGGTTGGCGTTGAAAGTATGACACTGCCACAGCAAATCGTTGAACTCATTCCAAGTAATCCGTTTCTAGATTTAACAGGCGCCCGCCCAACATCAACAATCGCGGTTGTTATTTTTGCAGCTTTCATCGGTGTTGCATATCTTGGGATAAAACGCAAGGAGCCAGAGAAGGCTGAGTTTTTTGCGAAAATAATCGATACGTTATATTCCATCACCATGAGGGTGGTAACTCTCATTCTTAGATTAACGCCATACGGTATTTTGGCCATCATTACAAAGGTGGCAGCGACTAGTGATTACGATGCGATTGTAAAATTAGGAAAGTTTGTCGTCGCATCTTACGTAGCACTTATCTTGATGTTTATTGTACATTTATTACTTTTAACATTTGCAAAATTAAACCCTGTAAACTATGTGAAAAAGGGGATGCCTACATTAACGTTTGCCTTTTCGTCACGTTCAAGTGCAGGAACATTGCCAATGACCATTAAGACACAAACGAAAGACTTTGGCGTGTCTGAAGGGATTGCCAACTTTGCTGGATCTTTCGGACTATCCATCGGACAAAACGGCTGTGCAGGAATTTATCCGGCGATGCTCGCAGTCATGGTAGCGCCGTCTGCAGGTATTGACCCAACAAGCATTTCTTTCATCATCACTCTGATTATTGTGGTTGCAATCAGTTCATTCGGCGTAGCCGGTGTAGGCGGCGGGGCAACCTTCGCAGCTTTAATCGTTCTATCAGTCTTGAACCTGCCAGTTGCGATTGTTGGTCTTTTAATCTCCGTTGAGCCTTTAATTGACATGGGTCGTACAGCCCTTAACGTCAGTGGTGCAATGACTGCGGGAGTATTAACAAGTAAGGCAACCGGCGAATTCGAAAGCGAAGTTTACCAACAGCCTAATGTAGTGGAAGCATAATATAGTAATTAAAAAAGCAGAATGCTGAGTTGGCATTCTGCTTTTTGTGTATATTAAACGCACTTGCTGTTAACCAATCGAGTGCAGTAAAAAGTTCGTCAAGAAAAGAATCGAAATAATATAGATGGAAAGGGAAAGCTGATGTTTCTTGTTAGTAAACAGCTTTACCAGCGGATAGGCGATAAATCCGAACGCAATTCCATCAACGATGCTGTAGGTTAACGGAATCATGATGATTACGAGAAAAGCCGGAAAGGCTTCCGTAAAATCAGTGAAATCAATATTTACGATATTGGTCAGCATTAAACCACCGATAATAATTAGGATTGGCGCGATCGCTGTTGCCGGAACCAGTTTGATGAACGGCATGAAGAAAAGCGATGCCAGGAAAAGCAGCCCCGTGATAATTGAGGTTAAACCTGTTCTTCCGCCTGCGGTAATCCCTGCTGCCGTTTCAACCGTTGATACAGATGGACTTGTACCGAATAATCCGCATACGATCGTGGAAATCGAAATGGCCTTTAAGGATTTTCCGTTTTTTTCAGGTGCTTGCAGCATCCCGTCTACTTGGGAATGAAGCAGGCCGATATTTTCAAAAACAAGCACCAATACCAGTGAAAAAGCCGCTGTCCAGAACGGAATCGTGGTTATTTTTCCAAAGTCTGCACTTAGGAAGACGTTTTTATAGTCCGCAAAGGAAATAAAACTGGTGTGGGTTTTCGAAAAGTCTACCAATCCGAAAAGATAGGACACGAACGTTCCTAAAATAATGCTAATCAGGAAATTCCCAGGTACTTTCTTTAAAAATAAAAATAACGTGATAATCAGATTAATAATCGACGCCATTACAATCGGGGACGCCAAATTGCCAAGCGCCACGAAGTTCGTTGGATTCCCAACAATGATGCCGCTTTTTTGCAGGCCGATAAAGGCAATAAATAAGCCAATTCCGACTGAAATGGATTCCTTTAAAGATGACGGAATCGCTCTTGAGATGATGCCGGATAATTTCGTGAAAGCCACAATCACAAAGAGAATGCCTGACACGACAACAGCAGCCAGTGCCTCCTTGTAGTCCAGGCCCATCGTACCGACAATCGTGTAGGTGAATAGGGCATTAATTCCCATTCCTGGTACGATAATTAATGGTGCGTTGGCAACAAATGCCACAAGCAAGCAGCCAATCAGTGAAGATAGTACGGTTGCGATAATTCCGGCTTCGAGTGGTATGCCTGCATCCTGCAGAATACTTCCATTGACAGCGATAATATAGACAATGGAAAAGAACGCCGTAACCCCCGCAATAACCTCCTTCTTCAAGCTTGTTCCGTGCTCGCTAAGTTTAAAAACTCCCTTCATTTTCTTATCACACTTTCTAGTGTGTCCCTCTCCCGCCCGCATCAAGTTAGAATTCTATGAATCAACTTATGCCGGGGAATATTATAACACAGAAAATGACAATAACAAGAGAGGAGCTTGCTTCCAGCTAAGCTGCCTGCAGCACCTACCGTAACGCTCGAGAATCCGATCACGCCAGCTAGGTGCTGCGGTATTACAAAATTTAGGATAGAGTATGAAACGCGTTTCAGGTCAAGGAGATCGATACAATTTTTTTAAGAAAACTTGGGTACAGCCACATCAACTGACCGCAAGTCTTTAGATTAGACTGTACCGCGTTCAATCAATCTAACAGGAATCTCCTGATAAGAAATTTCCTGATTTTCTTCTATTCCTTGAAGAAATAGACTTCTGCCAATTTCTACAAGCGGGATTTCAATCGTCGTGATGTCCATGATTTGAGCGATCGGCTGGTTATTAAAGCCAATCAGCGCTAGGTCACTAGGAATGGAAATTTGCCGATTCCTTGCGCAGGTGACGATTCCGGCGGCGACATCATCATTTGTCACCAGCAAAGCAGTCGGAGCGTCCGGCATTTCTATAATCTTCTCCACGACTCGTTCTCCATCCTCAAAATAAAGACAGTTATCAAATACGAAAGCAGGGTCATATGGCAAATGATTTTTTTTCAGAAAGGCCTTATAGGCCAGTTCTCTAAACTTACTGTTTGTACCCGTTTTTCTCCCGATGGAATAACCAACTTTTCGATGCCCTTTTTGAATTAAATATTCCAGCGCATAGATAAAGGTTTGATAGTGATCCACAAAGGTAGATGGCACATTTTTACCTCTAGTATCCTCACACAGAATAATCGGCCCATAAGGAAGAAACTCCTCAATCAACGGCCAGCTGCTTGCTCTCGAACAAATGATTAACGCATCAATTTGTTTTTGCTTTAACATTTGCAAGGCGTCTAATTCTCTTTCTTCATTATAGTTGGTTTGGAAAAGAACGAGATTATAATTGTGTGCTAATGCTTCATGGGAGATTCCTTTCATTAACGAAGCGAAATAGGGGTGGTCAATGTATGGGACCACCACACCGACAAGGAAGGTTTTTCCCATGCTTAAATGAACCGCGTTAATATTTGGCTGGTAATTGCTTTGCTTAATGGCATCGAGGACAGCCTTGCGCTTTTCCTCTTTGACATATGGGTGATTATTGAGCACCCGCGATACCGTCGTGACTGAAACGCCGGCCATTTTTGCTAAATCTCTGATATTAGTCAAGGTGTCAGACACTCTCCATCGTTGCTATTATTAGGAAGAGTATAATACTTTTTATAAGGAAAATGAAGAATGAATAGCATCACTTCGTTAAGGTGTTATACGTGAGTAGGCTCTAGTTCAGGGGTGTTCAGCCTTATATACTTCCTGCCTCTATTCGGATAAATCCCCTCTGTGTGATACCATTCCCATACTTTTTCGCCCTTTTTGCGGCCGATGGAACCGTTCATTATGAGCCCCGCTTTAATCAAGTGGCGGGGGATTCCCTTGATGTAATAAGTACGGTTGGTGTTGGATTCGGTTAGCACAATGGTATCTTCAATTCTACTGGTCACTTCGAACAGACTGTCCTTCCGTTCAGCAAACTGGTCAAACTTATATTCGACTTTTTGCAACGCCAACTCGAGATTAAAGTCACTTTGGTGAAGCCGAGGGAAATCGCATAAAAAGAGGTAATTCAGCAGGTGTTCACAGATTTTAAGATCAGAGCGGGACTCATTCGCATATTGGTTAACAAGACCATACCAAGAAGTGCCAACCCTTCGGTCCAGCCAGCGGACGAAATTTTTCAACTGCATCAGGAATTTTTCGGTTTCTTTTTCTTGCGGCGTAATTTTCATACAATGAAGAAAATGAGTGAAGATTAATTCTTCCCAGAATGAGGAATCGCATTCTTTCCATGAAGGAGGACAGGTATCTTCTAACGTATCGGTCATAAAGCTTGAAAAAACCTCGAGAAATTCATTGCGGAGCTTGTTGGCAGGCTGTTCACGTTTGTAGGAGAGAATGTCTTTTCCATAATAGAAAAAGTGGCCGCGTTGCCGAAAGTGAAATTGGGAGCCCATCGCCATGTTCTTTAAAAATTCCTCCCGTTCCTCAGGATTAGTGAAAGGCTGTATAAATACATTCATTTGCAGCTTATTACCGCAGCATTTCTCCTGAGGTTTGCCGCTGCCGCACGGACATAAAGATTGTTTTTTCATAGAACGAATCAACCAGCTTTCTAAGTGGATTTTTTTGAAAGGGGCTAGAGAGGATATTCTAGGGGTGACAACCGTATTATAACTTATCTTTGAAATAATGAATCTGAAAATTGTGTGAACGTGCACTGACTTGTAAGAATTGGAATTGGAGTTAGCCTGCGGTAAAGTAGAATTAGAGGATTTTTTTACGGGAGGACTTTATATGAAAAAAGCAAAAGCAAACATCAAGGGCATATTAATAGCGGATCAGGATGGCACATTTGTGACCAGAAGGATTCCGGAGGTACAACTTGAATTTGGCGGAATACGAGGCGACCGACATTTCGGAGTAACGTGTGCGGCCGACTCCAGGCAGCCAATGTATCCAAAGGGGACGGAAATTCTAAACCGCCGGCAGATTACCGTTGTTTCAGTGGAAGACTGTGAGGAGATTGCCGAAGAGTTAGGGGTACCGCATGTTCTGCCTGAATGGCTTGGAGCGAACCTATTGGTTCAAGGCTTTCCGGAGTTGACCAAATTAACGCTGGGCTCGCGGATTATGTTTCCAAGTGGGGCTGGGTTGATCTGCATGGGGGAAAACCTACCGTGCATCTTCCCGGGCGAGGAGATTCAAAAGCACTTTCCGGAGTATCCTAAGCTGGCCGCACGTTTTGTCCGTGCCGGGTATAAGCGGCGGGGAATCGTTTGTGCAGTGGAGAGACCGGGGGGCATTTCTGAAGGTGAAGAGGTACAAATTTTGATGAATGATTATATGAATCCAATGCAATAGTTTTTTATACTTGAAATGATTTTTTCATAACAGGGGGAATTCATATGCAATTTTCTTTCGACCATTTAGTTTGGTTTTTCAAAAAACCTGAGGAGGCCATCGAGCCTCTTGAACAAATAGGGTTAAAATTGGTACCCGGCGGACGGCATGAGTCTTGGGGGACGTATAACACCTTAAGTTATTTTGGATTAAGTTACTTAGAGTTTTTAGGAATTGAGGATTGGCAAAAAGCTGCGACGCATGAAGCTAACCGCTTAATCACACACATTGTGGAACAGCTTCCGAAGGGGAATGGGGAAGGTCCAGCTAGGATTGCAATCCGCACAAACGAGATTGAAGCATTGGCTGAACAGCTCAAGCAGGAAGGATTCACAGTTTATGGACCGATTCCTGGAGAGCGTGTCCGCGGTGACGGCGAGGTCATTAGATGGTCGCTGCTATTCCCAGAGTATGCTGGGTCGGAATTACGACTTCCTTTCTTTATTCAATGGGAGAAATCCGACGATGAACGGTTGGCAGAACTAGATCAGTTAGGTCTTATTGACCGCCATCTGGCGGGGACTGTCCGATTTGAGAGTGTTGGTTTTGCGGTTCATAATTTGGACGATACCTTGGCCATCTGGGGGAAACTACTTAACCTCCAAGAGAACGAGGAGTTCACAAGCCATGAATTAAATGCTCGGTGCAGAAAAATAGCCTTGGCCGGAACAGAGCTTTTGTTTTGCAGTCCTATTGGGGAAGGGATTACCGCGAAAGTGCTGAATGAAAAAGGGGAGACTCCATTCTTGATAAACCTTTCTGGGACAAATCAAAGCCGGATTTTTAACATGTTGAACGGTTATTGGAGCTTTAAATAAGATAAGGAAGCGGGGCAAGGCCCCAGTTGCATTAATACGTGAATGCATCTGAAGCCTGACTGTGTTTTTCTTTTTCGAATGCGGTAACGATATAGGCAAATCCGTTCATCAGGAAGTAAATGACGTTGGATTGGGCTCGCTCGGTTTCACCTAAATAGGTATTAATGATGGTGAAAACGGAATATAAAATGACAAAGAATAAGGCGATTTTGTTGAAAATGGCCATTGCTTCCAACCCCTTTATATAGATGCTTATATTAGCTTATTTGCTTGCAGGTGATTTTATGCAGTGGGACAGCCCCGGCTTGTTAAGGTAATGGTGATTGAGGGACTTATACCTAGTGTATTAACGGTAAAAAGGAAGGTGACTCGGCACCTTCCTTTTTTAACGGGAATTTTTAGCGGTACATGGTCCACTTCCCAATATCTTTAAAGCCAAGCCGCTTATAAATACGGCCAGCTGCAGGGTTATCATAGAAGAGACAAAGCGTTTTACCTTCTGCTAGAACATCCTTAAATAACTTTTTCATGATAGATGTTGCTAGACCTTGACGGCGGTTTTCTTTTCGCGTGCAGACTCCGACAATCATCGCTGATATGGAATTTTCCGCTGTTGTGGAAACACAGGCGGTTATCACACCTTGGCGGGTGGTATAATAGGTTCTTCCCGTGTTGGATTCCATCGCATTGATTAACATCTTCCGGGCATCGCTTCTTATATGAAATTCCTCAATGCTGCTGCGTAGCTCAATGATTTGATCAACGTCCTCAATTGTCGCCTTTTTAACCTCAACATCATTGTCACCAAGACAATCGTCAGAAAGGCACTCTGCAAAAAATGTTACTTGTTTTTTGCCAAGAGACAGTTCCTCGAAGGACTCGAATATTTCCACGATATCGGACTTCCCTGATAGAAAAATAGGCTGCGTGTACTGTCTCATAATGGAGACAAAGCCGGTAGTATCAAATTCTCCCTTTGCGTAAGGAATGAAAGATTGATGGAATCGTAGCAGGACCGCTTTAATCGTGCTCTGTTCATCAAACTCTGCCCAAATTTCCTGAAACTCTGATGAATATCCGAAAGCCTCGATATCCCCGATGATAAATAGATTAATAGACGGTTCCTCACTTAAAAATGCGAGAACCTGCTGATGGTCTTGTTCGGTAAGCTTTCTAATCACGCCAATCCCCCCTTGTTTTAAATAGAGTACTCGTGCAATATGGAAAATTCAAGAATTTTTTTGGAAGGGCTGCTTAAAGCTCGTAATCCCTTAAAAGATATATAAACTATGAAGAGTTCATAACGCCTGAACGGATGGAGGAAACAGTGAATCGGTAGTTATGAAGGGGTTCATAACGCCCGAGCCGAT
>NZ_JAGYPE020000016.1:0-73453 GCF_018343545.2 Neobacillus citreus | reverse complement strand
GGTTCATAACGCCCGAGCAGTCATCGAATCCAAGCTAGAGTGGTTATGAAAGGTTCATAACTCCAGGTCCCGGCCATGAAACCTGAACATCGGTCGTTATGTTCGTTTAAATCTCCTACCCATCTCGCAACCAGTATAAAATAAAGGCGAACAGTCCCGTGTGTACTGTTCGCCTTTCGTTTTGCCAATTTTCTGGGTTAATGCGAGGCAAGCCCCTTTTAAGTAGTTTAGTAATCCGTTACTGTGAGATTTCTGTCCAGGTAGGATTCGATTAGCTCGCTTACTTGGTAAGAGACCTGCGGGGAATCGAAGTTTTCAAATGCATGTTCACAGCTGCCTTTATAGCTCATTGTTTCGTTATAATGGCTCATATGCCGTTCAATGACTTCCTCGCTATCCTGGCGCTTCTTATGTCTATCGATGACGGTATCACGGTCCGCGTAAACAAAAATTCGTACAACATGATCTCCATACACTTTTTTAAGCTTTTCAGCGCCTTCAGGATTTAAGGTCAAATAAACGAAATCATGGTTTTTAAAGGCCTCCACAACATCTTGTTCACGAATCCCATAATGGATTCCATCAATCTCGACGCTTTCGAGAAATTCTTGTTGGGCTTGCATGTTTTTGAAGGTTTCTTCAGTTATAAAGTGGTAATCTTCGCCGTCTTTTTCATAATGCCGTGGGGAACGAGTGGTGTAAGAGAGAACAGTTTCCATGTCAAATGCGGTAGCGACATTTTTCGCAATAGTTTTTCGTCCGGAACCATCAGGACCTGTGTAAACGAAAATTTTTTCTTTCCCTTTGATCTGATACATCGAGGTACCTCCTTTTATTTTTATAAGATAACCCTTTTATCTGGAGGAAATTTTTCTGGATGTGGGTAGGGTATACTATCATTATAGCAAAATGATAATGATATGGGAATGTGTGGATTGGGAGGGGAAAAAATCTAGGTATTTCGGACGTCTTTTCAAATAAGGGGAACTACGAGAATGATTCCTTTTGATAAATAGTTTAAAATGGAAAAATGCTAAAACGAAAGGAAGTATAAAATGGACAACTTCATGAAACGGGCTGTAGAGCTCGCACTTCAAAATGTCGCAGAAGGCGGGCAGCCGTTTGGGGCAGTACTTGTCAAAAATAATACAATAGTATCAGAAGGTGTAAATGAGCTCCATAAAAGGTTTGATATCAGCGGCCATGCAGAGTTGCTAGCCATCCGCCGTGCCCAAGAACAATTTCAAACGAATGATTTATCGGAGTGTGTAGTTTACGCCAGCGGTGAGCCTTGCGCGATGTGCTTGACAGCCATGTACTTTGCCGGAGTTGAAAAAGTCTATTATTGTGCGTCGGTAGAGGACGCCGCTGAAGTGGGTTTGGGAAAATCAAAATCCATTTACGAGGATTTGAAAAAATCTCGGTCCGAAAGGTCCTTGCAAATTATCCAAATGCCTTTAGAGGAAGGACAAGAAAGCCCAATGGAGCTTTGGAAAAAACAGTTTTGAAAATACAAAGTACGGTACGGTTTACGAGCATAAGATTAAAATGAAACTTTTATAGACATGTTACGTATATAAATATATACGATTACAAGGAGATGTATGTAATAAATGTTTCTAGCAGAACTTCAGCCTGAGGAGAAAAGGGCATTTCTTGAACTTGCGGCGATGATTGCCAATATTGATGGAAATTTGTCGATATTTGAAAGTTCCATCCTTAGCAAGTTTCAAAAGGAAATGGGGCTGAAGGATTACAAACACGAAGGACTCGCAATCGAAGACATTCTAAAAACTTTCAAAACTGAACGCTCCAAAAATATCGTTTTAGCAGAACTCTTACAACTGATTTATTCAGATGGGGTTTTTCAAGAAAAAGAAAACGAAACCATCCAAATCATAAAGGAACACTTTGGATTCGATGCCAATGAATTTGGAAGCTTTAAGGATTGGATAGAAAAAATAAAAGAATTGTCTGTAACATAAAAAAGGGGCCTGCCTCCCAGTGCGTTATCTCATAACGCGGCGGGAGGCAGGCCCTTTATTGCTTTAAACTTCTACAGCACTCACTTTAACGGTCCAGTTAAACGGATCCTCAAGTTTGCCAAGTTGAATGCCTGTGATGCCATCATAGAGGCGTTGGGATGTTTGCCCGATTTTTCGATCGTTAATGACGATCGTTTTGCCGTTCCATGTTAATTCGCCAACAGGTGAGATAACGGCTGCAGTTCCAGCTCCGAAAACTTCTTCCAGTTCTCCGCGCTCATATGCCGCAAAAACCTCTTCAATGGAGATTCTCTCCTCGCGGACAGGTTCTCCCCAATGTTTTAAAATCTGAATAACCGAATCACGAGTTACCCCTGGTAAAATGCTTCCATTTAACTTAGGTGTAACGACTTCACCATTAATTTTGAAGAAGATGTTCATGCTGCCGACTTCTTCAACATACTTGTTTTCTTTCGCATCGAGCCAGAGAATTTGTGCGTAGCCGTTCGCTTCGGCCTTTTCCTGTGCTTTCAGGCTTGCTGCGTAATTGCCAGAAGTCTTCACGTGTCCAACCCCGCCAAGAACTGCGCGGACATAATGCTCTTCAACATAGATGTTAACAGGATTTAATTGATCCCCATAATAGGCACCAGACGGAGACATGATGACCAGCAATGTATATTGATGGGCAGGATGTACCCCAAGACCTGCTTCCGATGCATAAATGAATGGGCGAATGTAAAGCGATTGTCCGGCGCCTTCCGGAACCCAGTCTTTTTCAACTGTAACCAATTGTTTAATCGCTTTTAATAAGAACTCCCCATCAATTTGCGGAATACAAAGCCTGTCACAGGAGTCGTTCAGACGCTTCATGTTTTTATCCGGACGGAAAAGCTGCACCTCGCCATCTGGTGTTTTATAGGCCTTCATTCCTTCAAAAATCGCTTGCCCGTAATGGAATACCATGGATGATGGATCAAGTGTTAATGGTCCATAAGGTACAATCCGGGCATTATGCCAGCCGTTATCTGTATGATAATCCATTACAAACATGTAATCCGTAAAATACTTCCCAAATCCAAGCGAAGCGGGATCAGGCTTAGCCTTTAATTGTTCTCGTTGAATAAATGTAATCTCTTGTGTCATCTTCGCACCTCATCTCGAAATCTCTTATATATAGAGACTACGACTTTTTCTGAAAAAACACAATAATTTGAGTATGGAAAACTTGGTATTCAATGGCACTTTAACGCTTTAAATTAATTTTTACACCTTATGGTCCGTTAATGTGCAAAAATGGTGCTGGCAAATTGCGTTCAAAGAGGCTTAAAAAATAGCGCTCCACCAATGGCAATCCAAATGAGCCCAAATGGTACTGACATCCATGCAGTGAAGAATTGGTCATTAAAGAAGAGCAGGCATAGTGAACTTATTAATATGGAATAACTGATTGGCACAGGCAGTGATTTTACCTTTATACTTCTAAGGCCGAACAGAAACATTCCTATAATTAACATAATGAAACCGACAGGTGCTGCCGGTTCCCACGCACCATTCAAGAACTGTCTTAGTGAATGCCCGATAAAATAAAGGACGCTTCCAGATTGAATGAGGATAAAGGCGAATTTCGCAAGGCCTTTATGAAGGAAAAGCTCCCGGTAAAAAATCACCATTCCACTTGTAATAAACAGCATTCCTATACTGAGCAGCGGCATCGAACCTTTTGAATCCCGGTAGATATCCAAAGCTGGGTTGCCAGGGGGGCTAAGAGCCAGACGAGTGCCGACTATTACCCAAACAAGCCCGCCGATGAACAATAACAGAGCATGGAAACGAAACCTATTAACCTTCATTCTTTCACCTCTTTGTCATGATCGTTCAGATTGCCTTCTAAAAAAGCGTGTTATACATCAAAAAAATTATTGGAAAAAATATGAAATAAATATATTCAATTATTTTTAAAAAATTGCTGTTTTCGTTAATATTGTTACTTTTGCTCCTATAAGACCGAACCGCTGGTTTTTACATGCGTTGGGGTGCATAAAAGGCTATATGCGACCGGACAAGTTATTTTACCAAGTGTTCTATCGCTTACAGAGAGGCAATAAGTTATTCCTTATTCGGAAAGCAACAATCTTTTAAATAAGGGCTTAAAAAATTGTTCTACGAAAACACGACAAAAACCTTTCAACCTTTTGCTCTCATCCTAGTGATTTTTCACATTCAAATAAAATAGGATGAAATAAGACGATAAATAAAGGGAGAGGATTGTCGTGCCAATCGAGTGGAATGAAGAGGATGGGATCTTTCATTTATTTAATGAACGGACAAGTTATTTGCTTCAAATTGTACATAGAAAATATCCTGCCCATTTGTACTGGGGTAAGCGGGTTCACACATTGCAGCCTGCTTCGATCCTTTCCTTTAAAGGCAGAACCTTTTCGCCAACAACGGAACCAACAAGCAAACAATTTTCCCTGGACACTCTTCCCCAAGAGTATCCGGCGTACGGCAACGGTGATTTTAGGTGCCCGGCCTATCAGCTGCGCACCAGTGACGGTTCCACGATTACCGAGTTTGTTTATGATTCACATGAAATCTTAAAAGGAAAGCCATCCCTAGTAGGGCTGCCTTTTGCCTATGTCGAGGATGATTCCGAAGCGGAAACCTTGGTCATTACGATGGTTGATTCTAAGCTGGGGATAGGGATTAACCTCTTTTACACTATTTACAGGGACCTTGATGTGATCACCAGATCGGCTTCCTTCGAGCACCTCGGAACCCAGGCGGTGGAAATACACAAATGTATGAGCATGTCCTTGGACTTTCACCATTCTGATTGGGACTGGCTCCATCTTCACGGAACATGGGCAAGGGAGCGCTATCTCGAACGGGAGCCGCTCCATCATGGGGTTCAATCGATTTCCTCTTCGAGAGGCGCCAGCAGCCACCAGCATAACCCTTTTCTCGCACTGCTTTCAAAGGATGCCAACGAAGAACATGGAGAGGTCTATGGGGTTAGTCTCGTGTATAGCGGTAATTTTGAAGCGTCTATTGAAGTCGCCCCGTACGAAACAACGAGGCTATCGATAGGAATCAATCCGTTTGATTTCATTTGGCGGTTAAAGCCTGGGGGAACATTTCAAACCCCGGAGGCCATCATGGTTTATTCATCGGCAGGTCTTGGTGGAATGTCGCGAACCTTTCACAAACTATTGCGAGCCAGGGTGTGCCGTGGAACCTATCGCGACAAATTACGCCCAGTTCTCATCAATAACTGGGAAGCCACCCGTTTTCATTTTTCCGAAAGAAATTTAAAGGAACTGACGGATGCAGCGGCAGAGCTTAAAATCGAGCTGTTTGTACTTGATGACGGCTGGTTTGGGCACCGCGACAATGATAAAAGCTCGCTAGGGGACTGGACTGTCAATCAGAAAAAGCTGCCCCATGGGTTAAAGGGCTTGGGGGACTACGTGCAAACGAAAGGGATGAAGTTTGGGCTGTGGGTCGAGCCGGAAATGGTCTCGCCTGACAGCGATTTGTACCGGAAGCACCCCGATTGGTGTCTGCATGTTCGAGGACGGAACAGGACGCTGTCTCGTAACCAGCTGATTCTCGATTTATCCCGGCAGGAAGTATGCGATTGGCTCGTTGAAACACTTACAAACCTTTTCCACAGTGCGCCGATTTCCTATGTAAAATGGGACATGAACCGAAATATGACCGAGATTGGATCCGCTGTCCTGCCGCCTGAACGGCAAAAGGAAACTGCTCATCGTTACATGCTCGGCTTGTATCAAATATTAGAAAAATTAACCGAACGCTTTCCGCACATTTTATTCGAAAGCTGCTCGGGCGGGGGCGGCCGTTTCGACCCGGGCATGCTGTATTACATGCCGCAAACCTGGACAAGTGATAACACAGACGCAGTGGAGAGGCTGAAAATCCAATATGGAACAAGCATCGTTTATCCGGTCATCACCATGGGCGCTCATGTTTCAGATGTGCCAAACCACCAAGTCGGACGAATAACACCCATTCAAATGAGATTGTCTGTGGCGATGGCCGCAAACTTAGGTTTTGAATTAAATGTCGACAAGCTGAGCACGGAAGAAAAACTGGCGGTACAAAAGGGAATCCAGCTCTATCGTAAAATCCAAGGTCTGATTAGCTTTGGTGATTTGTATAGGCTTCTCAGCCCCTTCGAGGGACTGGAAACGGCCTGGATGTACGTCGCGGACAATCAGAAGCAAGCGGCTGTTTTTTACTATCAAACACTGGCAACCCCGAATCCGCCCTTCCGTCGTCTTCTGTTACGGGGATTACATCCGAAACAAAAATATCGGCTTAACAACGGGGAAACGGTCTTTTATGGGGATGAACTGATGAAGATAGGAGTAACCTTGCCGCTTGTAAAAACTGATTTTTTCTCAGAGATATTCGAAATTCAGGCGGAAAATTGAAATATTAGGCGAACCACTCCAAATTAGGTAAAATAGAAGGAATGAGAAATTTTCAATGAATTAAGTGAATAAACAAGTGGGGGTTAGTAAGTTGAAAAGAAGAGTAGTGATTACGGGTATTGGAGCGGTTACCCCTCTCGGTAATGACGCCCTGACGACATGGGATAAGATTAAAAACGGCATTTCAGGCATCGGTCCGGCCACCCTGTTTGATACAGAAAAAGTAGATGTCAAAATCGCAGCGGAGGTAAAAGACTTCGCTCCGGAAAACTATATGGATAAAAAAGAAGCGAGGAGAATGGGGCGTTACAGTCAATTTGCGATTGCTGCGAGCAAAATGGCTGCAGCGGATGCAGGCATTCAAATCGGTACGGATATTTATCCTGAACGGGTTGGCGTATGGATTGGTTCAGGAATCGGCGGTTTAGGCGAGTTCGAGGAACAGCATAAGAAATTTATAGAAAAAGGCCAGAGAAGGGTCAATCCGTTTACGATTCCAATGTTTATCCCGGACATGGCGGCAGGACAGGTGTCCATCGAACTCGGAGCGAAAGGAATGAACAACTGCTCCGTAACAGCATGTGCATCCGGTGCCAATTCCATCGGCGATGCTTTCCGCGTGATTCAAAAAGGCGATGCCGAAATGATGATCGCCGGAGGAACGGAAGCCACCATCACAGAAATGACGGTTGCCGGATTCTCTAATATGACCGCCCTTTCGAAAAATCCAGATCCGAATACAGCTAGCCGGCCTTTCGATAAGAATCGTGATGGCTTTGTGATCGGGGAAGGCGCCGGTATCGTGATATTGGAAGAATTAGAACATGCACTAGCCCGCGGTGCCCGCATCTATGGAGAAATTGCCGGGTATGGGGCTTCAGGCGACGCCCATCATATCACAACACCGGCACCAGATGGAGAGGGCGCCCAGCGTGCGATGAAAGCAGCCTTGGAGGACGCCGGAATCTCACCTGAACAAGTGGACTATATCAATGCCCACGGCACGTCCACTTATTATAATGACTTGTATGAAACGATGGCCATCAAAGAGGTATTTGGCGGCCATGCCAACAACTTATCTGTAAGCTCAACTAAATCGATGACGGGACATATGCTCGGGGCAACGGGTGCGATTGAGGCTATTTTTTCGCTGCTCTCCATCAAGGAAGGGATCATCCCGCCAACCATTAATTACGAAACACCAGATGAAGGTCTAGATTTAGATTATGTTCCAAATACAGCGAAAGAGAAGGATGTTCATGTCGTCCTATCCAACTCCTTCGGATTCGGCGGCCATAATGCAACATTGATTTTTAAAAAATATAATAAATAAATAGCGGATTTTTCTACATATTTAGCCAAAAATTCGCCTTTTCATGACATTTGTCATATCTAGTCCATGACACATGCTACTAACAAGATCATTTTCAATCTCCTATACTTAGTTTAACGACATATAAAGAAGGGAATTTGAAAAATGACCTTAGAGAACACGAAACAATTACGAAAACAAGTTGCATCTTTTGAACAAACCACCACAAAGCAAAGTGTAATGCAAATGATCAATACAGTCGTGCCATTTCTAATATTATGGTTCCTTGCTTATCAAAGCTTGTCAGTCTCCTATTGGCTGACACTGGTACCAGCTATTCTGGCGGCAGGATTTTTGGTCAGGATGTTCATTATTTTTCATGATTGCACCCATTATTCCTTCTTGAAAAGCCGACGTGCTAATCGAGTCGTGGGGACATTTATGGGGGTATTGACGTTATTCCCGTTTGACCAGTGGGGGCATGATCATGCGGTTCACCACGCAACAAGCGGAAACCTCGACAAGCGGGGGACAGGCGATATTTGGACGCTGACAGTAGAAGAATATAAGGCAGCATCGTTCAGACTTCGTTTAGGCTATCGTTTATATCGCAATCCATTCGTTTTGTTTGGATTGGGGCCAATTTATCAATTCTTGTTAAAAAATAGATTTAACCATAGAGGCGCCAAACAAAAGGAACGCAATAACACCTATCTGACGAATGTTCTGATCCTGGCGTTAGCAGGGCTGCTTTGCTGGGCGATTGGTTGGCAGGCATTTCTAATTGTACAAGGTACAATTTTCATGATTTCTGGGGCAGCAGGCATTTGGTTGTTTTACGTACAGCATACGTTCGAGGATTCTTATTTTGAGGAAGACAAGGAATGGGAGTATGTAAAGGCTGCCGTGGAAGGAAGTTCGTTCTATAAACTGCCGAAGCTTCTGCAATGGCTGACAGGAAATATCGGTTTCCATCACGTCCACCATTTAAACCCAAGGGTACCAAACTATAAATTAGAAGAGGCGCACAATAATACGCTTCCTTTGCAAAATGTTCCAACCATTACGCTGGCTACAAGCTTAAAGTCACTAAAGTTCCGCTTATGGGATGAGGAAAAGAAGGATTTTGTAAGCTTTAAAGACATTAAATCAATAGCGAAAAGCAGGGTTTCCATACAGACCAAACCTGAAGTATAGCTCTATCAATACAGACTCCCCTAACATTCCGGGGAGTCTCTATTTTAATCCAGATAAGGAGAGAACTGATATGATTCGAATCGTCATCTTAGAGGATCAGGAAATGCTGTTAGGAGTCATTGGTTCCCTGCTTAACCTGGAAGAGGACATGGAAGTGGCAGGGCAGGCCGGCAACGGGGAAGAAGCACTGACACTCGTGCACCGCTTAAAGCCGGATATTTGTATTATGGATGTAGAGATGCCTGGGAAGAGTGGCCTTGAAGTTGCTGAAGCTTTAATGTCGGCGGGCTGTAAGGTCATCATTCTAACAACTTTTGCAAGAGCAGGTTACTGGCAGCGTGCTCTTAAGGCGGGTGTAACAGGCTATTTATTGAAGGACAGCCCGAGTGAAGAGCTGGCAGGTTCGATCCGCAGCATCATGAGGGGAGAGCGGATTTACGCTCCCGAGCTAAAGGATGAACCCGATACTAGGCTAGAAACAGAGGAGTCAGACTGTCTCGATGGTAGTCCAATCACAGACCCCCCATATCAGCCATCAAACAAAAAGGGAACGGTCCGGAACTACTTTTCAGCAATCATAGAAAAAATGAAATTAACCGCTGGATAAACAGTAAGAGACACCTGCCGAATTGGTAGGTGTCTCTTGATTTTTGGCTGCGAGTCTTTAGGCTTAGTCACATGACTTCACAACTAATCTTCCTCTTCGGCGTAAACCTCAGTCGTCTTCTTATCCCTGCACTCCCAGCATTCGGCCCTGTTGCGCTCCATGATTGATAATTCCATTCCGCAAGAAATGCAGACATCCATCAAAAAAATTCCCCCTTTCTACAGGAAAATGGTAATGGGTATATATTTATGCAAAAAACTGCTTTGATATATCATCTTCAGTTCGACAAATACCGTTGTAGGAGCCTAGAGCCCCAAAATACCAACTTGTTCATTTTTTCTGTATCATTAAGGGGAAGGAAAAAAAGTGGATTAGAAAGGGGATCACTACCATGGAATTAGGTTTAAAAGGGAAATCGGCCATCATTACGGGGGCGAGCAAAGGGATCGGATTGGAAACTGCACTTTATTTAGTGGGAGAAGGGGCAGAAGTCACGATTTGTGCCAGAAACGAGGACCGTTTACAAGAGGCGGCTGCCTTTATTTTTGAAAAGACCGAAAAAGAAGTACTGTACGTTGTGGCGGATGTTACGAAAGAAGAGGATTGTCAGAAACTGGTCCAAGCAGCTGTTGAAAAATATGGGCGGCTGGATATTTTGGTGAACAATGCCGGTACGTCACAAGCCCACCCATTCGAAAAAGTGGAAACGGAGCTTTGGAGGCAGGATCTTGATTTAAAGCTATTCGGGGCGATTCATTGTTCCCGTTATGCTGTACCATATTTGCGCCAGGCAGGAGGCGGGGCGATCGTCAATGTGACAGCCATCCTTGGGAAAACGCCGCCCGCTTCTTCATTGCCAACATCCGTCAGCAGGGCAGCAGGGATGGCTCTAACAAAAGCAATGAGTAAAGACCTAGGCAAGGATAATATCCGTGTCAATACTGTTTGTATTGGTCTGATTCGCAGTGAACAAATCGAAAAAATGTGGAAAAACCAAGCGCCAGATCTATCATGGGAAGAGTTTTCAAGGAAAGACCGGCAAATTCCACTAGGCCGCATCGGTAATACGGAAGAAGCAGCGAAAGTGATTGCCTTCCTTGTCTCTGATGCCGCCTCATATGTTTCAGGGGTTGCGATGAATATCGACGGAGGACTGGCTGGAACGTTATAATCGGAAAAAGGAAAAGGCACCTAAACCAGAATTCGGATTAGGTGCCTCTTGTTAATTACCCCTTTTTCTAACTTTACTTACTACGAGTAACAATAAAGGGATAAAAAGTCCAAAAGGGAGCGAAAAAGCTGTCCACCATTCAGCTTGTTGGTCGGATTCAACAATATTCTTATTGATAATAAGAGAGAGAAATAGCGTGATTAAACCTAGAGGAAAAGTTAAGGATTTATATTCCTTTAGTTTTAAAATTTGGCCCATGCATAAAACAGATCCATAGAAATAAACTGTGATTTTAATATAAATGGTAACGAACCAGATGAACGCCATAACCGCTTCAATACGCTGCCAAAAGCCGCCGATATTGATATTGAGTGCTAGGACATAGGTTACGAATTGCTGGTTTTCAGAAAAATTCGACCCGAAGCATAAAATGCTCATTAAAGTGACAAGCGTTAACACACTTCCCCCGATTACTGTCCCAAGCAAAAATGACTTTTTAGCGGGTTTTGTCCGGTTTACAGCAGGGAAGACCATTAAAAATAATACCAATTGCAAATAAGGGGTTCCAAGGGCTTTCACTGCTGTACTCATTATAGGTTTTAATCCATTGTCCAATACTGGCTGGAGATGCTGAAATTGAATCATCGGAAAGATTGAAATGGTAAACAAAACAAAAAGTAAAAAAATAAATGGAAAGAAAATTTCTATCGCACGAGAAAAGGGCTCCAGGCCGTAACGTACAGCCATGGTCATAATGACTATGAGTAGAATATGAATTGCCAGAATAGGTGTCTCTCGGAGAAGCTGGATAATAACAAAATCACCGAACTGCCGTACAAAAGTAGCAGTACTAAGGAAAAAATAAAAGAAATATAAAAGGGAAACGAATTTTCCAAGCCATTTTCCTAATAACTCTTCGCAATATTGAGCAAAGTTCATATTTGGAAAACGGCTTCCCAGTGCATTAAACATTAACACGAGTAAAAGTGCGAGCCCAACGACAAGAATACTAGCTAACCAAGCATCTTGTTTTGCAGTATGGATAAGTCCTGATGGGACATACAAAACACTGCCGCCGACTATAAATAAAACAATCATTATGGTAAATTGATGAGGTGATATTTTACCCTTTTCAAGCATGTATGTTCCTCACCTTTCTCAAAGGGGTAACATCCTTTAAGACCTATTTCATATTATTAAGAGGAGAATTGCTGATAGTGCCGGTTTGCCGGATGGACACATCAACCTTAACGGTAACAGGCATTTCGGAAAATGTCTGGTCCCAATCCTTTTTATATTTCTTCCACGCATCGGGTTCTGAGCGATAAAGTGCTTCCCCGAAACCGAAAATATCAATTTTATAATTTTTTTGAACGTGCTCTATCGTCAATTTCATTTTTTCTTTAAGGGATATTTCAGATACTCTTTCTAAATAAGAAATAGATTTGGGGTTTGTTAAATCTAATCCTTTGCATTCAACTTCTCCGACATTTCCTCGCACTTTGACCCTTACTGATCCTTGAGGCTTCCCCTTTATCATTTTTGCAGCAAGTTTGGATTTTGCGCCCATTACCTCAATGACGGCTTTTCCACCCTGCGGGCATCTTACATATCCTACACTGCTCTTCACTTTTCCTAAGACATAATTAACATCTCTACTTTCCTTTTCATTTAACCATCCAATCAGCTTATCCTGTTTAAAAATTGCCGTTCCTTTATAGTCCAAGGTTGTTTTCGGTTTCGTCCGTTCGGTATTCTTAAGATTTACCCCCTCATTTACATTTCCATGTATTTCAACACCGGTTAGAATAGGGCTAATTCCATCACTTACCATTTTATTAACAAGTTTATCTAATGTAACACCTTCGGTTGGCGCCCAAGATTTCGCTGATGCCTCGAGAGAGTTAAACAAATTATTAGCTGGAATTTTTTCTAGCGGGGTTAATACTTTTAAAACATCTGCTGCTTTCGCATTCTTGGCTACTGTTATGTAAAAATCATTTCGTACTTCCGGTTCCCTTAAAAGAGCGTCAATGGTACCACCAATCCCTTCCTTTGCCGATTTCTCTCCGAAGACCAGGATTCGTAGGTGCGCAAAATAAAGCTTTCTTGGGGCTGCTGTTGTAACTTTCCTTGCTGCTTCTAATAAGGTGTCTCCCTTGGTTTGATATACGACCACTGGCGCTTTGCCGCTGCCGCCTTTCTTGGAGGCAATTTCACTTGGATTGACAACTTGGGCAGTCAAAACGTATTGGTCCTGCTCTTTATCAACCCCCAATCCTAATACAATGGACAGTTCATTTAATTCCCGTTTGTTCCAGCAGCCAGAAAGGAGGATAGAACTGAAAAGTATGAGTATAAGGGTTTTTCGTTCCATTTTATTCCTCCAAAGTGATTAGTCCTTCATGAAATTTAAAGGAGAGGTCTTAATCATTCCTACATCATGTATTTTTACAGTAACTTCTACGTTTACCGGCATTTTCCCAAAAATCTGCTGCCAATCCTTTTTGACCGAATGCCAATATTCCGGGTTATCACGGCGCGCTGCTTCACCGAAACCAAATGGATCGAGTTTATATTGCGTTTGCGAAGCATGTAGAGCCTTATGAATGTTATCTTTTATGTTTTTCTCTGCTTTTCGTTCTAACTGGCTAATGGTTTCCGGTTTACTTAAATCGAGTGTCTTACAGTATACATCTGCCAGTTTTCCCTCTGCAGTAATTTTAATGTTTCCTGTTGGCTTACTGCCTGAAACCTTTGTTTTTAACTCTGTTTTTGTATGAATCAGCTTAATCCCGGCGAGCCCTTTTTCAGGACAGGGTATAGTTATAATCGTACTTTTTACATTCCCTAAAGCATAATTGAGGCCTTTGCTTTCGTCAGTGTTAAGCCATCCTATTAATTGATCCTTTTTAAACACGCCAACCTCATCATATTTTAAGTAGGTCTCTGCTTTAGATTGCTGATATTTCCCCAGACTTTCGCCCGCTTGCAGCGGACCTTTTATCATAAGCCCGGTTAATTTGACATCCTTCCCTTCCTCTATTAATTCTGAATTCAACTGATCCAATGTAATGGGGAGGGTTGGTGCCCACTGTTTTTCCGAGGATAAAAGCGATTCATATAATTGCTGGACGGGAATTTTTTCTATCGCCGTTAAGACTTTTAAAACATCGCCTGCCTTGCTGTTTTTAGCGATTGTAATATAAAAATCAGTCCGTATTTCCGGATCCCTTGTCAAAAGGTCTAATGATTTACCAATCCCTTTTTTCGCAAATTCTTCTCCATACACGAGCAGGCGAAGATGGGAAAAATAAAGGTTTCGTGGTGATTCGGTTGTCATTCTTCTGATTGCCTCGAATATTGTATCCCCTTTTTCTTCATAAACAACTACAGGAGAATTGCCGCCGCTGCCCATAGATGCAGCAATTTCACTAGGATTTACGACTTGTGTCGTCACTAGGAATTTACCATCTGCTTTATCAATCCCCATTCCAATTACGATCCCAAGCTGATTTAATTCTCGTCGGTTCCAACAGGAAGTGAGAAGGATAAGGGAGCAGATGGAAACAAGTAAAAGGAATTTTCGGTTCATGCCATTACTCCTTTAAGCCTCTAAGCTAGTTATATGCTCCCCAAAATTTGGTTTTTTAAGCGGACAAATGGAAAGATGTTTATTTTTAAAAGATAATATTCGACAAAAATCAACTAATGCGATTCCCACTGTTTATTATGTATTCAATAAGTAAAGAATGGATGGCGAGTGAGTATAAATACGAAAAAACGAAGAGAATACACAGGATAATAGTCAATGAGAGGAAGTCCTTCAAATGCTTGGTGTTGCAGTAACAATAGTGGCAGCCATTATGATCATTGCTTTTGAAATTCCTAAGATGCGAAAAAAAAAGTTAACGAAGGAGCTATGGGTATTTTCCGTCTTAATGGCTATGGCAGTTGGATTAGGCATAGCAGAAAGCTTGAATTTGAGCGTTCCGAACCCTCTTAATGGGGTTAGAATTGTTTTACAGCCATTTAGTGATTTTATATACGGATTGCTGAAATAGGTTCGGTGAAAGTGAATGGAAAATCTCAAAATAAGCGGACGGCAATTTACAATTTTAGTTATTTTATTTTCTGTGGGTACGACCATCTTAGTGATACCAGGAAGTCTTGCTAATGAGGTAAAACAGGATGCTTGGATAACGGCTATAATTGGTACAGCCTTTACTTTTTTGGTGGTGGCTTTATACATCGTTATTGGGAGAATGTTTCCGGCGAAAACTCTGGTTGAAATCATTGAAACACTCCTCGGAAAATGGTTGGGTAAAATCATTTCTCTTAGCTTTGCTTTTATCTCTTATATTTCTGCGTCAGAATTACTGTATTATGTGGGAAATTTCTTGACCACGCAAATCTTACATGATACACCAATTGAAATAATCCATATTGTATTCGCGTGCATTTTAATAATGGGAATACGCCTTGGTCTTGAAACGCTGGCTCGCACTGCAGAACTGTTTTTTCCTATTTTTATTCTTTTATTCGTATTACTAACAGTATCAGTATTATTAACCCCTGATTTATGGAAATTACAAAACATCCAACCTATGTTGAACTCAGGAATAAAGCCAATGATTCGTGCAGTCATCATTTTTCTAAGTGTGTTCTCTTTTCCGTTAATTGTGTTATTGATGATTTTTCCTATTTCTGTGAAGCAGCCAAAAGCAGCTGAAAAACCTTTTTTTATTGCAATCGGTATAGCGGGGGTTTGTTTAATCATCCTGATTACATTGACTATTTTAGTTTTAGGTCCTGATTCCAGTGCAAGACAGATGTATCCTAGTTATAATTTAGCAAGGATGATAAAGATAGGGGGTTTTTTGCAGCGGATAGAAGCCATATTGGCAATTATGTGGTTTGTAACGATATTTTTTAAGATGGCCATTTATTTTTACGCAGCGCTCATCAGTTTTGTACAAACCTTAAACATAAGAGATTATAAACCTTTTACATTTCCTTTAGGGATGATTATGGTGATGATTTCCTTTATTTCGCATCCTAATGTTACTCATTCAGCAAAATTTGACTATGAAATTTGGCCTGTTTACTCTTTTATATACGGACTTGCTCTCCCTTTATTATTATTATTGATTCATGGATTAAGGAAATGTATAAGGAATGATAAATGAAAACTCGTCGATTGGCGAGTCCGTTAGGACGAAGACAGAGGCGTAGTTGAATTTATGCTTATTAGCAAAAAAGAGAAAGCTGCCTTTGGAGTAAAGGCAGCTTTCATTCTTTTTGGGGTGGTTTTGGAGCAGGAGTGTCTTCGCGAACGATATTGTTTTGACTGAATAAACGTGGCCGTGTAGACATAGCCCATCTTGGAAATCGAAAAATGGTATCCTTTTGGTCCTCTTTGATAAAGGGGCCGAAGGGGGCCATATAAGGCACGCCAAATGAACGCAGGCTGCACATATGAAGAACCATTGCAATCAATCCTACAATGATTCCAAATAAACCAAATGAGGCCGCGATTGCCATGAAGGGGAATCGTAACATCCTGATGGCAATGGCCAATTCATAATTACTGACAATAAAGCTTGCTATAGCTGTAATAGCGACTACAATCACCATGGCAGCTGACACAAATCCGGCTTCAACAGCTGCCGAGCCAATGACAAGTGTTCCAACAATGGATACCGCCTGGCCAATCGCTTTTGGCATTCTTAAACCTGCTTCACGTAATATTTCAAAACTAACCTCCATCGCAAGTGCTTCGATAAAGGCTGGGAAAGGTACACCCTCCCGCTGGGCGGCAAGGGTAATCAGTAATTGCGTTGGCAGCATTTCCTGATGAAAGGTGGTAATAGCAATATATAAGGATGGTGCTAACAATGCAATAAAAAAACCCATATAACGCAAGAAACGAAGAAGGGTGGTAATATCTGCCCGGTTATAATAATCTTCCGGTGACTGTAAAAACTGTGCGAAGATGATAGGCACTGTCATGACAAATGGTGTGCCATCAACTAGAATGGCAACACGTCCCTCTAACAGGTCGGCGGCGATGGCATCTGGCCGTTCCGAATGATATATGGTGGGAAAAGGTGTCCTTACTCCATCCTGAATTAATTCCTCAACATAGCCTGTTTCTAAAATACTGTCAATCTTAATCCTATTGAGCCGCGTGCGGACTTCCTCGATAACCTTGTCATTGGCAAGCCCCTTTATATACATAATGGAGACGATTGTTTTTGATACTTTTCCAATTTTCCTTGATTCAATCCATAGGTTGTGATCTTTGATTTTTCTCCTGATTAGGGCCGTGTTAACCCGGATATTTTCTGTAAATCCTTCACGAGGTCCTCTGATTGTCGTCTCAGTCGTAGGCTCCTCCACTGACCGTTGCTGCCAGCCTTTCATGTCAACAGAGAAGCCCTTCGAATATCCATCAAATAATAGAATCACTTTACCGGATAAAAGAGAATCCAGGAGATTCGTAAAATCATCTAGATCCTGAATGTCTCCGACTGTTAATATCCTTTCTTTTAAAAAGGGCAAAAGGTATAAACCATTAAGGGTTTCATCCTTGATATCTGTCTTTCGTAAATCATTCATTAACGATTCCATTATGAAGTTTTGCGCTGATTGACTATCAATCAAGCCGTCTGTAAAAACGACACAAGCCTTAATCCCGCCATCCTTGCCAATTCTGATTTCCCTCATTATAATATCGTCGCTGTTACCTAATAATTCTTTTATCTTTTGGATGTTATCCGTTAATACAAGCTCTATCGGTTCACTTTTTTGTTTCGCTTGGCTTTGTGGTGCGGGCTGTTTCGCTGTTTCCTTTTGCATCTCTTTCCATTTGTCTTTAATGGATTTTTTATTTTTATTTTTAAAAAAATTCAAGGTCATTTCCCTCATATTCCTATTATATTTAAGGTTATTATTTCCTCTTACATTAGGCATATTCTATTTAACGAGGGTCATTATAAAACAATTATGTGGAGGTTTAATTTACCAGCTGAAAGCTCACAATAATGAATATTCATTTTGGTTGTTAGGGAAGGACATTAACCTAATGGAAAAGGCGAAGATTGATGCAAGGCAGCTGTTTTCTCTCATGTTTCTATTTCAATTAGGAACCGGCATTGTGACGAGCATAGGAAAGCATGCAAAACAAGATGCTTGGATATCAATCGCACTTGGCATGGCTGGAGCACTCATTCTATTTTTCTTTGTATACTTTCAAATATTCAAGCGTTATCCAACCCTTCCTTTTACTGGGGTTTTAGTTCAGGTATTTAGTAAATATATCGGGCTGCCTCTTGGCTTCGTGTATATTTGTTATTTTTTCTTTGCCGGTGCATATAACGTCCGGCATTTAGGGGATACAATGGGGACCTATATTCTATCTGAAACACCGGTCCCTGTTATTATTTTCATCAGTCTCTTATTGGTTTCTTATGGCTGTTACTTAGGGATTGAAGTATTGGGAAGGTCGGCGGAGATCTTAATTGGCGCAATGGTTGCCTTTGGCGTTATTGGAAATATAACGGTTATTGCTTCCGGGATTATAAAAATTAAAAATGTACAGCCGGTTTTAGAATTCGGCTGGCTGCCGGTAATTAAACAGGCTGTACCCTTAACGGTCTTTTTCCCGTATGGGGAAGTCTTTCTTTTCCTTATGATTTTCCCTTACTTAAATCAGCCCAAATTGGTAAACAGAACGGGTTTGTTGTCCATCTTGTTAAGCGGTTTAGGCCTTTCCTGGACCTTTCTATTAATTATTAGTGTAATTGGAGTAAACGCACAGGACGTTGAAATTCCGCTGCTTCTTGCCGTTGAAAAAATTAATGTTGGCGATATTATCCAGAGAATGGACTCGATTGTGGTTGGGACATTTGCCGTTGGATTTTTCGCAAAAATATTCCTATATGTTTATGTCGTGGTGATTGGGTTAGCCGATATTTTTAAGTTTAAAAGGTATCAGCCATTAATTTTACCGGTCGTTGCCCTCATTTTTATTACCTCTGTCTTAGGGGCGAAAAATAAAGTTCTCTATCAAGATTTTTTTTATTTTAAAATGTGGTATGTAATTGGTTTACCGCTTCTGGTCGTGATTCCTGTCATTGTCCTTATTGTGATATGGGTTCGAAATTATATTGGTTCATCACGAACCAATATTCCGAATCAGAAAAAAAGTTAAATATAAAGGAACGAAAAAAATGGTAATAAATTGGCTGCTTCCGACGATCTTGTCGTGCTTGATCAGGCGACAAGTGATGTATCTAAAGTGCCTTTAGCCTATAAAAAGCAGGGGTGAGTTCGTATGGATCTCCTTCATTCCTTTCAGGATTTATCGAAAAATTGGATTATGAAGCAATCATGGCGGAATTTATTATTTGCCCATTGGCCCGTTCCTGTGGATGTGATTCGGCCGTTTGTTCCTAAAGCGTTACAAATCGATACGTTTGAGAGATATGCCTGGATTGGCATTGTTGTGTTTGTGATGGATGGGATTTTTCTGCGCGGGTTGCCGAGACTGCCGTTATTTGCAAAGTTCCCGGAAATCAATGTCCGTACCTATGTGAAATATAAAGGAAAGCCCGGCGTCTATTTTTTATCACTTGATGCACCGCATTGGGCAACCTATACCATTGCACGGAAGTGGTACCGGCTGCCGTATTTTTATTCTGAGATTCATGCTTGGGAAAACCGAGTGGAGTTTTCTTATAATAGTGTTAGAAAAGATCGGAAAAGCCCTTCTTCTGTGGGGTTCGACGGGAAGTTTAGCTCTGCTTCAGATGTTTATTTTGCAGAAAGCGGAACCCTTGATCACTGGCTAACGGAACGATATTGTTTATACAGTGTTGATGTAAAAGGGAACATTTATTGCGGCGAGATTGACCATCCCCCCTGGCCATTGCACCGTGCAGAAGCGGATATCTACCAAAATACCTTGGTTGCTCCTTTTAAGTTTGACCTTCCAAAGATGGCACCGTTTCTTCATTTTTCACCTGGGGTTGATTCTATTTTTTCCAATATTAAGAGAGTAAAGGATTGAGCGAAAGTAAAAAATGGCGAACAGTATGGGAGACTGTTCGCCATTTATACTATTTAGGATCTTCTTAAAACGATGTTTTCCGCGCGGTCATATAGCCCGATGACAAACTCACCTAGCTTATGAAAGATAGTAAACCTTGCAAATAGAAAATGAACTAAGAAGGCTGAGCCCACACCAATCACCATTCCGCCAATGACATCCAGCGGGTAATGGACGCCGGTCCAGACGCGTGACAAGGAGATGCCGGCAGCAAGCAGCAGCCAAATCCAGCCGTCACGCTTCCGCCAAATCCAGATCGAAGCGGCGATGACGAAGGCTGCCGTCGCGTGATCGCTCGGGAATGAGGCATTTCTTGCATGATGAATCAGCCAATGAACATGATGCGAGACAAACGGGCGGTCTCGATAAAAAAACATGCCGATCAAGACGTTGATTCCTAAAGCAAGGCAGGCGGAAAAACAAGCTTCGACCACCATTCTACGATTCTTTGCTTTTTGAAAAAACCAATAGAAAAGTATTCCTGCCATAAACAAATACTCTGCTTTTTCTGCTAACAACACCATTAATGGGTTAATCACCCGTTCGCTGACCGCTAGATGATTAATCCATTGAAACATGGTGTAATCTAGGTTGGATAGCATGATGACCCTCCTAATGATGTATCTTTAGATTACCCTTTAAACCGATACCCTGCACCCCAAACCGTCTCGATATATTGGGGGTTGGATGGGTCGGTTTCAATCTTTTCGCGAATCCTTCGGATATGGACAGTGACGGTGGAAATGTCGCCCATGGAATCGAGCCCCCATACCCGTTCAAATAATTGCTCCTTGCTGAAGACACGGTTTGGATTTAGGGCCAGAAAGGTTAATACATCGAATTCCTTGGTGGTAAAAATAATCTCTTCGTCGTTTATATATACCTTTCTTGACGTTTGGTCGATCCGAAGGCCGCGGATTAGGATGCTGTCATTCTGTGGCACCTTGCCGATTAGTCGCTGGTAACGGGACAGATGCGCCTTTACTCGTGCCACTAGCTCGCTCGGACTAAACGGCTTGACTATATAATCGTCTGCTCCAAGCCCCAAACCACGAATCTTATCGATATCTTCCTTTTTCGCCGAAACCATCAGGATGGGGATGTCTTTCTCGGTTCGGATTGTCTTGCAAATTTGGAACCCGTCTACTCCCGGTAGCATCAGGTCGAGCAGCACGAGGTCAAAATCCTCCGCCAGTGCTTTTTTTAGTCCGGCATCTCCAGTGAAAGCAATTTCAACCGAGAAACCCTCTATTTCTAAATAATCCCGTTCAAGCTCGGCAATACTTTTATCA
Organism: Neobacillus citreus; assembly: GCF_018343545.2. Classification (GTDB taxonomy): domain Bacteria; phylum Bacillota; class Bacilli; order Bacillales; family Cytobacillaceae; genus Neobacillus; species Neobacillus citreus. The sequence goes on along the minus strand of NZ_JAGYPE020000016.1, from coordinate 52,314 downwards.
TCTTCAATAATTAAGATGCGTTTCACTACTCAACACCCGCCTTTTTCAACGTGAAAAGTATCGTCGTTCCATGTTCTTCTTGGCTTTCCGCCCAGATGGACCCCTGGTGCTCTTCAATAATTCGTTTCGCAATCGATAGGCCCAGGCCACTTCCGCCTTTGTCCGTTCCCCGCGCCGAATCGGCACGATAAAAACGGTCAAATATTAAGGATAAACTTTCTTTCGGGATTCCAGGTCCATTATCTGTCATTTTAAAAAGAACATAGGAATCGTTTGTAGATAAATGAAAGGACAACACTTTGTCCGGTTTATCAATGTATTTCAAGGAATTATCGACAATATTGGTGATGACCCTTTTCAAATTCTCACGGTCTCCAATCACTTGATAATCCCCAGATTTTTCGATGTTTAAGTTAATATCAACCCGTTTTCCTTCCACATCAAAACGAAGCTCTTCAACAAAATCCTCCAAATAGTGGTCGAAGTGAATCTTTTCAAAATGAAAAGGAAGACGCTGCAAATCCAGTTTAGAGTACAAAAAGAGTTCTTCAATCATCCGGTCGAGCTCGTTTGCTTTCGAAAGAATCGTCTGCATGTAACGGTCCATTTTTTCCGGGCTGTTGGCAACTCCGTCGCGGATTCCTTCCATGTACCCTTTGATGGTCGTGATTGGTGTTCTTAAATCATGAGAAATGTTGGCAATCAGCTCTTTACGGTTTTCCTCATACGCTAGCTGCGTTTCAATCGATTCCTTTAACCTAACCCGCATTTCCTCGACGCCCAAGGCAAGCTGGCCGATTTCATCTTTGGAGTAAACAGGAATCGGGATGCTGAGGTCTCCTTCCTTCATGCGCTGGGCAGCTTTTTGCATTCCGCGGATTGGGCGGATAATGCTTTTGGAGACATAATAGGTCAGTAGTCCATTCGTGCCGATTAAAACCAGAATTAATAAGGTAAATAAAATAGGGAAGAAGGTCCGCACGAATTTGGTCACGCCGCTTGCGTCCTTGACAAAAAACAAGGAGCCCTCGGAACCATCAGGATAATAGAAATCCAGCTTTTTTATCGAAACGAATTGGTGATTTACCTGCTCAACCGGTTCGATTTCCCGGAAGAGGCCAAATGGCGGTAGTTCACTCTTGTCCAAGTCTTTTAATTTTTCGGGTAAATATATGATGTGCTTGCTTTTTCTTACAATTAAAGAGGTATCGGCCTTTTGATTTAATTGGCTGTCAAGATTTTCGAGATAAGCTGGATCCATGAACAGCCCGGGATTTTTCAAGGTTTCCTTGTGCAAATCAATAAAAAACTGATTTTTATCTGATATTTTCTTGTAATGCTCCGGAGGGAGGTAGATTGCCCGCAATTCTTTAACATCCGTTTTAAACAGTAACGCGACTAATACGGCGGATAAGCAAACAAAGATAATCGGCACAAGAATCATGGCGAGATTGGATAATACAAGCCTTAATTTAATGGACATCGATTCCACTGCTTTCTTTTGAAATTCTTTTGCTTATAAAAATCTTATTATCATCCAGCGTTGATACTGTTATTATCATATATCAGCAGCCGCTTCGCAATGAAACGGCCGACAAGATAATCATAGCCAATCAGGCTAAACGGGCTATTAAGTAGGTATTAAAAATTTATTAAATTATGGGGGAGGGGGAAATAGGAATCTTTTGAGTTTCCAATATAGGAATATTGCCAACCTGTGTCGAAATTAGTCATATACGAATATGGGGAGTGGAATCAGTGAGAGATCATTTAGTTGAACAGGATGACCTTTTTCATCACGAGCTGCTTGAGGCTGGCCGGTGGGTGACGACAGATTTCCATGCTTTGCCCTATACTGCCACGTTGAAAGAGGCGGCGGAGTTTTTTCTATCAGCGAAACAAAATGAAGTAGCTATTGTCGATCAGCATCAGCGTTATTTAGGGGAGTTATCGGTAGCAATGGTGATGAAGGCTGCTGTCCAAGGTGTATCACTGGAGGAAACAATCGAACAATATTATGACAGCAGCGTCAAACCTCTTGCTTATAATGAAATTCTTTCTGACATTTCACTAATGAGTAAGACTAGCGTACCCGTCGTCGACCGCGACAATGTACTAATAGGGATGTTAACGAAAAACAACATTCAAGATGGATTCTCCCAAATCTATCAAAAGCTGCAGCTCCTCGAAAATACTGCCGAATGGTTCCATGTCAGCTTTGATAATATTTACGAAGGTATTGTGGTTGTGGATGAACATGGATATGTAAAGATGATTAACAAGGCCTACTCCAGCTATCTGGGTGTCGAGAGAGACTGGGCGATTGGTCAGCATATTATCAATGTCATTGATGCGACCCGTCTGCATATTGTTCTGCAAACCGGAATTCCTGAACACAACCAAGTTCAATTTTTAAAAGGGCAGGAAGTGGTGGCCCACCGAATTCCAATATGGAAAAATAATAAAATCATCGGTGGAATAGGGATTTTGGTATTTCGCGGAGTTTCTGAGTTATATCATATTTTTGATAAAATTCAGGAATTGCACAATCAGACTGGACTAAAGACATTATCTATTGTGCAGCCGAAGCCAAAGGAAGAACCCATTACCTTTAACGATGTTATAGGAGAAAGCAAGAGCATTATCCATTCCAAAAATATGGCACGCCGCGCTGCCGCTTCTCCAGCCACCATTTTGATTACCGGGGAGAGCGGGGTGGGTAAGGAAATCTTTACGAAAGCCATCCATTCCATAAGCAGTTATAAAGATGGACCTTTTATTAGTGTCAACTGCTCGTCCATACCCGAACAATTGCTTGAATCCGAGTTATTTGGATATGAAGAAGGCGCTTTTACAGGTTCAAGGAAAAAGGGGAAGCCAGGGAAATTTCTTTTAGCACATAAAGGGACGATTTTTCTAGATGAAATCGGGGACATGCCGTTAGAGATGCAGGCGAAAATTTTAAGGGTCCTGCAAGAACGGGAAGTGGAACCAGTCGGCGCCACAAAACCGATATCGGTTGATTTTCGTTTGATTGCTGCGACGAATCGGCCGCTTCATGAAATGGTGGAAGAAAATAAATTTCGAGAAGATCTATATTATCGTTTGAATGTTATTCCTATTTACATTCCGCCGTTAAGGGAAAGAAAAGAAGATATTCCACTTTTAATTGGCCATTATATGAAGTCTATTTGTCAAAAACATCATATTCCCATTAAGGATATTAGTAAAGAAACCGTCATGGCGATGATGAATTATGAATGGAAGGGCAATATTAGGGAATTGGTGAATGCCTTGGAGCGATTAATTACACTAGTGGATGGGAACTGCATTTATTATGATGACTTTAAACGATATTTTCTGGATTCGAATCTACCTAAGGAGAAGATAGAAGCGAATTTACAGGATACAGCTAACAAGATTAGCAATCTAAATTCTTTGGAAAAAGTAAAACAAAACCACGAAAAAGAGCTATACCTAAGAATCATTCAAGAAGAAAACGGAAATAAAACGAAGGCGGCAAATCGCCTGGGAATATCCAGAGCTACTTTGTATAACAAATTAAAGGGATTTAAGAATGAAGTGTATAAGAAAATAGACAACCGTATAAAAGATTAGGCATTTTGTCTAATCTTTTATACGGTTTTTGTTTGATAATTCTATATTTTCTAACACGTGGAGATTGGCACAATAATTGCATTATAAAAAGACAAGTACAAAATAGGAGGTGCCTAGGTGGTCATTAGCTTTATTGGCTTTTTTATCGGATTAATTCTATTAGTTATTTTAACGATGCGCGGAGTTAATATCATTATCGCTGCGTTGGTATGCTCGGTGATTCTTGCTCTAACAAGTGGGCTGTCTTTAGAGAAAGCGCTTACTGATAGTTATATGGGTGGATTCGTCGGCTACTTTTCTTCCTGGTTTCTCGTTTATTTGCTGGGAGCTATTTTTGGAAAGGTGATGGAGGAAACAAAAGCCGCGGATGCCATCGCGGAATGGGTAAAGGTGAAAGTTGGCGCCAAACGGGCGGTCTTTGCCGTTGTCGCAGCGTGTGCACTCATGACGTATGGCGGAGTTAGCATTGCGATTGTCGGATTTTCCGTCTATCCGATTGCAGTTTCTTTATTTAAAGTGGCAAACTTGCCCCATCGTTTTATCCCGGGTGCCATCGTGTTTGGATCGATTTCCTTTACGATGACATCACCTGGATCACCGGAGGTTCAGAACCTGATTCCGATGCAGTTTTTTCACACACAACCGACGGCTGGCGGTCTAATCGGCTACCTAATTGGTATCTTTATCATGGTGGCAGGAGGTTATTGGTTAAAGTTTATGGTCAGCAATGCAGTGAAAAATGGTGAGGTGTTTAAGCTGCCGGGTGCTGGTGCGTCAGGTTCAGCAATGGCAGAAACAGCGGCAACGATTGAAGCTGATGGAGGGAAAAAGGAATTGCCGAATATTTGCCTCGCCATACTGCCTTTAATCGTGGTGGTTGCGGTGTTAAATATCAGTTCCAAATTTATGTCGCCAACGGCTGCAGCCTTGCTTGCCTTATTCACAGGGGTTGCAACAGCGTTAGTATTTATGAATAAGTATTCCCGCAAGTACGGCCTTATTTTTGGCAAAGGAAGTGAAAACGCGATTGTTGCAACGGCCAATATTTGTGCCGTGGTCGGTTTCGGTTCTGTAGCGAAAGAGGCTCCGGCCTTTCATGCGATTGTTGATTCGCTTGTCGGTATGCCGGGGATGGCATATGCAGGCTTGGCGGCTGCAGTCACCATCATTGCCGGCGTCACAGGTTCAGCGTCAGGCGGACTTGGAATTGCCCTGCCTATTCTGGCACCGATCTACGGAGCACAAGGTATGGACCCTGGAGCGATGCACCGTATTTCCTCGCTTGCATCAGGCGGATTGGACTCGCTTCCGCATAACGGCTATGTCGTTACAACCATAAGAGCCGTATGTAATGAAACACACCAGCAGGCCTACAAGCCAATCTTTATTCTTAGCGTTGTTTTACCGATGATTGCTTTAGTATTAGCGGTCATACTTTATACAATCTTTTATTAAAAAATAGGAGGGATCTTCATGGAGCAAAAGAAAACAATTGCCTTTATTGGACTAGGGAATATGGGACTTCCAATGGCAATCAATCTAGTAAAAGCAGGATATACCGTTTATGGAACGGATACCAATCCTAATGCTGAAGAGCAATTTCACCAGGCAGGGGGACAAACAGGAGTGCCGGCAGAGCTGCTGGTGAAACAGGTGGATTATGTTTTAACCAGTCTGCCAACACCGCAAGTAGTAGAGCAGGTCTACTTAAGTAAAACTGGCATCATCGAAAATGGCCATTCATCCTTGACTATCATTGATTTTAGTACAATCTCCCCGCAACTGAATGAAAAGGTATATGTAAAAGCCAAGGAAAAAGGAATTAGCTATCTTGGAGCGCCTGTAAGTGGAAGCGTTTCCGGAGCGATTGACGGCACGCTTACCATTATGGTAGGCGGAGAAAAGCCGGTATATGAGCAATCTCTTCCTGTTCTAAAGGTCCTTGGGGAGAATCTTTTCCACTTAGGAGAAGGTCCTGGAGTAGGGACAGTGATTAAGCTTTTAAACAATTTAATGATTGGTTTTTATACACAGGCCGTGGCAGAAGGAGTCGCACTTGGCGAGCAACTTGGAGTCAACCCGGATACCATCTATGATGTTCTTAGTGTAAGTTTCGGCCAAAGCAGAGTTTACGAGCGAAACTACAAAAGTTTTATTGCGAAAAATAACTATGAAGGTGGATTCTCTACCAATCTTCTGTTGAAAGATTTGAAGCTGGCCAAACAAATGGCAGTCGAAAGCGGCGGTTCACTGCCAATCGGTGATCTATTGATTGATTTTTATACAAAGGCAGCCGAAGAAGGCTATGGGCCTATGGATATGTCCTCGGTTTATTTAAAGGTAAAGGAACTAAATACATTACAGACTGTATCACAATCGTAAGGAGGAAATAATGATGACAACAAATATTGAAACTGCAGCGAAAACATTAACACATTTTATCGGCGGTGAAATGAAAGAAGGACAGAGTGAACGGTTTGCAAAGGTTTATAATCCGTCAACAGGCGAAGTGACAGCTCTTTGTCCACTAGCTTCGGAAGCAGAAGTCAATGAGGCGGTGGAGATTGCGAATAAAGCATTTCCAGCGTGGAAAAAAACTTCTGTTGCGAAAAGAGCGGAGGTAATCTTTAATTTTAGAAATCTATTACTTCAGGAAATCAACCAATTAGCGAACATGATTGGATTAGAAAGTGGCAAAACCGTATCTGATGCTAAAGGGGAAATTTTACGCGGAATTGAATCGGTTGACTTTGCTTTAAATGCGCCGCATCTTCTAAAAGGGGAGTATTCCGTTAATGTCGGCGGAAAGATTAACTCGTACTCTATTAAACAACCGTTAGGCGTAGTAGCGGCTATCTCTCCGTTCAATTTCCCGGTCATGGTGCCGCTTGCTATGACCTCAATGGCCGTGGCTGTCGGGAATGCAGTTATTTTAAAACCATCTGAGCGGGTTCCTAACTCAGCTTTGTTTATCTCAGACCTATGGAAAAAAGCAGGCCTGCCGGATGGAATCTGGACGATTATTAATGGCGACAAAGAGGCAGTCGATGCGCTGCTGCACCATCCTAAGGTATACGCTATTTCCTTTGTCGGTTCAACTCGGGTGGCGGAATATGTTTATCATGAGGGAACCCGCCATAATAAACGAGTGGCAGCGTTTGGCGGCGGAAAAAACCATATGGTCATCATGCCGGATGCTGATATAGACCAAGCTGTCACTTCGTTCCTTGGTGCAGCATATGGTTCTGCTTCCCAGCGCTGCATGGCCATTTCTGTCGCAATGCCGGTTGGCCAAAAGACAGCTGAAGCGTTTGTAGAAAAATTAAAAACCCGCGTCGAACAGCTCAAGGTTGGAGCATACAACGATGAGGAAGCCGATTTTGGCGCTGTCATTACACAGGAATCAAAAGACGCGGTCATCCGTTCCATCAATGAAAGTCTTAGCGAAGGGGCACAGCTTTGTGTGGATGGGCGTAACCCAGAGATTAGTGAAACGGATAAGGGCTTTTATTTAGGGCCGACCCTCTTAGATGGTGTCACACCAGAAATGAAAATTTACCGTGATGAAGTATTCGGACCGGCCCGGATTGTCGTACGGGTTGACAGCCTAGACGAAGCGATTCAGCTGATTAACGACCATGAATACGGAAACGGCGTAACGATTTTCACAGACAATGGTGCAGCTGCGAGAAAATTCACAGAAGAAATTGAGGTAGGGATGGTTGGAGTCAACGTGCCAATTCCAATCCCGGTTGGCTACCATAACTTCGGAGGCTGGAAGGGCTCCAAGTTTGGCGACGGACACATGTTTGGCCCAGACACCGTCCGCTTCTTTACCAAATCCAAAACCATCTCCGAAAGATGGAACGATTCCAAGCAAGTTGAAAGTAAAACAGAATTTTCATTTCCTAGTAACCAATAGGCTATAAATTTAGAAGAGGCTGTCCAAAGCATAGGGGAGCCAAGATGAAGGACACTATTTATCAATTTAGTGGGACCAAAAAATCCACCATATACCATGGCGTTAAAATAGCAAAAACCAGACCCATCTCCCGAGTCTGGTTTTTCTATATTTTTTAAGCTAGTCGCATTTTAAAATCTTGATAGCCGAATTCGCGGACGATTTTGCAATCGCCGTCTTTGCCTTTTACTGCAATGGCTGGAAGTGCCATGCCGTTGAAGGTAGTGTTTTTAACCATGGTATAGATGGCCATATCGCCGAACACCAAGCGGTCGCCGCTCTTTAATGGTTGGTCAAAAGAATAATCGCCGATCACATCGCCTGTCAGGCAGGTTTGCCCGCCAAGACGATATGTATACGGCTTCTCGCCTGCTTCGCCTGAACCAAAGAGAGGAGGGCGGTAAGGCATTTCTAATACGTCAGGCATATGGCAGGTTGCAGACGTATCAAGAATAGCGATATCCATTTTATTTTGGTGTAAATCAAGGACAGATGTAATCAGATAGCCAGCGTTAAGTGCAATCGCTTCTCCCGGCTCTAGATATACTTCCAAGCCGTATTTTTCTTGCATTCTCTTAATACAAGCTTCTAGTCTAGGAATATCGTAATCTTCTCTTGTAATATGGTGGCCGCCGCCAAAGTTGATCCATTCCATTTGTGGAAGCCATTCTCCGAATTTTTCTTCCACTGCATTAAGAGTTGTTTCTAGGTCGTCAGAGTTTTGCTGACAAAGGGTGTGGAAATGAAGTCCGGACACACCTTCAAGCAATTCTGGGTGGAAAAGTTCTCTAGTCACGCCGAAACGGGAACCAGGTGAACATGGATCGTAAATCGCATGTCCAATTTGAGTGGAGCATTCTGGATTGATGCGCAAGCCCACTTTTCTGCCGGCTTTTAATGCTTTATCCTTAAATTTTTCTAACTGTGAGAAAGAGTTAAAGATAATGTGATCACAAATCGAAATGATTTCATCGATTTCATCTTCACGGTATGCAGGGGCAAAGACGTGATTCTCTTTGCCCATTTCTTCGTAGCCTAACCGTGCTTCAAACAAACCGCTTGCTGTAGTACCACTTAAATATTGTCCAATGAGGGGATACATTGTTGTCATAGAAAAAGCTTTTTGCGCTAAAACAATCTTCGCTCCGGTACGCTGCATAACGCCGTTAAGGATTTTAAGATTCTTTTCAACAAGCTCTTCATCGACTACATAACATGGTGTTGGTAGTTCTTCAAACCGCATTTTAGCGAACTAGCTCCGGCTTTTTTGCGTCTTCTGGCAGTTCATCAACAAGAACTGGATTGAAATCCTCTACCCATGGAAGTCCCCATTTGTTTAACTCTTCCATGAATGGATCTGGATTGAATTCTTCGATATTGTATACGCCCGCTTTGTTCCATTTGCCAGTTAAGATCATGGCGGCACCGATCATCGCAGGAACACCAGTGGTATAAGAGATGGCTTGAGAGCCGACTTCTTTATAGCATTCTTGATGGTCACAAATATTGTATACGTAATAAGTTTTATCTTTGCCGTCCTTTTTCCCTTTGAAGATACAGCCAATGTTTGTTTTACCGACTGTACGAGGTCCAAGGGAAGCTGGGTCAGGTAATACAGCTTTCAAGAATTGAAGCGGAATGATTTGCTTTCCTTCGAATTCGATTGGTTCGATAGAAGTCATTCCTACGTTCTCAAGAGCTTTTAGGTGCATAATGTAGCTTTGGCCAAATGTCATGAAGAAACGGATCCGCTTAAGTCCTGGCATGTTTTTTGCAAGGGATTCAAGCTCTTCGTGGTAAAGAAGATACATATCCTTTTCGCCAACTTCCTTGAAGTTGTAAACGCGTTTGATTTCCATTGGATCTGTTTCAACCCATTCGCCATTTTCCCAATAACGTCCATTTGCGGAAACTTCACGGATGTTGATTTCTGGGTTAAAGTTTGTTGCGAACGGATAGCCATGGTCGCCGCCGTTACAGTCAAGGATGTCGATATATTCAATTTCATCGAAATAATGTTTTAATGCATAAGCAGAGAATACGCCTGTCACGCCTGGGTCAAAGCCGCTTCCTAACAGGGCAGTAATACCGGCTTTTTCAAAGCGCTCTTTGTATTCCCATTGCCATTTGTATTCAAATTTAGCAGTATCTTCAGGCTCATAGTTTGCTGTGTCCATGTAGTGTGTTTTCGTTGCAAGACAAGCATCCATGATGGTTAAGTCTTGGTATGGCAATGCCAGGTTCATAACGATATCTGGCTTTACTTCATTAATTAACGCGATTAGCTCATCAACGTTGTCTGCATCTACTTGAGCAGTGGTAATTTTTGTTTTGGTTGTGCCATCTAATTTAGCTTTAAGCTCGTCACATTTTGATTTTGTACGGCTTGCAATACAAATCTCTTCGAATACTTCGCTGTTTTGAACACATTTGTGAACGGCAACAGATGCCACGCCGCCTGCCCCGATAATAAGTGCTTTACCCATTTTCATATCCCCTCACTTAATAATATTTTTTTGCGCAACAAAAAAAGCAAGTGTGAACCGCATATTCGCTGCACAACACTTGCTTTAGATATAGTCGTCATATTAAAAAGCATAAGTATACCGTAAAAAGTTCACACGGATACCTCTACCATAATGGTTAATTGGACATTATGAAGAAAGCTTCTAATAATCAAAATATATCAATTGATCAGAGTCTATATAGCAAATAATGCCTTTTTCCACTCTTATTGACCGTTTCACAAGTTGTGTGCATACGCACTGGTTGTAAAGTAACCAACTTATAAAATTTGAGCTTTTAACTCAATCAATAAGGCAACCAAGTTGCCACTCGGCATTTGACCCGGCTGTCCGTATGGCCTTAACTCCCTGAAGGAAGTGGTCAAAATTATCTGCTTGGAAAGACTCAAGATTAGATATATTTTAGCTTTCCAAAATAACGCTTCTTCATATTATCCGTATATGAGATAAATGTCAATAGCTTTTTTGGCTTTTTTTGAATTAACATAAATTGGTGATGCATGGGGACGGTTCTGATGCATCACGTAAAGGAAAAGGGACGGTTCTTCAGCTTCAAAATGAAGCAAAAGAACCGTCCTCGTGTGTTAATTTCTGATCAGATAATCAAATGCGCCTAAGGCTGCAGTTGCCCCTGATCCCATTGAAATGATGATTTGTTTAAATGCGCTGTCGGTACAGTCGCCTGCAGCAAAGACTCCAGGGAGGGTCGTAGCCCCGCGTTTGTCTACAATGACTTCACCGAAGCGAGTACGTTCAACTGTACCATCTAACCACTCGGTGTTTGGAACAAGACCAATTTGAACGAACACACCTTGTAGTTCAACATGGTGTTCTTCGCCAGTTGCACGGTCAACATAGGTAATACCGTTTACTTTGTCAGTACCGGTAATTTCTTTTGTTTGAGCGTTCTTGATGACTGTTGCATTTGGAAGACTATTGAGTCGGTCTTGCAGGACGGAATCAGCCTTCAGCTCTGGAGCGAATTCAATAACGGTTACATGCTTTACAATACCAGCCAGGTCAATCGCTGCTTCAACGCCGGAGTTTCCGCCGCCGATAACGGCCACGTCTTTCCCTGCAAACAATGGACCATCACAGTGAGGGCAGTAGGCTACACCTTTGTTCTTGAATTCCGCTTCGCCAGGAACATTGACATTACGCCAGCGTGCACCTGTTGAAAGGATGACAGTCTTACTTTTAAGAACAGCACCATTTTCGAGTTCAACTTCAACAAGGTCATTTTTTTCCAAGCGTTTCGCACGCTGCAGATTCATGATATCAACGTTGTACTCTTTCACATGCTCTTCGAGACTTGCTGCCAGCTTAGGACCTTCCGTGTATTTCGTACCGATTAGGTTCTCAATACCGAGCGTGTCCATCACCTGTCCGCCGAAACGTTCCGCGACAATACCAGTACGGATGCCTTTGCGTGCAGCGTAAATCGCCGCACTCGCACCGGCAGGACCGCCGCCGATAACAAGTACATCATATGGATCCTTATCAGCAAACTCAGATGCATCCGGACCAGTTCCCATCTTAGCAAGGATTTCCTCGATGGTCATACGGCCGCTGCCGAAGGTTTCACCATTTAGGAACACTGTTGGAACAGCCATGATGTCTTTGCTGTCAACTTCTTCTTTAAATGCCGCACCATCAATCATTGTATGAGAGATGCTTGGGTTAAGAACACTCATCACGTTCAGTGCTTGTACAACATCAGGACAGTTATGGCAAGTTAGGCTAACGTAAGTTTCAAAGTGATATTCACCTTTGATGTTTTTTATTTGGTCGATGACTTTTTGGTCAACCTTCGGTGCTCTTCCGCTAACCTGAAGCAGTGCCAACACAAGGGAAGTAAATTCGTGTCCAAGAGGGACTCCGGCAAATGTTACCCCCGTGTCTTCTCCAATCCGATTCACACTAAAGCTTGGCGTTCTCTGCAATTCTGTTTTCTCTACCTTAATACGGGTTGACATGGCAGCTAATTCGTCCACAAGGGCCAACATGTCGCGAGACACATCATCAGATTCTGCGCTTACTTTAAGCAGCACATCGCCCTCCATCATTTGGAGATATTGGGCTAATTGTGCTTTTATATCTGCATCTAAAATCATGGTTATGACTCCTTAAATTTTGCCAACTAGATCAAGGCTTGGCTTAAGGGTTTGAGCTCCTTCTTGCCATTTAGCAGGGCAAACTTCACCTGGGTTGTTGCGAACGTATTGAGCTGCTTTGATTTTGTTAACGATTGTGCTAGCGTCACGGCCGATGCCATCAGCGTTGATTTCCATAGCTTGGACAATGCCGTCAGGATCGATGATGAAAGTTCCGCGTTGTGCAAGACCTTCTGCTTCATCTAGTACATCGAATGCACGAGTAACCTTTTGCGCAGGGTCGCCGATCATAACATATTCGATTTTGCTGATAGCTGGTGAATGATCATGCCATGCTTTATGAGTGAAGTGAGTGTCTGTTGAACAAGAGTATACTTCAACGCCAAGATCTTTAAGAGTTGCATATTGGTTTTGCAGGTCTTCTAATTCAGTAGGGCATACGAATGTGAAGTCTGCTGGATAGAAGCAAAGGACGCTCCATTTACCTTTGAAAGTTTCTTCAGAAACTGAGATAAACTCACCATTTTGGTAAGCTTGTGCTAAGAATGGTTGTACTTCTTTACCGATTAAAGACATAATGATCTTCCTCCTGAGGGTGTATTAATAAATAGTTCACTATAGCATTATTGCCAAAACTACAGGGAACTAATTATTTTCCTTTTAATTATAATTAGTTTTTTAAAATAATTCTAATACAAGAGATATTATTATATAAATATTGCCATTTTGTCAAGGAGAATGAACTTTTATTTAAAATAATTGGCGCCAATCAATATACTGGAAAATAAACTCCAATTTTCAATTGCTATTAACATTTCTCAATTAACTGATGCACGGGGACGGTTCTTCTGCCTCACTGAGGCAGAAGAACCGTCCCCGTGCATCTTTTTTGGATACAATGAATAATGAAGGGAGTGATCCAAGTGGCTGCAGGTGAAGATTTTCAGTTGCGATTGCAAAATATTGAGCTTTTGTCATCTACGTTGTATTCGGGGATTGAAATTTTTCTTGTTCTTGATGGGGAATTAATCATTGAAACCAATAGCAGGTTTTATCATCTTAAAGAATATGATTACCTTGTGATTAATCGAAATCAACTATACCAAGTCAAAGGATCGAAGAAAAATACGGTTTTAACCTTAAGTGTTCCAGATTCTTTTATCTCGACATATTATTCGGAGTACCGCCATTATCAGTTTGATTTATTTTCCCAGCAAATCGACCGAGGGAAAGAAACTATGATGTCGGAAATGCGGAAACTCCTTGCGCAGTTGATGGTTATTTATTGCAGGCAAGAAGAAGGTTATCGTCTTGAAATGCACGAAATGGTCTGTAAGATTCTACTGATGCTGATCCGCAGGTTTAAAAAGGAAGGTAGGATTTCTGAAAATATTCAGGTCGAGGATTCAAGGCTGAAAGAGATCATTTTGTATCTTGAACAGCATTTTGATGAACCGCTCACATTGGAGGAAGTGGCTCATAAATTTTATTTGTCTCCCAGTTATTTCTCCCGATATTTTAAACAGCAATTAGGGATTGGCTTCATAGGCTTTTTAATGAATATTCGCTTAGAACATAGCGTTAAGGATTTGTTGTATACAGACGAATCGATTACATATATATCATTGAAAAATGGCTTTCCCAACACCAAATCTTTTTCAAGTTTGTTTAAAAAGGTTTATGGGGAAACACCTCATACATTCCGTGAAAAGAACGTACAGGAAAAAGTGGCTCTTGTTGAGAATTTTCAGCTGAAGGATACAGAAATCTTGCTTAGTTCTCCTGATATATTAATGAAATTAGGCGTTCTGATCACAGAAGGTGAAAATGCAAAATCATTTAGTAATACAGAAACCCGCTTGGAAGAGCTGAAAATCGAGGTAGGCTCTGCCAATAGAAAAATATTAAAACATCCAAACCAGATTCTAATGATTGGCGAACTAAGGGAATTACTAAAGAAATCCGTTCGAACGCAAATTCTTTTAGCGAAAGAAGATTTAAATATCAAGTATATTGGAATTCAAAAATTATTGAGTGGCAGGACGATCCCGCCGGCGGTAGAAACAGATGAATTAATCCCAACGACATCACCGTATTACAATTCAGACGAGGTCATTCAGTTTATGAAAACGAATGAATTGTCCTTATTTATCCAAGTAAACTACACGGAAATAGCAACGGCTGAGGATGCCTATTTACATAAGCTTCAGAGTTTTTTAAAACATTGCTTACAAGTTTTCGGTGAAAGTTATCTCTCCACATGGTGCTTTTTATTTTCAGAAACATTTGATCAGGCTTTTGCGGGTAAACAATTAGAGAAATTTTATTTGAAACTGCGAAAGTTAATAAAAACAGAAATTCCTTCGATTCAAGTAGGGGCGTTTTTACCTTTTTCATTTACCGCAGGTACAACAAATGACCAGTATAAGTGGATTTTGCAGCAAGCTGCGGAAATTGATTTTCTCGCCTATAAAGTCAGCCCTAATGAAGTGATCAATTTTAAAGAATTAATCGACCACCATTATGGGTTGGCAAAAGATTTTATAAAGGAAAAAACGGAAAAATTAAAGCAATATTTAAAAGCGCATTCCATTGATAAGCCGCTGCATTTGCTGACTTGGAACACCATTTCGGGAAATACCCGTTATACGAACGGAACCTTTTTCCGGGGAGCTTTAATCTTGAATGATGCCATTAAAGTTTCGGATGACGTGAAAACGCTCGGTTTCTGGATTAATACCGAAACACACGAGCAAAATATGGGAGGAAAAGATATTCCTTTAGAAGGAATGGAGCTGTTTCATTATTTTAATGGCAAGCGGCCTGTCTATTATGCCATGTCATTCTTCAAAAAATTGCAAGGTAAAGTAGTCGCAAAGGGTCCATCTTATATCATGACAGAAAATGAACGCGGCTATCAGCTTGTGTTAATGAACAGTAATATTGTGAACCCCTATTTTTCAATTGAAGAAACTTTTCTGCAAAAATTAATGCGAGAAATACGGGTAACGATTAGTGGAATTCCTAGTGGTGAATATCAAATACGCAAATATGTTTTTGATAAAGATCATGGGGCCCTTTATAAAAACTGGCGGGAAAACAATAGTAAATATGGTATGGACCAAGAGATTATTGACTATATTATTCGGACAAGCCATCCAAGTTTAGAGGTTTTTGATGAAATGGTTGATGAGGAGTGGTCATTTTACTCCTATTTAACTGTAAATGCGGTTCACTTTTTTGAAATAAGGAAAGTAAATCTATAAGGTAAAAAATCGACCGTAAAATTTTGCGTTCCTATTTTTAAAGTTAATAAATGCCTTTGACGATACCGTTATCTGCACAAAAAATGACTCCTTTTACAAGGGGTCATTTTTTTATAATAAAGGCACAAGATGATTTAAATCACCTGTTTTACTTTTAAGAGTTTGCAGTTTAACCAAGACAAAAAAACAAATAATAATGATCAAGGAGGAATTTATGATGACCTATAAAGGGACAAATAAATTAATTACCGGGATTGTGTTTGGTGTTATTACATTCTGGCTGTTTGCACAAGCAATGGTCAACGTCGTCCCATCTGTTCAAGCGGATTTAGGGGTATCACTTGAGGCGTTGAATATTGCGATTAGTTTAAGTGCGTTATTTTCAGGGATGTTTATTGTGGCTGCGGGCGGGCTCGCAGATAAAATAGGCCGTAAAAAAATTACCAATATTGGATTGATTTTAAGTATTATCGGCTCGCTTTGTTTAGTGTTTGCCCAAGGAGCGGTTCTTCTTATTATCGGACGTATCATTCAAGGCTTATCTGCAGCATGTATTATGCCGGCAACCATTGCGTTAGTAAAAGCGTATTATGAGGGAGCAGATAGACAGCGGGCATTAAGCTTTTGGTCCATCGGTTCTTGGGGCGGATCAGGGGTTTGTTCATTCGCCGGGGGCGCGATTGCTACTTACATGGGATGGAGATGGATCTTTATCTTTTCCATTATATTTGCTCTTCTAGGTTTGTTTTTAATTAAGGATACTCCAGAAAGTAAGGGAGAAACATCCGGTGCGTTTAAATTCGATTATGCAGGTTTAGGCATCTTCATAATTACCATGCTTGCTTTAAACGTGTTTATCGCTTTTGGAGCAGATTTAGGATGGACAAGCCCAACTACCATCATCCTTGCTGTAGTTGCAATAGTTGGAGCGATTGTCTTTTTCAAGGTGGAAAGAAACAAAGCTATCGTGTTAATCGACTTTTCCTTATTTAAAAATAAGCCATATGCAGGAGCGACTTATTCAAACTTCCTATTAAATGCGATCGCAGGCACACTTGTTGTCGCAAACACTTATGTACAAGTCGGCAGGGGATTCACAGCCTTCCAATCAGGTATGCTGTCACTCGGCTACTTGGTTGCTGTGTTAGCCATGATTCGTGTCGGAGAGAAAATTCTTCAAAGAGTTGGAGCGAAGAAACCGATGATTTGGGGAACGATTATTACAACAGTTGGCGTTGCGATGATGGGATTAACCTTCCTGAATGACTTAACATATACGATTGCCGTGTTTATTGGCTTTGCCTTATTTGGCCTAGGACTTGGAATATATGCAACACCTTCTACCGATACTTCAGTATCCAATGCCCCATCCAATAAAGTGGGTGAAGCAGCAGGAATTTATAAAATGGCAAGTTCGCTTGGCGGCGCCTTCGGTGTGGCGATTTCCGCAACGGTCTACAGCACAATGGCGGCCGTTTCCAGCATTGAAGTCGCAGCAACCGCAGGCGTGATTGTAAATGTGATCTTTGGCGTGCTGGCGCTGTTATCAATTATCATCATGGTTCCGCAAAATGCAGGGAAAGAGAAAGAGCGCGGGCGTGTTCTAAAGACCGAACCCCAAGCAAGTTAATGTGCGGAGAATTTTTGCAAAAAAGATTGAATGGAGGAACTGGGAATGAAGAGCAAACTAATGCAAATGTTAGAAGAGCGTAAAGAAGAAATGATCGAAATTCGCCGATATCTTCATGAACATCCTGAACTATCGTTTCAAGAAGAAAACACAAGCAGATATATTGAAGAGTTTTACAAAGGGAAAGATGTCAAGGTAGACCGGAAAGTGGGCGGCGGCAACGGGTTAATCGTGACGATTACTGGCGGAAAGCCAGGGAAGACGATTGGATTACGCGCTGATTTTGATGCTCTGCCAATATTTGAAGAAACAGATGTCCCGTTTAAATCGAAAAATCCAGGTGTCATGCATGCCTGCGCTCATGACGGCCATACAGCCTATCTCATGATCTTAGCCGACTGTTTAATCCAATTAAAGGATGAGATCCCTGGTACGATTAAAATTATTCACCAGCCTGCTGAAGAGGTACCGCCAGGCGGCGCGATCGGAATGATCGAATCAGGGCTGCTTGATGATTTGGACAATATTTTCGGCATTCACTTACTGCCAATGGGACCTTCCGGGGTGGTTGGCTATAATAGCGGATTTGTTTTTCCGGGGCGTGCCTATTTTAAATTGAAGGTTCAAGGGGTAGGCGGTCATGGTTCTTCGCCTCATTTAGCCAATGATGCGATTGTAGCCGGAGCCCATTTTGTAACGGCTGTTCAAACCGTTATCAGCCGCCGCTTAAACCCATTTGATATGGGCGTCGTCACTATCGGATCATTTGATGGAAAGGGTACTTTTAATGTCATTAAGGATAGTGTCGAAATTGAAGGCGATGTTCGGGCAATGACAGATGAAACCCGGGAGTTAATCGAAACAGAAATTCGCCGTATTTCAAGGGGGATTGAGGAAGAATTTAACGTTACTTGTGAGTTGACGTATACACCTGACTATCCGCCACTGTATAATAATCCGGAACTCACGGAGATGGTCGCAGAGGTTCTCAAGAACGCAATTGATAAAGATATTACAGAGGTAAGGGAATTTCCGAAATTGTCTCCATCAGAAGACTTTGCGCACTATGCGAAAAAATTCCCAGCCTGCTTCTTCTACATTTGCTGTACACCAAAAGGGGTTGAAAAACCATACTTCAACCACCATCCGAAATTCGACATTGACGAAGACGCCCTCCTAGTAGCAGCAAAAGCTGTCGGCCAGGTTGTTTGCGGTTATTATGGAATATGATGCATGGGGACGGTTCTTCTGCTTCAAAAAATGAAGCAGAAGAACCGTCCCCGTGTTTTAATCTTCTTTATAGAAGCGTTCTCCGGTCTCCGGATTGAAGTAAACGACTAATTTTTTATTTGTGGTTGGATCAATGGATACTTCATTTGTTCGGATGAAGCCTTTAGGTACTTGCTGTCCATGTTTATTCTTGAAGCGACGGTCCCAAATGAGCCAGGAGAGGATGATTAGAATAATCAGAATGAAGATTTGGATGCCGTAAAACCCCAAAATCCACTTCATCGTTTATTCCTTTTCCGCAACAACAGCTGTTCCGTAAGCAACAATTTCACTCATATTCTGGCCGATTTCTCCTGAGTCAAAGCGCATCATTACGATCGCGTTTGCTCCCATTGCGGCAGCATTTTTCACCATCCGGTCGATCGCTTGTTTCCTGGCATCTTCAAGCATTTCTGTATACTGATTGATTTCGCCGCCGACAAGCCCCTTTAAGGAAGCCATAATATCCTTGCCAATTCCTCTTGCCCTGACAGTTAATCCAAATACAGGACCTAACACTTCTGTCACTTTATGATTCGCAATATTCTCAGTTGTTACGATAATCATACCGATCCGCCCCTTAACAAAAATAATACCTTCATGTCTATTTTACTTGCCGTTGGATATAAATACCATTACTTTTTAGTGTGCAAGAGGCGGGTTCTTCTTTTCATTGAAACCCCAAATAATCACTCCTATAATTAAAGGTGTTTAACAACTTTAGAAAGAGTGAGTAACGAACATGTCTATTTTAAAAAACGACTGGGAGCATTTGCTAGAAGGGGAGTTTGAGAAACCATATTATCAACGTTTGCGGAAAGTATTGGCCGCAGAGTATCAAACAAGAGAGATTTATCCCGATAAATATGATATTTATAATGCGCTGCATTTTACCCCTTATCATGATACGAAAGTAGTGATTATAGGCCAAGACCCATATCATGGTCCCGGTCAGGCCCATGGTTTAAGTTTTTCAGTTAAACCGGGGGTAGGAGTTCCGCCGTCTTTGCAAAATATTTATAAGGAACTGCAGTCTGATTTGGGATGCTATATTCCCAATAATGGATTCTTAGAGAAGTGGGCTAAACAGGGCGTATTAATGCTAAATGCGGTCTTAACCGTCCAAGCGGGAACCCCAAACTCGCATAAAGGCCTTGGCTGGGAGATGTTCACGGACAAAGTTATAGAAACATTAAATCATAGGGAGACACCGGTAGTGTTTATCCTTTGGGGGAATTTTGCCCAACAAAAACAACAGCTGATAACCTCATCACGGCATTTCATTATAAAGTCGCCGCACCCAAGCCCATTTTCCGCCAACAGGGGCTTTTTTGGCAGCAGGCCCTTTTCCCGTGCGAATGCAATTTTACGTGAACTGGGAATGGAGGAGATTGATTGGCAGATACATAATCTATAGAATGATGCAAAGGGACGGTTCTTCTGCTTTAAAAAATCAAGCAGAAGAACCGTCCCCTTGTCTCATCTTTAATAAACGATAACCGGCTCATAGGCACTTAGGTTATTGTATACTGTTTTCATCACGCTTGGCGGTGTGTTGACACAGCCGTGTGATCCTGCCGCAAGATAGGCTTTACTTCCCCAATTTGATCGCCAGCTGGCATCGTGGAATCCCTGTCCGTCATTCGTAAAAGGCGCCCAATACTGAACAGGAGTCTGATAAGTGATTTTTCCGTTTTCTCTGCCCGTTAGGATGGCAGGTGTTTGCTTATAGAGGATATAGTGCACTCCTGGTGTTGTACCATGACCGGTGCTCTGTGTGCCTGTTACGACATTCGTCGTGACGACTAATTGTCCATTTTTGTATATCCAAATTCGCTGCTCGGCAATGGAGACTTCAGCATACGTATCGCCAATGCCATTGTTCGTAATCGTATCATATCCGTAGCCTTCACCTTTCCAGCCCTTACCGTAAATATTGGAGGCAGCAACGGATTTCTCCCCATTTTCAAAAGCTGCCTGAATCCGCGGTATTTCTTTATCAACGTTTATGGCCCAGCCATAGCCTTTGCCTTTTACCGATATCACCGAACCTGAATGAGTCTTGAATGAGAAATCTTTATTTAATGTGGATTGTGAATTATTAATTTCAGCGATCTTATTCTTTATATCACCTGCATCATCAATCTTAATGTGCAAATCTTTTGAAATGGACGCATTTTTAATTAATTCGCCGGCGTTTAACGAAAAAACTTTATCCTGAACCTTATATTCAACGGTCTGCGCAAGGAATTCTTCTAGCTTTTTCTGTTGACTTTTCACAAACTCGCTGTCTTCTTTAATGGGCTGTATGTATACAGGATTAAGGTGGATTTCACCAACATATTCATGCTTTTCGTAGTCCTTGAGAAGACTGGCGACATCGTACTGTTCACCGTCAATGCTGTTAGAAACAACAATTTTACCCTGTTCCAAACGAACAACAGCATCTTGAGGCACCTTTAAACTTTGATTCATGGATAGCAGCTTTTCTTCCAACTGTTTTTTCAACGTCTGATTTCGATATTGGTCCTGATTTCCAGGCATTAATGAATAATCTTTTGCTTTTGAAGACGGTAAAAACGTCCACTGGCTTTTTAATAATTTTTTGACATCGGCCAAATCTTTGTCCGTAAATGCCATCTTCGTATCTTCACCATCTATAATTTGCTGATTGCCGATATAGACCACGTTTTTTAACTCGGTTGTTTTTAACTTGTTAAGTGCTTGCTCAGCACTCAGTCCATTGACTTTTACACTATTAATCTTGATATTTGAATTAAAGTGGGTTGCCTGATAATAGCTGCCTGCCGCAATGACTGCAAGACCAACGATGATACTTCCTGTGATAAACTTCCAGTTTGCAAACCGTTTTGTTGGATTTGCACGTTGTTGATTGATTTCATTAATATTTACCGTACTTTCCAAAAAGAATCCCCCCACCCTAGGTAATTTCAGCTATCAATCCTATAGACGTTAAATATATTGGTTATGTTTCAATTTTTACTATTTTTTAACAATATGATTAAATTGTAACTACTATTCTACTAAATGTTATCGTCAAACATTGTCGTTTTTTGTTTGCTCGTAAAAAATTCTGGGATAGGAATGATGAGGAACTTTAACCTTCTTTTTTCATAATGTAAATTAATCAAGTACGGAGGAGTAACCAAATTGAACCATATTGAAATGATCCCAGGAAGATTGTACGCAGGAGGGAGTATTTCTTCCGATGACTGGGACTTTGTTAGAAGAAAAATATCGGCAATCGTAAACCTCCGCATAACCCCTGACCAGCCTGAATTTGATTTTTCAAGGAGAGTTATGGTTTGGTCTCCCATCTTTCTTTGGGTTAAACCAAGTGTGGAATGGTTAGATAATTTGATGAAGCAAATAAACAAGTTGATGGACCGGGGACATCGAGTTCTAATCCATTGCAGGTTTGGCATACACAGAACTGGTTTTATTCTAACTGCTTTTTATATGTACCGATATCGTTTAGATCGTGAACAGGCACTGCGGAAGGTCAGGAGAAAGAAACCAGATGTCGCACCGCCGCCCATTTATATGGAAGTATTATCAAAATACGAAAAATTTCTGGGCATAAAATGATGCATGGGGACGGTTCTTCTGCCTCTGAGGCAGAAGAACCGTCCCCATGTTTCATGTAACTTCCCTTAAGCTCTTCCCGTCATGAATTTCTTGAATCCCTTCCTCGCAAACGCCGTAGGAACGCCAGGAGCATGTTTCGCAGATGGTTTGAATATCGGCGGGGACGACAAACTTTCGAATGTGCGATTCGATCTCTTCCCAACTCAGAATTTGCCCGATTTTAAGCCCCATTTTCTCTAAAATAGCGGCATCTCTTTCATAAATATGCTTGTCTTCGCAGTGGTATTGCCCAGAGTTAGGGTATTTTTCGCACAACTGATCAGGTCCATTTACAAGATGAATTAAAGTTGTGGGGTTTTTTCTCAAGTTTTGATGTAAACGTGTCATATTTTTCACGTATTCTTCGGAATAGCCCATTCCCCGATAGCCAAGAAGGCAAAAAAGATGATGACCTCGCAGCCTGTACATAATTCTCCCCCCATTTAATGTTAAAGGTAAACCTAAAGTGTAATCTAGTTAACATATTATAACACGTTAAATGATGCACGAGAACCGTCCCCATGCATCATATCCTGTTATAATAAATAACATATACTTTTTAATATATAGGGTGGTTGTATGGCATTTAAGAGACCGAGTTTAGAGGAGAAGTTAAGTCAGCAGTCTAGTGATATTTTCGTTGGTCGTGAAGAAATCTTACTGGACTTTTTTAGGGAGGATAACCAGGCTCCGCTTTCCTTGGAAACATATAAGGTTTGCTCCTTTTATGGGGTGGGAGGCATTGGGAAAACAGCCCTCAGGAAGGAAATGGTCAAAAGAATCCAACAGAACTTGGATACGGTTGGCGTTCTAAATTTTGAAACAAAGGAGCATCAAAAAATTGATAATGCTCTTATTCATTTAAGAAAATCTTTAGGGAAAAAGTACAAAATAAATTTCGCCTTCTTTGACATTGCCTATTCCTTGTACATGAATAAAGCATACCCAAATCTCGCGTTAAATGACTCATCCGCCCCGCTATTAGATGAAAGTGACTTCCTTTTAGATGTCATCAATACCGTAAAGGAAATTCCGGGCATTAGTCTTGTTCCTAAGATATATAACTTATATCATAAAGGCCATAAATTATTAACAAGGTATTTAAATGAAAGGAAAATGAGCTATTTATCTTTGTTGTCTGATAAAGAAGCATCGGAACTCCTCTTATTGCTGCCGCAAATTTTCAGTGAGGATTTGATGGAATATATCCAAAAAAATTCCGCTAAAGTTTATATTTTTATAGATACATATGAAGCTCTATGGGAAGACCAGCGCCTAAAAGGGGACGAGTTTTACGTAGATGAATGGATTCGCGAGTGGATTCAAGTCACTCCGGGCGTAACATGGGTGATCTTTGGACGTGAACGGTTACGATGGGCAGAGACAGATAAAGATTGGAATGATGTCATCGTTCAGAAGCAGCTCACCTCATTAGGAGAAGAAGTTGGAGCGGAGATTTTACGCCGTCACGGCATTCATCAAGAAGAAATCATCTCTACAATATTGGGCTACTCTAAAGGACTGCCTTATTCGATTGAACTTTCCGTCGATTTATTTAAAAGAATTTCAAAAGAACGGGCCCCCGTTAAGGAAGATTTCCAATTTGAGAAAAATGTAGAAAAGCTGTTCACTCGGTTCATGAAATACCTGACAAAGGGTGAACGAAGAGCGTTAGAGTTGTTGGCTCTCACCCGTTCCTGGGATCGCCAGTTATTTACACTGCTTGTGAAACAATTTGATATTGGCTTTTATGCGGATGATTTTGATGACCTTATTCATTTTTCTTTTATAAAAATGGGTGCTGATGGAAGATGGGAAATGCATTCTTTGATGCGTGAAAGCTTGCGCGACCATATTGGAAATCATAAATTTATGGAAGGAAACCAGTTTTTATTCCAATACTTTTCATCACAGCTAAGACAATATGAGTTCAAATCAACGGTAGAAAAGCCCTCTTTTTGGCTGGATGAATCATTTTTCCATGGGTTTAGTTTGGCGGTGAAGAATTTGATGCCGTTAGAGGAGTTTGTTGAATGGTTCAGAGCGGAGGACTCCAGATTTTTTAATTACGGTAAGTGGGAGGTTTCCATTCCTCTGCATCAGCAGCTAATCAACTATCTTGACCCGATGCCAACAGACAAGGCAGGTCAGTTATTGGCAATCATTGTATATGACTTGGCTTTTATTTATTTTAAACAAACAAAATATCAAGAAGCGGAAAAGCAGTTTAGAAAAGCAGTGGATCTTGCTGAGAAGGTATACGGGCCCAATAATAGCTTTACAGCAAAAACCTATTATGGCTTGGCTACCATCTTTCATAATCAGGGGAAATATGAGGAAGCGGAACCTTTATATTTAGAGTCATTAAGGATTAGGGAGCAGGTCTTGGGAGCAAATCACCTTGGCGTTGCCTTATCTGCCAACAATCTTGCGACACTTTATCAAGATATGGGCAGGCTGGAGGAAGCGGAGCCACTCTATTTAAAATCAATCGAAATCCGAAAAAGACCGGAGAATTTTGATGAGAGAAAGATTGCCGCGGCATATATCAGTCTTGTCTATTTTTATCACCATAAAAAGGAATACGAGGATGCGGCAAAGATGGGACTTGCAGTGATTAAGTTTGGTAAAAAAGTCTTTGGTATGACCCATATTAACTTTAGCCAGGCTCTAAATCATTTAGGGAACGTATACATACGGCAAGGAAAGTATCGGAAATCGCTAAATCTTTATCTAAAGGCTTTGCAAATCGTGGTTGGAAATTTGGGGGACTCCTCCGCGGAGGCAGCAAAGGTCTATCACAATCTTGCTGTGTTATCCTTTTTATTAAGTAAGCAAGCAGCTGTAACCGGATATATGGAAAAATGTCTGGAAATAAAGAAAGAAATCTATGGAGACGCTCACTTTCGTTATCTTCAATCAGTAAAGGTCCGTGAACAAATCGATCATCAAGACATTATCCCAGATGGGGTGTATCTTGATTTTTAGGAGAGATTTCATGTTAAAAGAACCTAACTTTGTCAGGGATGTTCATTTACAATTTACCGAACCGTTTAAAAAAATTCCTGATCGGATAAAATACATTATTATTCACCATGCCCAGGAACAGGGCTGGGATATTTATAAGACCCACCACTTTCACCAAGCAGTACGGAAATGGAGTGGAATTGGCTATAACTTTTTTATAGAAGCAAACGGAGAGATTCTGAAGGGGAGAGGCTACCATGTAGGCGCCCACGCTTATCATTATAATGAAGTATCCCTCGGTATTTGTCTTACTGGAGATTTTGATGTCGACAATCCGACAAAAGAGCAATTATCGTCAGCGAAAAAACTTTGTCATTATTTAATGAACGAGTTCAATATCCCTGTATCCGATGTTTTAGGACACCGTGAGTTACCTGGGACAACCAAGACCTGCCCCGGGAAAAACTTCGATATGGATCAATTCCGTGATTTCATCAGTCAAAAATGATGCAAAGGGACGGTTCTTCTGCTTCACGAAGCAGAAGAACCGTCCCTTTGTTTCACACCACTTTAATATAAAAATAAATATCCTGCCCAACCTTTTTCGGTTCGGCTAGAAGTTTATAGCCGTGTTTGACGGCTTCCTCCGGCACACTGCGGAATGATTGCGGGCAGTCCGCGATGACCTGTAATACTTCCCCGATTTTCATAGACTTTAGCGCATCCAGCGCATAAATGACAGGGTATGGTCATGGCTCGCCGCGAATGTCTAAAGTGTAGTTAACATCCATCACCTGTGACATGAATTATGCCTCCTTTGTAACGTGAGAAATCCGTTCTTTCTTTTCGTGTTTGATTCCAGTCCCGTAACGGAACCGCTTTTCCCACCAGTTTGAAAGTAAAAACCAAACAAGCAGCATAGCCATTGTACCAACCAGTGCTCCTGTAGGTCCCCATTGTTCAATTAAGTTTACCTTCGGCCAATTTTCCCCAAGGGCATGAAAAATCCCAAGGTGGTCCCAGCCGTATGCCAAGAATGTAGCTCCGACGATATTTCCTGCACCAACAACCCAGAATAACAATTGACCTTCCATTGCCCGGTACATCATGCCGGTTTCACAGCCTCCGGCAAGAACAATACCAAATCCAAATAACAGCCCGCCAATTACAGTACTAGGAGCAGCAATTTTGATGAGAGCAACAGAGCCGTTTTGAATATAGATGAATGTTATCACGACACTAATCATCATCCCGACGGCAATGGCTTTTGACATAACGGCACGGCCGCTGATCCATAAATCGCGGAAAGCGGAAGTGAAACAAATTTGTCCGCGTTCAATGAGAATGCCAAACAAGGCCCCAGCTATACATGCAACCGCCAAAAGAGTTTTACCTGCTGCGAAAAAGTAAAGGATGACACCGATATAAAGACAGGCAAAGACTACACCCAAGATAGGCTGAATGTTTCTTTTTTGGACATGCTCGGTAACAACTGGGTTCATCGTTCCTTTCATTAGTGTTGGCTTGCCTCGCCACCATTTTGTGTTCACAACCTTAACGCCAAAAAAGGTCCCGATTGCAGTGGCGGCCATAAAAATCCACGAATGGAACGAAAACTGAGGGACGCCTGTGAAAAAGGCGGCCAAGTTACAGCCAAGAGCGAGACGGGCGCCAAACCCTGCTATAATTCCGCCAATAAATCCTTGTACCAACCGCCTTTTTTGTTTCGGAACACGGATTTTGAAACTGTTGCTTAGGAGAATTGTAATGAGTGCGCCAGCCAGCATTCCGATGACAATCCAGCCATCTGTCCGGCTGACGGGAGTCCCTTGAAGGCCGACCAGTTGAAAATAGGCCCAATCCGAAACATCGACACCGAACCATCCTAAAATATGTCCGCCCAATCTTGTGAATTCCCCAGTCACGGCCCAAACAGTACCGGTAATGCCAAAGTACAATGCACTTACTAATCCTGCAATACTAATAGCTACATAGGGATTCCAATATTCTTTGAAGATTTTGCCATAAAGCTTCATAAAGCTGCAACACCCCTATCATTATTTTTTAAAAATACTTACACAAAACAAAAATGCCGAGGAATTTTCCAGGCATTTTTAAAGGACGTATATCATTAATGTTACTGTTTTCTGGTAATTATGCAATACAATATATAGATATATCCGATTGGAAACTATCGCATTATTCAATAGTGATGCGTGGTGATGCATGGGGACGGTTCTTCTGCCTCATGTTTCACTAAATTTATGCAACGATTTTTGGATAATCAAAGTCGTATTATATAGAAGGCTTTTCGAGGGAGTGTGTGCTGCTTGGCTTTAGTGAATGACGAATATAGAATCGATAGTCCGGGTGAATATACGAGGTTTTGTGAGACGGTGGGTCCCGAAGCATTTCGCTTGGCGTTGTATTGGACTAGAAATAGGAGTGAAGCAGAGGATGTCGTGCAGGAGGCTTTCCTTAGGACGTGGAAATCAGGGAAAGGTGTACGCGTTAATCTAAAGGGCTGGTTCTTCCGGGTATTGTGGCATGTATTTCTTGATAAAAACAAAACCAAGAATCGTGAGACGCCGCACAACCTGGAATGGGAACAGGCAGATGCGCATTCTTCCTACCAGAGAATCGAAGACCGCGAGGAAATTGACTGGCTTCTTCAAACGGTTTCTGAGGAGGACCGCCATTTGCTTGCGATGCACTATGCAGTAGAATTTACCTTCCGGCAGATTGCTGAAATTACAGGAATGCGGGAAGGAACGATTAAGTCGCGGATTCATCGAGCGCTTAAAACAATAAGGAAGAACATGCCTAAGGAATACACTCATCATTTTGGTAAGGAGCGGGCAAATCATGAACAATGACGATAAAAGGTTTGCGCCAGTCAGCAACCCTGAGGATATAGAAGTTGAAAACATGCTAAGAAACTATTTTCAGAAAGAAATCAGTGAATATCCTGATTTTGCAAAAATGGCAGAACGGGCGATGGCAGAGGGGGATACATTAAAGACGGAAAGTACAATAAAAGCAAAAGTCTGGTATCTTACTGCTAAAAGAACGATATTAACTGCCTCTGTACTAGTATTGATATTGGGTCTTCTGAAATTTAGCTTCTACGCCATGCCAAGGTGGGAGGCATTTGCTTATGCTGCCGTCCGGTCAGTCCCATTTGCGGAACACCTCATTTCCAAGCAAGATGTAGGGTTGCTTCGGGAGGCGAAAAAAGGGAATATTCAAGCTCAGGAGCTGTCGGCAACCGTTGATGGTTTTCGTATCGACATCGTCGGAACCTATGCAGATAGCAACCGTACCGTTATCTTTTTTCAACTGAACCCGCCCCCTGGGGATTCAGGGGGCTGGATGCCGGAGGGTATTAAGCTGGTCGATCAATTTGGGATGTCACGGTACAAATCTTATAGTGTCAGCATGGATGCGGATGCCAATAAAGGAATGATTGAATTTCCTGCTGCACCGGCTTGGCAACGAGTATTGGGTGTCAGGTTCCATCTGGAAATAGGGGCACTGAATTGGACGACAGCTGATTTTTCAAAGGATAAGGTTGGGCCTTGGACTATGGAGTGGGTGCAGGAATGGCAGGATGCAAAGAAAACAATTCATCCGGCAGCAGTTGTTAGCAATGAAGAAGTGGAAATAAAGCTCAAGAAGGTCACCTTGACTCCAAGCTCAACAAAACTCGACTATACTGCTGAATTTAAAAAGTCAGTGGCACATGAAAATTTGGTGATGTATATTGAAAAAGCCTCAGATGGCACCCGTTATGAATTCCTTTCCGCAGGATTTAGAACAAGCGGGTTTTCTAGGGCTGGAACGGGGGATATCCTGTTTCCGCCGCTCGAAGGAGCAGGAGAATATCGGTTTGTCATCAAGTGGATAGACGGAATCGCAGGAAAATGGGTCCTTCCGTTTACGATACCAAAATGATGAGTGGGGACGGTTCTTCTGCTTCATGATGCAGAAGAACCGTCCCCATGCTTCTGTGTTTCTATGCATATTACTGGAAATTCCTTCCGTTTACAACGTAAAATAGACCTAACTACTGTATGAGGTGATAGTGAGAGGTTGGTTGGATGACAGAGAATAAAAAGAAAAACGTGAAACTGGCCCGAGTTAATATTCTATTCGTGATTGTCTTTTTGTTGTTTTCTGTCCTTATTTTTAGGATGGGTGTGGTGCAAATTGTATATGGTGAAGATTATCAAAAAGAGATTGCGCGAACTGATAATATTACAGTCAACCACCCCGTTCCAAGGGGGGAGATTTATGATCGATTTGGAAGGCCAATCGTCAGCAACTTGTCGGTTAATACCATTTCCTATACGAGGGATATCAATATCTCCAATCAGGAAGTACTGAAGGTTGCGCAAGAATTGGCAAAACTCATAGAAAAAGATACTGATAAATTAACAGAGCGGGATTTAAAGGATTACTGGATCTTAACGCGGCCGGAAAAAGCTGAACAAAAGCTGACAGCTAAAGAAAAAAGTAATAAAGATTTGACCAATAAAGAATTATACCAGCTGCAGCTAAAAAGAATTGATCCGAAAACAGACTTGGCTGAAATCAGCCAAGAGGAGCTGGAAGTCGCAGCTATTTATCGTGAGATGGCAGGCGGCTATGCTTTGACACCACAAATCGTCAAAAATGAAGATGTTCCATTAGAAGAACTGGCTGTCGTAAGCGAAAATTTGGACCTTCTTCCAGGCGTTGATGTCGTTACGGATTGGAAGAGAGAGTATCCTAATGGGGATATCTTTCGGTCTGTTTTAGGAAATGTTACGACCTCAAAAGAAGGACTGCCTGGGGATTCACTAGATTACTATCTTCCTAGAGGATATAGCCGTAATGACCGTGTGGGAAAAAGTCAAATTGAGTTATTATATGAGGGTGTTTTAAAAGGACAGAAAGAAAAAATCCAATACGAGACGGATAATACCGGAAACATCATTTCGAGCAAGGTAATGAGCGAAGGGAAGCCAGGAAAAGACTTGGTGTTGACGATCGACATAGAATTGCAAAAGCGAGTGGAAGAAATTCTGGCGAATGAACTGATGTCCGCAAAGATCAATGGTGGAGGGCCATTCTTGGATTGTGCCTTTGTTGTCATGCTGAACCCAAAAACAGGGGAAGTTCTATCCTTAGCCGGGAAAAAACTCGAGCAAAAAGATGGGAAGTGGACAGTGAATGATTATGCTTTAGGGACCATTACCTCTTCCTATGCCATGGGATCTGCGGTAAAAGGCGCTACTGTATTGACGGGTTTTAAAACTGGCGTCATACGGCCAGGTACCCCGATCCTGGATGAACCGCTAAACATTCAAAGTACACCTGTCAAAAAATCGTATACCAACATGGACGTGATTGACGATTTAACAGCGCTAAAAAGATCATCGAACGTGTATATGTTTAAAACAGCGATAAAAATGATGGGGACAGAATATTACCCCAATATGAAGCTGCCTGGAGGTACCAAGGTTTTCAAAACCTTTAGGTATTATTTTAACCAATTTGGTCTAGGCGTTAGGACGGGGATCGATTTGCCAAACGAGGCAACAGGTCTTCCGGGGGAAACTTCCATCCCCGGTAAAGCTCTGGATTTTGCGATTGGCCAGTTTGATACCTATACTCCCATTCAATTGGCCCAATATATTGCCACAATTGCTAATAATGGAAATAGAATAAAGCCAACCATAGTAAAAGAAATTCACGAATCCACAACGGAAAAAGAGCTGGGGCCTGTTTATTCATCAATAGAGCCAGTTGTTCTGAATCGCATAGATATGGAACCTAGTCATATAAAAAGAGTGCAAGAAGGATTAAGGAAGGTTTACCAAGAAGCTGGAGGGACTGCTACATCTTCCTTTGCTGAAGAGCCGTTTCGTTCCTACAATATTGCAGGGAAAACAGGGACAGCGGAAGCATTCTATTATGACCCAATCAAGAAAAAACTCATTACCGACAGACCCACTTATAATTTAACATTGGTCGGTTATGCACCATTTAATGACCCAGAGATCGCCTTTTCCATTGTCGTTCCCAATACACTCACAGATTCCCATCCAGTAAATAAAAAAATCGGGCAAGGAATACTGAAAGCATATTTCAATTTAATGAGACATGGGGACGGTTCTTCTGCTTCATAATGCGGAAGAGCCGCCCTTTTTTTTTGATGCACGAGAACCGTCCCCATGTATCACTCCCGTGTTTGACAGTAGATATTTGGAAATAACTAGATATGGGAGGTTTTCGAGATGCCGAATTTAAGATATTTAGAGCCGACGGAGCTGCTTGAGAAAATTTATGCGACGCTTTGCTCAGAATATGAGGATGCGCAGCATTATGAAAGTCAGCAGGATCAAGAAGAAATAAAAGTCACAAAAAAACGATTGACCAAAAAAATATTTAATGAATTCGTTGTGGATGAAGAGTATTTCCTAACGATGAAGAATGAAACGTTTAAAGAGAGATATCAATTGTATGAGGCAGATTTAATAAGGATGATTCAAGAATGCAGCGAAAATAGGATTGATTATGAGACGTTTATTCAAATCATCGATGACCTAATTGCCAGTGCGAAATTTCGACTCCAAGCGTTTGAGCAGCTTTCCGATGAAATCCAAAAATTACAGGAGGAAGACGAGCAGGACGAGGAGGAAGGAGAATGATGCATGGGGACGGTTCTTCTGCTTCAAGAAGCAGAAGAACCGTCCCTGTGTTTCAAAAGGAGATCCAAATGACAACAACCAAAACCTATCTAAAAGAGTGGCAGCAAGCCCTTCAAAATGAGATTAATCACCTAAAAAAGTACGGCGGAA
Organism: Neobacillus citreus; assembly: GCF_018343545.2. Classification (GTDB taxonomy): domain Bacteria; phylum Bacillota; class Bacilli; order Bacillales; family Cytobacillaceae; genus Neobacillus; species Neobacillus citreus. The sequence continues at coordinate 20,471 of NZ_JAGYPE020000016.1, read as the reverse complement.
GCCGTTATATTGTGACGAATGGCAGGCTGTTATCAAACGATGAAGCCTACAGCTATTATTTTGATACAGCCATTCCATTAAGGATACCTGTTGGTTCGGCGATAAAGTTGGAATGGGGCGCGATGAAAAGCAGCGGAAAGGTGCTTTCTTCCGAGGGCAGGGGAGTCATCCTTGCTTTGGAGCAAAGCTTTGGCGACCTCATTTCCGATGCATTTTTGCTGCATGATCCCTGGGAACTGCTCGAGCAATTAATCGAACGCTTGGATGAAATCAAAAAAAACAAGCAAAAGCGGCTGAGAGTGAAAAGATTGATGAATCCTTCGATGGAAACCAAGCATCCGGCAGACAAGATTAAGAGCAATGTCCACGAAGTGGTGTTGCGGTCAAAATACAATCCCGTCACGTTTGTCTGGGGGCCGCCGGGAACGGGCAAAACGTACACCCTAGCCAGAACGGCAGCCAACAAATATTTTCAGCAGAAAAAGGTGCTGATTCTGTCGCATAGCAATCAAGCTGTCGATGTCTTAATGGGCGAACTGACAGATTTTATTAAAAGGAAAAACCGATTCCGGGAAGGGGATGTACTTCGCTATGGTGGTGGTGGCGGTGATACGCTGTCGGCCCATCACGAAATTACCACAGGTCTGCTCATTGAAAAACAGGACCCACTCCTAGCCCAGGATCGAGAGAGACTAATAGAAGAAAGACGTAACTTAAAGCAGGATCTGGCTCATTCTTTTAGTAAACGAGATTCGGATCATCTGCTTGAGCTTGAAACACAAATTGCTAGACTTTTGGAAAAAGTCCGGAAGAAAGAAGTCCAATTAGTAAAAGAGGCGTTCATTATCGGGACGACGCTGGCCAAGGCAGCCAGTGACAGCGCCGTTTATGACCAGGACTATGACGTAGTCATCCTCGACGAAGCAAGTATGGCCTATGTGCCGCAGGCTGCTTTTGCAGCTGCACTGGGTCATCGGGTGATTATTTGCGGGGACTTCAAACAGTTGCCTCCGATTGCTTCAAGCCGCGATCCGCTTGTGGCCAAATGGCTGAAAGAGGATGTGTTCCATCATGCTGGGGTTGTGGAATCCCTAAACGTTGGGGAACTTCACCCGCAAGTTTTTTTATTAAAAGAACAGCGGAGGATGCACCCCGATATTTCTGCTTTTACCAACAAGTATATCTATCATTCACTGGTTGGAGATCATGAGAGTGTTTATAAAAGCAGGAACAGAATCACAAGGCTTGCCCCCTTTAAAGAACAGGCTGCCGTGCTAGTGGATACAAGTTTCACGGGCTTACATTGTATGAGTGATAAAGCGACTAATTCAAGATTCAACCTCTGGCAGCTGCTATTATCTTTTCAATTGATTCATGAAGCTTACCTTGACGGGGCTAAATCGATTGGGTATGTGACACCATACCGGGCGCAGGCGAATCTGATGGAATTGCTGCTTGAAGAGATATACACGAATGAGCTCGGCCAAGCGGATATTATTGCGGCCACTGTCCACCGATTCCAGGGTAGTGAACGGGATGTGATGATCTTTGATACAGTCGACAGTGCCCCGCAGGACCGTGCAGGGATGCTCCTAACCGGCAAGGACAGTGAACGCCTGATTAATGTCGCGATTACGAGAACGAAGGGGAAATTTCTTCACGTCAGCAATCGAGATTTTATCCAAAAACATGTGTACTCAGGAAAAACGCTAAGACAGCTCGTTGACTATCAGGTCAGGCGCAATCAAGCGGTCACGACGAAGGAAATTGGTTCATGGATTTGCAGCCAACACCCTAAATTAAGGTGGATTCATGCACTAAAGCTAGAAGCTGTCTTTCGTGACCTGAAAGCGGCCAAGTCGTCCATTGTCATCTCCTTGCCGAAGGGGACCGAGTTAACGGAAGAATGGAAGGGGCAGCTAATGAAAAGGAGCGAACGGGTGAAATTAACGGTTATTTCAGACCAGGAAGAGAACTTTCCGTTTCCGTTTGTCATGCTCGACGAAAAGGTTTTGTGGCTCGGACTCCCGCTCGAAGGCACCAGAGAAATCCGTCCCCCATATGTGGCGGCTAGACTAAGCTCCAGTAAAATTTGCGAATACTTGTTAAAACAAAAATGATGCACAGGGACGGTTCTTTTGCCTCAAAAGCAGAAGAACCGTCCTTTTTTCGTGCGATTGAAGCACAGGAAACGTCCCTACGAACCAACGCAATTGATGCACGAGAACCGTCCCCATGCTTCACCCATGCTTCAATCCATGTTCCATTGTTTAAATAGTCTGAAATATGTCTAAACTGTTTGTGTAAATTATATTTTTGAGGTGGTATTTTGAAGAAGTTAATAGGTTTTAGTGTGTTGAGTGTTGCTTTGGCAGCGGGGCTTGGGTATGCGGTGTTTTGGGAAGATAAAGATGATGCAAAAGATTCTGGCCAAAAACAGGGTTCTATACAGCAGGATGCAAGCGAGGTAATGAATAAGGCAGTCGAGGTAGCAGTATCCGATGATGGCAGTGTGAATGCCAATCATTTGTATATCCCATGGACGATTAATAAAAATGGCGGTTTGTTTTTCCTAAGCCAGCGGGAAGGGTCGGTCATTCAAATAAATGGTGACCTCGGCTTGGTAGATGTTCAGAATGTAAAGACCTCTGAGAAGATTTTCAATAAAGGGGAAGCCGGCTTTCTCGGGTTTACGTTAGCACCTGATTTTGCAACAACAAAGAAAGCATTTGCTTTTCACAGCTATCAGAAAGATGGCGAGACCCTGAACCGGATTATTTCACTCAAGCTTGAAGATAAGACGTGGCAGGAAGACCAGGTTCTCTTGGATAAAATTCCTGGCGGCGAGGTTAATAACGGCGGTCGAATCAAAATCGGCCCGGATGGCATGCTGTATGCGACTACAGGTGATATCGGCAAATCAACGAACGCCCAAAATCTTGACAGCTTAGCCGGAAAAATTTTAAGAATGACCGTAAATGGGGCTGTTCCAGTAGATAACCCATATAAAAATTCTTATATTTACTCCTATGGCCATCGTAACCCACAGGGATTGGCTTGGGATCAAGATGGAAACCTGTATAGTTCGGAGCATGGTGAATCAGGGCATGATGAAATTAATTTGATTCAAGCCGGGAAAAACTATGGATGGCCTGTTGCACAAGGAGATAAAGAGGTACAAGGCATGATGAAGCCGATTCTTCAATCCGGTGATCAAACGTGGGCGCCGTCAGGTATGGCGTTTAATGATGGAAAGCTCTTTGTTGCTTCCTTAGCCGGAAAGAAAATCTTTACGTATGACCTTGCCAGCAAGAAATTTGAGGAGTTTTACAGTGAAGCAGGCAGATTAAGGGATGTGCTGGTCGATCACAATGAACTGTATACAATTACCAGCAACCGTGACAAACGCGGAAATCCGACCGATAAAGATGACCGGTTAATTCATATTTCCTTAACAGAAAAAGCATCTGCCAACTAAAAAAAGGTAATCGTCCATTAAAACAGGACGATTACCTTTTTTGTTTCTTGGACAGCTATCATCCGCCGCCCAGGCTCTTTACATAATCAGCGACTGCATCAATTTCTTTCGTCGTTAAGTTATCTTTAAATGGCGGCATTTGGCCTTTACCATTCTCTACCTGTCTAATAATCGCAGCCTTGTCCATTTTGGTCTGTTGTAAATTTGGACCATTGTGTCCGCCTGCGCCTGCATCGCCATGACAGGCCATACAGTTGTTTTTATAAACCGCTTCACCCGAGGCAGTGCCTGAGGTTTCTTTTTTCGTTTTGTTAGCCTGCTGTTTTTCCTTCACATTCTGCTTAACTGGCGAGGTATTGATTTTATTTTTAGGGAAGTCTTTAACCGATCCGTATTTGCCCTCCAATGAGAAGGTATAGATCTTATCGCCATGCTTTGTTCCAGCCAAAGTATTTCCGGCGGCATAGATGGAGATATACTGCTTTCCGTCGACTTCATAGGTAATCGGCGGAGCATTTGCACCGGCATCCATTTTAAACTCCCATAATTGATCGCCCTTAGAAGCATCGTAGGCAATAATCCGTCCATCATTATGGCCGGTAAATAACAGGTTACCTTTAGTCGTTAACAAACCGCTGTAAGCGATGGCATCCCATTTCTTTTGCCAAACAATTTTATTCGTCTTCACATCAAGGGCGGTTACAGTACCGCGGCTAGGTGAATTTTTCACCGGCTGCCAGACGCTGCCGATATATTCTTTCCCCTCGGAGAACCGATCCTTTTCCTCTTCGGCATAATGGGCATAGGCAAAATAATTGTCATTAGCCATTACGTAAAAATACTCTGTGTTCGGGTTATATGCCGATGGCGGCCAGTTGGCTCCTCCTTGCGGTGTTGGTTTAAGAGTGACAGGCTTATCCCAGAAAGGAGTAAAGATACTGCCAATGTCACCCTTAAAGTCCTTCGGCAAATCGCGCTTCACATCTTCTTCCGTCACGGCTTGCGGTACAAATGCGTCGCCAATTGGGAACGGCTGAGTCGGTGATGTTTTTTGATTGGCATTTTGCGGTACCGGTTTTTCCTCAATGCCAATCAGCGGTTTCCCGTTTGTCCGGTCCAAAATATATAGCCATCCTGTTTTCCCGGCCTGGACAATTCCTTTACGCATTTGTCCATTCATGTTTACATCAAATAAAACGACCGGATTGGCCGGGTCCATATCCCAAATGTCATGATGCACCTCCTGGAAGTGCCATTTATATTCTCCTGTATTGGCATCCAGTGCAAGAACGGAGTTGGCAAATAAGTTATCTCCTTCGCGATTGCTGCCGTTCAGGTCTGGGGAGGTGTTCCCTGCTGCAAAATAAATCATCCCTAATTCGGGGTCAACCGCTGGAGTGTTCCAGATCGGCGCTCCGCCGGTCAGCCAATCCTTGCTGCCCTTTGGCCATGTTTCGCTGCCTTTTTCACCAGGAGCAGGAAGCGTATAACTCCGCCAAATTTGTCTGCCAATTTCGGAGTCATAAGCGGCTACGTACCCTCTAATTCCATATTCACCGCCGGCAATCCCCGTATAGACTTTTCCATCATAATAGAGCGGCGCACTTGTAATCGTATAGCCTTTTTCCCAATCATCGACCCTCGTTTCCCAAACCACCTTGCCCGTTTTTTGATCTAAAGCAACTAGTCTGGCATCCAGTAATCCGACAAAGACTTTTCCATCCCCTAAAGCGACACCGCGGCTTAACCACCCGCAGCAGACAGTATTCATGCCGCTTGGGATCTGCGGCCGATATTCCCAAATCATTTTTCCGGTTTTGGCATCAAGTGCCTGAACTTGATTTGCTCCTGTAATGGTGAACATGACGCCATCATAAACAAGCGGGGTTCCTTCACCCGAATATTTGAACTCAGTCCCGGAACCTAAGCTTGTGACCCATTCTAATTTTAAATTTTTCACATTAGCTGCAGTGATTTTATCAAGAGGGGAGTATCTGCTATTGCGAATATCTCCGCCATTTGTGAGCCAATTCCCCGATGGCGGGGCGCTCAGCTCATCTGCTCCAAATTTAGGAGCAACCTTTCCCTTGTAGGTCATATGCTGGTAAGCACGGTAGTCGGTTCCGGCCAGTTGATCCTTTGTCTGGTTATCCCCAGCACCCGGCTTACTGTCCTCACCCTTGTTTTCTTTCTTTGCTTCAGACTGCGTCTCATGCTGTTTCTCAGGCTTGTGCGCAGTCGTACACCCAGCAAAAACCAACATAAATAACGTAATAAAAATCCAACCAGTCTTCTTCAATTAATTATCACTCCTTTCAAATCTTTTACAGTAATTTTCCCGTAAATGAGTAAAAGGATGCACAGGGACGGTTCTTTTGCTTCTGAAGCAAAAGAACCGTCCCCATGTTTCATGATATACTTATAATTAAATTGGTAAGAGGAGATCGGATGGTACATGCTTGCAGCAAAAAATGTTTCTTTAGTTAAAAATCGAAATTTCCTGATCGTTGCCATCGCCTTAGGGGTCATATTGAACCCTTTAAATACAACGATGATAACGGTCGCATTACCTGAGATAAAAAATGAGTTTTTGCTTACATCAAAAGATATTACGTGGTTGATTGCTTCCTATTTTATCGTAAGTGCTATTTTCCTGCCCCTCATTGGTAAACTTAGTGACACTTATGGGAGGAAAAAAATCTTTTTATTTGGCCTATTGTTGGTAGGTATTTCTTCATTTACCGCTCCATTATCGCCGAATATGCCATTTCTCTTAGGTATGAGAACGATACAAGCGATCGGTACATCCGCTCTATATCCTGCTGGAATCGGTATTGTTCGCTCCTATATTCAAAAGAATCAAAACAGAGTAATCGGCACACTATCGGTATTTGCGACCACGTCGGCGGCATTTGGACCGACCATCAGCGGACTGTTAATTCAGCAGGGCGGCTGGCATGTAATTTTTTATGTTAACTTTCCGATTATCATTATTTCGGCTATTTTGGCTGTTCTTTTTATTCCGAATGATGTGAGGAGTACAAATAATACATTTAAGTGGGATGGAATTGGGATTATTTTGTTCAGTTTATTTATCACATGCTGGATGTATTTTTTCCAAACACTCGCAAGCGGTTTGAATGTATGGGCATTAATTGGTTCCTTAGTGCTGACATTTTTGTTTTACTTTTTCGAAAAAAAGAAAGCGGGGCCCTTTATCGATGTTATTTTCCTAAAGAATAACCCCAATATTTCATTAGTGTATGTTCAGTATATTTTGGCAACAGTGATCTTTTTTGCCCTGCTGCTGTCCATGCCGATTTATTTACAATCTGTTTTAAAGCTTAGCTCTCAACTTACGGGTATCATCATGCTCTCTATATCCATATTTTCCATTGTTACCACACCGCTTGCGACACGTTGGATCGATAAGTCGGGATATAGAAAGCCGTTACTAACCGGAGGGATTATTGGAGTAGTGGGCGGTGTCCTATTGCTGACAATCAATCATAACTCGCCGCTTTACTGGATATTTATCGTGTTAGCGACTATTGGATTAAGTAACGGTATTCTAAATATAGGTTTACAAACACGGCTCTATTCCTTTGTTTCTGTAGCGGAAACGGGGACGGCCTCAGGTCTGTTTATGACATCAAGATTCATAGGCAATATCCTTGCCTCCAGCGTATTCGGTGTCATCTTCGCAGCCGGAGTCAACGACACCAGCCAAAATTGGCTGACCATCATTTTACTCATCGTATCCGTCATATTACTGCCAGGAATCCTGTTCATTACTAAAAAGATGCAAGTGATGCATGGGGACGGTTCTTCTGCATCATGATGGGATGCAAGGGGCGATTCTGATATTTCGGATATGAAAAGGGACGGTTCATCTGCTTCGAAAGCAGAAGAACCGTCCCTTTGTTTCTAAATCCGATTACATGCAGGAACGACTTCTTTAGGTATTGGACATTGATAGACATCTCCACCTAAGCGTTCTTTAAGTTCAAGTTTGCATTTCTCCAGGAGCTCTGGATTTTTAATTACTTCAAGTGCTGTTCCGGCTAGTACTTTGCCTGCTTGAAGCATTCCTTTATGAGCAATTGATGTAGCGCCTATGGTAACAACTTGCCAGGTATGGGCCGGTGTCCCTAAAACCCAGCAGGCAGTGCCAATTTGCGCTGTCGGTACAAGCCAGCTCACATCCCCAACATCGGTCGACCCTCCGAGCGGTTTATCTGCTAAATCATCAGAATAAGGATTATTGATATCGGAAATCGCTTTATTCTTGAGAGCCTCAGCTACTTCTTTCGGCAGATTGTTCAATTCGTTTTTTCTGTCTGCTTCAGATAATGTGGCATGAAGCTGTTTGGCAAAAAGAAGTTCTTCCTCATTATAAACCGGCACGCCAACCTGATTCATTACTTCAGCCATTTTGGCGCTAAGCGTTTTATTTGGAACCAGGTTGGAGCAGGCTTTATCAAACACAATTTCTACCTCTGTTTCTGTCATCAACGCTGCGCCCCTAGCAATCTTACAAACTCTTTCGTATATTTCTTTAACTTGGTCTGTCTTAGGTGCACGAATTAAATAAAGAACCTCTGCTTCTGCTTGGACAACATTAGGAGAAAATCCTCCAGTGTTTGTAATGGCATAATGGATTCTTGCATCTGAAATGATGTGCTCCCGCAGGTAATTTACTCCAACGTTCATCAGTTCCACGGCATCAAGTGCGCTTCTTCCCAAGTGAGGTTGAACAGCCGCATGAGCACTTTTTCCTTTGAATTTAAAGTATACTTGGTAATTAGCTAATGAGTTCCCTGGTAAAATGGTATTAGTTGTCCAGGGGTGCCAGCAAAGGGCGAAATCAACATCATCAAAACAACCTGCTCTAGCCATAAAGGTTTTTCCAGAACCGCCTTCTTCAGCAGGACACCCATAATATCTGACGGTTCCCTGCAGCCCCTGCTGTTCCATCATCTCTTTTAGAGCAATCGCAGCCGCCAGAGCGCCAGTTCCTAGAAGATTATGCCCGCAGCCGTGTCCATTTCCGCCTGTTTCAATGGGTTCGTGAAAGGTCGTTCCGCTTTTCTGGCTTAGTCCTGAAAGTGCATCGTATTCACCTAGAATGGCTACAACAGGACTCCCAGTACCAAAGCTGCCAACAAAAGCGGTAGGTAGGTCTGCAATTCCTTTTTCAACTGAGAATCCTTCCGCTTCAAGCGTTTGACAAATTAGCTCAGCAGAGCGTGCTTCTTGGAAGCGGATTTCAGCAAAATCCCAGATTTGATCGCTGACCTGAATGAAATGGTCCCTTTTTTCTTCAATAATGTCAATTATTTTTTGAATATCAGTCATGCCGCATTACTTCCTTTTATTTGTGTTGAATTAGAATTCGTTTTTAAAAATAGGCTTGTCACAATAGGAATCACAAGAGAAAGAATTAATAATGTGAAAGCCCCAGAGTAAGAACCGTTAAATATGGTGATGGTATAGCCCATTAATGTTGGTGCAATCGTTCCTGCCATCTGTCCTCCAAAATACATAATTCCTACTGTGGTTCCCATTGACTCTTGAGAAAAATATTTCAAAGGAAGAGCAAGGACAACAGAGGTGAGACCAACTCCAAAATAGGCCATGCACAGGAATGTAAGCGCCATTGGGACAGAGGCTGCACCCATTGTTAAGTAAAGCGAAATGATACCAATGAGAGAACCTATTATGATAATATACTTTTCTTTCCCTGCTGCTATTTTGTCGATCGCCCAGGAACTGAGAGCGATTGCAAGAAGCGAAAATGCAATCGGCAGCATCGAAATGAGGCCCGTTTTCACTAATGCAAGATGACGGACGTTTACCCAATAGGAAGGCAGCCAAGAACTTAATCCCCAGTTCACCATACTCATCCCGAAATAAATAAGCATTAACTTCCAAGCAAGTGGATTTTTTAGCACGTTTATATAAGAAACTTTTGGCTTTTCTTGATTTCTGTTTAATTGGGTTCTTTCAGGAAGGTATTTCCAAAGTAAAAGAAGGAAAATAAAGCCAAGCCCGCCAAAGACATAGAACATTACATTCCAGCCAACCTTACTAATCATTAAGGCTGCCACAATAGAAGCCGTGATGGCGCCTATTTGTGTTGCGGCAGACAACAGTCCTTTCGCCCTTCCACGCTGTTCTTTAGGGAAATTTTCTGCTAAGGCGACAGAACTAGCAGAAGGGAAGCTGCCTTCGCCAATTCCAAATAAGAAGCGAATAATAATCAATGAGAGAAACGACCAAGCGAAGCCAGTAAAAATGGTGAAGATGGACCATACAATTAACGATATGAGGATAATTTTCTTTGAACCATATTTATCTGTCAGCCATCCCCCGATTAATTGCATAATCGCATAAGCTAGAAAGAAACTGCTGATGATCATTCCCGATTGAGTTGGATTTAAATGGAATTGTTTAGAAATAGAGATGATAGCAACATTCATAGAGTTTTTGTCCATATAGTTGACAATCCAAGTTAAAAAAAGAAGGGTTAAAACAATTGTTTTGGTTTTCTTGTTGTACACGTTTTCATTCATAGAAAATCTCCTTTTCATGAAATTTAGAAGTATGATATTTGATTTTTAGAACCATTTAAGACATGTCTTAAATTAATTATAGCTAGCACCTTAAAGAATTACAATATAATTTATAATGGAAATTTTCTAAAAATGGTTAGTGTTTAGTATTAAATCAAGTAAACTAGTATAATAAAGGTACTTATGTTCAGATGAAAGGAGCGAAATAGCTTTTGATTAAAATTGGCGTGATTACGACTCCTTATTCGCTTGGAAGAATAAAGAAAATTGAACCAATGATTCGGGAGCAATGTGAACTCATTTTCATTCCTTATCGAAAAATTAGCGAGATTAAGGAGTTGTATGAGCACTATCAGCCATTTTGTGATGGGTTTGTCTGCAGTGGAGAATTGGGTTATAAAATATTGAGCAAGAATACTGCACACTTTCCAACCCCTACGTTTTATTTGGATATCCCTGAAGGGGATTTTTATAAGCATTTATTTACTATAAGCAATGCGAATAAAGATTTAAACTTTTCCAGGGTTTTTATTGATTTTATAAGTGAAGAAAATGGTTTCATGGGTCTCAAGGAAGTATTAAAGAAGGAGGAATTTCCCTATACCCATGACCTTGAGTTTTTGGAAGACATTTATGAGAGGACATTTCAAAAGCATCTAACATTATGGCAGCAAGGGAAGACTGATTTATCGATTACGCGTATGAGCAATGTGGTTGGCCGCCTCGAAGAGTCAGGTATTCCTCATATCTTTATGTTTCCTTCCATTGAATCCATATTGGAACAGATGAAGCAAATCATCAATGAGGTGCAGCTTGCTCGGTTAATGGACAACCAGTTGGCAATCGGCATAATCACGATTGAAGGCCAAGAAACCATGTCTGATTTGGATTTCAAACAAATTCTTCTCCATAAAGCGCTTATGGAGTACAATGATCAATACAAAATATTGTCTGTTATCCAAAAAAAGCATGATTGCTTTGAAATTATTACCTCTTATGGAGAACTCAAAGAACTAACAAACCAGTTTACGCAATGTTCCGTTCTTGAATACCTGAATAAGACGCTCTCTTTCAATACATATATAGGCTGGGGATCCGGTTCCTCGTTGTATCAGGCCAAAACATCCGCTGAAAACGCGAATAAAGAAGCACAATTACATGGAATTTCTTGTACTTTCGTGATTACTGACAATGAGGAAATCGTTGGGCCGCTTGGCGAAGAACATTGCATACAAATTACCAATACGGTTGAACCGCAGTTAGAGCAGCTTAGCGAAAAATTAGAAATATCGACCTTGCAAATCAAAAAAATTATGGCGGTCATTTCAAAAAATATGACCGATGAACTAACCGCGGATGAATTGGCATTTCATTTAAAGATTACATTACGTCAGGCCAACCGAATCTTAAATAAACTTGAGGAAAAGGGAATAGCCAAAATCTCACATAAAAAGCAAGAAAAACTGAGAGGAAGACCCAAAAAGGTCTATAAGCTGAACTTTCTATAAGTTCTATAAGAATTGTTTAAAAGTAAAGGTGTTAAATGCAAGTAGTAGATGAATACTTGCATTTAACACCTTATTTAGATATGCCTTATAGTTTTCAAGAATGTGAAAGGACATTAGTTTGTGAAATAATATTATCTATTTCACAAAGTTACATAGCTTACCAATCTGCTCTACTTCAACAACTACAACATCTCCGGACTTCATTGGACAGCTTCCTGAAGGTGAGCCAGTAGCTAAAACATCACCTGGCTCCAGTGTCATAACCTGTGAAATCCAGCTGATAAGGAAAGGGATGGAAAGGGACATCTGATTCGTATTGCCATCTTGTACCACTGTTCCATTTAATTTTGTTACGATTCGTAAATTAGTGGGATCTAAACCAGTCACAATACACGGACCCAACGGACCGAATGTATCAAAACCTTTGCCTCTTGTGAATTGGGGATCGGTTTTTGTCAGGTCCCTTGCCGTTACATCATTAAATAAAGTATAGCCAAACACGTAATCCATAGCCTCTTCTTCTTTTACATTTTTGGCCCGCTTCCCAATAACGATTGCCACTTCTCCCTCCAATTCTACCTGTTGCGTTAAGTCAGGTGATGGAAGGATGATTTCGCCCTGGTCTGGGATCAAGGAAGAGGTCGGTTTTAAAAACAAAAACGGCTCTTTAAGATTGGCCGTTCCTCCAGTCTCTTTTGCGTGTCCAGCATATGTCCAGCCAAAATTAACGACTTTAGAGGGGATAACTGGCTCCAAAATCTTCACATCGCTATATTTAACCCTTACACCGTCAAATTTCAAATCATTATTTACAATTTCAGCAAAATCACTGGACAATTGTAATATCTCATTATCTTCAACAATTCCATAAGAAGCTTTACCGTTAGGTTTCTGATAGCGAACTATCGTTTGTGTTTTTTGAAGCACCTGCATTACCATATGAACTCCTTCACTCACTTGATGTATCTTACCTGTTGCTGATTATATCATATTGTTCTTCCATTTTCTTATTGAAAATTCCACCTTTTTTCCTTGTGTTTCCCCTTAAAAATTCTTTTTGATATGAAATGTGTTTCAACATGTATGCTTATTTCGTAATCTTCAAGAAGATAAAGGGGTGTTTGTAAATGACCACCATTATAGGGATTATGTGCTTAATCAACGATACCTTTTTGTCGATTTCTTCGACATTATATGGAGTGCATGACAGGCACTTTTTGTGTTCACAATATTGACAGTATTATTAAATCCTGCTAAGGTAATATAGTTACCTTTGATAACAGTTACCATGAGTAACTATTTTTAGGCGGTGATTTACATTAATTATTCACGGAAATTTTTCCATAAACTATTAATGCTGTATCGTCCTTTTGAAAAAAGGCTCAATTCTGAGCTCGGGAAGCATGAACTGCACAGGGCGCAATGGACAATCATTTATTATTTGGAAAACTTCAATCCTGCCACCCTTGTTGAACTTTCCAATTATCAGGGCGTCGAGAAACCGACGATTACCAGAACAGTCGGCCAATTAGAAGAATTGGGCTACGTCGTGCAGGTTCGTGGAAAGGATAAGCGCGAAAAGCGGATGCAATTAACGGAGGCTGGCAAACAGTTATACCAAGAGGTCCGCGAGACCGTTGATGCCTATGAAGAAGAAATTTTAAGGGGGATCTCAGAAGAGGATCTGAAAACGGCCATCCGTGTAATGGATGATATTCGAAAAAATATAACTCAATCGGGAGATGGAGAAGTTGGAACAAGCGAGACCTAAATTGTGGACGAAGGACTTTATCATTATTTCGGCTGCAAACTTTTTCTTATACTTAATCTTTTATTTATTATTGGTGACCATCGCGGTTTACGCCGTTAATCATTATCATGCCAGTGAAAGCCAAGCTGGACTAGTGACGGGGATTTTCATTATCGGAACCTTGATTGGCCGACTCGTGATCGGGCGCATCATCGAATCCGTTGGAAATAGGAAAACGATGCTTTTGGGTCTGATCTTTTTTATTTTGACATCCTTATTATATTACATCGACTCAGGAGTAACCTTTTTACTATTTACCCGCTTTGTACATGGTTTAGCTTTAGGGGTAGCCAGTACCGCAACAGGAACGATTGTTGCCCAGATTATCCCGAACGCACGCAAAGGCGAAGGGATTGGCTATTACAGTATGAGTACTACCATGGCCACTGCCATCGGCCCATTCATAGGGTTATACATGAGTCAGCATACCAGCTATTCAGCCATTTTTAGTTTCTGTTTGGCTTTAGGCCTTATCAGCTTCATCATTGCCTTGTTTATGAAAGTACCGGAAGTCAAAGCATCTGCCAAAAAAGCGGCGGTTAATGGAGGATTCAAGCTTTCTAACTATATTGAGCCAAAAGCGCTGCCAATTGCCTTGGTCACACTGATTGCCGGCATTTGTTACGCAAGCGTTCTATCTTTTATTAATTTTTATGCCATTGAAATTAATTTAGTAAGTGTGGCAAGCTTCTTCTTTATCGTCTATGCTGTAGCTATCCTGGTATCCCGCCCAATCACGGGACGATTAATGGATGTGAAAGGCGCCAACTATGTAATGTATCCTACTTTTATTCTCTTTGCAGCAGGATTATTCTTATTAAGTTCAGCCGGGAGCGGTATTATCTTCTTACTTGCTGCTGTCCTGATTGGATTCGGATTCGGCAATATCCAATCTTGTTCACAGGCCATTGCCGTGAAAGTAACACCGCTTGAGCGGATGGGATTGGCTACATCTACGTACTTTATCGCACTGGATGCAGGCCTAGGATTCGGTCCATACGTGATTGGCTTCATCATCCCGTTAACCGGCTACCGTAACCTATATCTCATCATGGCCATCGTCGCCCTAGCCTGCACGGCACTCTACTACATCATGCACGGAAAAAGAAAAGAAACCCTTGCAGAAGTCAGACTGTAAGGCATAGGTTGAGGCATGGGGACGGTTCTCATGCCTCAATTTGCTTGTTTTCTCTAGTTTTAGATAAAATAAGAAGAGAAAATAATTTAGAAAAGGTGAGAACATGAGTCAATTATCCGAGTTTTTATCCAGCCAGCATAATCAAAATGTCGAGGAATTAAAAGAATTGCTCCGGATTCCCAGCATTAGTTCCTTATCTGAGCATAAAGAGGACATTCAAAAAGCAGCTACATGGATTGCCCATAAATTAGAAGGCATTGGCATGGAACATGTGCAAATCGTCCAGACAAAAGGGCATCCGATCATTTATGCCGACTGGCTTCACCAGGAAAATGCTCCGACTGTGTTAGTATACGGGCATTATGACGTACAGCCTGTTGACCCAGTTCATTTATGGGAAACCCCTCCGTTTGAACCAACGATCCGCGATGAAAAGATTTATGCCAGAGGGGCAACAGACGACAAAGGGCAGACGTTCTTACATATCAAAGCAGTCGAAACCCTGCTAGCGTTAAATGAAAAATTGCCGGTGAACGTAAAATTCTGTATCGAAGGAGAAGAGGAAATCGGAAGTCCTCATCTTCCACAGTATCTATCCGAAAATAAAGAAAAACTAGCTTGTGATGTAGTCGTGATTTCCGATTCTGATATGTGGGACAGAGGAGTTCCTGCAATCACCTATTCTTTAAGAGGTTTATGTGCACTTGAATTTACCCTGAAAACAGCAAATTCCGATTTGCATTCGGGCATGTTCGGCGGGGGCGTTCAGAACGCCAATCATTTATTGGTGCAGCTGCTTTCTACGCTTCACGATGCAAATGGTAAGGTGAATGTGGACCATTTTTATGATGACGTCCAGGAACTGACAGAATTTGAAAAGGAACAAATTAAAGCGTTGGGCTTTGATCAAGAAAAGTTGAAAAAATCGTTAGGGTTAACGGAGTTAACGGGCGGGGAAAACAATTACCCATACCCTGAGAAAATCAGTTCCCGGCCAACCTTGGAAATAAACGGCTTATGGGGCGGATTCCAGGGGGAAGGGACAAAAACGGTCATCCCGAACGAGGCACATGCCAAAATCACCTGCCGTCTTGTCCACAATCAAAACCCTGAAAAGATCCAGGGCTTAATTAAAAATCATTTGGAAGAGCACGCACCAAAAGGCTGCACATTAAAAGTGACTCTACAGGATACAGGTAATCCATTCTTAACGCCAATCGACAGCCCGATGATTCAAAAAGCGGCTGAAGCGTATGAAAATGTGTATGGAAAGGCGCCTGTTTACAAAAGAGAAGGCGGCTCGATTCCAATTGTATCGGATTTCAACCAAGCCCTAAATGTTCCTGTTGTCTTAATGGGCTTCGGACTGCCGGATGAAAATCTTCATGCTCCAAATGAGCATTTTAACCTGGAGAACTTTGATAAAGGCATTTTGACGATTTGTTCGTTTTTGGAACTGGTTAAAAAGTAATTCACATATAGAATAAGTGCCTGTCACCTCCCGCGTTTTGTCTATTTCTTTGACATGATTCGGGCCGTGGCAGGCACTATTTTTTTTAGACACAAATTTGGTGCATGAGAACCAACCCCCATAGTATATCCTTAAACACTATTTGATATTAAAGTGCGTACTTACATCGTGATATTATCCAATTTATAATAAGTATACTAGGTAACGGTGACTTGTATATTAAATGCAAATTACAAGGAGGCAATCTATGATACGTTTTGGAATTATTGGAACAAATCAGATTACCGAGAAATTTATTAAAGCAGCTAGTTTGGTAGAGGATTTTTCCTTAACCGCTGTGTATTCTCGAACTGAGGAAACTGCTATAAAGTTTGCCGAAAAGTATGGAGTTACGACAATCTTTACGAATGTTGAAGAGATGGCAAAAAGTAAGGAAATTGACGCGGTCTATATTGCTAGCCCTAATTCTTTTCATTCAGAACAGGCCATTATATGTATGAACAATGGTAAACATGTTCTTTGTGAAAAACCGATTGCATCGAATATATCAGAATTACAAAATATGATTACCGCAGCAAAAAAAAATAAAGTATTGTTAATGGAAGCTTTAAAAACAACATGTCTCCCCAATTTTAAAAGTATTCAGAATAACTTACATAAAATTGGAAAAGTTCGTCGGTATATTGCAAGCTTTTGTAAATACTCCTCCCGTTATGATGCTTATAAGGAAGGAACCATTTTAAATGCATTTAATCCTATTTTCTCCAATGGCTCTCTAATGGATATTGGTGTTTATTGTATATATCCAATGGTTGCTTTATTCGGAAAACCCTTACAAATCAAAGCCAATGGTTTATTGCTTGAGTCTGGAGTAGATGGTGAAGGAAGTATCCTATGTAAATATAAAGAAAGTGAAGCCATTGTCGTACACTCCAAAATAACCACTTCCTATATCCCATCAGAAATTCAGGGAGAACTAGGAAGCATCATAATCGATCAACTTGAAACCCCGACAAATGTGCAAATTCGATACCAGGATGGAAGTTTTGAAGATATTACTCAATCTCAAGAAGATCTTCCAATGTATTATGAAGTTAAAGAATTTATTGATTTAATTAATCGTAACCAGTTAGAGTCTTCTATCAATTCTTTTAAAAATTCGCTAATGACACTAGAAGTTATGGACGAGGCACGGAAACAAATTGGACTTGTTTATCCAGCCGATCTGGCGGTGTCAACCAACTCAATTTGAAGTTCAGGTAGAAAATATTGAATGCTACAAAGGAAGGGGTTGTCAATATGCAATTAATCATTGATTCAGCCAATCTAGATGAAATTAGGGAACTTGTTGACTATTATCCAATTGATGGGGTTACAACAAACCCCAGCATTATTGTAAAAGAAAAAAAGAATTTCTTGCAATTACTTGAGGAAATCAGAGAAGTAATCGGATGTAAAAGAGAGTTATTTGTTCAAACACTAGCTGATCATGCAGAAGAAATAGTGAAAGAAGCAAAATATATCCGTGAGAATATACTCGATAAATTAGTGATTAAAGTTCCTGTAACGAAAGAAGGAATCAAGGCCATTAAAGCATTAAGCGAAGCTGGTGTAAGAACAATGGCTACAACCATATATACGCCATTACAAGGATATATAGCGGCAAAAGCAGGTGCTGCGTATATTACACCATATGTTAATCGTATCGAAAAGCTTGAAGGAAATGCTGTGAATGTGGTTAAGGAGATCGTACAAATAATAGAAAAACATCACTTTAACAGTAAAGTACTTGCTGCAAGCTTTAACAATGTTCAACAAGTGCATGATGTTTGTCTAGTTGGGGCTCACGGTGTTACGATCCCTCCAGATATTCTAAGATTATGTTTTTCACATCGTGCAACGGAAGCAAATGTTAAAGTATTTATTGAAGATTGGCAAAAAGAATATGGTGAGAAGAGTATTGTAGATACGAATAAAATAAAAATTTAATAGAAAGTAGAGGTATTTTTAGATGATCAAAATTGCACCTTCCATTCTTTCAGCCAACTTTGCAAGGCTTGGAGATGAAATAAAAGATGTTGAAAAGGGCGGAGCCGATTATATTCATGTTGATGTTATGGATGGTCATTTTGTCCCAAATATAACAATTGGCCCACTAATTGTAGAGGCAATCCGGCCAGTCACAAAATTACCATTAGATGTTCATTTAATGATAGAAAATCCCGAAAGATACATTGGAGCGTTTGTAAAAGCAGGTGCCGATATTATAACAGTTCATGTTGAAGCATGCACACATTTGCATAGTGTCATTCACCAAATTAAATCAGCAGGCATAAAGGCGGGAGTAGTATTAAATCCCCACACCCCAGTCTCTTTAATCCAACATATTCTAGAAGATATCGACCTTGTATTGCTGATGACAGTAAATCCAGGCTTTGGCGGGCAATCTTTCATACATTCTGTTCTGCCAAAAATTAGACAGGTTGCAAGAATGGTAGGAGAGAAAAATTTGGATGTTGAAATTGAAGTAGATGGCGGAGTAAACGCGGAAACAGCCAAACTCTGCATTGAGGCAGGAGCGAATGTCCTTGTTGCTGGATCAGCGATATACAATCAATCTGATCGGGGTAAGGCAATTAGAGAAATTAGGAATGCAGAAGAAATAGTTTCATATTGAGTCAAGACGTATAATGTTTAACAAGTTATTTAAATAATAACCAAATCCCCATCCTGAATTAGAGATGGGGATTATTTTTTCAACAGATAAAGGGATTTTTCCACTCCATCAATGTTCCAAAATTGCACGACTCTTCATCTTCCAAATAGTTTGCTACAATTTGAACTGGGGTACGACCACAACGAAGCAAAAACGTGATAACAGGGTCTTTTAATTCCCCTTTTACAACAGCATCCAAGTATTGTTCAGGGGTCAGTTCACTTGCTTTTTTATGATAGCCTGGCATCCTTCCTCCTCCAAGCAATCGTTCTAAACCTTTAAAAACAACTACATCATACATTGACATCATTAACCATTTACCTAATCCGAGAGTTCGATAGGAGGGACTCACGCTTATATCAACAACATAAAGAGTATTACCGTGGGGATTATGATTACGGATATAACCGTTATCTGTGATTTCCTCCCATGTATGTTCTGGATGTCTAGAATCAAAATCAACCAACAGACCAGTCATAGAACCTGCAATTTTCCCATCAACCTCAATGCATAGGGCGCCCTCGGGGAATAAAGTAATATGATTATTCAATTGTTCTCTATTCCACCATAATTCAGGAGGAAATGGAGGAGGAAAACTTTCCTGTTGAACACGGATTAAATCTGAAAAATCTTTTTCTGTATAATTTCGGATTACAGCTGGGACGGCACGATCTTGATTGAAGACAAAAAATTTTTTAAAATACACCGCTTCTTTACCCCCTAATTATGTCGAGTGAGTTTTTTCGGGCAGCCAATCTGGATATAAATCTATACGGCGATCACGCCAAGTGGTGACGGAACCACTTTCACGAACTTGATAAAGAAGGTTCAAATCTAAGTCGGCTGTTATGATCATATCTTGATTCATTTCACCCTCTGCTTGAATACCACGAGGAGGGAAGGGGATATCGTTAGGTGTAATTACTGCAGCTTGGCCAAAGTTCGCCCGCATAAAATCAATTGTTGGAAGGGAACCAACAGTTCCGGTGGTCACAACATAGATTTGATTTTCTATAGCCCTGGCATGGCTAGTGTATCGAACACGGTGGAATCCGTGCCGATCATCAGTACAAGATGGACTGAAAATGATGTCTGCGCCTTTTGCCTTTGCTATCCGAACTATTTCTGGGAATTCAATATCATAGCAAGTTAACATGGCAATTTTGCCTTTATCAGTTTCAAACACTTCCAGTTTTTCGCCAGGTGTTATTTTCCACTCTTTAATTTCAGTTGGAGTAAGATGAAGTTTTGATTGTTCAGCAACTCTTCCATCAGGATAAAATAGGTGTGCAACGTTATATAATTGTCCACCCTTTCGGAGAATGTGGGTTCCTCCAATAATGTGCATCTTTGTTTGCGTAGCCAAATTTTTAAATAAGCTTAGGTATTGTTCAGTGAAATTAGGAAGATCTTGAATGGTCAAGGGCTCTTCTTGGTTATTACTAATAGACAGTAGCTGCGTGGTGAAAAATTCCGGGAATATAATAAAGTTTGATTCAAATTCTGCAGCAGTTTTAATATAATGTTCTACTTGGTTGGAAAACTGTTCAAATGAACTTATTGTATGAAGATGATACTGTACCGCTGAAACTCTTAGTTTCATAGTCTCTCCTCCTTTTTTTCCAAAATTCAATTTAGGTATATTACTTCTATGAAATGGCGTTATTGTTATTATTAGGTAAATAATGAGTTTTAACAAGTACACACTTTTTTGTTAGATAGTGAAAAAAAATATACCTACAAACATTTTAATTGGATTAAGGTAAATCAATAGG
>NZ_JAGYPE020000152.1 GCF_018343545.2 Neobacillus citreus | reverse complement strand
TATGGCGGCATAGCCAAGTGGTAAGGCACAGGTCTGCAACACCTTTACCACCGGTTCGAATCCGGTTGCCGCCTCCATATTATGCCGGTGTGGCGGAATTGGCAGACGCGCACGACTCAAAATCGTGTTCCGTGAGGAGTGTCGGTTCGACCCCGACCACCGGTATCATAAAAACACTCATATATAATGTGAGTGTTTTTTATTTGGCTTTTTTCGAAAAGATTAGTGCTGGCCGAATAACTAATTAAGAAGGAATAACTTATTGCCTCGCAATAGAGACGAACCATTTTGGAAAATTACTTGTCCGGTGGCATATGGCTTTTCTATGCGCCGTAACGCTTAAAAAATGAGCGGTTCGGTCGCATATGGCTCTTCTATGCGTCCCAACACTTGAAAAAATTAGCGAACCGGTAGCATATAACCTTTCTATGCGCCTCAACTCTTGAAGAAATTAGCGAACCGGTAGCATATAGCCTTTCTATGCGCCTCAACTCTTGAAGAAATCAGCGGACCGGTCGCATATAGCCTTTCAATGCGCCGCAACTCTTGAAAAAAACATCGGACCGGTC
>NZ_JAGYPE020000151.1 GCF_018343545.2 Neobacillus citreus | reverse complement strand
TTATAGTACCGAAGTTCCTGATTCCACACTGCCAAGAAAAGCCTCTAGCGAGATAAAAGGTGCCCGTACCGCAAACCGACACAGGTAGGCGAGGAGAGAATCCTAAGGTGAGCGAGAGAACTCTCGTTAAGGAACTCGGCAAAATGACCCCGTAACTTCGGGAGAAGGGGTGCTTTTTGGGGTGAATAGCCCCGAAGAGCCGCAGTGAATAGGCCCAGGCGACTGTTTAGCAAAAACACAGGTCTCTGCAAAGCCGCAAGGCGAAGTATAGGGGCTGACGCCTGCCCGGTGCTGGAAGGTTAAGAGGAGGGGTTAGCGCAAGCGAAGCTCTGAATCGAAGCCCCAGTAAACGGCGGCCGTAACTATAACGGTCCTAAGGTAGCGAAATTCCTTGTCGGGTAAGTTCCGACCCGCACGAAAGGCGTAACGATCTGGGCACTGTCTCAACGAGAGACTCGGTGAAATTATAGTACCTGTGAAGATGCAGGTTACCCGCGACAGGACGGAAAGACCCCATGGAGCTTTACTGTAGCCTGATATTGAATTTTGGTACAGCTTGTACAGGATAGGTAGGAGCCGTAGAAACCGGAGCGCCAGC
>NZ_JAGYPE020000150.1 GCF_018343545.2 Neobacillus citreus | reverse complement strand
TGTTTGTGCGCCCGGCATGGGTGCAGTCTCTAGGGTGTAAGTCCCGAGCCACGAAGGCAGTAGTAGTGGTTAGCTTAACGCAAGGGTGTCCGTGGTGACGCGGAATCTGAAGGAAGCGAGCAGCAAACCTCCGGTCTGAGGAACACGAACTTCATATAAGGCTAGGTATCATTGGACGAGTTTGCAAACCAAAACGAAGTCCTTACTGCCGAAGGTGGTACAGAGTAAATGAAGCAGATAGGTGGAGGGAAAGACTGCATTCTTACCCGGGGAGGTCTGATTGATATACCAAGTACACTTGGTAACCTATCCAGCAATGGATAGCTGAACAATCAGAAGTCAGCAGATGTCATAGTACCATTCTAACTCGAGAAAGGATGGGAAGGACTGAACTATTAAGAAAGAATGAAATCTGCACATTCGGTGATTGCATTGAACACAGACAATCCGAAAGGACTTACCTAAAGGAGGAAGCGGTGAATCCGCTCGGGACTTTAGGAGGGTGGAGCAAGTACCGGCATAAACAGAACCTTCATTCACGTGGAAAGGAATAACATCATGTTAATGGAACGAATTTTATCACGGGAAAATCTCTTAACTGCCCTAAAAAGGGTAGAGCAGAACAAAGGAAGTCATGGCATAGATGGAATGTCCGTAAAATTCCTACGTCGACATCTCTATGAAAACTGGGATTCCCTTCGGGAAGCTTTGAGAACGGGTAACTATCAACCTTCTCCTGTCCGCCGTGTCGAAATCCCGAAACCA
>NZ_JAGYPE020000015.1:26663-95891 GCF_018343545.2 Neobacillus citreus | reverse complement strand
TAAAAATCTCTATACCTTAATTATACAAAAAAGACTGCCAGCAAACCCGAATTTTTTCGAATTTGTCGACAGTCTGAAACCCCAATTATTAATGGGGTTTTTTTCTTGCAAAATTTTTCTTCTGATGTTTTCTTTCACCATTTTTCTTTTGATGGACATTTTTCATTTGTTGTCCATCTTGTCGTTTTTTTGCAGAAGTGTCCGGCTGAGTTTCTTTTTCCTTATTCGCATTCCCTAGATTTTGTTTATTTATTCTAATATTTAGCTCTTTTTCAATTAAATCAAGAGTCGGCCGGTCCTTAGTAGAATAAAGGGTGATAGCTAGTCCTTTCATCCCTGCACGTCCGGTCCTGCCGATTCTATGAATATAACTCTCGGGATCCTGAGGAATATCGTAATTAAACACATGGGTTACACCTTCTACGTCAAGTCCTCTTGCTGCTACATCTGTGGCAATTAGCAATTGTATTTCCGCATCCCGAAACCGTTTCATGACCTGCTCTCGTTTTGTCTGTGACAAATCACCATGCAATTCATCACAGGGAAATCCATGGCTTTTTAGAATTTCATAAAGCTTGGAAACTCTCCGTTTTGTCCGGCAAAAAATCACTGCTAAAAATGGCCGATGCGTTTCAATTAATTGGATAAGAGTTGCCTGCTTCGCACGGTCAATCGTATGAATGGCAATCTGTTTCACATTGTCAGCTGGTCCCTGAACTTTTTCGACTTGAATATATTCCGGGGTCCGCATGTATTTATTTGCAAGCTTTTTAACCTCAGGAGGAATTGTTGCTGAGAAAAGCATGGTCTGCCTGCTTGCGGGCGTTTCTTTAATGATATCCTCAACCTCGCTGAGAAATCCAATATGAAGCATTTGGTCTGCTTCATCTAGAACAAGATAAGATACATTCGCTAATTGGATTGTTTCCCTTCGAATATGATCGAGAAGCCTGCCCGGAGTCCCTACAACAATCTGTGGATGGTTCTTCAATTTCTTTAATTGTCTGTCAACATCCTGCCCGCCATAAACAGCTAGAACATTTATATCATCGAAATCATGAATCAATTTTTCAATTTCATCCGTAATTTGCAAAGCCAATTCTCTCGTTGGCGTCACAATAAGGGCTTGAATATGACCTTCTTTTCTATTCAATTTTTCAAGGATGGGTAGGATAAAGGCCAGCGTCTTGCCTGTACCTGTTTGTGCTTGGGCAATTGTATCCATGTCCTTCATAATAATCGGAATCGCCCGGTGTTGAATCGGTGTTGGGGTTGCAATCCCATACCCGCGTAATTTATCCACTACTGTGGTTGAAATCCCTAATGATAAAAATTCTGACAAATAACCGCCTACTTTCTGTATTACCTTCCACTAATAATGATTGTTTTCCACAATAATTTCAATTATTCATTTGCGAAAATTGAATTTACCAGCAAAAAAGCAAAAGGCTGCTGAGATATCTCAGGCAGCCTGGTATTTTTATAAAGGTTCTTTTAGATTATATTTTTTGAGAATGCTTTCTATTTTCAAACCAGTACTTACGTCACCTTTCACCTTCACTTTTCCTGTCAGCAGGGCCATCGTACCGCTCATTTTACACAAAACAAATTTTTTGAAGGTATCATAGTTTAAAGACATCGTCACGTTAGGGGCAACTTGGACTCCTTCTTTAATTGTTAATGTACCATCATGAAAATAATGCTGATAGGTTGACGGCATCTGGTCATACACATCGTATTGAACAACAGCGTTAAAGCCTTGGATTGGACCTGGATTTTCATTAAAGATTTCTTCAATTCTTGCCATTAAATCCGTTAAAGAATACTCTTGAATCGCCTTTTCCATTAAGGAAGTCCTCCTTTAAATAGACCTTTAATTCAATGATACTGTTTCGTATCACAAGGATAAAGTGCAATTTGATGAACTCTTTAAAATACCTAATAAAAAAATTAGCTACTTGAAATATTGGATTCATAAATATCAATGATATATTTAAACTATCTATTAATTCCGGTACCAATTATCGATTTTCACGAATGAAACATAGGAGGAACTCTCGTTGGATTTACACCAGTTATATGTGTTTACAAAGGTGGTTGAACATAAAAGCTTTTCGAAGGCCGCTGAGGATATTTTTCTAAGTCAATCTACTGTCAGTTCCCATATTCAGGCCTTGGAAAAAACATTGAATGTGCAGCTTTTTGATCGCGTTGGCCGTGAAAGTATACTGACTCCCCACGGTGAGCGGCTTTATCAGTGGGCGCTTAAACTATTGCTCTTAAAAGACCAGGCTTTAATGGATTTAAAACAAGGAATGACTGAACTTCGAGGCATGATTCGGGTTGCCGCAAGCTCGGTGCCGGGGCAGTTCCTTCTGCCGAAAATGGTCAAGAGTTTTAGAGAAGATTACGAAAATGCCATGTTTCATATTAGCCAATCCTCCTCAAAAAATGTCGTGGAAAAAGTACTAAACGGATCCGTCGAAATTGGGGTCTTAGGAGAAAAGTATGAAAGCGATAAACTTCACTATATACCGCTATTAAAGGAGAAGCTTGTTCTAATTACAGCAAATGAACGAAATATAACAGAACCGGTAAACATTCAAGAGATTTTGAAGTATCCATTTATCATGAGGAACTCCGAGTCTGGAACAAATGCCATTCTTGAAAGGGTTCTAAAGAAACATAAAATATCAAAGGATAAATTGAATATTATTGCTTATACAGATTCCAGTCAGAGCTTAATACAGTTTGTCATACAAGATATTGGCATCTCGATTATTTCCGAAATAGCCGCACGAGAATATGCTGCCCAAAACAGACTTAAAATGTATGAAATTCCTGGATTTGATGAGGAAAGATACTTTTATCTCACCTATAACATCCATAAAACCCAATCCATCTTAGCCAAACTATTTATTGAAAAAGCCGCTGAATTTCTCTAAAAAACTTTGACGGGGGCATGCCCCCGCTGCTGTAAAGTATAACGTCCGGCAGTTCCCAAGTTCTTTAATGATTTAAGGTTTAAGGATTACTTTGATGCAGCCCTCGGTTTTAGTATCAAATACTTCGTAACCGTGCTTGGCTCGGTCTAGTGGAAGAACGTGTGTGATAATGTCAGATGGGTTAAATTCCCCCCTGTTTACCATGTCATACAGAAACGGCATGTAAAGGTATTACCGGTGCCTGTCCCATCTTAATATCCTCATTACGCTGAAAGAAATCCCCCAGCGGAAAGGCATTGTATCTGCCGCCATAAACTCCGGTAAGTTGTACCGTACCGCCTTTTCTTACAGCCTGGCTGGCCATAACAACCGCCCCCATCGCCCCGCCGTGCAGTTTCATCCCTGAAGCTAGGAATTCCAATGGGGTCATTTTCCCATCCATCCCTACTGCATCAATGACAATATCCGCTCCGCCCTGGGTGATTTCTAACAAGTAATCCCCGACATTTTCATGATCCTCAAAATTGACAACTTCGACTTTATTCGTGCGTTTTGCATGCTCAAGGCGGTAGCCCACATAATGCTATAAGGAATTATGCTGCAGCGATCACAGAAACCGCCACACCTGAATTAAAAGCGGCACTGCGTGAACAATTGAACCTTGATTTAACTGTTGCGGACACGGCCATAAATCTTGCGCAAAAAATGGGTCAGCAATAGAAAAGGAGAACACTTCGGTTCTCCTTTATATTTTGATGGCCATTTCCTTTAATTTCTTCTTATCAATTTTCCCCACATGGGTTTTAGGAAGTTCATTTACTTGAATAAATCTTTTAGGAATTTTATAACGCCCTAGTTTGGCTTCACAATATGTTTTTAGTTCGCCTTCAGTTATGCTCCATTCCTTAAAAACTATAAAAGCAGCTACCACTTCGCCCCATTTTTCGTCTGGCAGGCCGATTACAGCAGCCTCTTCGATAGCTGGATGTTCCGCAAGCCAATGCTCAATTTCCAAGGGATAAATATTTTCGCCGCCAGTGATAATCATATCCTTTTTCCGGCCGACAATATAATAATAGCCCTGCTCATCCCTTCTGGCTAAATCCCCTGTGCGGATCCAGTCATCCGTCATTGTTTCGTTCGTCGCTTGTTCATTATTCCAATAGAACGAAAAAGCATGCTTGCCCCTGATTAATAGTTCGCCGACTTCGTTTGCTGTGGCTTCCCTGCCATCTGTCTTTTCAAGGATGATGGAATTAAACATCATGGGTTTGCCGACTGAGCCGCGCTTTATCTGCGCTTCCTCGGGACTTATATAAAAATTATTCGGCCCTGCTTCTGTCAACCCATACCCCTCTTTAAAGGCCAAGCCCTTTTTTTGAAACGCCTCATAAATTTGCATGGGACATGGCGCCGCCCCAGATATGAAGATTTTCATCGAAGGAAAATGGCTGCTTTTAAATTCTTCCGATTGGATTAACATATGATACATCGTTGGTACTAGGAGAATAATTGTACATTGGTAACGATTTATGGATTCTACCGCTTCTGCCGCATCAAAATGGTCCCGAATGACAACGGTCCCGCCCATCATAAGGATAGGAATGCTTAACGCATTCAGGCCGCCGGTATGAAACATGGGCATATAATTGACGGTGACATCTTGATCCGTCAGCCCCCAGCTCAAAATAGAATTTATCCCATTCCAGAGGATGGAGCGATGGCTTAATACAACGCCTTTTGGCTTCCCGGTTGTACCGCCCGTGTAAATCATCGCTAATTGGTCGGTTTCAGAAATTTCTTCTACTTTTTGAAGAAATTTAATTTCAGAATAAATAGAGCCTCCGACCATAAAAGAGTGTGGTTTTTGCTCAGGAAGCTGATCATATATTTGAATAAATTGTTCATGTACCCCGATCAGAATCGGTGTGCAGTCCTGCAATATTTCGTTTATTTCATGAACCGAAAGCCTCCAGTTCAGTGGTACAAAAATGGCGCCAATTTTTCCGCAGGCAAATAATAAATCAAAATAGCATATATCGTTTGGGGCCAAGAGAGCTACCCGATCGCCTTTTTTTACGCCTCTGTTTAGCAGGTTTGCTGCCGCATTGTTCGCCCGTGCGCTCAATTGTTCGTAAGTCCAAGTCTCGTTTGTATTAACATCGATTATGGCAGCTTTATTTGGCGATAATCTCGCTCTACTTTCCAGCCAATCCAGTTCCCACCTCACCAAAACTCGCTCCTTCACTACTAGATGGTGCTATTTTAGCTGGGAATGGTTACATATGAGTTACACCGAACGAGATTCCTAGGTTTTAAGAAAGGGTTATCAGCACTTTTCGGATTATATCTACAATTTTCTAAAGATATCTACGAAATTCATTAGGATATCTACAATTTTAAAAATTTATCTACAAATTTAAGGAACATATCTACAAAGTTCACAATGTAGACAATAATTCGAAGCGTCAAAAAAAACGACCCCCTCAAAGACCGTTTTCCACTAACTTATTATACCTGCACTTCTTTCTCCAAAAACTTTGTCATCTCCTTCAACAATTGCGGCAGGTCATCCACTAATGGGGAGTGACCACAGTTTTTCAATTCCACATAGGTCGCCTTATCTCCCAAATCTGCTAAAAGCTCATTCGTCATTTCTCTGGCAATGACCATATCCCTTTCACCATATAAGACCAGAACAGGAACATGAATGTCGTCGACCTTGCCATTTCCAGGAACAAGTCCATTATGAAAATGGCTGATATTAAAGGTATTGTTGCAGTGATGGACCTCGGCCAAATTGCGCTGCGTCCGCATGTCCTGAACATACTCATCATAAAGATCAGGTGCCGGCTGGTTGTGAGTGTAAATGACTGCGTTCCAAATTAATTTCAGTAACGCAGCATCATTGGTATCATAGGCGGCTTGCACAGGAATCGTGCGGATAAGGTCCCGCTTTATCTCTTCATGTAAGGTAAATCGGCGCGACTCATCAGCATCACTCAATTTCCCGTCGAAAGGATAGCCTCTCGTGGATTCGGAAGCAAGCAATATTAATTTATTGCAATATCCTGGATAATCAGCGGCGAATTGCATACCCACTGCACCTCCGGTTGACCAGCCGACAAGCGCAAAGTCTTTCAAACCAATCGCGTCTACAAACAGTTTGACATCATCAGCGAAATCCTTAATCGACATAATTAGGTTGTTATAGGTAGACAGGCCGAATCCCCGCAAATCAATGGCAAACAATTTATATTTCTCATCCATATTTTCAAGAACGAGATCCCAGTGCTTGGATGAAGTCATATTACCATGGACTAATAATACTTTTATTTCTCCGCCTTCCCTTTCCCGGTAAAAAAGCGTTTCTCCGTTTGAAAGCTCGACACTCTTCACTGATACGTTTACCATTCCTATCATCCCTTCCCCCATTTAATGGTAGTCGCTCCCCACGCATAGCCAATCCCGGCGCTGACAAAAACGACAAGATCGCCGTCCTTCACTTTCTCTTTCCGTAAAGCCAGCTCCAACGACAAGATTTGATCTATCTGCCCAATATGACCGTAATCCTCCAAATAAATTGCCTGCTCGTCGGACAAGCCCAGTTCTCTTAAAACATATTCATGAGCGGATTTTTTCATGTGAAGAATCGCTAAATACGCAATATCGTCCACTGTATACCCACTCTTCCGAACCGATTCGCGAATGACTTTTAAAAAATTGCTCATTGATTTTTCCTCAAGGCGCTGTTTCATCCCCTCAGGGTCAAGTACATCGAGCATGTTCAAGCGTTTGGCAATCGCCTCGCTCGAGATTGGATGTTTAGTGCCGCCGGCAACGACGACGACGTCCTCGGAAAAAGAACCATCCGTCAGGATTACCGTCTCCAGCAAAAGATTTTCCGAATAATCCTTTTGAAGAAGAATGGCCCCGCCGCCAGCGCCAAGATTATACATAAATCTTGTTCTAGGGTTCTCGTAATCTATGAAATCAACATTTCGGTAACCCCCGGCAAGAAGAACCGTTCGTATACCTGGGTCAGAGAGCATCATGCTTTTCGCCACCTTCAACGCCATCACGGTTGTGCCGCACCTTAAAGCCGTATCAAACGCCCAGGCATTAAAAGCGCCGATTGCTTCCTGCAGCTTGATTCCCGCCGTCCAGAGTGGATATTCCTTATGCTCCTCACCGATATAAATGACGAGGTCAATATCCAAAGGATTAAACGAGGCCTTCTCAAGCGCCTTTCTTGCAGCAAGGATGCCCATTTCACAGGTATGGTCATCGGGACCTGGAATATGCTTTTTCCTAATCCCCATTTTTTCTTCTACAACGGTCACCGGAATGCCTGCCTTATCGGCGATTTCCCGACCAGTCATTGTTTTTTCCGGCAAGTATATCCCTGTACTGACTATGCCTATTTGCAAAACGATCACCTACTCTATGAATCTTCCGCAATTTCCTTCATAAACAACATCGCCTCTTCAATCGTTTCGAATAAAGTTTCCCGGTCTTCCTGCACATGGGTCACTTTAATCCTCCAGTGCCGGGACCCGGTCTCCTTTTCGACTGCAGCCAATTGAAAACGAACGACAAAGGAGGTAACTTGATTCGTATCCATTGACGCCTCCTTCTAGCCCGCCAGCTTTTCTTTTTTATTGACTGCCTGCTGCTTTTTCCGCTTCCAGGTTATGGTCCTTAACGTACCGACAATTCCTTTCGGGAAAAACATGACCACTAAAATATAAATAATGCCAAAAAAGATAATCCAGCGTTCAAAAATCCAATGCTCTTTCGCCAGCTCTGTCAGCCAGTCATGGGCAAATTCAATTAATCCGGCACCGATCATCGCACCATATAGTGTGCCGACACCGCCGATAATCGTCATTAACAACGCATCCAATGTGATGTCCATCGAAAAAACACTTGTATTAACAAACCGTAGTGACATCGCATAAAGAATGCCCGCTACACCGGCTAATACTCCGGAAACGATGCTTGCGGCAATTTTATAGTGGAGGACATGAAAGCCAAGTGACTCGGTGCGCTGCTCATTCTCGCGAATCGCTTGAAGCACCCGTCCCAATGGTGAATTGGTAAACCGCTTTAAAATCATAAACACCACCGCCATAATCAGCAGACAAATCAGATAGTAATCGGTCCGGTCAATAAATTGCTCCGGAACACGAAATGTAAAGCCATCATTCCCATGGGTCAGGCTCCGCCATTTTTCTGCCGCTACTAGAAACAATCCCGATAAAGACAACGTTAACATCGCATAAAAGTGGCTTTTTAAGCGGAGCGTCAAAAGCCCGACTAAAAAGCTGACCAGCGCCGTTAAAGCAAGTGTTGCCAATAGTGCAAGCAGGAAATTCAGCATCGTCGGCTCAAATCGCTTCATAAAAATCCCGATCGAATAAGCTCCGATTCCAAAAAACATCGCGTGACCAAAAGAAACAATACCGGTAAAACCAAGGAGCAGGTCATAGCTCATTGCAAATACCGAAAAAATAAATATTTGCGTTAATAAAATCATCAGATTACGAGATTCATAGACAAATGGCAAGAGGAAGAGAAATGCTGCAACTATCCAAAATAATGTTGTTCCCTTATTAGTTCGTAACCACTTCATATTCTCACCCCTTTGCCCCAAATAGTCCTTGCGGCCGAATAATCAATACAACTGCCATTAACAGCATATTAACAGCAAGCGACAAATCCGGAACATAGTACGCCATAAACGAACCGGACAGCCCCACAAGAATGGCCGCCAAAATGGAACCACTGAAATTGCCCATGCCCCCGATGACTACCACGATAAAGGCTAAAATGGCAAACTCCATTCCCATCCCGGCATGGATGACTCCGGAATATGGCCCCAAAAGAACTCCGCCGAGAGCGGCCATTCCTGCACCAATCATAAATACAAACATAAATACCTTTTGAATATTGATACCTAATGCCTGGACCATTTCCTTATTCATTACGCCAGCTCGGACGACAAGGCCGATTTTCGTTTTTTTGAGCAAAAATTGCACGCACGTATAAATAAGCAGGCCAGCCAAAATAATAAATACCCGATATTTAATGATAATCACGCCGCCTAGTTCCCAGCTTCCCTTTAAATAATCCGGTGGCGTGGCGGTAATTTGATTAGGTCCCCAAATCACCTTCAGCATTTCCGAAAGTACAAGCATGAGCCCAAGTGTAATTAAAATTTGCTGGACATGATTCCCATAAACCGGTTTGATAATCCATTTTTCCGTGATGATGCCTAAAAGGAATCCGGTCAGGACGGCACCGGCAATCCCAATCAGAAAGCTCCCCGTTTTTCCATAAATCCATAAACCGCTGTAAGCTCCCCAGGCAAATAACCCGCCATGGGCAAAGTTCAATACATCCATTAACCCAAATATTAGCGTTAACCCGGCTGCCAGCAGGAAAATGAGCATCCCAGTCGCCAGCCCATTTAAAGCCAAATTGAAGAATAAATCCACAAAGGTCTTCCCCTTTCCTAGGCAATCCCTAAATATTTTCGTTTCTTTTCCTCGTTTTCTTTCAATTCCTGCATTGTTCCATGGCTTACTGTCTGGCCGTCATCAATAATGTAATAACGGTCACCGATCGTACTCGCCATCATGAAATTTTGCTCGACCAAAACAATGGTTGTCTGCTCCTTCATTTGGGTAATGGATTCCATCACCTTTTCCACAACGATTGGAGCCAATCCCTTACTCGGCTCATCGATTAATAGCAATTCATTCTCATTAATATAGGCCCTGGCAATGGCCAGCATTTGCTTCTGCCCCCCACTTAACAGCCCTCCTGGCTTTTTCCAAAACTTTTTCAAGTCGGGAAACAGCTCCAGGATCCAATCCATTCTCTTCAAGGTTTCTGTATTTTCCTTTTGCATTGCCACTTTCATATTTTCCTCAACGGTTAAGCCTGAAAAAATCCCTTGGTCTTCCGGTACAAAACCAATCCCTTTTTTGGCAATGGTATAGGGGGCAAGAGTCTGAATGGACTCCCCTTTAAAGATCACACTTCCTTTGGAAGCAGGCGTAAACCCCATGATAGTCCGTAAAGTGGTCGTCTTACCTGCTCCATTTCGGCCAAGCAAAACGGTCACTTCTCCCTTTTTCACTT
The DNA here is from genome assembly GCF_018343545.2 of Neobacillus citreus. Taxonomy (GTDB): domain Bacteria; phylum Bacillota; class Bacilli; order Bacillales; family Cytobacillaceae; genus Neobacillus; species Neobacillus citreus. Next base: position 85,797 of record NZ_JAGYPE020000015.1, on the reverse strand, counting down.
CCAACGAAACACCCTGAAGAATATGATATTGGCCAATATGTGTTTCTATGTCCTTTAGCTGCAGTAGTTCGCTCATTCGTAAAGCCCTCCTAAATAGGCCGACTGAACCGTCTCATTTTTCATGATTTCCTCTGGCGTGCCGTCAGCCAGAAGCCTGCCGTTAAACAAAACCATGACAGAATCGGACAAATCTAAAATCATATCCATTTTGTGTTCAATTAGAATGATGGTTCGATCCCCTTGCTGCTTAATCCGCTTGATGACCTCCAAAATCGCTGGAACCTCCTCTAGGGACATCCCCGCGGTCGGTTCATCCAGTAGCAAAACCTCTGTTTCCAATGCCAGCAGCATGGCAATTTCCAGCTTCCGCTTTTCACCATGGGCAAGGTTAGCGGCAAGTGAGTCCTGTTTGTCATCGAGAAGCACCAGCCTCAGCCATTCCAGCGCCTTCTCTTCAAATTGGCGATATTTTTTATAATGAAAGAGCATTTGATAGCGGACTCCCGACTGCGATTGGACAGCGAGCCGGACATTTTCCAAAACGGTTAAATTGGGAAATACATTTGTAATTTGAAAGGAACGGCCAATTCCTGCCCTGGTTCGTTTCGTCGGTGAAAAAGCAGTGATGTCTTTCCCCCGGTAATAAATTTTCCCTTTTGTCGGCGTAAGCTGCCCGCTTAATAGATTAAAAAAGGTCGTTTTTCCGGCGCCATTCGGCCCGATAATTGACTTAAAGTGTTTTTCAGGAACTGTTAATGTAACGGAATCAACCGCGGTATGACCGCCAAAGGTTATCGATAAATCATTTGTTTCAATCAATGCTGCCAAACATATCACCACCCTAGATTACAAATAGGAAGAGGGGGAACTTAATAAACCTTAATCCCCCACTCACCTGTGAAATTTATTTAGCTAATATGAAATTATAATTTTTTTCAAAATTTATAATTTCATAACGTATAAATTCAACTACGCCTCCGTCTTCGTCCTATCGGCGAGTTTTCATTTATTACGAATTGGCGGAGCGGTTTCCTCGGGAGTCAGCTCGCGCATTAATACCGGAACCGGATAATTCACGCCATCCTTTTTCTCAAGCTTAATCGCATATAATGACTGCAGTGCCTGGTGATCCTCAGGTCGGAATGTCATTTTTCCTTTCGGTGTTTCAAAGCTCATTCCTTCCATCGCTTTAATCAATTTATCGGCGTCAGTATCGCCTTTTGTTTTCTTGACAGCTTCCACAATGGAGATCGCCGCACTCATACCTCCTGGTGTAAATAGGTCGGGAACCTCATTGTTAAATTTCTTTTTATGTTCAGCGACAAGCCAATCATTGATTTTATTTTTTGGAAGATCATGATAATAGACAGTGAAGCCTTCCATTCCTACAAGCGGCGCCATTGTAGATAAGGCCGCAATATCCGGTGCTCCGGTTGAGATTTTGATGCCTTTTTCCTGAACCTTCATATCGGCAATCTGTTTCCATGGAGAGTTAGCGCCGGCCCAGACTACGAATAAGTAATCAGGTTTGGCATCAATGATTTTTTGAATATTAGAGGTAAAATCCGTTGCTGCCGGATCCGCATATTCTTCCTTTACAATGTCAGCATCTAATTTCTTAGCCGCTTCTTTAAATGCTGCTACCCCGTCACGTCCAAATGAATAATCAGGAGCTAGGGTCGCAATTTTGACACCCTTTTTCGCGATGGCTGCTGCACCTGCAACTGCGTCCTGTGAAGAGTTCCGTGCTGTTCGGAAAATATAAGGGTTGAACTCGGATCCAGTAATCGTATCAGCTGCAGCTGGTTCAACCACCATAATTCTTTTATATTCCTCAGCCAGCGGAAGTACTGCTAATGTATCAGCCGAACTAGACGATCCAACCAAGAAATCTACCTTATCTTCTTCTAATAGTTTCGTTGCTTTTTGTACAGCTACTTCCGGCTTCGTTTCGGTATCTTCCACATAGAATTCAATTTTTCTGCCATCCACTTCCATCTTTCCGTCTGTAGCATATTGTAGTCCCAGCTCAAAGCCTCTTAATGTTTGTTTACCGTAGGACTCCAAGGCTCCAGTTTTTGATGCAAGCACACCGATTTTAATTGGGGCTTTATTTTCTTCCTTCTTTCCACCGTTGTCCTTCGGCTCTGATGATGATTTGTCCGAGCTGCACGCACTGGCAAACAGCATCACAAACATTAGTAATCCTAAAAATGCCCATCTTTTTCTGCTTCCCTTCACATCTCTTCCCCCTTAAAATTTTTCAGGTCAATCATGGAAATGCTTTGACTTCATCATAGGAAATAGGAGTTACAAAGAAGTTACAAAAAAAAACAGCCTTTTTTTCAGGCTGTCAGATTGGCTGTATATAGCTGTCAGATTCCATAATCATGTCACGCATATGCCTTGTTGGCTCAAGCGGCGAAACACCTAGTTCTTTTTCGAGGACCTCGGTGCATTTTTGATACCATTTTAAGGCCTGCGGCCGGTTATTTTTACGATAGTAGCAGTACATGAGCAGCCGGTATGCTTCTTCCCAGGTACGGTCCCGCTCCAATATTTTTTCACACCAGAAAATGGCCCCATCATAATTTTCCTGACGAACATAGGCTTGAGCCATTTTTTCCGCTCCTCTTAGGAAATAAACGAGCATCCTCTCCCTTTTGCTGATACACCAATCATCGTAGCGGCGGTCAGGCAAATACTCCCCCTGATAGAGCTTTAAGCCCTTTTCCAAAAAAAGCTGCCCTTTCTCAGGTTCTGCTTCCTGAAGCCCTTTTTGAATCAAGTCCTGAAAAAGGACTGTATCCAATTCAATCACCGCCAGTGGATTTAATCCATAGAAGCTTCCTTCTCTTATTACAAAAAAAGGCGCAGCCCTTGCCTTCCGTGCGGGTTCAAGGACATTCTGCAGGCTGTTTAAGGCCACCTTGAAGTCCCGGTCAGCACTTTTTCGCTCTTGATTTGGCCAAAGGATTGCAATAATCTCTTCTTTTGAAATTAATTCACCGGTAGTCATCAATAATTGAAATAGTTCCTTTGCCTTTTCTCTCTGCCATTCCTTTTCACCGACTTCCTTATCCGCCAGCCAAATCCTGAATTGCCCAAGGGTTTGGACCCTGATGGAATAACCGGGGTGGGATTCTAAGGCGGCAATTCCCATATCCTGCAGAATTTTGGCCGCAAATCCTGTTTGTCCGTCTTCTTTTAAACAATCTATTAACATAGGAATGAACACCTGCAAATCTCTTGGACCAAAGACAGATCTTTTATGAAAAATGAATTCATATTCGTGTGTTTGGACAATATTTAAAAACTCAGCAAAGGCTGTCCTGAATTGTTTCCAATTTTTCTCGATGTGAAAACAATAGGCCAGCCAGAAATTGCTGAGCATTTGACCATAAGAGTCCTCACAATGTACAAACATGGTATTCGTTTGCTCCAAGTAATCCAGGGCCTTTGAGAATCGTTCATTATGAATGCAAGTGATCCCCATGCCAAGCGTAATCATGGCCGAAAGCCAAAGATCATTCACTCTTTCCGTCTCCTGCAAAGCACGTTTACCGGCCGTCATCGCCCGTTCGAATTCCCCTCTGACGCCATATAAAATACAAAGTCCCATTAATGGCTCTGCCTTACCACGGTCAACTTGCAATTTATCCATCAATTCTAGTGCCGTCTGATAGCAGTTTTCCGCTAACGAAGAATCATATTTATTCAAAATTTGAACAGCGTGCCCCATCCTAATCCACCCGCAGGCCTCCACAAATGGAGCCTTCAAGCTGATTCCCTGCTGGATGCCTGCCTGGGCAAGCTCTTTTGCTTTATTCCCTTCTCCAGTAAAAGCCTCGATAATGGAAAGTAATAAGTCAATTTCACGGTGTGCCTGCGGCAGGGAAGAAAGTTGAACATTCTTAACTTCAGCTTTTTTCATATATAGAAATTTCTTTGCTTTCTCAAACCGTCCTGTTCGTAGATACAATCTTGCCTCGAGGCTTCCGTCAAGCTTGGAAATAGTCGATTCCTTGGCTTTTTTTAGCCAAACTTCCGCTTTTTTTGCTTTCCCGGAGTTAAGCAGATTCTCGGATAATAATTCATAAAGTCTGCCGCTCTCCTCCACGGGGCTATTGCTTTTTTCCCGGTGGGCAATCGCTTCATATAAAAGCTGTTCTGCACGCTGAGGCTGAATCGTGTCCAAGTAAATCTTTGCTTTTCCCTCTAAAGCCCTGCTTATTCCGATAAAATCATTTCTCCTCCGGGCACCTTCGTAAGCCTCATGATAACATTCTTCGGCGTCAAGATATTGGGAACGGTATCGGTATACCTCCGCTTTCAATAGCCAAAGAAGATAGTAGGTATCGAACTCATCCTCAGGGATTTTTTTTAACAAATCCGCTAAGCTTTCCAATTTACCGCTTTCTAGCATGTGAAAGCCCTTTTCCTGCAATATAGAGGCAATCGCTTTAAACTGTTTTATTTTTTTGTAATGATAAAGTGCCTTTTCCCAAAGCTCCCTTTTTTCATAAAAACGGGCACATCGTTCATGCAGGAAGATAAAGTTTTCCGGATGATTCTTTTCAAAATGATTTTCTAAAAAATCCTTAAATAATGCGTGGTAACGATAATGCTTTGAGTCGACTTTTTGGATAAACAGGTTTCGGTCTTTTAACTGTTCCAACATACTTGAGGCCGCTTGAATGCCGATGACCTCGTCACATAATTCCTCTTCAATCTCCTCAAAAATAGATGTTTGTTCAAGAAATTGCTGAACGATGGGCGGCTGCTTTGAAAACACTTCCAAAACTAGATACTGAAAAAAGTCATGAAGGGACAGGGAAGTTTGCTCAATTAAAGCGGAAATGTCCTGTTTCAAGGGAATTTGCTGGGCAATCATACATGTGGCAATAATCCATCCTTCTGTTACTTGATAAATAGCTAATAAATGATAATGTTCCACCTCCAGGCCATATAAGTCCAACAAGAGCAATTCCATTTCCTCGATGGTCAGAATTAAGTCCTCTTTGGTAATTTCCAGCAATTGTCCGCACACTTTCATTTTTGTAAGAGGCTTCCAAACCGGACGGCTTCGGCTAGAGATCACAATATGCAAATTGGCAGGGATATGCTCGAGAAGATTTTCCATGAAACTATTAATGGTATAGGACTGTTCAATTTGGTGAAAATCATCCAAAATCAAAATGATTTCAGAACTGGTTTCAAGGATTTCATTAATAAACAAAGAACAGAGGAAACCTATTTCTTCATTGCGGATATAACGATCTGTGGTTTCCACAAAGGTTAACAACTCTCTGCCAAACTCAGGGGCAGCTTTTCGAATGGAATGGATAATATGAGACAGAAACGGAAGGATATCATCATCCATAGAAGAGATGGAATACCAGCAGCCATTAATATTTTCGTCCTTCATGAACAAGGCAAGTGCGGTGCTTTTTCCAAAGCCAGCCCCGGAATGAATAATAGTTAAGGGATGTTCTGGTATTTTCTTCAGCTTCCTCGTAAGATTTGCTCTTCTTAGAAATTCATCTTTCACTGCAGGAACCCGCAGCTTCGTTTGGATAATTGGAAGCTTCATACTTGAAGGCCTCCCCCTCTAAAAAATTCCCAATTTTTACACTATTTTACCATACTGGGAGATAGTAGGACGAGTTGCTGAAAGATTTTTTTCTATTATAAAACTTAGGTTGCGGGAAGAAACTAAACTATCTATATTTATAAAGGAGGATAGAAAATGCCTGATACATGCTTTTATTGCACAAACCAATTTGAGGAAAAACATCTTCATCAGGTTTCGTTTGATTCAGCCAATCAAGAAAGGCATGAAACACTATGTGATGAATGCTATGAAGAATGGCTCCATGGAATAAAGGGTTAATCTGTCCCCTAATCTACAACAGCATACACACCTTATTAAAAGGAAGTGTATGCTGCTCATTGGAGTGTTAAAGCTTGTCTATAAAGAAAAAACTTCCGCTATTATTTTGTCTGCTTGTATTTATCATTTTAGTTACGAATAATGCCTTTCATTATATTCGGTCAAAAAATCAGCTCATTAGTACTAACAATCGAGAGATTTCCATGATCACAAAGGAAATTTCCTATCATGTCAAAAATACAACCAAGGGTTCCTTATATGTTGAAGATATTCTTGGCAGCGATTTACGGATTGCCTCCCTCGCCATCAAGGATCAGCTTCCGCCCCGCTGGGAGGATGTCTCAAACGAGCAGCTCAAAAAAATAGCCAAGGACGTCGGGGTCTCACACATTACTTTAATGGCAAAGACAGAAGATGACATTATTGGTGTGAAATCATCCGACCCTCAGGAAATTAACATGTCCACCAAGGGATGGGGCTATTGGTATGAAGCCTATCAGCAGCTTTTTGCGTTAAAGCCTGTTACGGTCGGAAAGGGGTTAACACTGCCAAATTATTGGTCGGGACCAATCGAAGTAGCCTCTTCGGATCCGGATCACGTTGATAAATGGGGCTATTATTATGATGGGACAACGAATTATATCATAAACCCTTATTTCCGGGACAGTGAAGCAATAGAATATGAGGATCTTTTTGGCCCTAAAAAAATTATAAAAGATTATACCAAGCAAAAAGGCATTTTGGAGTTAACTGTTTTCAATCCCAAGAATTTTGGAAAAAAGGACGAATACGTTCATTTAAACGGAAACTCCTATATGCGCATTTCAGCGCGTCCTAAGTGGTACGGTGACTATAAATACGAAAACTATAAAAAGGATGCTGCTTTAATCAAAATGGCGATGAAAACAGGGAAAACGCAATCCTACAAGGCCCACTTAAATGGCAAAAACGTTATGAAAACCTTCGTCCCCGGTTCAGCCAATGGTACAGCTTTTGTGACGGGCCTCGTTTATGATTATGGACTGATAGAAAATGAATTGGCGCATGAACTGAAGGTTCATATCCTGCTTTCCATTATCATTATGATTATCGTGTTAATTATCAGCTTTATTTTTTCAAACTCCATTACCAGGCCGATTGGTTATATCGTGGATCGGGTCAATGAAATAGCCAAAGGCAATTTTGGAAAAAACCTTCATTTGAAACGCAAGGATGAGCTGGGCATGCTCGCGGAAAACGTCAATGCTTTGTCTAAGGACCTGCACAACTATGTAACGGATCTCCAGCAGAGCAGGGAATTTATCGAATACCAAGCGAATCATGACGCGTTAACAGGACTGCTTAACAGAAGATATTTTCAAGAAAAACTGCCTTCGATTGTAAATAGGGCGAATCAAAATGGAGAAACCTTATCGGTTATTTTCATGGATATGGACCGTTTTAAGGAAGTTAATGACTCCTTTGGGCATTCCAAAGGGGACGAAATCCTCAAAATGACTGCCAGCCGTATAAAGGATAGCCTGCCCAATAATGAAAATCATTTCATCATCAGGCAAGGCGGCGATGAATTTATTATTTTATTGTTCAATTATAATTTACAAGATACAAAGAGTTCTGCTGAGAGAATCATTTCCAACTTAAAAGCCCCTTATTTTCTTGATGAAACAGAAATTTATATGGGAGCCAGCTGTGGTGTCAGCATCTACCCCGAGCACACAGATAATATCGAAAGTCTCATTATCTACGCAGATACGGCCATGTATACGGCGAAGAAAATGGGAGGAAACAAAGTTGTTGTTTTTTCAGAACAGTTAAGAAAGGCGAATATAAAAAGACCACATCTTGAGGCTCGCTTAAGAAAAGCGATTGAAAATGAATTATTAGAAGTCTATTACCAGCCAAAAATGAATGTAAAAGAAGGTACCATCTTTGGTGTTGAAGCTTTGCTGAGATGGACGGATGATGAATTGGGTGTTGTTTCGCCGGAAATTTTTATCCCAATTGCCGAAGAAACAGAATTAATTCAGCCAATCTGGGAATTTGTGATGAAAACAGCCTGCAGTCAGGTAAGCTTCTGGAACATGAATAGGCCTATTCCGTTATCAGTAGGGGTAAATTTTTCTGCCCGGCAGTTTCAGGAACCACGCAAGATGGTCACGATGATTGAAGAAATTCTTGCCAATAGTGAATTACGTCCTGACTGTTTTGAAATTGAGATTACAGAAAGCATTCTTTTGAATAATTCACGAGAAATTGTTCAATCACTTCGTACACTTAAAAGTTTGGGAATCTCCATTTCTATTGATGATTTTGGGACGGGCTATTCGTCTTTAAGCTATTTAAAAGATTTACCGATCGATTGCTTAAAAATAGATAAATCCTTTATTCAGAATATCGAAGAAGATTTTGAGAACTCCGAGATTCCCGAAGCTATTATTAATCTAGGCCGAAGCTTAAAGCTTCAAGTAATTGCAGAAGGAGTTGAAAAGGAATATCAGAAGGAATTTTTACTTTCTAGAGATTGTTGTTTAATGCAGGGCTATTTATTTAGTAGACCATTAAATAAAAGCGATTTTGAGCAATATTTGAAAAAGCAAAAAGAGGCTGAATGATTCAGCCTCTTTTTGCTTTGTTTTAAATTACTTCCGTTTCGCTGTTTCACAGACTCTGCTGCCGGAGGAATCAATTTGCAAGAGCTTAACGGTCATTTCCGGGAATGCCTTTTGGATATCTGTAACCAGCTGACGGCCATTGCCCTTTTCAGCAAAGCAAAGGACAGTTGGACCTGCGCCGCTTAATGCTGTTCCGAATGCCCCATTCTCTTTGGCAAATTGTTCAACGTCTTGATAAAAAGGAATCAGTGGTCTCCGATAAGGTTGATGAAACCGATCTCGTTCCATCATTTTTCCGGCCATTTCCCAATTTTCACTTAACAGGGATGCCACCAATACGTTCGCAGCCGAAGAAGCCTCGATCGCTTCTTTCATCGAAAAGCTGTTTGGCAGTACTCCGCGTGAATCCTTAGTTAATAAGATTTCTTTCGGAATAACCGCAGCCATCTCAAAGGAAAGATTGGTAAAGTTCAGCATCTCCACTTCGTTTTGCCGATAACTTCCGATGACAAGGCCCCCATAAAGGGATGCCCCAACATTGTCCGGATGGCCCTCTATATCAGTTGACAATAGAAGCTTTTCCTCCTTTGTCAGGTTTAAGCCACCCACGATATCAGCAAGTTCAATCCCTGCAATGATAGCAGAAGCGCTTGAACCAAGTCCGCGTGCCAAGGGAATCTCACTTTCCATTTTTACACGGCAGGGAGTTAGCTCTTTTCCATATTTCTTAGCTGTCTCAAGGGCAATTTGTGCGATAAAATGGGTTTCATCAGTTGGAAGCTGGGTTAATTCAGGGTTAGGAGAAAGGAATTCCCAATGGTCACTTTTCTCCACCTCTAAAGTCAAATACAGATCTACCGCCAGCCCCATGGAATCAAATCCCGGACCAAGATTGGCTGTGCTTGCCGGAACCTTGATCATCCATTGATTATTCAGCGGCATGCCCGACAACCCCTCGAATATGCTCTGCCACAGCCTTTTCATCGTTTGGCAATACAACAGGTTTCACCAAGCTGCTTTGAATAGCTGTGTCCGGATCCTTCAAGCCATTTCCTGTAAGAACAGCGACAATTTTGGTCCCTTTGGCGATTTTCCCGTTTTGTAATGATTTATAAACACCAGCGATAGAAGCGCAGGATGCCGGCTCTGCAAAAACACCTTCAGTAGAAGCTAATTTTTTATAAGCTGCGACGATTTCATCATCGGTAACTTCATCAAACTGACCGTTAGATTCTTTGACTGCATTAACCGCCAAATCCCAGCTAGCCGGGTTGCCAATCCGAATCGCTGTTGCGATTGTTTCCGGATTTTCAAACACGCGGTTATGTACGAGAGCGGCGGCCCCTGCAGCTTCAAAACCGAACATTCTTGGCAGACCAGTTTCTTTTTTGCTGTTATATTCTTTAAAGCCTTTCCAATAAGCGCTGATGTTGCCGGCGTTTCCAACCGGGATCGCTAAAATTTCAGGTGCTGAACCAAGCTGGTCACAAACCTCAAATGCGGCTGTTTTTTGCCCTTCCAGACGGAAAGGGTTAACTGAGTTAACCAATGTGATTGGCTCTACTTCGCTGATATCTCGCACCATTTTAAGAGCCTGGTCAAAATTTCCTTCAATGGAGATGATTTCGGCCCCATACATCATCGCCTGAGCAAGTTTGCCCATGGCAATTTTCCCTTCCGGAATCACAACGATACAGTTGATACCCGCCCGGGCTGCATATGCTGCAGCGGCAGCTGAAGTGTTTCCGGTGGAGGCGCAGATGACAGTTTTGCTGCCTTCCTCAATTGCTTTGGCAACCGCCATTACCATTCCTCTGTCCTTAAAGGAACCAGTTGGATTGGCTCCTTCTACTTTTACATAAAGCTCTACTCCCCATTCCTTGGAAAGATTCTGCAAGTGAATTAGCGGGGTATTTCCTTCATTTAGCGTTAGCCTTGGTGTCTCATTATTTACTGGTAAAAATTCTTTATATGCTTCAATTAATCCTGGCCATCTCATATCGTTTTCCTCACCACTCTATATGCACTTTTTATTTCTTTTACAGCTTGCAGGTCATTTAACTCCTGTAGAATTCCATCGTAGCTTGTTAAAGAAGCTTTATGGGTTACTAGGACAATTTCTGATGTTTCATGTTTCTTAATTGGCAGCTGAAGAATTTTTTCAAAGCTGACCCCATAATTGGCAAAAATCGTTGTTATATCGGCAAAAACACCAACTTCATCCCTGACGTGGATACGCAGGAAGTACTTCGAATATTTTTCGTTATCATCCTTTAATTGCTTTGGATATTGCGGGGTCACGGCACTTTTCCCATTCACACCAAGCCGCAAATTTTTCACCACACCGACAAGGTCGGAAACAATGGAGGTTGCGGTTGGCAGACTGCCTGCTCCAGGCCCGTAAAACATCGTTTCACCCACAGCTTCACCGTACACATAAACAGCATTGTATTCATTTTGAACGGAAGCAAGCGGATGATTGTCAGATAAGAAGGTAGGGGCGACACTAACTTCGACCTTTTCTCCTTCGCGGTGGGCATATCCAATCAGCTTCATCGTATAGCCAAGCTGTTTCCCGTAGCGGATATCATCTTCCGTTACGCCCGAAATGCCCTTCACCTTTACATCCTCTAAATCAATATGCATGGAAAAGCCCAATGTAGCAAGGATGGTCATTTTACGGGCTGCATCCAATCCTTCGACGTCAGATGTCGGGTCAGTCTCCGCAAAACCGAGAGCCTGCGCCTCTTTCAGCACCTCATCATAGGAGCGGCCTTCATTGCTCATTTTCGTTAAAATATAGTTTGTTGTTCCATTGACAATCCCCATCATTTGCGTAACACGATCAGAAGCAAGACCATCCACCAAACTTCTGAGAATCGGGATGCCGCCAGCCACGCTCGCCTCATAAAACAAATCACAGCCATACTCTGATGCCACCGTTAACAGTTCGGAGCCATGGAGAGCCATTAAATCCTTATTGGCAGTCACAACATGCTTGCCTTGACGGAGGGCCGTAATCAAATAGTCTTTTGTGGCGTCAATGCCGCCCATAACCTCGATGACAACATCTATTTCTTCATCCAATAAGATGTCATCAGCATTATTCGTTAATAATCCTGCTTCGATTTCAACAGGTCTTGTTTTAATTAAATTTTGAACCAGAATTTTTTTAATCGTTACTGGGCAGCCCACCTGGTGCATTAATTTATCCTGATGATTTTTAATAATTTGGACAACACCTGAGCCAACGGTACCCAACCCCAGTAATCCAATCGAAATTGCTTTCACCCATTTCCCCTCCGTTCCTATGTCCTTCTGGTGTGAACAATTGTATTTCTATTGTAGACATTATAAGGGTCTGTTCATTTTTTTACAATAGATATATTTCTGACTTTTCCCCGCTGTAATCGCTTACTATTGCATTATAGCAAGGTTCTTCATTTTGAGTAAAAATTTTCAGAGAAAACTGGCAAATTTTTTTGAATTTAACCCCTTTACAAGCCCGAAAGCGGGATGTAGAATAATGCCTATATTCAGTTGAATTTTGAAATTTCACTCAATTGGATGTATTCTATTAATGAAAAAGTGATGATGAAGACGGCAATAGGAAATAGTTTCAGAGAGCCGGTGGACGATGCGAACCGGTGCTAATTTCTATAATGCCCAGCCCTTCTGAACTGGCTGCTGAAATTTTAGTAGGCTAGCCCGGGTATAACCAACCCGTTATTTGCTTAGAGGCCGCACCGGTGTTGCGGCAAAAGAGGGTGGCACCACGTTAACTTACGTCCCTCATAACACGACCACTGTGTCTGTTATGAGGGGCGTTTTTTATTTTTCTATGAAATACCGTAAGCTATTAAAATTTTTATAAAAAAACAAACTGGAGGTTTTAAAAATGTACAAAGTGCTTGTAACCGACGGAATCAGCCAGACAGGTTTAAAATGCTTAGTCGACCATGCCAATTTCATTGTGGAAAGACAGCCAACACTGCCTACAGATGAATTAAAAAGGATTATCGGTGATTACGACGCCCTTATTGTGAGAAGCCAAACAAAAGTAACAGGAGAGCTTCTTGAGGCAGCAGGCCGCCTGCGTGTCATTGCTAGAGCAGGTGTCGGTGTGGATAACATTGATGTCAACGCTGCTACCAAGAAAGGGATCATCGTCATTAACGCACCTGGTGCCAACACGATTGCTGCAACTGAGCACACATTGGCGATGATGCTGGCGATGGCAAGAAAAATTCCGCAAGCCCACCAAAAGACCTCCGGCGGTGAATGGGACCGCAACTCTTTTAAAGGAGTGGAGCTGTACAAAAAGACACTTGGTGTTGTTGGTATGGGCAAGATCGGTACTGAAGTGGCCAAAAGAGCAAAAGGCTTCGGCATGAATATTTTGGGCTTTGACCCATATTTGACGGAAGACCGCGCGAAAAAGCTTGGCATTACCAAAGCAAGCCTTGATTTAATTGCGGCCGAGGCTGATTTTATTACCATCCATACACCGCTGACTAATGATACTCGCGGAATTATTAATGATGAATTTTTAAGCAAAACGAAAAAAGGAGTTCGCTTCGTGAACTGTGCCCGCGGCGGTATCATTGACGAAAAAGCATTAGTCCGGGCCATTCAGTCTGGCCATGTTGCCGGTGCTGCCCTTGACGTATTTGAAAAAGAACCGGTTGGTGACCCAGAGCTATTGCAGAATCCGAATATTATCGTTACTCCGCATCTTGGCGCTTCTACCGTTGAGGCACAAGAGAAAGTAGCAGAAGAAGTCAGCGCGGAAATCGTTGAGATTTTTGAAAACCAATCCATCCAGCATGCGGTAAATATGCCGCAAATGTCAGGCGAAACGCAAGCCAAGCTCCAGCCTTATTTAGTACTTGGCGACCAAGTGGGCCAGCTTGTCATTCAATTATTGAAAAACTCTGCACCTACAAAAATAGAAATCAATTATTATGGTGATCTAATCGATGAGGATACAGAATTATTGACACGGACAATGCTTAGAGGTGTTTTATCCTATCATTTAAGCGATTCTGTCAATCTCATCAACGTGCTTCATTTATTGAAAGAGCAGGGCGTTTCCTATAATGTGCAGAAAAATGCTACGAATAAAGGCTTTGCCAACTATTTGGAGCTTTCAGTTTCGCAAGGTGATGAAACTGCTCGGATTGGAGCCACTGTGTTAAACGGCTACGGTGCCCGGATTGTAAAGATTAATCAATACCGGATTGACGTGAAGCCTGAGAAATATCTATTATATATTAAACATCAGGACGTGCCGGGGATGATTGGAAAGGTAGGATCTTTACTTGGAGACTATCAAATCAACATCGGTACCATGCAGGTTGGCCGTACAGAAGTTGGCGGCGAGGCCATCATGGTGTTGACGCTTGATAAGACGCTCGGTACTGAAGTCAGCCGTGAACTTGTCCAAATTCCTGGTTTAGACGAAGCACAATTTTTAGAGTTATCAAATGTCGATACGTTTGAGGCAGGCCGCGTTGAGCCGCAGGCTGTGGAGAGTGTTTGATTTTTTGAATTTGAATAGGGCTGCTCCATTTATAGGGGCAGCCCTTTTAATTTTGGAACTTTTTGATTCGCCGATAGAATGGTTGAATTCGCCGATTGAGGGCGGAGATTCGCCCATAAAAAGCTTCGATTCGCCGATTGGACCTCAAAAATCGCCGATAGAAATTTTAGGGTTCGGTTTTTACTGTTAGATTCGCTAATAAAACGTTAAAAATCGCTAATAAATGACTTTGATTCGCTAATAGAATCCTCAAATTCGCTAATAAACTAAAAAAATACGCTAATAGCAGGCAACTTTTTAAAGAATACCCCTCAAATCAAGCACAGATTCGAGAATATAGTCCGCTTTATGCTTCTCAAATTCACCTCTGGCGTCTTTCCCGGATAACCCGGTTAACACGGCGGCGAATTGGCAACCCATTTGCCTTGCAGCGAGAAGATCTGCCAATGAATCCCCCACAATCAGGACCGAATCGCCATCCTTGATTGGCAGCGGCGTGTTCAAACACTCCTGCACGGACAGATCTTTGCGATGCAGACCCAATATGTAGGTATACGGATGCGGCTTTGATAAAGATTTACCTTCTGGAAGTTCCTGCTCAGCCTTGGCGACATCATCCGCAGTCACAATCCGACTCACATCAAAATGCTTTAACCAATCCAAGTGTTGAAATGGCTGAATCGTTTCCAATTCGGGACGGCCTGTTCCAATCCCAATCTCAATCCCCGAGGCTGTTAAAAATTGAAATAGCTCTCCTATATCTTCTTTAGGAGCCAATGTTGTTTCATTAACTAAAAAGCCTTTCTTGCCTTTCTGAACAGAAGGCTTGCCAGTTGAAGCAATAATATTGTCATCGCCCACATACCATTCCTGAGAAACATGCTCACATACAGACCAAAGCTCCCCTTTTTGAAAACTAGAGGTTTCCACACCAAGCTTATCAAAGGTCAGCACATTCAAATAATCAAGCAGTTCTTGCTTAGTTGCCTCGGACCTTTCAAACTCCTTCACAAACAAACCGAAATCCAGTTCAACCGAATAATTATTCAACACCCCACCAATCTCAAGTAAGGTTTTATGATTGATTGGTGCTTGACACCATTTTCTAATGTTTTCAATTTCATATTCTTTGATTTGTGAAAGTAGATGAATTAGCTGGTGGGCAAATGATAAATAAATCATATCCCAGTTGGCATTTAGGCCGCGTGATTTTTGGAATTTCAGGATTTTATCATTTTCAAATACAACATTTCGAATTTCTTCTATTTCTTTATCGCTATAATCTGTTTTGAATTTTTCAGGTGATAAAGCCAAGTAATTACTGCTTATCAGCATCTCCCAGACGGTTAGCGCCGATGCATCAAAGTAACGTTCCTCGCTTAATAGAACCCCGTCAACGTCGAATAAAATCGTTTTAATCAATTTCCTATTACCCCATTTCCCTGTCTGCTTTTATACGTTATCGTACCACAGCAAACGAACTGAATAAAAGTAAAAAGAGAGAAGATTCAGTGATAGCAAAAATAAAAACAAGCCGTGCGCCGGTGTTCATTCTGGTGCACGGCTTGCTTTTTATTTTAGTCCAAACCGATGGAAATATATTTCACTTCTAAAAATTCCTCAATTCCGAAATGACCACCTTCACGGCCAATACCGCTTTCCTTATATCCGCCGAACGGTGCTTGCGCAACGGAAGGCAGCGCATCGTTGAGACCAACGATACCGTATTCAAGCTGCTCCGTGATTCTAAACGATCGGCTCAAATTCTCGGTATAGACATAAGCAGCTAAACCATAGTTTGAATTATTAGCACGTTCAATCACTTCTTCTTCCGTCTTAAAGGTCGCAATCGGTGCAATCGGGCCAAAGATTTCATCCTTCATGCATTCCATGTCATCCTGCACATCCGTTAAAATTGTTGGGGAATAGAAATAGCCCTTCTCTTCCGCCGGTTTTAGTCCTGTATAAACGACCCTGCCTCCCTTTTCGATTGCATCTTGTAAGAGTTCTTCCACTTTACTGCGGGCTGCTTGATCGATTAATGGACCGATATCGACGCCGTCTTCAAGCCCATTTCCAACTTTAAGCTTCTCTAATTCCGTTTGGAATAACTTCGTGAATTCCTCTGCTACACCTTCCTGAACATAGACTCGGTTCGTACAAATACAGGTTTGTCCGGCATTGCGGAATTTTGATTGGACAAGGCCTGCCGCTGCCTTTGCTAAATTGGCATCGTCCATAACGATAAATGGTGCATTTCCGCCAAGCTCAAGTGATACTTTTTTCACAGTTTCGGCAGCGCCCCTCATTAATGTTTTACCGACCTCGGTCGAACCGGTAAAAGTAATTTTAGTAACACGAGGGTCTTTCAACCAAACATCCCCGATTTCTGAGGATCTTCCAGTTATCACATTTAATACGCCTTCTGGTATTCCCGCTTCATGGGCAAGTTCAGCTATCTTTAACGCGGTTAGAGGCGTCTGATTAGCTGGTTTAACTACCGCCGTACAACCGGCTGCAAGCGCAGGGCCCACTTTCCTAGTAATCATCGCCGCAGGGAAGTTCCAAGGAGTAATCGCCGCAATAACACCGACAGGCTCCTTGCGTACGAGAATGCGTTTGTTTGGATGAGAAGCAGGTATCGTTTCCCCATAAACCCGCTTGCCTTCCTCAGCAAACCAAGAAATGAAACTGTTGGCGTACTGGACCTCGCCAACTGCCTCTTTTAACGGCTTGCCTTGCTCCATTGTCATAATTTTAGCGATTTCAAGTTTGTTCTGATCAATCAACTGGTACCATTTCATGAGGAGCTGATAGCGTTCTTCAGCCGTTTTTTTCGACCAGGTTTTAAATGCCTTGTGAGCCGCATCGACTGCCTGCTCCGCTTCAAAAGCACCTCCGGTTGGTACTGCTCCTATGACTTCCTTGGTCGCCGGGTTTACGACTTCCGTTAACGTTTCATAATCTTGGCCTACCCATTTACCATCAAGATACATTGGGTAAATTTGATATTTCTGTCCTAAAGTATCCATTGCATTCTCCCCTTCCCTTTTGTACTGCTTCCATTATATCAACTCATCCAATCACACGGCTATTAGAAGCATCTAAATTAAGGAACAAAAAAACAGCGATTCCAATTGTTGGAATACGCTGCTTTTTATTAAAAAATATTTTATTGGAAATACTAAGCTTATCTTGCAAATACATGGTTGCCGATTTTAACAGTCACTTGACGTGACTTAATCCAAGAGCTTTGAGCAGTATTAGGATTATAGAAAAATAGAGAACCATTTCCTTTACCCATTAGAGCTATTGCTTCGTTGACAGCTCGTTTTGACTCAGCATCAGCGGCTTGATTGATTTGACCGTTTTCTACAGGAGTAAACGCATAGTGTCCATTTGAAATTTGATAGATAACTTCCCTTACGCTATTTGGGAATTGATCACTTTTTACTCGGTTCAAGACGACAACTGCCACTGCGACCTTCCCTGCATATGGCTCACCAACAGCCTCAGCACGGACTAAACGTGCCATTAACTCTTTGTCTGCCGCAGTAACTGGAGAGTTTGGCAGAGTAATATTTTTACCTGCGATCAGTGGTCTGCTATTATTCGCAGCCATTAAGCTATTGACAGGAACACCGAATCCTTTTGCTATATTCCAGTATGTCTCACCATAATGTACTGTGTGTGTAGTTGTTGCTGCTTCTGTTTGTCCATTTAAAGTAAAAGCTGACATTGATAACATTAACCCGGCTGCAATCACTAGTTTTTTAAGTTTATTCATTTGATAACCTCCTAAATTCGTAGCTCGTTTTCTCTACAACCAAGGCTATCAGTTGTAACACACTTATTCATTGCCTAAAAAGTGGTAAACTTGTGCAATAACTAGCATAATAGGCTTCCTATGCTCTTTGGTATTAATCACCAACTTATTTGTTAATCCAGTGGTTGGAGAAAATGGATGATTCCGGTCCCTTTTTTACATAATGTTTCAAGCTTGTAATATAGTAAGTGATTGATTATCTTTAATTACGAGATTGTATATGGAGGTTTTTCAGGTGACCCGTCATGAAGTAATTATATACAGCAGCAATGGCTGCTCTTACTGCGATCAGGTAAAAACATTTTTAAAAGAAAAGGAAATTGAATTTGAAGAACGGAATGCTTCTAATAATAAGGAGTACTTGGATCAGTTAAAGGAAAAGAAAATTTTCGCAACCCCCGCCATCTTTATTGATGGAAAACTGGTATTAGGCTTTCAAGAGAAGAAATTAAGCAAGCTTCTTGGATTAACGTAATAATTATTAAACTGGACCAAGCAGCCTATCATAAACACTAAAACCCTAAATATAATGTACTATGCGTGTTTAAGGAGGGCGGCTCATGGTCTATCAAGGACTTAGCGAACAGGAATTTAACAAAATGTTAACTGCCCCAGAAAACTTTGCAGCACCACCTGAATCCCTTACAGAACAGATGTTTATTGAACGTTCTTTAACTGAAAATAAATTTTGGCTGCGAATTATGAAGGAGCATTCCTATTTTTTAGGGGAAGGCTTCAATAGGAAAGACAAGCAGCTTATCCAACAAACGGACCGATTTTATCAATACTTTGCAGAGCAGGAAAAAAGGGCTCATCAAACGCCTTATAATGTAACAGCAGTACGGAAATTAAATGAAGATACCATTCAGTTAGTATTAGGATTGCGGAATTTTAAGCGGAACCTGCTCATCTTAATCATTAATTGTAAAGTCATGGGGTTTAACTTCCCACTTCTTGTGGACCATATCGCCCGTGAAGCTGAATACTTTATGAGGACTTTAAAAAAATTAAATGATGGAATATTAGACCCAATCCAGGATGCGATTATCAAAGAAAATGTTTTTTGGCTAAAAATTATGATGGAGCATTCGCGCTTTATCGCCTCCCTTCTCGATCAATCTGAACGGAATTTGGTGATTACCGCGAGAAAATTTGGGGATGATTTTGAGGTCCTCCTAAATCAGGCACGTGATGTTGAATCAATGTTGTATAAAAAAAGCCCTACGTATCCTATTATTGGAAAACTCAATAAAGACAGTGAAAGTGCCACTCAGGAACTGCGTGCTTTCAAGCAAGCCGGCCTGGATTTTATTAAGACCTGCCAAATTAGAAATGTCATCGACCCGCTGTTAGCCGACCATGTCGTCAGAGAAGCAGACCATTTCTTGCAAATCGTGCATGTTTTAGAAGAACGATTAAAGGTAAAACAACAGGAACAGCAGCGCCTATAAATGTAAACTTGCCGATTGGCGAGTCCGTTAGGACGAAGACAGAGGCGTAGTTGAATTTATGCGTTAGGAAATTATAAATTTGAAAAATTTATAATTTCCTATTAGCTAAAGAAGAGACTATCCGCGGATAGTCTCTTCTTTTTGGCTGCGCGCCACGATTACCATGCTGATTGTTATGATTGTAAAGGCAATGAAGGCTAAGATAGGAATCGTAATAAACCCAAGCCAGTTAATATAATCCTTGGAGCAAGGTACCCCGCTTGTACACATTTCAAACCTTTGTAAGAAAGGAAGTTTTTGAAGCAGTGTATGGTAGCCGGATACCAGCATACCGATGACTGATAATGGCAGTACATATTTATATATGTCAAGATCATTTCGATAGACAGCAATTCCTAACATAATCGCCAATGGGTACATAAATATCCGCTGATACCAGCACAGCGTACAGGGAATAAAATGCAGAACCTCACTAAAATACAAGCTGCCTAAAGTGGCGATAAGCGCGGCAATCCAGGAAAGAAGCAGGGATTTGTTCATATTACTTCCCCTTCGCGGCGTTTTCGACCATCTCTTTTAAGTCGTCGATGGATTGACCTTCGAACTTTTTACCATTAACAAATAATGCGGGAGTTCCTTGAACATTTAACTTTTTCACATAATCCATATCCTTTTGCCAGGCATCCTTCGATTTGTCGGCTTTGAAGTGCTTAACCACCTTATCCACTTCTTTGTCACTAGCCACTTCCTTTAGTGTATCAGTTAAGAACTCTTCCGTATAAAGATCGATTTTTTCATATTTCTGATCTTCAGGCTGCTTTTTATAAAGAAGTTCATGGAACTTCCAGAATGTATCGTTTCCAAGAACCGCATATACAGATTCCGCAAATTTCGCTGAACGCTCAGAATCCACATTAATAAAGGAATCATTAAAGAAGTAGAATTTAGCTTTTCCCGTATCCACCAGTTCCTTTTCAATAAACGGGACAGCAGATGCAGAAAACTGCTTACAATACGGACATTTATAATCCCCAAATTCAATGATGGATACTGGGGCAGATTCCTTACCTAAGAACGGCTGATGGCTGTAGTCAATCTCATTTGATTTAACTGCTTCTTTATCCTTGGAGTGGTTGCCTAAAAAAATAAGTGCCAAAACCCCTATAGCGATTAACCCTATTACCCAAAAGATAAACTTCGATGACGAATTCTTCGTATTTGTTTTTTTATTATTTGCCATGATCAGACTCCTTCGAAAAAACTGTTATATATGTGATGAATTTATTTTCCCAGATAGTTTTAATATTACTTATCTATTGGAATAAATCAAATAATTGGTTTTACCGTTATTAGTTTTATTGCACTGGCCAGTTCATTCTGTTGTTATTTTTTATAACTTTCAACTAAAATTGATAAAATAAGTTAGATTATGATAATAAAGGAGAACAAATATGACGATTAACAGCAGCTATATGGGTTATATCGGTACCTATACAAAAGGAGAAAGCAAAGGTGTCTACTCCTTTTCTTTAAATGCCGAGGAAGGAAAGATTGAAAATTTGAAAGTGGCAGCGGAGCTGGAAAACCCTACATACTTAACGATTAGCAAAGATAATCGTTTTCTTTATTCAGTGGGGAAAGAGGGGGAAGTTGGCGGCGTTGCTGCATTTTCAATAAATGATAACGGGGAGCTGACAGCTATAAACCGGCAAATGACACCTGGTTCTCCGCCTTGCCATGTTAGTGTCGACAGCGGTTCGAAATTTGTCTTCAGCGCCAACTACCATAAAGGAACCGTTGAGTCACATCTTATCAACCAAGAGGACGGCTCCGTACAGCCAGTTGTGTCCAGTATCAAACATGAAGGCCGAGGACCGGACCCAAGGCAGGAAAAAGCCCATACCCATTATGCCGGGCTTACCCCTGATGAAAAATACTTAGCGGTTGTCGAATTGGGAACTGATGCGCTTATCACCTATCAGGTGGAGGATAACGGGACACTAACAAAAGTGAAGTTGTTGCCATTAAAAGCAGGCAGCGGGCCGCGTCATTTGGCGTTTCATCCAAACGGCCGCATTGCTTACCTGATGACAGAATTTAGCTCGGAGGTTATTGTACTGACCTATCACCCAGAAAATGGCCATTTTACTGAAAAGCAATATATTTCTACTCTTCCGGAGGATTTTAAAGAGAATAACCAAGGAAGCGCGATTCATGTCTCATCCGATGGCCAGTTTGTATACGCCGGAAATCGCGGGCATAACAGTATTGCTGTCTTTAGTGTTAATGGAGAAACTGGTGAATTGACGTTTATTGAGCATACGTCTACTGAAGGAGACTGGCCAAGGGATTTTGAACTGGATCCTTCCGAGAAGTATATTGTTGCTTCTAATCAGGAATCGGGGAATCTTGTGCTTTTTGCGAGGGATGAAGATTCAGGAAGATTGACATTGCTGCAGTCAGATATAAAAGTGCCGCATCCGGTTTGTGTGAAGTTTTTGCAGGTTTAAAATGAGGACAGGATAAGCCCCCTGCTTATCCTGTTTTTCGATTCATAAGGCTAAAAGGTGTGTGGAGGAACACTATTAATTATAAGGGACCTTAGTCATAAGATATTTATTTATATAAAATTAGAAACCCTTTGCCAATGAATTTAAAACAAATGTTTTTAATTCATCTGGAGTAAAGCGAGTTGTTGGTCGAGATAATTGAAAGAATTTTATTTTATTTATTAATTGAGCTGATCTATTTAAATGCCACTGTAGTAACCCAAAAGGCTCAATCATAAAGTTACGGTACGTATGGTAAAACAATTTATGAAGTCCTTCAAGTCGATTAATAGGCTGGACAGTAATTTCTTCTTCTTTATTTATTACAAGTTCAAAAATTCCAGCCAGAGGAATTTCCTTTGAAGAGAAGTGGGAATGAACAGGGACAGCATATTTTGTTTCCCTAGAAAATAACGGAAGATAATTATGTTCCTTAATTCCGAAGCCGTTTAAACTTTCTTCCCAAAGTTTTTGTTGTGGGTATGAGGGTACAACATGGAGAAGATCATTTTCAGAAAAGGAAATAGCAATAACGTCATCTGTCAGTAATCGGAATCCACTTTTTAAAAAGGCGGAAGCTAAGGTTGATTTACCCGCTCCTGAGTCCCCGATAAAAGCATAAGCCTTGCCTTCAATCTCAATAGCACTCCCATGTAAAGGCAAAATCCTTCTTTGCTGTAATATAGCTCCCATACAAGTACCGAGAATAAATAAGCGTATTTCTCCTTCATTTGAATTCACAAATGGTGTAAAGAAGATTTCATTGCCGCCTTGTATCATAAAAATGGCCAAATTGGGAATGTCGAATAAAACACGGTCCTTTTTAACTACATAATCTCCATGTGTTTTTTTTGATTGAATCCATAAATTCGTTAAATCCTTCTTCTTTATTAAGACATCAATCTTCTGTTGGAATTCTGGAACTTGAATTAATTCCGGCAGAAATATATCACTATCAATATGTAACCCAAAGGCCTTGTATATCAACTTTGTTGTAGTATTTACCATGGTTCCTCCAAATTAATAAAAATTTATCCCTTATACAATTTTTATTTGTATAAGGGACCCCCATTAGTTAATTTTTATGAACACATGTTAGACCTATTTGATCTGCCATCATGAGTTTCGAAATTCTGATTATTTGTACAATAGCTATCAACTATCGCATTTCCTGGTCCGCCCATTGTCATACTAACATCCAAAATTTCTAACTTTGGTTCCCGCCATTCCCTTTTCATGGTATCACCTCCCTTCAGTAAAATTTTTTATAAACCGATAAACAGTAAGACTACGGGTTAATACCCTATATGAATCATCAAAAATCACTTCGGGACGCGGATTTACCCCAATATCATCTAACGCTTTTTTAATTACGTCTATATTTAATAACCCCTCTATTCTGGAATCTTTAGTTAACTGTTTTAATTCGCTATAAATGAGTTTCCAACTCCCCGTTAAACGGTGGATAGCATCTGCGCCTTGAATTCCACGGCTTAACTGATTCAGTCTAACTTTATCGGGAAGATAATTCCTTGTTGCTCTTCGAATTAATGACCTTTCCATGCCATTCGTAACATACTGCTCTTCAGGTACCGATAAACAGTAGCGGATTACACGTAAGTCATTTGTAGGATCACGATCCAACACACCATATTGCAATGATAATTTCGTATTAGCCGTTCCGCTTTTATTCCAAGTATACAAATGTTTAAAATGATTAAGCCTTAGATCATTTGGTTTCTCATTGTTATTCCCAGTAATGTCTATTGCATATTTCACCAGTTTTTCTGCAACATTAGTTCTTATAGCCAGCTCCGGGTTAAGCAGCAATGGAAACTTATAATTTTCTTGATTTGCCCTTGCTAACATATTCGATATTCTTGGGAACGCCTTCTTTGTCACAATTGATAGAATATGAGATTTTTCAGTCTTAAAATGATTACAGAACGCTCCTAAGTCCTTGTATAACTGCAACCATCTTAATTTTTTTAATAAAGAGGCATAGTGGTTTAATGTAAGAGTTTGTGACCCCCAGGAAATAGAAAAATTACCTCTTGCTCCATTCAGTAAAACCTTTATTCCCTGTTTACTGGCATGTTCACTAATCCCTTTTAGCCAAAAAGAATTATCAAAGAATTTATAAGGCATTTCCATTATTGACAGAAACTCGTCTAATTCGGTTAATGGGCTTCTACCTTCAAAACTTAAATATTCATCATTTATATTCCCTACATAATTTACAGTTTCTTTTATATAAGATCTTTCATCGGGAATAAAATAAAAAGGAGTCCAATCTATAAAATCATCTTCAGGAATATAGCTAAAAGTATGAAGAGTTTTATTTTCTTTTCTTAGTCCCTTTGCAGCAAAACTAACAACTGAGCCCGAATCTAAACCACCACTTAACTGTGCTCCAACTCTACCGTATGTACGAATTTTACTTGTAACGACCTTCTGGAAAATCTCCTGAAAAGCTTCTTCATATTCTTCATTTGATTTAAGTTTTAATGTTTCATTTGCTTCTAGATTACAGTATCTTGTAAGAGTGACCTTGTCATTTTGCACACATATACTATGGGAAGGTGGAATTTGTTGAATATCTTTATATACTGTTGAAATAGAACTCACTGCCTCAACCATACTGGGAATCGCAAGAAATTCCGCTAACCATTCTTCGTTAAGTCTTTTTTCCACGTATGGTAATGAAAGCAATGATTTAGTAGTGGTTGAAAAAGCAAACTGAATTTCACTTTGATGAAAATACAGTGTTCTCGATCCAGAAAAATCTCTTGCCCCAAACAATTTTTGATTTTTTTTATCCCAAATCATGAAAGCAAAATCACCAATTAAATGCTTTGGTACTTCCTCTCCCCATTTTTCGTAAGCCAATAAAATTAATTGGCTGTCAGGAAGTGATTTAGGTTGGTTGCCTTTTATTCGTAGCTCATCAAATAACTCATCTCGATTATCTATAATGGCATCAGCAGTGATAACTAACCCTTTATCATAGTCGTAATAGGGGAGAACTTCACCAAGTGATTCTGGAGTAATCCACTGAGCATGACAACCGAAAAAAATTGAATCATTGCACCATTTATGAATACGATCGGCAGGATAGAGTTCAAAAGCATTCATTAGATTTCTGCTATAGTCAGGATTAACAGGCTCCTGATGAAAATTATAAATACCGGCTATTGCGCTCATTCCTGAATCTCCTCTCCATCTCATCAAGTGGGTTCTAAACCTTATTCCAATGTAAAAAAGTAATCTTTTATGATAATCTATTTTTATTAAGGTTAATCTTTTTACTGGTTAATTAAACTAATGTTGAATCCTCCTTTATAATATAGCGCAAAAAATATTCTTTTTAAAGAACAAACACTCAACAAAATTCTTACAATTTTCTATTAATATAAAGATTAAGTATTATTATAGTATTGTACCCAAATATATAGTGCAATAAATTTTAAACGTTCCAATATTTTCATAGCAGCATTGGCTATAATAAGACACATCTTTCCCAAAAAGTATAAAAATATTGAGCCAAGCAAACTTTTGTGGAGTCGTTAAACAGTAAATAGAATTCTTAGCTAGACACTCGTTTTCCATCTCTGATTTAAGAAGGTTAACCAACTTTTGTAATGAAAATTAGGCAAACTACAAGTTGAAACAAATAGAAAACTGAAAAACCAATCTTTTCTTAATAAGCTTTTTCGAAGTTGCATACCAATATCAAATTAACTCAAGTCCGATTTTAATTCTTTGATAGTTGATTGTTCTGTACAGCTCTATCATACATGAGGTACCGATATATCTCTTTAAATAACTGTATATGTTTCCTAACTAATTTACTTTAACCTATTCTTGATTAATTCCCTTGATTAATGTTTTCTTCGAAATTAATTAGGTCGTTCAATGATACATCAAGTACTTTACATATTTTTGTTAAATAATGTATGGACGGATTTGAATAATTGTTTCTCTCAATCAAACTCAAATATGATTTAGCTACACCGGCTCTCTCAGCTAATTCTGATATACTTAAATTTTTTTTTTCCCTCAATTCCCTTATTTTTTCTCCAATCATAAATTCCCCTCATTTTCTTAAAATGAATGTATTTTATTAAGTTTACAAAGTTAATATTAGGCCATTGTTATTCTTTCTTAATGATAGCTTTGTGAAACAGAAGATCCGTCTCCGCGTTTGGTAATTACCGGTAATCTTTTGGCTTTTCTCACTAAATTAAAATAATTTAGTAGAACTTTAAGCGCTTGAAAATTAGGGATTTTTCGATAATGTCTAAATGATCGAATAACTGTCTTAATTAAAAATAATGTTTTATTCATCCAGGGCTTATGCAATCCGCTAAAATGAATCACCTTAATTTGAGTCCTTCCCTTTTTATCTGTCAAAGTCCATTTAGATGCTAACAATTTTTCCATGGTTCCCCACATTGAATTATATTCATCATATAGGTGTTTAGATTTGTCAGAATCCCATTTATTATAATAATCATTCAAGACATTTTGATCTCCAAATGGAACACCGCTTATTGCATGTTTGTGTGCAGTATAAAAAAACTGTTCTCGTAATTCTAAATACTCATTTTCATTCGGTTCAATTACAAGTAATCCAGAACAAAACTTTGTATCTTTATAAGGATTTTGGTAAGTATTATATATATATACTGCTGACATATGCTCTAAATCGAATAACTCATCAATGTTTCGTATTACATAAGTATCACAATCCAAAAAAACCAGTTTAGAAAAATGAGTTAGTGAAAAAATTGCTAACTTATCGAAAGTATTATTCCAACGGTGATTCCCATTACTCCCATACGTTGTATAATCATCGATATGACTCTTCTTATATCTAATGACATTAATATCGCTACAATTCTTCAGTTCTTGTTCCTTTTGCAAAGAAACTGTTGGGGATAACAACACATAAAATGGATATTTTGCTTTCACGGCCTTTAATGATAAGAATAAAGTTATTGCACCAATAACAAAGTCGTCAGTTGACACTAATGTTATATACGCCTTCAATATATAACACTCCTTTAATAAACCTTAATTACTCAAAATTCACACATTATTAATTTATGCAAAAACTTTGAGTCTATTTACTATATAAATAATTTTTCCTTGACAAAATTACTAAAGTAAGAAAAAACACCTTATTCTTTAGTATAGTGAGATTGTCCTGAGAGCACTACTACACAGAATTGTGTATTCACCTATGATAGAGGAGTCACTGCCTAAAATATTCCTTCCATTTGCCTTTCAATTAAATTTCTAAACATTCCCTTCGTATCCATGGTTAATTGTACATATTCACCCTTTTGAATAATTTCACCATCTTCAAGAACGACAACCTGGTCGGCATTTCGAATTGTCGACAAACGGTGTGCTATAACAATAATTGTCACTTTTCCTTTTAATCGTTCAATAGCTTCCTGAATCTTCCCTTCATTTTCAGTATCCAGAGCACTGGTTGCCTCATCAAGAATAAGGATGGATGGATTTCTAAGAATTGCCCGCGCTAAAACAAGCCGCTGACGCTCACCACCAGACAGTTTGACACCTCGATCACCAATAATCGTTTCAAGACCTAGTGGCAGGGCTTTTACGAATCCAGCAGCCGATGAAAATTCCAAAGCTCCCCAAATTTGTTTATCACTAGCATTTGGTTCAACTAGTAGCAGGTTCTCCTTTATACTGCCATTAAACAAAAATGGATCTTGTGGTACATAGCTAATAGCCTTCCTAAGAGATAAAAGTTTATCTTCTGTTAAAGGATTTCCGTCCAGGAAAATCTGCCCCTTTGCTGGTTTATTAAGTCCCATGAGGAGATCTATTATCGTGGTCTTTCCAGCCCCAGACTTGCCAACAATGGCAGTCATTTGATTGGCAGGAATACTTAGATTAATGTTTTTTAGAGCATATTTTACGTTATTGTTGTATCTGAAATAAATATGATCACATTGTATGCTTTCTTTAAATCCAATTGGTGTATATTCTATTCGTTCCTCATCAAGTTTAAATTCTTTAGCATGCCTACTTTCTTCTTGAATAGCCAACACTGCTTTCAGTGAAGGCAGCATTGTCGCGATTTGTTCCAAAGAAGCTTGGATACTTGACACTGTTGGCCACAGCCTCCCAAAGATAACAATAATTAACATCAATTGTCCTGCCTGTGCACTAAATAAATTAACAGATATATATAAGAAAATAACCATAAAAATAGCAGATGAAATCTTATAATGTAATTGTGTTGTTGATTTTATCTTCATATACTCAACTTGTTGAGAAACCATTTCATTTGATATAGAGCTGAACCATTCCATACTAGATTTTTCTAAAGTATTACTCTTTATTTCTTTAATACCATTTATCTGATCTGTTATACCCGCTAGATATTCTTTTCCTAATTCAAAACTTTGTTTCCCAAGTGAGAAGGAACGTTTAAGGAATTTTCTATTAAACACTAGCAAAATTGAACCACAAAGTAATACAAAGATAGTTATAACAGGTGAAAGAAAAAGAGCTAGACCAATTTGAAATAACGAAAAAATCAAAGAAGATAGAAATTGCAAAAAAGAAAGAACGCCTAAACTAGACCGGGCAATTTCTGTAGTAAGTATATTTATTAGATCAGATTTTCTTTTTTGTGTAAAAAAACCCCATTTTGCATATAGAAAAGAATGGTATATCCCTTTTTTCATATGATTTAAAAAACCATACTGAATTTGAGCATTTTTAATTTGAACTTTTCTGCTATTGATATTTTGAATTATAACGAAAAGCAAATACAATAATAATACAACTGGAAAACCGATTGACGGTGGAAGTTCACTTATAAAACTAAATATGTTATAGAGTTGGTTATCATTTGGGCCCATGTTTACTATTCCAGTCATATTTATTAAAGGAACTAGTAACAAAATACCGAAGGAAGCAATCAGCCCATTTAAACTCATTGCCAATAGATTAAAATATAATGAATTACCAGCAAAATGGCGAACTTGTACTATAAAATAAACCAGAGCTTTCATTAAATTAACTCCCTATTTTTAAAATTTCTCCAAAACACCAAAAAAGGGCGAAGTAAGAAATAAAGAAAATGAACTTGTTTTGGTAAAGGAAAAGTTTCATAATCTGAAAAAGAGGGATGCATCACTCTTAACCCTAAAATAATTCTTTGTTTAATATTTCTAATTGAAAATAGGTATCTTTTATTATATTTTTTAGCAATTTGGGAGGACTCTCCATTATCAAACTCTACTTTATTTTCTAAAAAGAATAATGCCTTCTCTGCTAACAGTTTAGATGATTTTTTATTATAAAATAATATAGCTTCATCATTTATTTTCGTTCCGAAAATTTTATTAGCTAAAATAAGCCCCTGCCCTACAATTTTTTGATAATTATATTTTTCAATCATTAAATTTAATTTTTTCCAATCTAATTCCTGGCTTGTTATTTGACGAATATCTACCAACCACCTTAACCGAAACCATCCATGACGAGCGCCATGTACCATTAAAAATAAAAACAAATCTTCTTTTCCTAAATAATATACAGGAAATTTAGTGAGTTCACTTTTCCTTCTTCTATCCCATAACTCGGTAAAAGGTGGTTCGATCATAGGTGCAGGATGTAACCTCCAATGTATCTCCAGATTAACTTTCTTGACAGGATGATTAAAACTCACATGATGAATTCTCCATTTCCAGTCATTCAATATACTTCCCTGGTATTCTTCAATATAGCCTTCTTTTAATAAAAGCGCTTTAGTCTTTTCTAGTTGATTTATTTCGACCAAGATATCCAAATCTTTTGATGTACGAAGTGAAATATCCCCATATAAATCCTTTGCTATCACAGGTCCTTTTACATAAAGATGATTAATATTTTCTTCAAACAAAAGTTTGCTTATATACTCCATTTCTGCACTTAAATGGAGCATTTGAAACGTATTTTTTTGATACTGATTTGAAAGCAAATCAATAATACTTTTTGGAGCGGTAAAATTTTCATATTGTTTTATCTTCAAATAAAGCTTTGAATAAACACGATGGTGCATAGCCAGATCAATAAATTTATCCCAGTCTATATTTTGAAATAAAAGACTATTTTCAAGGTTATTACTTTTATCAACTTTTATTAATTCAATAATCATTTGAAGTTCTTTAGGTATTCTTGAAATATCAAGATTGAGTGACTCTGTCATAATTTTGCTTGCTTCCCTTCACAATTTTTGCGAATTTTTGTACGACAGTATAGCTCTCCATTCCTTCTTTACCAGTAATATAATATGAACCATTCCGTAACCAGGCATGTGCGATTAATTTTCCTGTTTCATCTTTTGCAATACCAAGATAAAGAGTACAATCCAGATGGCGTTTCTCAAGCATTTTCATTGCTGCAAAAGCTTTTACAAGACATTCACTTTCCCAAAATGTATACCCGCTCATTAAATAAATTGCTTTTGATATTTGCTTTAAAGTCTGCAATTTCGATGAATCCATATCAAAAGATGTATCTTCCATGGGAAAACCCAAAGAAGGGGCTACTTTTGAAAATGGTATCCATTTTAATATTCGCCCCCATGCTAAATAAAAATATGCTTCTATTAAGATTTTCCTCATTTCCTTTGGAAAAGAAAAAAAGGTCCTTAGTTTTCTCATAAGTTAGTCCCTTCTATTCTATAAATCTTTGTTTTCCATATATATTTTAATTAAATTTTCTTCTAATAACATATTTAAAAAGGAAAGAACCTGCTTTTTGCATTCTTCTTCTCCAACATCATATGTTTCAATTAAACAATTAATAAGCGCTTTAATGGATTTTGGTTCTTTTATTTGATCCCATATTTTCCCACCTACTGACCCCAAATTATAATATTTACCATTGGGAATGCTTAACATAACCTTTTCTCCATCCATATCACTTGTGATATTTCCTTCTAGCTGGCTAACTATATGTTCAAGTGAAATAGTTTTAATCATGATACAGCTCCCCTTTTTACCTTTGATAATATTAAATCAACTAATTCATGGGCAGTGAAACGGGAATTTGGCCTGTGAATTTGGTAAAAATCCAACTTATTTATCAAATTTGCTGAAGTGTCAAAATGCCATTGCATTAATCCTGCTCGTTTAATGATAAAATTTCTAAAGGTATTACGAAATAATACCGGGAATCTTTCAAGTCTGTTAATCGTTGTTATTTCTACGTCTTTTTCATTACTTTTAATTAGTTCGAATACACCTGCAAAAGGAATCGGTTTATTTACAAAATGATCTTTGATTGGTATTACATATTTTGTTTCTCTATCATAAATTGATTGAAAATGCTCGGACTCCATCCCAAAAGACTCCAAACTTTCCTGCCATAACTTCTGTTGAGGATATGATGGAGTTACAATAGGAATATTTCCTTCAGATACAGAAACGGCTATCACATCATCAGTTAATAATTGATATCCCCTTTTAATAAATGCAGAGGCTAAGGTTGATTTACCGACACCAGAATCTCCTACAATGCCATATGCCTGCCCATCTATCACTACAGCACTACCATGAATAGGAAGAATCATCCTTTGCATTAATAGTACCCCCATGCAGGATCCTAAAATATATAGGCGAATTTGGGATTCATTCGCTCCATCAATTGGTGAAATTGAAATAATACTTCCAGATTCCACCTTGAAAATTGCCACTTTAGGGACTTCGAACATGCATAAATGTTCTGTTACATAGATACTTTTTTTCGGTTCAGCTAGAGATGACCATAAATCCGCTAAATTCTCGTTTAAAATTTTTACTTCCGTTTCATTTCCATCAACTGGGACTTCCTCCAATTCAGGTAAAGAAAAATCACTGGAAATTTTCAATCCAAAAGCTTTATAAGCAACAATCTTTGAGATTTCAATCAAACAATTACACCTACTTTTATTAAAGTGTGTCCCGATTAAAAGAAAAACCCTTATACTCAAAAATGTATAAGGGTTTTCTTGCTAGGATAAATTATTAAGTATACCTTGAGCAACTATCAAGATGGACCATGCATTGCTTCATCACCATCCCAATCGTCTTGGACCTGATTAGGAAATCCTCTCATTGTCTGGTTAATATCCAGAACTTCCAGTAGCGGCTGTTTCCATTCTATTTTCATCTTTATCACCTCCTTTAAAGGATTTTAAAAAACGCCAAACAATTAAACTTCGCATTAATACTTGGTATTCCGGATGAATTGCATAATTTTCTTGTGGACCGTTTTTTACTTGGGCGAGTGCTGATTTTAGATAGTCAATATTCAAAAATTCAGCAACCAAATCATCTTTTACCAATTGTTGCAGTTCCTTAGTAAATTGATTCCAAGAAGGTGCCATTCGTTGAACCCAATCAGCCGATTGGATTCCCCTTACCTTTTGATTTAGTCGGACTTTATCGGGTAAATACCCCTCTGTTGCCCTTCTAATTAATGCACGGTCCCTCCCCTCCATTACATATTGTTCTATTGGCAAAGATAAACAATAATTTATTACCCGTATATCATTAGTGGGATCACGACTTACTAAACCATAACGTAATGATAATTTGGTAATTGCAGTTCCAGTAACCTGTATACTGTAAACCTGTTCAAAGTGTTGTCTTCTAAAATCAATTCTGTTAATTTTTAATGGATTAATTTGATCAATTCCATATTGTTTCAGCTTTTCGTATACATTCATTTTATTTGCAAATTCAGGATTAATAAGCAAGGATAGTGGATTAGTAGTTTGAATGTTATTATTAAGAAATGGAAATGCCCTTCTTATAATATTCGAATAGATAAATCTTTTATTTGTTATACCAGAATTTTGTTGATAAAGCCCAATTTCTTGATATAGTTTAATTAATCTTAACCTTTTCAATAAAATTCCATAGTAGTCTAATGCCGGTCCCCAAGATATTGTCATATTTCCCCTTGAACCACTTAACAAAACGCCTACATCATCCATGCCTGCTTTTTCAAATATTCCTTTTATCCAATAACCATTTTCTAAAGTCTTAAAGGGCATTTCTAATATATCAACCATTTCATCTATTTCAGAAAATGGACTTTTATTGCTAAAACTAAAATATTGATCCTTTATATTCCCAACATATTGGACAGTGGATTGAATAAACGGCCGCTCATCTGCAACAGCATATTTGGAAGTCCAGTCATCGAAATCTTTTATCGGTATAAAACTATAGGTATGTAGCTGTTTATTCTGCTTTTGTAAAGTCCTAGCTGCAAAACTAACAACGCTCCCTGAATCTAGACCACCACTTAGCTGTGAACCAACGGTTCGAAATGTTCTAATTTTCGAATCAACTGACTCTTGAAAAATTTCACGAAAAGATTCTATATAATCTTCGTCTCTCTTAAATCTTATTTTGTCACTTATAACCAACCTATTATATTTTGTAATGGTAACCTTTCCTTCTACTACTGAAAATGAATGAGATGGAGGGATTTGACGAATATCTTTAAATACAGTTGAAGAAGCCTCGACAGTATCCCACATCGCAGTGATAGCTAAATATTCAGCTAGCCATTCTTCATTCAACTTTTTTTCAAGATAGGGCAAGGTTAATAATGGCCCCATTACTGTACAGAATGCAAAATTTTGATTTTTATTATAAAAATATAGCGTCTTGGTTCCTGAAAAATCTCTGGCGCCAAATAATTTTTTATTTTTTTCATCCCAAATCACGAAAGCAAAATTACCGTTTAGATGGTATGGTACCTTTTCCCCCCACTTGGCGTAAGAGAGAAGAATGAGTATACTATCGGGCATTATTTTCCTTTCAGAATGATCAATTCCTAATTTATCAAACAACTCGATTCGATTATCAATAATGGCATCGGCAGTTATCGCTAACTTTCTTTCATTGTCATAATAAGGCAACCGCTCTCCTATCGATTCTAGAGTAATCCACTGCGCATGACATCCCAAAAAAACCTTTTCTTTACTACAAATTTGTATACTATCTGCTGGAAACTTTTCTAATGCTTTCATCATTTGGTATCCGTAACTATCTGGTATTGGTACCTCATTATGATATATACCTGCTATTGCACTCATTGTTATTTTCTCCATTACTTAAAATTTATTAAGAAACGCTCAAAATATTCTTTATTAAGAACACGGTGATAAAAAATATATATCTTAAAATTCTCTGTAGCTTCGTTCTTTATTAAGAATATAGCATGTTTTATAAAAGGGACGCAACCGTTTATTTTGTTTTTTTGTAAAACAATCTAATCTTTTAAAGATCTAAAAACTTATAGAATTTAAAATAATATCCAACTAACTTAATCCATTCTGTAAAAATCCTTTTGAATTCTACTTTATTAAGAAACCAGTAATCATTAAGTGATTTTGTTGCAACATACGTTATTTCTACTCCAGTATTTGAGAAGACCCTGTCAAAAGATAATTTTGTTCTCCTCATGTGGTAGTCATTTGAAACAACTATTGCAGAATTAAATTCATATATCTCCATTAAATTCTTAGAATATACGGCACTTGTATATGTGCTGGTTGCATTTTCATCAAATATTAAATTGTTTATTGGAATCCCCAAATTTTGTGCTACCTCTGGGTACAAACCATCTACATACGCTCTTGATAGTAATACATAATCAGAATATCCTTTTTTATATAGTTCCGCTGCCTTATACAAGCGACCCGGTCCTCCACTTAAAACAATAATAACGTCGGACTTTTTAGGTTCTTCATCAACAATTAAATATTTTTTCCCAAATCCCGAAAAAAGGACTATGATTAACAATAGAACAAACATAATAACAATTAATCTCAATATTTTTTTCATTTTTTTATTCCTTAAAATAATACGGCTTTAATAACTCAAAAAATGGCAGCTTAATTGAAGAACAAAAAAATAGGATTTTTTTTACTGAAATTATCACCCGATTCATTTCCTTTATGACTCTATTAAATTAAATGAACATTAAATATTTAATTAATAAACCAATATCAGCAAGCATTGTTTTACACTAGTTTATTCAATTTTTCAGTTATTAAATATAACAAGTCACGTATAGTAATATCTTTGTTTGTGTATGCCTGTATATAGGATTTAATTAATAATTCCTTTAGTTCCTCTTGTTTATCTGATTCGTTCATCTTTCTCTCCTCCAAAGGAAAATCTAGAGTACCTATTGCTATAGCACTAATATTAAAAGATTGTCCTTATTTTCCTAATTGAGAAATAAACGCTCCGCAAAATCTTATCGTAGAAACCATTACTTTTATCTTTAAAGTTTAGATCAGTAAAGCCTCCAAATTCATGTCTATATTTAATTAAGAAATTTTCTAACGTAATAAAATCCTGCTCTTTCATTGTATTTGGATGATAACAAAAGGTCGTTACTTTAAAGGGTAGTTTACGAACTTTTCCAGATTGCTGCGGTATAAAATAAAACCCATCATATTTATAAATATCGTTAGCTATAGTATCACTAATAATTCTAATATCAGTTACTTGTCTTAAAGCTTTTAGTGTATTCATATCAAAAGTATGTGCCGGGGCAAAAAATACTCTTGCATATAAACCATGTTTTTCAAAAATCTTAATACCCTTTGAAATTTTTTTCTTTTGATCTTCCAAAGGAATATCTGCAAATTCAGACCGATAGTTAACAGGATTGATGCCACCACTATTGGAACAAAAAACATGAGTATACCCATGTAAGGCAATCTCCCATCCTTTGGTTTGCCATTCTCTCGCCATATCCCAAAATAATGGATTAAATTTATATTTATTGACTAAGTCTGTATCCTGGTTTTTCGGAATTATTCCAACTATTGGTTTTATATGATATTTTTCTAATAATTTTTCAACTTTTCCCCACTTTTCAACATCCATATATTCAGATGCATCATCTAACCTAATAAGGTACAAGGTTCAATTCTCCCAAACTTAAATATTTTTTTTAAAAATTATATTTTCAGTACTTGTTATCTTTCCTTTATTAATCATTTGTTTAACCGTATTAATTAAGTAGCGATAGACTTCTATTTTAAAAATCATCGCGAGTCCAAAATATACTACAATTCCAACCGCAAGTTGAATAATTAGTGTGTGCAACATAGAAAGACCCATCCATTTTATACTAAAAGCAACTAATCCCATTAAAAGTGATATTGCTAAAGATGGTATTATATCTTTAAACTGTTCCTTATAACTATAGTTTAATAATTTTATGTTTGGACTTGAAAAAAGAATGGTCGCTAATATGCTACTTAAAAACTCACCTATAACTATCCCATTTACTCCATAAAACAAGGTTATTCCTAAAATAACAAGGCCAATGATTTTTGTTATTACTTCTCTAGCTAAATAAATATCACCGCGTCCAATAGCAATAACGGCTTGCATATGAGCAGTTTGATAAGGCCATAACGCGAAAATTAAACAGTATATTTGTAGAAAAGGTACCGCAGGCAGCCACTTTTCTGTCAGTAATAAATATGTTAATGGCTCAGCAATTACTGCCATGCCAATCATCATTGGAAAAACAATAAAAGAACTACTCGCAATGGATCTCCTTAATATTTCCTTTACCTTTTGAATATTATCTTGCTGTGATGAAAATGTTGGTAGCATCACATCTAAAATTGAACCATTAATATTCGTAACTACAATTGCAGGAAATTGTTTCCCCCTATTATAAAAACCAAGAATATCAGCAGTAAACATTTTACTGATTATAAGGCTTCGTAAATTTGTATAAATAGCTTCAGCTAACGATGCCCCTAATATTTTCCACCCGTTTTTAAATAGCTCTCGTAATCGCTCTAATGAGAAGATTAACTTTGGTCTCCATTTTAATGTTAAAAAAAGAATTAATGTAACTAAAAATGTATTTGTTATTTGTTGTATAACCAATGACCATACACCAAAACCTAAATAAGCCATTGCAATGCCGAGTGTACCTGAAATGACTATTGAAAATAAACTGCTCTGTAAGAGCAATTTAAATAGCATTCTTATTGCAATAATTGCATTTTGAATCGATTGAAATGCCCCTATTATTAGGGTAATAGATAAAGCCCTTAATATAGTAACCAATTCAGGTTCGGAGAAATAATTTGCTATTAAGGGGGCACACAAATAAATTATGAAATATAAAATGCATGCAACAATAATATTAAAATAAAATACGGATGAATAATCTAAATCATTTGTATTCTTTTTCTGAATAAGGGCTGTGTTTAATCCACTTTGAACAAAAACATTTGCTACTGTAATAAATATTGTAACTAACACGATTAGACCAAAGTCTTTTGGCAGAAGAAGCCTTGCTAAGATAATTTGAAGAATAAATTGAATCCCCTGTGTTCCGCCCCGTTCTAAGAGTTTCCAAATTAATGATAAAATTACTTTGTTTTTTAGATTAGATTGCATTTCTTTTCCCTCGTCAATATTGAAACCCCAAACACTTAATAAACCCCTCCTGGAACCTGAAAAGATTTTGTCTGACATCTGAGGCGGATTCCAATTAATTTTTTCAAATATAGTAGTAATCTAAGCATTAGTTCACATCATACCTTATATCCTTTGATTTATAAGTCAAGTATATCTTTCTACTGTATCATCAATTTTCTTGCGAAATAATGCGGAAGCTTCAAAAGCTTCTCAAAATCTAATTTTATATCATTAAACTGTTTTAAAAATTATTTCATAGCTAGGGTTTCGAGATAACTTATATATGTCTTATATAGCTTTTTTGAAAATTCATCCGTTAACATCTCACGAACTTCATCCTTGTCTTTAAATTTAAAATCTTTTATTTTCTGTGCTAATTCCTTCACTGTCACTTTGTACTCTAATTCTTTAGGGAGCGAATAAAAACCATTTTGTTCCGGACTGATAATATTATGAATATGAGAAATAAAAGATGAGACTAAATCTTCAATATAATAAAAATTCATTACATGATCAGGATTACTTATGACTAAGGGTAAATTATTTATAGCATTGTAGCAAAATGTAGCTACGACCGAATGGTAATTAGGTAAAGCATATTTACCAAAAGTATTTGTTAATCTGTATATTATTGCCCTGGAATTCATAATATCTGCATGAGTTAGGAGTGCCCTTTCTGCTGCTATTTTACTCCTAGCGTATGGAGTGTTTGCAGATTCTGCATGTA
Organism: Neobacillus citreus; assembly: GCF_018343545.2. Lineage (GTDB taxonomy): Bacteria > Bacillota > Bacilli > Bacillales > Cytobacillaceae > Neobacillus > Neobacillus citreus. Next base: position 47,700 of record NZ_JAGYPE020000015.1, on the reverse strand, counting down.
TAGTAGACGCGAGTAATATAGGACAGTTATTGTTATGTTTCCTTAGAATGTTAAGGATATTATCGAAGAATATATGATTTACTTTTTCAAATTCAGATTCATCAATCGGACGATGAACAGCTGCAAGATGAAAAATAAAATCACATTTTTTTAGGTAAGAATCTAACAATTCTGGGTTGGTATCCCGGTTCCATCTAAAAATATGGATATTCTGAAAACTCTCTAAAGCTTCAATTAAATTTCTTCCAATAAATCCTTTATCCCCTGTGATTAATATATTCATCCTACATATGCCTTCCATGTCAATAATTCCTCTTGAATTTCTTTTAAGTTTAGTAATTTATCTTTCAATTCATCTTTGGTAAGAATTTTTGTATTATTTGAATTATATTCAACGGAATGAGTTAGAAGTATTGAGCCTTCCTCAAGGTACTTTGTATAATTTAAATCCCTATTATCAGACGGTACCCTATAAAAATCTCCCATATCAATCGCCTTTGCTGACTCTTCTTTCGTTAAAAGGACCTCATATTGTTTTTCCCCGTGGCGTGTTCCTATAATGTCAATTTTATTATCTACATTAAATATTTCCTTTAAAGCTTGGGCCAAATCGCCAATATAGCATGAACTAGCCTTTTGAACCATAATGTCTCCCTGTTTTGCATTGTGGAATGCATATACAATTAAATCCACTGCTTCGTCTAAGCTCATCATAAAACGTGTCATATTTTGATCAGTTACAGTTAAATTTTGACCATCTTTTATTTGCTGAATAAACAAAGGTATTACTGAGCCTCTTGAGCACATTACATTTCCGTAGCGGGTACCGCATATTAATGTTTTATCTGGTGAAATAAATCTTGATTTGGATGTATAGACTTTCTCCATCATTGCTTTTGAAATTCCCATTGCATTCACTGGATATGCAGCTTTATCGGTAGACAAACAAATCACTTTTTTGACACCTTCAGAAATTGCGGCTGTAAGAACATTATCTGTTCCAAGGATATTAGTTTTTACTGCTTCAAGTGGAAAGTATTCGCATGAAGGAACCTGTTTTAATGCTGCAGCATGAAAGACATAATCAACTCCATAGATAGCATTCTTTATACTTTCGGAATCTCTTACATCACCAATGTAAAATTTTATTTTATTGTTATTGTACTTTTTCCTCATATCATCTTGTTTTTTCTCATCTCTGGAAAATATTCTTATCTCACCAATATCTGATGCTAAAAATCTGTCTAATACTGCATTACCAAAACTACCAGTTCCACCCGTTATTAACAGTGTTTTATTTTTAAACATATAAAAATCTCCCCTTATTCTCGATATTTTAATATTTATCCCATCTTCAACACAATTAATTAAAAAACAATATTAAATTGATTCGTCAGGATAATTTCAATAAAAAATCTCCTCAAAAATTTTCGAGGAGATTCAAATTTAAGATTGTATTTGAAGTCAGATTTCTCAATATTTATATGCTCTGTGTTAAATTATCAAACTGGCTTGCAGAATACATAGGTGTATTTACATAAAAAATATCTAGAAGAGTATCACTTTCAATTGTTTTGCCATATGATATCGTTAAAAAGTTCCGCACTTTATCTACATTAACTTCAAATAGAGATTCATCCATTTTTATCATTAGACTTAACTCGTATTTTTCAAAATAACTTAGATTTACATCATCATCATTATAATAAAAATGAATGATTGGTTTTCCTGTTGACATATAATCGAATATTTTACTTGAAATGGCTGTTGAGTTAGAAACTCCAAGATTAATAAGGAAATCAGCGTTTGCTATAATGTTATTTATTTGAGAATGTTCTACAAATCCATGTCTTATAACTGCTCCACCAGTTTCATATTGATAATTCAATAAATCTTCTTCACAACTACCCCTTGTGTAGAAATGTAATTGATATCCATCCTTGTGATTAATACTTTTAAAGATTCTATAAATATAATCTGGGGTTCTGAACCCCCTAAATAATGAACCCATATACACTAGATGTCTTTTTTCAGTATCAAATAACCTTTTGTCCATTTTGACCTTTTTAGGAATGAAAAGTGGGATATCCAGAAACTTCATTTTAGTCTGAAATGGCTCGTATTTACCGCCTAGATGATGCCTTCTATGACACTCCATATTAAATACAATATCAGAGTTTTCATAAACCATTTTTTCAAACTTCCAAGTCAATTTTTCTTTTAGCCTTTTCGGTAAGTAATTTTGACCTGATAAATAAATTAATGAATCTAATATATAAGAACCATATTTTACATCTTTGAAACGATTTTTAAATAAAACACCAGCATAAAGACAGTCGTTTGGGTCAAAAACACCTATAACACAATCAAATTTATATTTTTTATGCAACAAACTAGCTTTCTTGTAATATCTAATAACAGTTGTAGGGGAAGCAAGTGGAAACCATGGCAAATATATTAGTTTTTTAATTTTATTAATAATTTTTGCAAGTTTATAACTAATTTTTCCTTTAATAGTGTTTATATTATTTTCTCCATATTCCCTTAATTTATAGAACATGCGTTTTTTTATTCTATGGATAAATACTCCGTCATATTGATCTTCATTAGGATATCCCGGTATCCTATAAGAAATAACATGTACTTGATATCCTAGTTTAATTAATTCTTTGGCCACCTGATGAACCACTATTCCGTTAGGTTCTGGCTTAGGGTAATACATTTCTAACATAAATAAAATATGCCTTTTTTCCATACTACGCTCCCCCTCCTTTAAGTTTATTTTTAAAGCTCATTCTACTTTTGACCATTTCTAAATAAGGAAAAATTAATATTATTTCCATTGGAAAAATCTTCAACCTATGTCTTATTGCAGTTCCATAATTTTGGGTACCCCATGAAAAGATAAGATAGGTAAAAATAACAATTAATATAAATAAATATTTATATACATGCTCATTTTCACTATTGGGTTTGAAAAGCTTAAAAAACTCAAATAATTTCCAAACAACCACAATTCTTAAAAGACCATCTAACATCCATGATAATAATGTTCCAAAACTATAAACCTGCCACGGTAATGGAGCAAGAGCAAACATTAATAACCGATATGGTGTCTGTAAAAGTAGATCCATACTATTCTGTGGTGTGCTAGTAATATACGCAGTGTTTCCCTCAACTCTTTGCTTTTTATCAATAACATCATCTATTGAATCAATATTTTGAAATTTTAAAGTCATTGCTTCTCCAATTGGTGAATTAACGAGAACCATTACGACGGCAATAAAAATGGTTATCCTAACTGGGCTGAACATGGACGATCTTTTATTTCCCAAAATCGAAACACCTATAAATAGATAAGATACTACTACACCAATCATTCCTGAATGCATCATAGCAGTAAATATAGAAAATGCAATTGCAAGGAAGAAAAATAAAATATTTCGTTTGTTTATAAAGCTAATAAAATAATATAAAGACATAATAAAAAATAGTTGAATAGGCATCTCTCTTAGAAATGTAATTGAATGAATAATCTCACTTGGCCATATTGACCATATGAGAGCAGCTAAACTGGCTTTATTATTATTATTAAGCAATAAATATGCTGTCTTATATATATAATTAAAAACTAGCAATGAAGTTAAGAAAATAAAAAAATATATTTGTTCAGTATTGGGTCCAAAAATTAAATAAATAATTGCTACTAATTTTGAAAACAAATTATTTTCGTTTAATAAAAAACTTACCAAATTATGTGATTCATTCAAAAGGGCCATTGCCTGATTATTAAAATTCCACCAATCAACTCCGCCCAAAGGTAAATTTTTGTTTGTAGCTTGGTATATTAAGAGGCTATTAGTAACAGCGAAAAGAATAGTGTAAATAATCTGGTAATTTCTTTTTCTTAGCAATTTTATATTATTTAAAAAAAAGAATAAAATTAGAATATAACAAAAAGCAATTGAATGTACAGGTGCATTCGTTATACTTGATGCTATAAATGTTAGAAGTATATATATGATTAGGATTGGGGATATTTGATTAATATTTCTCAATAAAGGAAAGGACAACTTTCTACCTCCAAATAAATAATGTTAACTATAAATTATTGACTTTCCATATTGTGTAATATAAAACCTTTCTAACCACTTTACATTATCATTTACATCATATTTAGCTATAAATATCTCATCAAATTTATTTTCACGAACATAACCATTTGACACTCTTAAAACTTCTTCACTCCATCTATCTACAGGGTCATGGATAGAAAGTTTTTTTACTAAGTTTGTTATCATAACTTCATTAGGCAGTTTATTTGAAATGATACAAGGTAAACCTGCAGCCTGCGCTTCAATAACTGCGATCCCTAAACCTTCATATAGCGAGGGAAACACAAAAATATCCATTGCTTGTAGTAATTCAGAAATATCGGTACGGACCCCAGTTAAAATAACATGATTCATTAACCCTAGGCTATGAATTTTTCTCTCAATTGAAGGTCTCAGACTACCATCTCCTACTAACATCAAAACGGTTTTAGGTTTTATTTCATGTATCAATTTAAATATATCAATTATAAAATTATGATTTTTAGGAATAGTAAAATTACCGATATGTCCAATAACAAACCTATCTTCAATATTAAATTCTTTTCTTTTTCTAGACCTAAGCTCCTGGTTATAAATAAATTTCTTTATATCAATTGCATTATTTAATATAAAGAAATTTTCCTTTTTTAGTTTTTCTTTTCCAAACAACCATTCTCCTGCGGGTTTAGAACATGCGAAAAAGTAATCGGCTGTATATCGAATCCCATATTGCAAAAAATCTTTATACATTGCTTTTAACCCTTTGCCAGAGGAAGTACTATGACTATGTGCAATAGTTGTTAAACCTCTTTTCTTTGCTATTTTAAGATAGATTGAAGCTGTACTTCTGACATGGCCATGAATGATTTTGAACTCATTGTGCTCTTCAAAAAATTTTTTCCAAACCTTAATATAACTAAAATGATTTTTTCCACAATATGCTGGTACTCGAAATATTCTCCCTCCTAGTTTCAATATTTCATCATCATACGCGCATTTCTCATCTGTATGAACGATAAAATCAAATTGAATTTTAGAGCGATCAATATTCTGATATAAATTCATAATCATAGTTTCTGCACCGCCTCTATTCATTTGTGCAAAAACTTGTAGAATTCTTATTGGCTGAGACATACTAAATTCTCCTTATACCATTTTATTGCAGCTAATATCCCTTTATCAAAACTCCAGTCAGGCTGATAGTTCAACATGGCAACCGCTTTAGAAATATCTGCGTTACTGTGTCGTACATCCCCCTTTCTCTCAGGGCCAAAAATTGGTTCAATATTTTTACCAAGTGCATTACAAAGTTGTTTGTAAACATCAATGAGATATTCCCTGCCGCCATACGCAATGTTATATACTTCCCCTGCAGCTTCTTGAGAAGCCAAACATGCCTTTAAATTAGCCTCAATGACATTCTCGATATAAGTGAAATCTCTGCTATGGAGCCCATCTCCGTTAATCGTTGGTCTTTCATCATTTAATATTTGACTGGTGAATTTCGGAATTACCGCTGCGTATGCTCCATTTGGATTCTGCCTTTTACCAAATACATTAAAATACCGTAATCCATATGTGTGTAAACCGAACAATTTTGAATATAGTTTTGCATATTCCTCATTTACCCTTTTAGTGAGTGCATAGGGAGAAAGTAAGTTTCCCTCCCGACCTTCCCTTTTGGGCAAATTTGGTTCATCCCCATAAACAGAAGAACTGGAAGCATAGACAAATTTTTTGACATGGTTTTGTCTAGATGCTTCTAGCATATTAAGTGATCCTTTAATATTGATTTCTTCGTATATTAGTGGCATTTCAATACTTCTCGGAACACTTCCCCAAGCAGCCTGATGCAATACAAAATCTACTCCCAAACATGCATCCATGCAGATTTCAAAATTCCTTATATCCCCTTCTATTAACTCAAATCTCGGATTACCAATAAACAACTCAATATTTTCCTTTTTTCCAGTTGAAAAGTTATCCAATCCCTTAACTTTATAGCCGAGATTTAAAATTGCCTCAACTAAATTGGAACCAATGAATCCCGCTGCACCAGTCACAAGGAATTTCGAACCTTCTGAAAACTTTATATCTGCATAGCCCATCTATTATAGCCTCCAATATATAAATCCTAATTCTTCAGCCTCTTTACGATCAAATAAACCCCTTATATCAATAAGCACACCTTCATTTTCGCCGGAAAAATTCGTAATTTCCTCGGATGCAGCTGCAATTTCTTGCATAATTTCCAAATAGCTGTTATTAACTTTTGTAAACATATTTTTGATTATTTCAAGTTTTATATTCTTGAACTCATCATGTGCAACCGCAAAAATCACTGCATCAATCCCCTTAATTTCCTCAATGGTATAAGGATTGATTCGATATTCATTCCACAAATTATCCCGGTCTGCTACTGGATCGACAACCATTACATCCAATCCGTATTCCTCTAACTCTTTAATAATATCGATGACTTTTGTATTACGAACATCTGGACAATTTTCCTTAAACGTAACCCCCAAAATAGCTACTTTTCCACCATTGATTGGTTTATTTGCTCTAATCATTTTCTTAACTGTATTTTCTGCAACATACTTACCCATATCATCATTAATTTTTCTTCCTGAGAGAATAATCTGAGAGTGATAACCCAATTGTTCCGCCTTATATGTTAAATAATAAGGATCGACTCCAATGCAATGGCCTCCGACTAACCCCGGTGAAAAACTAAGAAAATTCCATTTTGTACCCGCCGCTTCTAATACAGCTTTTGTGTCTATCCCCATTTTGTTAAATATGATTGAAAGCTCATTCATGAAAGCAATATTTATATCACGTTGGGAGTTCTCTATCACTTTCGCAGCCTCGGCAACTTTAATACTTTCTGCTCTATGTACGCCTGCCTCAACAACTAATTCATAAACTTTTGCTATAATATCAAGGGTTTCTTCATCTATTCCGGCCACAATTTTAATAATATTTTCTAATCGGTGAATTTTATCTCCAGGATTAATTCGTTCCGGAGAATATCCAACTTTAAAGTCCACCCCACATTTATATCCTGATTCTTCTTCTAATATAGGAACACACACATCCTCCGTAACCCCAGGGTAAACGGTTGATTCAAACACGACAATAGAACCTCTTGTCAGGTTTTTCCCTAATAGCCGACTCGCTGATTCTATAGGGGAAAGGTCCGGAGTACGATCCTCTTTTACTGGTGTCGGTACCGCAACAATATGAAATTTTGATTCTCTCAATCTTGTATCATCTGAAGTAAAATCTACTGTTGTATTGCTTATTACTTCATCCCCAACTTCCTTCGTAGGATCCTTACCGGATTTATATAACTCTATTTTTTCCTTGTTCAAGTCGAACCCAATAACATTCACCTTCTTCGCAAAAGCTACCGCAATCGGCATACCAACATACCCTAGTCCAAGTAAAGAGATTTTTTCTTGTTTATTAATAATCTTTTCATAAAGATTCATAATAGCATCCCTCATTTTATACTCATATGTTTTAACATCTCTTCGTTTACTTTGTTAACATCAAACTTTCCACGACATAATTCATAGCTTGCTCGACCCATGTCATGAATTTTATCCTGATGTTGTATAAACCATTCCATTTTGTTAGCCAATAAATCACTGTTTTTAACCGGTACTAAAAAACCATTTTTTTCCTCAATAACCGTTTCTCTGCATCCAGGGGCATCTGAAGTAATAATCGGTCTTCCCATTGCCATTGCTTCAAGTACCGTCCGAGGTGTGCCCTCTCTGTAGGAAGGAAGTACATATACTGAACATTGTTTATAAAAACTTGCTACATCATTCGTCTCATCAAAATAATCAATAATTCCATTTTCTATATATGGGTCTAATTCTTGTCTTTTTAGTGAATCTTGTATATTTTCAACAGCTCCAAGAAGCATAAATCGAACATCCGGGTATTTTTCTTTCACTTTTTTTGCTGCTTCCAGGTATTCTCTAATTCCTTTACTATGTAGTACCCTTGAAAGCATAAAAAAAGTAAATGTTTCAGGGAAATCTACAGGTGGATATTTATCCATGTTAACCCCTGAACCATTTACTAGTTCACATTTATCTTTTTTTATTAAATTATTTTTGATAAACTCTTCCATATCATCATTATTTTGAAAAATTACTTTCTTTGAACATCGAAAACCAATTCGATAGAGAAGCGAGGCAAAGTATTTTATTATATTTGCTTTTAAAGTTTTCGCTGTGAAAACATAACCAGCACCAGTTACCATTGAATAAATATTCTTAACACCCGAAAATTTTGCAGCTAAACTCCCATAAATAACTGGTTTAATCGTATATCCAAGTGTGATATCAGGTTTTTCACTTCTGAAAAGTTTAATAAGCCGAATAAGATATTTTAGATCCTCATAAATATTAAGTCCTGTTTTATTTAAAGGAATTAATTCAAATCTAACTCCGAGCCCTTTTACTTTATCAATATTATCCAAGTTTGGCCCCGTAACGATTATTTCATAACCTTTAGACCTTATTTCCTTGATCAAATCGCCTCTAAAATTATAAATGGTTCGATTTTTTGGCGATATTAATATAAATTTCACTTTATATGTTTTCCTTTCTTTATGGTATCAATGAATTTAATTCAAAAAATACTTTTTCAAGTATTATACGTTTCTTGTTTTTCATTGCATTATCATTTTTTATATTCAAATCAAATAATTTTGGATTTAACCCCTCAATTATTTCTTTCTGCGGATTATCGTTAATTCTGTCCTCTAATGTAAAATTCATAAACAAATCTAACAGTTGTCTATTATTATAGATAATGGTTGTATTGTGAGAGAAATCGAAATCCTGTTTAACCAAGGATGCCCATTGACTCATACGATGCTCCCAATAAAACATATCTGATTCATCGTATCGATTTTTAAAGGATTTTCCAAAATCAGTCATTTGAATGAATTCTAGAAATGCATTGTCCATATACCTTAATGTTTCTCTATTAAACATATTTCTTTTATATAAATTGCTCATATGTCTTGGTGATATAGGCCTTGGTAATATTTTTTTACCCAGTTTCTTATAATAAAATGCTCTTCCTATTTCAGAAACATGCGATTTTACTTCCATTTCAATTTCACTTTCCTGATATAAATGAATTATTTTTCGTAATTCTGTTTCTTTATGTTTTTTTATATATGCTGAATTATGATCTATGATCTGCGATAGTAAATTAAAGTTTCCAATCTCTTCGTTTGTTTGGGGAACCTTATAAACTTTATGTTCCAACGTTAATTCTTTACATATTTTATTTGCAGCAAGCGCATCTTTTTCTTCGGCTTGTGTTGAATAAAAGCTAAAATATCTAAAACTTTGATAAAAGTCTTTTGCAGCTGCTAATGTCATTTTGCTATCTATACCACCTGTCAGTGATATTGAGGCCTTAAATTTCTTTGAAATCAATCTCATACTATTTTTTAATATGTTACTAATGGTATCTATCACTTCAGAATGATCCATTAAAGATTGGGTAAATGTCTTATTCCAAATAAGTAAAATTTTGAATTAACTATCCTTTCTATATCTGGGTCCATATTATATTTACATATATCTGCAATTAGCTGTGAATGCGAAGAGTAAAATATTTGTTTATTATGATAAGAATAAAAAAGTGGCATAATACCAACACTGTCCTGGACAGCGATAAAACTATTATTTTCAATAATAAAAATTACAAATACACCTGTTACTTTACTTAATTCATTAAAAAAATTCGTTTTTCTAGTTTCGTATACTTCGGCCAAGTTGCTCAATATTAGATTTTCGTCATCAATATCATCCCAAGGGTTATAGGCATGCCCAATTAAAATAAATGCTCTACCGGATTTTTTTAAAATAAACTTTTTCTGATCTTCATGTAAATACAAAAAATAATCGTTAATTTTAGTCTCGGACCAATGATTATAGAACGGAAAGCAATTTCCATTCTTTAATTTTTTTGTGGATATTAAATAGCCTCTTCTAAAGATTAACTTTTGAAATTGTTGATCATTATCTAACATATTCTGTATTTCATATGTTTCCAAATGGGCTCCCCCTACCTCGAGTATTACAATTCTTTCAATTGTCTATTCTGAATAAAATTCTTCAAATTGTTTACAATTATTGAAAAAAGTCTAGCATTGGTTTTATCAGAAACATATGAGTTATGAGGTGTGATTATAATTCTTTCCATGCCCCATAATGGATTTGTCCGAGGAAGGGGTTCTTCCTCAAATACATCAAGGACTACCCCTAAAAATTTTCCATTATTCACAAAATGGAATAATGCACGTTCATCAATGATACTTCCACGGGAGATATTGACCAACACACTATTATTTTTCATTTGATTCAACATATGTTCGTTAATTAAATGGAATGTTTGCTTAGTCAATGGAACTGTCAAAATAATTATATCGCTTTTCCATAAAACTTCTTCCAACTGATCGATTAGATAATATTCATCAATTAAATCCGATTGAATGGGCCGCCGTCCAACACCAATAAGCTTTACACCAAAAGGTTTTAGTCGATACGCTACTGCTTTTCCAATATCACCATAACCGATAATTGATACATATTTATCCGTTAATTCTAACAGGTCTCTTTGTTTTTCCCATCTACACTCTTCTTGAAGCTTATAAAAATAACGGCTTTTTTTGAATATTTCCAGGACTTTTAAAATCACAAATTCGGCTATAGAATTACTATAAACCTCTTTGGCATTGCAAATAATTATATTATTTTCTTTTATATAATCTATTGGAACCCGTTCTATTCCTGCACTAGTAAGCTGAATAAACTTAAGGCTCTTAAATTTTGATATTTCATTATAAAGAAATAGTCCATTACAGACAACAGCGTCAATATCTGAAACATCAAACCCCAAAGGTATTCTTTCATCTTGTATATACACAATCTTCAGACCTAAGGATTCAAGTAATTTTATTTGAGTTTGACTATAGCTATAAGCTCCAGTTAATAATAAATTCATTTTATATTCCCCGTTAAGTTATTAATTTCTTGCATACAAACTTAACACTTTATTCACTACTATTTCCCGATTTTCATTAAAAAAATGGTCTTCTTTTTTACTTAAATAATCTTCATAATCTCTAATATTCTTTATTCCGTTTTTCATTGTTTCATTTATTTTATCAATATCTAAAATAAGTTTTGAATCACAAAAACTCCTAGACAAAATGGTCATTGTCGAGCCTAGACGATAGTGTTCAGCTATGATATTCTCCGCAGGCAGCGTACCTCGACCAAGTTGTGCTATTCCGCCAAATCCAAATTTGATTCCCTTCGTTTTGAATTTATTACAAAGCATTTCTACTGTGCCGTTTGCTAAAGGTTCAAACATAAACTTCATTTTATAACCAAGATACAAATCATTTAAGCCAATATGAATATAGTCAATTGCACCTGCCTCTAAAATAGAGTCAATATGTACAACTGCTTCCGGGGTTTCACAGAGAAGACAAACTTGTGCACGACCACGCACATAATCAATAAAAATCTTTACTTCCTCTTTTGATTTAAAAAAAGGGAGCATGACAATGTCTGCTCCACCTTCTATTACTCTATCAATTTCATCTTTCGATCCATTAAAAATTGGATTTACTCTTACTAATAATTGTGATTTTGATAATACTTTCTTGATTCTAACGACATCATCAACGCTATGTCTTGAAATAACAGTATTTAAATGTCCCTGCCTTTCTGTTTTACCATTAATCTCCAAATCAATAAAAATCCAATCAACGCCATGACATTCTGCTATTTTTGCAATTTTTTCATTATTCGTGATATACATTAATTTTAGTGACATTAATCCAACTCACCTTCTTCATTTGTAGTGGCAAGTTCCGTATTTTCCGTATAAAAACTCCGGTCTTTAATTTGTTCAGTTTCTCCAATATTAAGGTTGTCTTTCATCATGACAACCTTAATAATTGTTTTTAAGAATATTTTTAAATCAAAAAAAAAGGATACATTTTGAACGTATTCAACGTCAAATTGAATCCTTTTTCCCCAAGTCAAATCTTTCCTGCCATTAATTTGTGCCCAACCCGTTATACCTGGTCGAACTTTAAATCTGATAATTTGTTCATCAGAATATTGTTCCAAGGGCCATGGATGATAGGGCAAAGTTGGTCTTGGTCCAATTAAAGACATATCACCTTTTAAAATATTGAAAAACTGGGGAAATTCATCAAAACTAGTTTTCCTAATAAATTTGCCAACTCTCGTTACCCTTGGGTCTCCCTTTGTTTCATAAACTCCGCCTTTTTCTGCTCCCACAACCATAGAGCGAAATTTATACATATGAAACAATTTTCCGTTTAATCCTAGTCTTTCTTGTTTAAATAAAATTGGTCCCTTGGAATCAAGTTTTATTGCAATTGAAATAACAACCATCAGTGGAAAAGATACTAGTAAACCAATAAACGATAAAATTATATCTACTATTCTCTTAACTTTTAAATAATGCTTCATGTCTCACAACCTCTCGGATTTGAGTAAACGATGGCACAGTATTAATTTACCGCTACTCGTTCAACATTGGCCCTTAGCTTTGATACATTAGAGATTGCTAGCAATCTTTCTTTAACTTCCAATGAACTTAGTTCATTAAATTCGCTTATTAATTTTTTCAACTCTTCTTGCCCATGTAACATAGCTTTTCCAATGTGAATTTTTGGAAATATCTGTTGGGAACTAACTTCATTTTCATTTAGTAATTCTTCATACATTTTTTCTCCAGGACGAATTCCTGTATATTCAATTCCTATCTCCTCGATTGAATATCCAGATAACTTAATGAGGTTTTCAGCTAGATCTTTTATTTTAACCGGTTCGCCCATATCAAGGACAAAGATTTCACCACCGCGCGCCAATGCACCTGCTTGAATAACAAGACGTGATGCTTCGGGAATTGTCATAAAGTAACGTGTCATATCTGGATGGGTGACAGTTATTGGACCACCTTCTTCAATTTGTTTCTTAAATAATGGTATTACACTGCCACGACTTCCTAATACATTTCCAAATCGGACAGCCACATATTTCGTAATATATTTCTGATTAAGTTCTTGAATTATAAGTTCTGCACAACGTTTAGTCGCACCCATTACATTGGTTGGATTTACAGCTTTATCGGAGGAAACTAGTACAAATGTATCCACACCATAAAACCCTGCAGCTTCAGAAACATTTTTTGTCCCTAATATATTATTCTTTATTGATTCTTTTGGATTATATTCCATTAAAGGAACGTGTTTGTGAGCAGCTGCATGGTAGACAACATCAGGATGGTGTTCTCTCATCACCTCAAAAATCCTGCTTCGATCTTGTATATCTGCTATAATTGGAATTATTTCAAATTCTGATAGATGTTTACGTCGTAATTCCATATCAATTTGATAAATACTATTTTCACCATGCCCAAGGAGTAATATTTTTTGGGGATGAAATTCACATACCTGTCTACTAATTTCAGACCCAATAGAACCTCCAGCACCAGTCACAAGTACAGTTTTCCCTGATAATTTTTCAGAGATTAAATTCATTTCTAATTGCACCTGTTCTCTTCCTAAAAGGTCTTGTACTTGAACATCGCGAAAACTACTTACCGAAACTTTTCCGGTCATTATATCTTCAATCTTAGGCATAATTTGTACTCTTGCTTTTGTTTTAGTACATTCTTTAAAAATTATATTAAGTTCAGTTTTTTTTAATGATGGTATGGCTATGATAATAACCTCAATACGATTACTTTCTACGATTGATTGGATTTGACTTATTTTACCTAACATGGGCAAACCAAAAAAGTCTAGATTTATTTTCTTCGGATCATCATCAACATAACCAATCGGCTTCATTACAGTATCATTATTGTTTAAAATATACCTAGCGATCATCGTTCCTGCCGAGCCAGCCCCGACAATTAGCGTTCGTTTCACTTGTACCTTTTGTTTTATATAATGGTCTTTAAAGATTCTCCAACTAAAACGGGAGCCTCCGATAAGTAAAATATGGAACATCCAAGTAATACCCAATACTCTCAAATTCGTTTCTTCAAAAAATAATAATTGGGTAAATACTGTTAGGAGGATTGAAAATGAAACAGCTTTAGTAATAGCTATTAATTCTCCTACACTGGCGTATGCCCATGCTCTATGATATAAGCGATAAATAAATGCACATACATGATGGAATATTAATAATATGAGAATTGAAAAAAACAAAGTTGGAGTTAAGAAAACATTAATATCTGTTTTTATAATAATCATACTGACGAAAATAGATGTTATAACAATTAATGAATCTAATATTGCTAACAAAACAAGTCTTTTTCCATATGTCACCTCAAACGTCCCCTCTTCTACTCATCTTTAACACTTCGTAAAATATCACCCATTTGTCATATTTCATTACAATTAACTTATAAAAAATGAGACCTTGTTGCTTATTGGTTAAAAATATCTAATGATAAAACACAATTCATCGATGTTCTATCATTAAACATTTTTAAATACCAATTAATATTTCAATTATAATTAAATTAAAATGGGCATCAAACCCGTCCTCACACTACACTACTGACAATCATGTCTAAGGACAGTTAAACCGTCCCACAGCATAGCCGAGTGCCTTCATTTATAACGGTCAGAAGACATCACCGAAAACAAAGTTCAATAATCTTATAAGTAACTATAACGTTCTTTTTAAAGAATTAGTTGGTAAAAAATTTTTTACCTTACAAGGTAATTGTAATAATTCCCCTTTTTATTAAACTTTTTTTTATTTAATACAGTGCCTAAAAATCTACCCTTTGTAGATGAAAGTATTTCTATTGCTTGGCTGGCACTTTTTATATCCGTAGAACCACTTTCTATAACTAGGATCGATGCATCTGTATTATTTGCCATTAACTGCGCATCAGTTACAGCTAGTATAGGAGGTGTGTCAAATATGACCATATCAAACAACTTATAAACATCTGCTAAAAATTGGTCAATTGCTTCTGAACTTAGTAGCTCCGATGGATTTGGCGGTTGTCCTCCGCTTGTCAATACGAATAATCCATCTATATCCGTCTCCTGGATAGTCACCTTTAAATCTGTTTGTTTATTTATTACATCAGATAGTCCTACAGAATTTGAAAGTTTGAATATATGATGCTGGCTCGGTCTTCTAAGATCAGCGTCGACAATTAATATTTTTTTGCCTTGTTGGGAAAAAACAACAGCTAAATTACTTGAAATTGTTGATTTACCTTCCCCATTTAAAGGCGAGGAGACGGTAATAGATCGAATAGTTGAATCCTTTCCTGAAAAAGTAATATTTGTTCGAAGAGTCTTATATTGTTCAGAAATAAATGACTTAGGGATATATTTAGTTATTAACTCAAGTTTATTTGATTTGACTTTTCTACCTTTTTTTGATTGGACCACTGTTTTCGCACCTCCCTAGCTTTTAAATTCCGATTATATTTTGATATAACTCCTAAAACAGGTACATTTAAATTTCTCTTAATGTCATCCTCATCTTTTATTGAATTGTTAAAAAATTCAAGCAAGAAGGTAATTACAATCCCTATAAACAATGCCAGTGCTATTGCAATAGCAATATTTCTTATGGGACTAGGACTAACTGGAGAGATATTATCAGATGTTGATGCAGGTATTAAAATTTCAACACCACTAAGGTTTAATATAGAAGGATTCTCATTAATAAATACCTCTGCAACTTTATTCGCTATTTTAGCAGCTTCCTGTGGATCAGAATCTGTTGCTGAAATAATTAGTAATAAATTAGAAGATGAAACTTGAACCTTTTGTCTTAATTGTGGGCTAGAATAATTACCTAGTTTCCCGGCAACAATATCTAGTATTTTAGAAGATCTAATAATTTCTTTATAGGTACTAATATATTGATTGTCCTTTTCTCCATTACTTCCTCCACTCTTTATTAGTATTTGGGTTGCAGCCTGGTACTGTGGAGTTAAAAAATTGTATGAATAATATGCACTTAAAACAGATGCTAAAATTACTAAAGAAATTATGAACAAAATTTTTTTACGGATAATTAGCAAAAAATCTTTTAAATCAAAATTATCCCCCATGGAGACCTCCTTAAGAATCCAACATTATAAAGAATTTATCGTTCTATATAAAGAACTTTAACATAGCATTTTTTTTTTGTAAAGTACAAAATTGTAACTAAATTAAAATGTAATATTGTTTTTTCACTTTACTATGGTGAACATGGTTCATTGGAAAACTCTTTTAAATATACATTACACTTCAACAGCTGTTCTCTCAGTAAAAGGGAATTTCCAATTTTTGAGCCACAGTTGTTGGTGCATACTTCCTCAGGGCAGATTCAATTTCCCTTTAATAAATTTCTTGGAATAGTTCACTATTGGCTAAAGGACCGTTTTTACTCTCTTTTGTTCTTACTTATTTTAATGTTCTGTATATGGAGTCATAGCTATGGTAGCAATGTAAATGCTCACGTACACAACTTGGTGTGAAGTACTGATCAAAGCCTTTGATTTCACCCCCCCCCCCCGCTTGTTATATGCAATTTTGAATGAGCGCCCATTTGATGGATTTGTGAGAAGCCGCAACTAAATCTTATCCTGCATCCATAGTTCCATAATGTATACAAATACAAATTGGAAATTTCCAACATCCCTTTAATAATGCGATAACAGCTTTACCATCATTTATGCTTCCTTAACTAATGGTTAACTGAAGAATATATTGGCTCTTTGTGCCTACAGCAAGATTCACCTTATAGATACCAGAAATCATTTTTTTCTTCACTGTTTTTCTTGACATCCCTTATAGAATACTATCCATGTTTGTTTGGTACTCTTACTATTTCAACATTTTGGGGAGTATTTCTTTTTTTGTTTTTCATTTAGCCAGCATGTGCTCAGATTTATAAAATTTATTCATCTATTTATTTTTTCAATTTTATAACTATACTAAAATAAAAGTGATGGACCCGACTGAAGTATTAAATATGAATCAAATCTTTTCCGTTTTAATCATCCTTATATAAGTTATTCGTCATTAAGAACATTATAATAGTTTTTTTAAAAAATACAAAATCTTTAATGGCTTAAATTTCTTTGATTTTTCTGGTGTTAGAACCATTTTTCTTGTTTTTTATTAAAAATGCTCCTTTTCTCACACGAATTTGTTCTTTAAATAGAACCGTTTATCAATTATAATAGGAATAACATCAAATTTTTTGCGTATATGAAAAAAGAGAATAATATATTATTCTTGTTTGCATTTCAGGACTTTTTCAAAATACTGTACATCAATCCAAAGGACTCTTTTTAATACAACTTATTAGAAGAGAGCATATAAATTTTATAAGGAGAAATTTATGATCGGAGAAAGAATAAAAAACATAAGGGAACAAAAGAAATATTCCATTACTGAACTCGCAGAGCTGGCGAATGTCTCCAAATCTTATTTGAGTTACATAGAACGGAATCTAAATAAAAATCCTTCTATACATTTTTTAATGAAGATTGCCAAGCCTTTGAATGTATCGATTGAATATTTGCTTACAGGGCTGGACCAAGCAGATGGTCCTAACAGCAGTAGTGATAAATTATTAGATAAAGAGTGGAGGAACATGATTGAGAAAGCAATTGAAGAAGGGATCAATAAAGAAGATTTTAGGGAATATATAAACTATATTAAATTCAAAATTTGGGAAAAAAATCAATAAGGAGTTTCAGTTTCTATTATAAATACGATAAAGCGATTTTATGAAATGCGAACATCGTCTAACTACTACTTTTAACTAAATATTTTAATTTTTATATATCACTTTATCAGATTTACAATTTTTACACATGTTGAAATTTTTGGAATTTCGGTTGTTCGATTTACAAAACATTTAGAGTAAAATATAAACAGGACTTCAAAACCATTACATCGATAAAGGCAAACCTCTCGAAAGATTGGGACTCAAAGCTACAGGTCTAAGGTTTTTCAACTATGATGGCTAAGTTGTCTAAAATGTACATATTTTAAGGGGGCTATATTATGGCTGCTGTTTCTAGTGAGAAAGAACTAGATACAGAATGGGTACAACTTATTGAGGAAGCTCTGGATTTTGGCATATCAATTGAGGAAATTAGAGACTTTCTTAATAAAAAGAGGCTGACCCAAAAGGTCGTTGAATGACGACTCTTTTGGGTCAGTTTTTTATTTTGTTCTTATTTTTGAAGGATTTTAGTCTGTTTTTTTAGGAATCCCTACATGGATTCCCACTCTTTTTTATCCTTCATTGTTATTAAGTATAGGTCCCACTTTTTCAGATTATGGGCGCAGAAAACCAGACCCCGGTCCACGCCAAAGGGCAGTGTTTGAAGAATCTGTTGATGTAGATACTTGTCCGTCCAATATTAATACTGCTACATTATTTTGAATTAATTCAACAGGTAAAAGTATAATTCCCGTATAGCTTTCAGATAGATTTTGAGTTTAATCTTAAGGTGAAAGCAAAAACGGTTTCCTGTGCCTTGTTGACTTCGGTTTACCGCAAAGGAAGTTCAATCGATTACACATGCCGAAACTATTACAAGTTATTTCCTTTACCATTATGAAGGGAATTATCCGGATGTGCTTAAGGATGCATATTTGTCAAACAATAAAAACTTTATCTAGTTGTTTGATTTGGACAAGGGGCGCACCGTCGTTGGTATATGAACATATAGTATAAAAAAGGGTCCTACTTGGGTTCTTTTTAATTTACCAGAAAGGAGATTTGTTTATGACAATCGTCCAAGGTGATAACGGAAGGGTTATTCCTTTTAATACTGGCATGAATCTTGACGGAGCAACCATAACTGTGACGGTTAAAAGAGGCGAAGAGCTGATTACTAAAACTGCCGAAATTTTAGATATTCCTTCGGGGAAATGCCAATTTATGTTATTAACCTCTGATTTAACGATTGAAGGAGTTTATAAATATCAATGGACAGCAACTTTTGAAGATGGACGTAAGTTTTCAGACAGACCATTTGATTTCTATGTATATGAAAAATTGGTTGGAGTACCTGCGGGTAATGGTGGAGGAAATCACACTTATACTGAATTGCATACTCATATTAATAAATCTACACTTGATAAACTAGTTGCACCAGTTTCAAGTGATATTGGTAAAGTGCTAACTTATAACTCCGCTTCTGGAAATTTAGAATGGACAACTCCTACATCTGCTGGTGCATCAACCCTAGATGGATTAACTGACGTTGATACTTCAACTGTTACACCAGTAGAGGGAAATGTATTAAAGTATACTGGTGGTATTTGGAAGCCAGGAGCTTCCGTAGCAGACACTAATACTAAAACAGCTGAAAGTTTTGGTGCTGTAGGGGATGGTGTGACAGATGATACAGTCGCAATACAGACAGCTATTGACAGCGGTTTTCCTATTGTATTTGGATCGAAGACTTATATAGTAGATACTTTGCATTTCACGAAAGAAACGGTTTACCACTTTAATAGGACAGTAATAAAAACCAATAAAACAGGTAGGGCTGTTATCCGAATCCAACAGCGTGTCTATTTTAATGGTTGGTTGGAAGTAGATGCCATGAAACAGAAATTATATGGCATTGAGCATTATGGAGGTGGGCGAAGCATTTTCGAACATATAGATGTTCATGATGCTCGCATTTACGGATTACTTTGTGAGACATATGATTTTAATGCTAACTTAACTCAGTACGGATTTGTTCGTAGTAGATTAAATGGATTAACTAAATCAATAACTGGTAAATTTGTTGATAGTACTCATATGACATTTAACCAATCACTTTTTGAAGATGGTGTAGGTGAGAGTTTCTTAAAATACGTATTTGTAATTGATGGTGAACCAAATCCAGTTGTTTCCTATACAGAAGATGCAACAGCATTGACTTATACTATTGGATTTTTATATCCTTTTACGAATACACCTACCATTGAGTTAAGACAAGGCGGAGGTATGTATATTGGTGGAGAAAGTAGCGGAGTAATATTAGTCGCTATGGCGGACATAGTAAGCAATAAAGGCGTTGGGGTTCGTATGACTAACGTATATGGTCCATCGTTCGAGAGCTTGACTGCACATTATAACTATATAGGAGTTCTAGCAGCAAGGAAATACAGAAACTCTCCACTGAAACAAGCCACACTGATTAAGCCTTATTTTGAAAACAACACATGGGCAGATGTAGCAGTAGAATCACAATCATCAAACATGACAATAATTGAGCCAATGGGTCAAAATTTTAAGAGCATGTTTCCTACTAGAGAAGCAAAGGTACCCGAAGGTGTTACTGTAATTGCAGGAGGTAAAATAAGTATTCCAAAAGAAAAATTTGTGGCTTATCCTCCTTCTACTAATGAAGTATACAACGACTTAATCATTAACACTATTCAGAATCATCCAGATGATAAAAATGCTTATACACTTAAATTAGATACCGGAACAAAATTTAAGTTATTTGCAGTTGAAACTGGAGGACAAAGACCGATTACATTTGTATCTAAACAGGCAGGAATAAAAGTAAACGAACAGGATTCATATACACTACAACCGAATGGAAATGATGTTAGGATTTTAGTAGCTGTCTATATGCCAACTTCGGTAGCAACTAAGCCAGCGGGATTCTATGTAACGGAGTTGGCAAATGACAATCAACTTACAAGGCTCATTCCTGTTAGTGTACAAGCAAGTACTGTCGCTTTAAATCTAAATTCTAGCCCTAGCCGAAAATTTTTTGTGGACAACACAACAACCACCACTAAGACGGTTACAGTCTCAAACGTACCTAATGAAGCAGAAATATATTTAGAATTA